>CALVMH010000018.1 GCA_944343275.1 uncultured Clostridia bacterium | reverse complement strand
CCGTGCGCGCTATGGCGGCGCGGGCGGACGCCCTCTCCGACCTCGCCCCCGAAGAGGCGGAACTCACCGAGGAAGTCACCGTTCTCTTCGACATCGTCTGAAAATACGCCGCGGGCGCCTTCCCTGTCGGGAAGGCGCCCGCGGAAGCGTTCAGGGCGTCGGCGGCGCTGCGGACTGCCTGCCGCGGTTGGAGCGGTTGAGCAGTTCGGTCATGCAGAAGAGGAACACGGCAAAGAGCGCCAGCCAGAGCGGCATGAACGCAATGCCCGCATATTGGGCGATGACCCCGAACAGCGGCGGCATGAACGTGGTGCCGATGTAGGCGAACGCCATCTCCACGCCGATGACCGCCTGGGAGTGCTCCGCGCCGAAATTATAGGGCGTGGAATGGATGATGGACGGATAGACGGGCGCGCAGCCCAGCCCGATGACGAGAAAGCCCGCCACCGAGACGGCGTATCCCCCGACGGGCAGCGCCAAGAGGACGATGCCGACGGCAATGACGGCAACGCCCCCGCGGATGAGCGCCTTGTCCCCCGCCCGCTCGGAGAAGAATCCGCAGGCGAACCTGCCGACGGTGATGCCGATGTAGAAGAGAGAGCCGAGCATGGCAGCAAGGTCGTCGGGAAGCGCCCTGTATTCCTTGAAATAGCTGCTTGCCCACTGCATGGCGGTCGCTTCCACGGCGGAATAGCAAAAGAAGGCGATGAGGATGAAGAACACACCTTTTAAGCGCAGCGTCTGCGGCAGGGTGAGTGCCTTCGCCTCTTTGCCGTCCTCCTTTCCCTTCTTCCACAGCGGAAGACTGATGCCCACGAGCGCCATAATGCCGAACTGCACATAGGAGACGAGGGAATACCCGCCCCGCCAGCCCGCTTCCCCCGCGATGGCGGCGCCCATGATGAAGGGGCTGACGAGCGCTCCGAGCCCCCAGAAACAGTGCAGCCAGCTCATGTGGCGCGCCTTGTAGTGCAGCGCCACATAGTTATTGAGGGCGGCGTCCACGCCGCCCGCGCCCAGACCGTAAGGCACGGCGAGGACGCACAGCAGCCAATAGGTGCCCGCGAACGAAAAACCGAGCATGGCGCCCGCCGTGAGCAGGATGCTGATGACGGTGACGAGCCCCGTTCCCAGCTTGCGCGTGAGAAAATCGGAGGCGAGCGACGAGACGACCGTCCCCGCCGCAATGATCATGGAGATGAGCCCCATGGCGGAGAGCGGCGCGCCGAGTTCGACGCGCATGGACGCCCAGCCGGAGCCGAGCAGCGAATCGGGCAAGCCGAGCGAAATGAAGGCGAGATAGATGACGGCGAGAAGCAACGAAGCCATAGGACACCTGTTTGGAAAAGTCGTATTATCCTATCATATCCGCATCAAAAAAGCAAGAAAAAACACGGCGTTTTTTCTTGCTTTTTTGGGTTTTTTTCAAGTCATGCCTCGGTGAGGACGACGAGGCGGAAATCAAACTCCGCAAGCATCTCTTCGCTGAAATTCAGTCCCACGCGCATGAGGTATTCGCCCGAATACGTGCGCCCGTCGAAGGAACAGGCGTACCGCTTTTTGGCGTCCAGCCCCCTGAGCCTGACAAAGCGGAAAATATCCCACTCCTTCAGCTTGTTCATGAACAGGACGAGGGAGGCGGACTTGTCCCGCGAGACGCACTGCATGCACATCGTATTGCCTTCCGAAGGCGAAAGCAGATGATAGAGCGTGCCCCGTTCGATGACGTCGCCGTGGTATTTTTTGTAGAGCGCCGTCGTCTCGGAAAGGGCGCTGCATTCCTGTTCGGTGAGCTTGCGCGGGTCCATCTCATAGCCGTAGGTGCCGAACAGGGCGAGCGCGGCTTTGGCGGCATAGCTTGCGACGGGACTGTCGTTGACGTGCGAGCCGATCGAGGAGAGCGGATAGCCCAAAGACGTGTTGAACTGAATATCGATGCGCTGGGCGGGATCGGACTCGTCCGAGCACCAGATCTGCGGGCAGTAGCACAGCGTTCCCATGTCGAAGCGGCCGCCGCCCGAAGCGCAGCCCTCGAACATGATATGGGGATATTCGCTCGTCAGCCTTCCGAGAAGCGCATAATAGCCGAGCACGAGGCGATGATACACCTCCCCCTGACGGTCGGCGGGCAGCGCGCGCGAGATGTGGTCCGTCACCGTGCGGTTGTAGTCCCACTTCACATAATCGACGGGGTATTCGTCGAAGAACGCCTTCATCTGCCGATAGATGTTCTCCACGACGTCCGCGTTCGCAAAATCGAGGTGGAGCTGATGGCGCCCGAGCCCGAGCGTCCCCTCCCCGCCGAGCGCATATTCGGGATGCGCGCGGAACAGGCTGCTGTCCGGATTGACCATCTCCGGCTCGAACCAGATGCCGAACTTCATGCCGCGTTCACGGCAGTGCGCCATCACGCGCGCAAGGTCGATCTTCTTTTTGTTGACCGTCCAATCGCCCAGCCCCGCGCGGTCGTGATCGCGCGCGCCGAACCAGCCGTCGTCCAACACAAAGAGTTCGGTGCCGATTGTTGCCGCGTCGTCGATGTAGGACAGGATGAGCTCGGTGTCGAAGTTGAAATAGCACCCCTCCCAGGAATTGAACAGGACGGGCTTATATGCCCCGTCAAAGGCATAGCGGACGAGGTCCTCGCGGATAAAGCGGTGGAACGCCTGCGACATCCCGTCCGTGCCCTCGGCGGAGTAGGCGATGACCGCCTGCGGGGTATAGAACTTCTCCTTCGGCGCGAGCTTCCATTCAAAGTCCTCGTCGTTCATGCCGTAGGTGACGTGCACGCCGCAGAATTTATCGGACAACAGCCGGAACTTAAAATTCCCGCTGTACACGAGGTTGAAGCCGATGGCTTCGCCGCGGTCGGCGCTCCCGCCCCGTTCCTGCAAATAGACGAAGGGATTTTCCTCCGCGGACGAACGCCCGTGATTGGAGGAAATTTCCCGCACGCCGTCCTTCACCTCGTCGCGGCAGAGGTCGCGTTCCTTTGCCCAGCGCCCGTGGAAGTGCACGAGGTCGTAATTCCTGCGCGGCAGGTCGAGCTGCATGGACATCGCCCGTACGAGGCGCACCGCCTTCCTGCCCGCGTTCTCGATGCGGAAGCTCTTCAGCAGAACGTCCTTATCGGCATAGATGGAGAGATAGAGGTGCACGCGCACGGGAAGGCGGGCGTCTTCGAGCAGAATGTCCGCCGTCTCGCAGTTGCCGTGCGCGCAGGGCAGCCCCTCCAGAACGGGCGCGCCCTTGCTGCGCCTGACGCCCGCAAAGCGCAGGTCGGTGACGAACGAGCCGTCCGCCCCGCGCACGACAACGGGTGCGCCGCGCTTGTCGGCAAGCCCGTGAGAGGACACTTCCAAAGGGGTACGGTCATCCCTGTATTTGTCCGCATACGACCATTCCTCGTTTTTTACGGGGTCGTAATAGGAGGAACAGCCGACCTCTCCGCCGCGGACGGCAAGCAGCTCCGTATAGTCGGAGAGCTTCTTCCCGAAGTACAGCGTCTCTATGTACCCCGCCTCGTTGACATAGAGAACATACCCGATGCTGCCGTTGTCGAGGACGAGCAGGCGGCTTTGTTTATCGTAACGAATCATGGAATCCACTCCCTGAATTTATAATTTTGTGACGATGATGCCGTCTTCCACCGTGCAGTCATAGAAGGAGGGCTCGTATCCCACTCTGCGCGTATAGTGCGCCGCGACCGTCTTTTTGAAGTCCGCAACGCCGTCCTTCCGGACGACGGAGACGGTACATCCGCCGAACCCCGCACCCGTCATGCGCGACCCCGCGCATGCGGGATGTGCCTGCGCCGCCTCGGCGAGCGCGTCGAGCTCGGCGCCCGTGACCTCATACAGATCGCGCAAAGAGGCATGCGACGCATTGAGCAGCTCGCCGAGCGCGGCGACGTCCCCGCGCTTCATGGCACCTGCCGCACGGCGCACCCTGTCGCACTCCTCCACGACGTGGCGCGCGCGGTCACACACCTTCCCCTCCCCTTTGAGCACATCCGAAATGCGCGCGAAGGCGTCGGGCGTGAGCTCGGCAAGGCAGGCGATGTCCGCCTTGGTTTTGAGCAGTTCGAGGGCGCGCTCCGTTTCGGCGCGGCGCTCGTTGTACTTGCTCTCCACAAGGGAATGCGGCTTGTTGCAGTTGGCGATGACGAGCGTGTAGTCCCCCAGAAGGATGGGGACGTATTCGCGGACAAGCGTCTTGCAGTCGAGCAGAATGGCGTTGTCCTTTTTGCCGCAGGCGGACGCGTATTGGTCCATGATGCCGCAGTTGACGCCCGCATATTCCTGTTCCGCCTTCTGCGCGACGAGCGCGATCTCGACGGGGTCGAGCGTCTCCCCCGCCAGCGTTGCAAGCGCCGCGATGGTGGAGACTTCGATCGCCGCGGAGGACGAAAGCCCGCTGCCGAAGGGAACGGTGCAGTCATGCACCATGTCGCACCCGACGATCTTGTGCCCCGCCTTCTGCCACAAATAGGCGCAGCCCGCGGGATAGTTGGCATATTTGACGTCCTTGTATTCCCCCAGCCGTGCGATGTCCAGCGTGATGCGCGCGGGGATGTCCGTCCAGGAAAGGTTGATCTTGTCCGTTCCGTTGGGACGCACATAGATGGTATTCTTCAAAGAGAGGGCGGCGGGAAGCACCTTCCCTCCGCAGTAATCGACATGCTCGCCGATGAGATTGACCCGTCCCGCAGCGGAGACCTTGTATGCGTACTGTTTTTCGTCGATCATTTCAAAAACCCTGCCTTTTGCATGAATTGTGCCGTTTCCGGCTGCGTCTTGAACACGGCGGTGTTGCCGAGGATGCGTTCGCAGATGCTTGCAAGTTCCCGTTTGACCGCCTCATGCGCCGACTCCGCGGTAAAGGAGGGCGCCATTGCCTGCAACTCCCGATAGACCATGGAGAAATCCGCATACTCCGCGGGAAGCGGCTTGCCCGCAACGAGCAGTGCTTCGAGCGCGGCGAGCTCTTCCACGAGCCGTCCGGGGAGAATGAACAGTCCCTGCGCTTCGATGAGCCCGATGGACTCCTTCTTGATGACGTGGAATTCGGGATGCGCGTGGAACACGCCGTCCGGATACTGTTCGGAGGTAATGTTGTTGCGCAGGATGAGCGTCATCTCGTACCCCTTGTGCGTTTTGACGACGGTGGGGCTGACGGCGCTGTGGACGCCGTCCTTGTCCTCGGCGACGATGCCGCGCGCAGGATCGCTGTACGACACCCACGTCTCCCGCACGATGTCCGCAAGGTCGGCAAGGCGCTGTTTGTCGGCGCCGCACAGCCTGAGCGCCGTGCCCGGCCAGTCGAGCACGCCCGCCGAAATATCGGGAAAATCGGGGTGCGAGAGCGGGATGGAGACGGGCGCGCGGTGCAGCGGAAGCACCTCGCCGCCCCCCTGGAAATGGTCGTGCGCGAGCACGCTCCCGCCGATGCGGGGCAGCGCCGCGTTGCAGCCGATGAAGTAGTGCGGGAAGAGGTCGACGAAGTCCATGAGCTTGACGAACGTCGCCCTGTCCACATGCATGGGGATATGTTTTGCGTTGACGGCGATGCCGTGTTCATGGAAATACCCGTAGGGGGAGAACTGCCAGAACCATTCCTCGCCGCCGAGTTCGAGCGTCACGGTGCGCAGCGTGCGCTTGTTCCTGCCGAAGAATCCTTCGTTCTCGCGGCAGATGGTGCACTTGGGATACCCGCCCTTGACGCTGTTCCCGCTTGCCGCCTTTTTGGGATCGCGGAATTCGGGTTTTGCGCAGTTGATGGTGACGACAAGCCCGTTCTCCGCCGTAAAGCGCGGGTTTTTGTCCAGCTTCTCCTTCTTGACATAGTCGGAGAGCACGGAATAGGAATACAGCCACTTCGTCGCCTCCTCGGAGGAGATCGCCATGTGCGCCGCAAACGCCTCTTCCACCGCTTCGGGCGGAAGCATGAGCGCCCCCATCACGCTGTCCGTCAGGCGTTCCGCATTCTCCGCAGCGGGGAGCTGCGCACGTGTGCATGCGTCCACGAGTTCGCCGAGCAGCGCCGAAACGCTCCTGCCGTCATACTCCTGCCCCGCGCCCTCATAGCTCTCTGCCCCGACGAGATCGATGAGCGTATTGCGCACATACGTCTCGTTGCGCGCGGACAATCCCAAACGCGCGCGCGCGTAAGCGATCAGCCTGTCGAGCGCTTCACAAACTTCTTTCATCCCTTGCCTCCCTTTGAAATATGATCGTGATCGGATCTTGCACTCCCGCAAAAAAGACATGACAAAAAGACGATAGAAACTACCGCCTCTTTGCCAAAACTATATTGGGGGAATGAAGATATAAGCGATTTCGGGAAAGAACATAGCTTTGCGACCGTCGGCGATATGGTACCCGGTCGGCCGCCGTCCCTTTCAACGATTCTCATTATACCGCATGCGCAGTGTTTTTGCAAGCAATGTATTGACGCATTTCGGACATTTATTGATATTATCCGCTTGACATATAAACTGTTTTAGTTTATGATAAAATAAACGGAGGCTTGCGATGATCGCCAAACGAGAGATCTGGAATTATCCCGAAGAGGTCAAGGTGTGGGCGGGCAAATACCGCAATTCCCACAACCTGCTGCATTGGCATTACGACTGCGAATTCGTCTATGTGGAACGCGGTTCCGTCGACATCTTCTGCGAGAAAAAAAAGCACACCCTCACACAGGGGGAAGCCCTGTTCGCGGACAGCGGGCAGATGCACTATCAGCGCGCCCGCGAACCGGACACCGTGCTCATCGTCATCGTGTTCGGCTACAACATCATCCGGCCCTTCTTCGAACCCTATCAGCTCGCCAGCCCCAAGCTGTATCACCCCTGTCCCGTTCCCGCCTGTTACGCCCGCCTCAAAGACATTTTGAAAACGCGCAGCCTGTTTTACGGCGAGGAGGCGGAATGTGCGGTGAAGGAGTTGATGATCGGCGTGTTCCGCAGGGAACAGCTCGTGCACCGCTTCGGGAACGACCGCGCGGAGGAGGCGTTCAAGAACCTTTTGGAGGACATCCATAAGCGGTACGCCGAATACACCTTTGAAGAGGCGGTGCGCTATATGGGCATGAGCGACGCCTACTTTTCCCGTTACTTCAAGGCGCTGGCGGGAACGACCTTTTCGCAGTATCTCAACTACGTCCGCACGGACAACGCCGTGCGGCTGCTGCGTTCGGGCACGGGCATGACGATGACGGAGATCGCCGAACGGTGCGGATTTTCCACCATCCGCAACTTCAACCGCATCTTCCGCGAACTGACGGGGACGTCCCCCACCCGCCTCCCGGAGGACTTTGTGCTGAGCGAACGCTTCTCCTGTCAGAGCGATCAGGCAACAGACCCCAATCTCTACGGCTGCGAACTCATCGAAAGCACGGAACAGACGGAGTAATGCGCGCCCCGTCCACGCCCCTGAAAAAGCGTCCCCCTGCGGAATTTCCGCAGGGGGACGCTTTTGATAAGCCCCTTTCCTGTCCTTCGGGCGTCCCTTCCCGCGCGAAGCGCATGAAGGGGCGCCAAAGGTGACGGAGGGATCGTTATTTGCTCATGCCTTCTTGTACGGCAACTGCAACCGCAACGGTTGCGCCGACCATCGGGTTGTTGCCCATGCCGATGAGACCCATCATCTCGACGTGCGCGGGGACGGACGAGCTGCCCGCGAACTGTGCGTCCGAGTGCATCCTGCCCATCGTATCCGTCATGCCGTAGGAGGAAGGACCCGCCGCCATGTTGTCGGGGTGGAGCGTTCTGCCCGTACCGCCGCCCGATGCGACGGAGAAGTATTTGAAGCCGTTCTCGTTGCACCACTTCTTATACGTTCCCGCGACGGGATGCTGGAAACGGGTGGGATTGGTGGAGTTGCCCGTGATGGAGACGCCCACCTTTTCGAGCTTCATGACGGCAACGCCTTCGGGAACGTTGTCCACGCCGTAGCACTTGACCTTGGCGCGGGGACCATCCGAATAGGGAACTTCCTTGACGACCGTCACCGTCTCGGTATACGGGTCGAACACCGTCTCCACATAGGTGAAGCCGTTGATGCGGGAGATGATGAACGCGGCGTCCTTGCCGAGCCCGTTCAGGATGACGCGCAGCGGCTTTTTGCGCACCTTGTTGGCGTTCATCGCAATGGAGATGGCGCCCTCCGCCGCCGCGAAGGATTCATGCCCCGCCAAAAAGCAGAAGCAGTCCGTCTCTTCGGAAAGGAGCATCTTGCCGAGGTTGCCGTGTCCCAACCCCACCTTGCGGTTTTCCGCAACGGACCCGGGGATGCAGAACGCCTGCAAACCCTCGCCGATGGCTGCCGCGGCGTCCGCCGCCTTCTTGCAGCCCTTTTTGATGGCGATGGCTGCGCCCACCGTGTATGCCCACACCGCGTTGTCGAAGCAGATGGGCTGCGTGCCGCGCACGATCTTTTCGCAGTCGACGCCCTTGGAAAGGCAGATGTTTTTGCATTCTTCGATGGAAGCAATGCCGTACTCTTTGAGCGCCGCGTTGATCTTCTCTACTCTTCTTTCATAACCTTCGAACAGAGCCATGACTACCCCTCCTTATTCCTTACGAGGGTCGATGTACTTCACCGCACCCTGTTCTTCCGCGAACCTGCCGTAGTGGCCCATCGCTTTCGTCCACGCCTCGTTGGGTTCCATGCCCTTCTTGATGAAGTCGGTCATTTTTCCGAGAGACACGAACTCATAGCCGATGACCTGGTTGTCCTTGTCGAGCGCAAGGCGGGTGACATAGCCCTCCGCCATTTCGAGGTATCTTACGCCCTTCAATGCCGTGCCGTACATCGTGCCGACCTGAGAACGAAGCCCCTTGCCGAGGTCCTCAAGCCCCGCGCCGACGGTGAGCCCGTCGTCCGAGAACGCCGACTGCGTTCTGCCGTAGACGATCTGCAAAAAGAGCTCGCGCATCGCCGTGTTGATGGCGTCGCACACAAGGTCGGTGTTGAGCGCTTCGAGAATGGTCTTGTGGGGAAGAATTTCCGCCGCCATCGCCGCCGAATGCGTCATGCCCGAGCAGCCGATGGTCTCGACGAGTGCCTCCTGAATGACGCCCTCCTTGACATTGAGCGTCAGTTTGCAGGCGCCCTGCTGCGGTGCGCACCAGCCCACGCCGTGCGTGAAGCCGCTGATGTCCGTGATCTGTTTTGCGCAGACCCACTTGCCCTCTTCGGGAATGGGCGCGGGGTCATGTTTGGGACCCTTCGCAACGCAACACATCTCTTCCACTTCGCGTGAATATTGCATCTTGTATCCTCCATAAAAAATGTTCGACCCGTTCGGGAACCTTTCCGCCCTATTTTATCATATCCGCGCAAAAAAGACAAGAGGTTGCCCGCACTTTCCCCGTATTTTGCGCAGAAAATTTGCAGCCGCGGCGCGGACGAAAAAACGTCCGCGCCGCCTTACAGTTCGATGTGCTCCACGTCGTCCCGCTGCGAGCGGCGGTAGAAGACCGCCTTTCTGCCGATGACGTACACGACTTCCGCCCCCAGCAGGTCCGCCGCGTTCTGCGCCATGGTGTCCGCGTCCGCCTCGGCGGTGGGCAGCACGTTCACTTTGATGATCTCGCGCTTGTCGAGCGCCTCGGAGAGCGTCCTTAAAAGGTTCTCCGAAATGCCGCCCTTGCCGATCTGCGTGACGGGCGAAAGGTTCGCCGCGATGGATTTCAATTTGCTTCTTTGCTTGCTTGTCATAGATGTCTCCGTGATTTATGGGATGTAATCAAATTCGACGTCGCCGACGACGACGGTGTCCCCCTCCTTGCAGCCCGCTTCCGCAAGCGCCTTGAAGACGCCGCGCGTCTTTAACATGCGCTGAAAATACGCCATGGAGTCGGGATTGTTGAGGACGACGTTGCGGCACAGCAGATCGACCAAACCACCCGTAACGACGAACGCACCCGTCCCGTCGCGGGAGACTTCGAACTGCCATGTATCCTCTTCCTCAAAGGCAAACTCGTCCGAAGCGATCTTTTCGGCGGGCGGGAGCGTTTCGAGCAGCTTCCACACCGCATCGAGCAGCGCCCTTGCCCCCTCGCCGCGCAGGGCGGAAATTTCCACGGCGGGCACGTCCGGATGCGCCGCACGGAAGCGCGCCGCGTTCTCCTGCGCGCCCGCGCAGTCGCACTTGTTCAGGACGGCGATCTGCGGGAGCGCGGCAAGTTTTTGGGAATACGCCGCAAGTTCCAAGTTGATCTTCTCGTAGTCGTCGAGCGGGTCCCGTCCCTCGGTGCCCGCAATGTCCAGAACGTGGCAGATCATGCGGGTGCGCTCAATGTGCCGCAAAAAGTCATGTCCCAGCCCCGCGCCGTCCGCGGCGCCCTCGATGAGCCCCGGGATGTCGGCGACGACAAAGGAACCTTCATAATAGCGCACGACGCCGAGATTGGGGGAAAGGGTGGTGAAGTGATAATCGGCGATCTTGGGGCGCGCCGCGGAAATTTTGGAGAGCAGCGTCGACTTACCCACATTGGGAAAGCCCACCAGCCCCACGTCGGCGATCACCTTCATTTCGAGGATGAGGGCATGCGGCTTGACGTGTACCCCCTTCTGGGCGAAGTTGGGTGCGTGGCGGCGGGCGGTGGTGAACCGCACGTTCCCCTTGCCCCCTCTGCCGCCCGCGAGCAGCAGGATCTTTTCGCCGTTTTCATAGGCATCGCAGACGATCTTGCCGCTCTCGGCGTCCCGCACGAGCGTTCCGCAGGGGACTTTGAGCACGACGTCCGCGCCGCGCTTCCCCGCGCACTGATTGGTACCGCCGCGCTCGCCGTTGCCCGCGAAGTACTTGCCCGTGAAACGGTAAGCGAGCAAGTCGTGCACGTTTTCGTCCGCGACGATGTAGACGCTGCCGCCGTCGCCGCCGTCGCCGCCGTCCGGTCCGCAGGCGGGCTTGCCCTTGTACGCCTTGAAGGAATTCATGCCGTCGCCGCCGTCACCCGCCTTGACGGTGATGCGCACTTTGTCCGTGAACACTTTGTTATCCATGCCCAAAGTATACCAATTTTCCGCAAAAAAGGCAAGGCGTTTTTGCCCGCCGCCGCCCCGCTTTGCCCGCTCACGCAAAAAATTTCCGCATTCTTGTATGAAAATATCGCCCCGCTTGTTACAAAATGCGCGAAATGCGGTATAATAAATCAAGGAGGAGTATGCCATGTTCGACTATTTGCTCTTTTTGCTGATCCTCGTGCCCTTTCTTGCGTTCTCGGCATGGGCGTCGGCGCGCGTCAATACGACGTACTCCAAATACGACCGCGTGCAGACGCATTCCTGCATGACGGGATACGACACGGCGACCCGCCTCATGCGCGAACGCGGCGTGACGGACATCTCCGTCAACCGCGTGGAAGGCAGGCTGACAGACCACTTTCACCCCGCGCACAAGACGGTGAACCTCTCCATGAGCACCTACGGCAGCGCGTCGGTGGCGGCGGTCGCCGTTGCCGCGCACGAAGTGGGGCACGTCATGCAGAGCCGCACGGGATATGTTCCGTACAAGATCCGCAACGTGCTCGTTCCCGTTGCGAACATCGGTTCCCGCCTGGCGCTCCCCCTCGTCATCATCGGGCTGCTTTTGGACATCTTCTGGGTCACCGTTCCCTTCGGCGAATGGGCGGTGTATGCGGGCATTGCCCTCTACGGGCTGTCCACCCTCTTCATGCTGGTGACGCTGCCCGTCGAATTCAACGCTTCGCGCAGGGCAAAACAGATGCTTATAGAAGACGGCATCCTGACGGACGAAGAACTCCCCGCGGCGAACAAAGTCCTCTCCGCGGCGGCGCTCACTTACGTCGCCTCCATGCTCGTCTCCCTCATCTATTTCCTGCGGTTCGCGCTCGTGTTCTCCTCCATGGTGAACAGAAAATAGCTCATCCCTCACTCTTTTTTCCCATACAAAAGGAGCGCCCGTGCCGTCCGGCACGGGCGCTCCCCTCTTATTGCAACAAGCGCGCGGGCACCCCGCCGCCGACTCACAGCCGCTTTGCAACGGCGCGCAAAAATTCCTCCGAGGAGAGCTTTTGGGGGACGATGCCCTCGCGGGAGAAGAGCGGGATGAGATCGCCCGTCATCTCCCCCTCCTCGATCGCGGAGAGGGTGGCGCGTTCCAGCTTCTCGGCGAACGCCGCAAGGGGCGCGTTGCCGTCCAGCTCGCCCCGCTTTTTGAGGGCGCCCGTCCACGCGAAGATGGTCGCCACCGAATTGGTGGACGTCTCC
The DNA here is from genome assembly GCA_944343275.1 of uncultured Clostridia bacterium. Classification (GTDB taxonomy): domain Bacteria; phylum Bacillota; class Clostridia; order Christensenellales; family Borkfalkiaceae; genus Gallimonas. The sequence goes on along the minus strand of CALVMH010000018.1, from coordinate 21,576 downwards.
TCGCCTTTTAAGTACTTATAATAGTGCCGCGTCACCGTTCCGTGCGCCGCCTCGAACTCATACTTGCCGTCGGGCGAAACGAGCACGGAGGTCATCATCCCGAGAGAGCCGTAGGCGGTCGCCACCATGTCGCTCATGACGTCGCCGTCATAGTTCTTGCACGCCCACAGGATGCCGCCCTCCGAGCGCACGATGCGCGCCACGGCGTCGTCGATGAGGGTATAGAGATACCACAGCCCCTTTGCCTCCATGCGCTCCCTGTATTCCTCATACACTTCCGCAAAAATCTTTTTGAACTGTCCGTCATATACCTTGGAAATGGTGTCCTTGGTGGCGAACATGACGGGCAGCCCCGCATCGAGCGCATAGGTGAAGCAGGAATGCGCAAAGGAGCGCACGGACGCATCGCAGTTGTGCATGCCCTGCACCACGCCCGCGGTGCCGTTAAAGTCGTGCACAAGCTGCTTGGAAAGCACCTGCCCCTCCTTGTTCTCGGTGACGAGATACACTTTGTTCCCCTCTGCGGCAACGCCGTCCACGGCGGAATACACGTCGCCGTAGGCATGACGGGCAAGCACGATGGGCTTCTTCCACGAAGGGATGTAGGGGCGGATGCCATCGCACAGGATGGGTGCGCGGAACACCGTTCCGTCCAGAATGCGGCGGATGGTGCCGTTGGGGCTCTTCCACATCTCGTGCAGGTTGTACTCGGACATCCGCTGGACGTTGGGCGTGATGGTCGCGCATTTGACGGCAACGCCGTACTTCTTGGTCGCCAGCGCGCTCTCCACGGTGACGGTATCCCCCGTCGCGTCGCGGTTGGGCAGCCCCAGATCGTAGTATTCCGTCTTCAGGTCCACATGGGGAAGAATGAGGATCTCCTTGATGTCCTTCCAAAGGACGCGGGTCATTTCGTCGCCGTCCATCTCCACGAGGGGCGTCGTCATCTGAATTTTTTTCATAACTACCTCGGCGGTCTTTTTCTTCCTATTATAGTAAATTCCCCCGCCGTTTGCAACCTTTTGCGCCCGTAAATATTTTTTCGCGCAGAATGCCCGTGCGGATGACCTGCTTGGAGGGAACGGGACGCATGCCCTCTTCGAGCAGCGCGCAAAAAAAGCGGCGGATGCCCGCGAGCGAATCGGCAAAGAGATACCCCGCAAGGGAGCCGGGAACGGTGTTGAGTTCGTTGAAGTACGCCTCCTCCCCCGCAACGAGGAAGTCGGCGCGCACGACGCCGCGCATGCCGAACGCCTCATACAGCCGCCGCGTGTCCGCGCGGATGCGTTCCGCGAGCGGCGCGGGCAGCTGCGCGGGAAGGCGCGCGCCCTTCCCCGCCCGATATTTTTCCGCATACGACAGCAATTCCCCTTCCGAAAAGACCTCTTCGCAGAGCGAAACGCGCACTTCGCCCCCGATGCGGCAGGCAGCGCAGTTGATATCCCGCCTGTTTGCAAAATAGCGTTCGACGAGCACGGCGCCGTCCAGCGAAAAGGCAAGTTCCAGCGCGGAGAACAATTCCGCCTCCCCGTGCGCCACCGTCAGCCCGATGCTCGACCCCAGCCGCGCGGGCTTGACGACGACGGGATAGCCGAAGGCGGCGGCGCGGCGGGCAGCCTCTGCGGGGTCTGCCGTATGCTCCGCCTCCGTCACGGCAAAAGCGGGCGCGACGGGAATGTTCAGCCCGCGCGCGGCGAGCTTGGAAAAGCGCTTATCCATAAAGATGCCGCTCTCCGCCGCGGACGGCGAGGCGGACGGGATGCCGTTCCATGCGAGCAGCGCCGCAAGCGTGCCGTCCTCGCCCATGCCGCCGTGACAGCAGTTGAGCGCGACGTCCGCCTTCCGCAGCCGCCGCCCGCTCCTGCAAGAATACAGCCCGCCGCGTCCGAGGCGGACGGGCGTGCCCCGCACCTCCCCCGCGAGGTCGCCGACGCGCTTCCACGTTCCGAGCAGCATGCCGCCCTCCGGCGGAAGATAGACGGGCAGCGGCACAAAGCGCGTCCCGCGCAGCAGATTGACGGCATACATCCCCGTGATGACGGAGATCTCCGCCTCGTTCGAATTTCCGCCGAAGAACACGGCGACGTTTTGCGTATCATGCCCTTGTGTTTGCCGACGCATCAAAAAAACACCTCCGCAATGATTTTTCATCGGAAGGTGTTTCGGAAGTACGGGCAATAAGCGCCTTCAATACCGATCGGGCAGGTCGTTGAGAAAGAGCACGCAATCGCCTGCGGAGAGCTCCTCCGCGAGCAGGGACTGCGCCGCCGCCAGCGTGGGAACGACGTGCAGTTTCTGCGCGTCGCCGCCCGCCGCAAGATACCCGCCGCGCACGTCGAGAACGAGCGTCTCCCCCACGAGGATGACGAGATCGAGCCCCGCAAGCAGGGCGCCGAGCTGCCCGTTCACCTCCTCTTCGAGCTGCCCCAATTCCACGATGCCGGGCGTGACCACCGCCCTCTTCCCCGCCGCGAGCCGCAGCACTTCCACGGCGTTTTTGGCGCCTTCGATGTTGCAGTTGTAGGCGTCGTCGAGGATGACGATGCCGTTTTCGTCCCTGCGCTCTAAGCGGTGCGGAACGGGCTGCACCTTGCAAAGCCCCGCCGCGATCTCCTCCCCCGGCATGCCGAGCACATGGCAGAGCGCCGCGGCGAGCGCGCAATCCTCGGCGGCATGCCTGCCCAGAAGGGGCACGCAGACGGGGAAGCGCCCGTCGGGCAGGCGCAGGGTGAACGACGTCCCGTCCTGCGCGATCCGCACATCCTCCGCATCGAAATCACGCCCCATGACGACCGCATCGGGGCATGCCATGTCCGCGCACGAACGCCCGAGAACGCACGTCCCGGTGCGCGCGGCGAGCACGCTTTTTTCCGCGCGGACGGCATCCGTGCTGCCGAACGTTTCGATATGCTGACAGGTGACGCCCGTCACGACGCCGATCTCCGGCTGCACCATATCGCACAGCGCAGCGATGTCCCCCGCCCTGCGCGCGCCCATTTCGGCGAGGAAGACGTCGCAGGAAAGCCCCCCTTCGTTCACCGCCCTTGCGATGCCCGCGGGCGTGTTGAAGGAGGCGGGTGTGGCGATGACCCTGCACCGCTCCGCAAGCAGGACGGCGGCAATATTTTTCACCGACGTCTTGCCGAAACTTCCCGTAATGCCGACCTTTTTGCAGGGGGACGCGGCAAGCGCTGCCGCGGCGCGCGCGACGAATTTTTTTGTATGCGGCACCTCATACGCCTTCATGCACAGATTGACGAATGCCAAAAGAAGCGGGCACAGGAAGGGAACGAGGCAGAACGGAACGTAGCGCAGAAGATACAGCCACCCCGCGCCGACGGCGACGGAAAGCGCCGTGAGCGCGAACCCCAGCCCGATACAGACGGCAAAGAGCACGATGCAGTAGACGATCCACAGCCTGAGATAGCGCGCCGTCGGACGGGCGGGCACTTTGAGCGCGCGCCGCTCTTCCGCAAAGACATAGAGCAGCGTCAGCCCGAAGAAGGGCGCGAGCGCGATGAGATTGGCTGCCTTGTATCCCGCAAAGGAAAAGACGACGCACACGAGCGCCGTGGAAAGCGCCAGCAAAAGCGCAAGGATGGACGCCTTTTTGCGCTCGATGTTGCGCAAACGGTAATACCATCCGAGAAAGGCACGCCCCTCGTATCCCGTCTGCTGCAAAATGGCGGCGAGCCGCCGCGAACACAGGGAAAAAGCCATTCCCGCCAAAGTGCCGCCCGCAATCACCGCAAAGATGGTCGAATCTGTCATCGTAAAAACTCCTCCGCTGCCGCATTGAATGCGATCTGATCGTCGAGGAAGGCAAAATGCCCGCATCCCTCCATCCAGAACACCTTGCTCTCCCGCACGCTCGCAAGATACACCTTGACGGCAGCGGGCGGAACGGCGGTGTCCTCGGTGCCGTTTATAAACAGCACGGGGCGGGAAATACGCTTCGCGTCCTCCCGCAGGTCCTCGTTCACGATCTTTTTATAGCTCTCCCGCATGAGGGGGGAAAGCGTTCTGTATTCCGCGCTGCCGAACGTTCTTTCGGCAAACCGCGGCGCAAATTTTCTGACGGCGCGGTATGTTCCCACACGCAGGCGGTAGGCAAGCGTGCGGCGCGGGACGATGCCCGCGCACCCGACGAGCACCGCCCTGTCGAACACGTTCCCGCGCGCAAGGCACTTCACCGCCACCCTGCCGCCGAAGGAATGGGCGACGACGTGCGGAAAGGCAATCCCGAGCGCCGCAAGCGCGCCGAGCAGCCAATCGGCATACTCGGAGACCGACCACGCCGCAGGCAGCGCCTCCGCCCCGCCGAACCCCGGAAAATCGAGCGCCGTCACGCGGAAATACCGCGAAAAATAGGCGATCTGCGGCGCGAAACACGCCTTGCTCGCAAGATATCCGTGCAGGAAGAGCACGTCCTTCCCCTCGCCGCGCTGCACATACGAAAGCCTCAAACAAACTCCTTTTTCATGACGACGGCATCCTCGCCGTCCGCATAGTAGCGCGAACGCACATACACGCCGTGATACCCGTTTTTGAGATAGAGCGAGAGCGCGGGCGAATTGGAGACGCGCACTTCAAGCAGGACGCGGCGCGCGCCGTGCGCACGGGCAAAGGCTTCCAGGTCTTCGAGGATGCGCGTTCCCCTTCCGCAGCGGCGGTACATCTCCGGCACGCCGATGAGCTGCACTTCCGCCTCCTCGCCCTCACACAGAACGCCGCCGTATGCCGTGACCGCGCCGTCCTCTTCCAGAAGGGAACCGAAAAAGCGTTCCGAAAGAAAGCTCTCCGCGAGCATGCGCACGTTCCACGGGTCGGAAAAGCAGTCCCGTTCGAGGGCTGCGATCTGCGCAAGATCCGCATACTGCCACAGCCGCCCGTTCACCGTGCTTCCTCCGCCGAGCTCTTGCGCAGGTACACCGCTTCCAGACGGTGCGCCGCGCACGCCTCGCCCGCCTTCGACCGTGCGGCGGCAAGCAGCCCCCGCGCGGCGTCCGCCGCCTTCACGCCGCCAAAGAGCACCGCATGCGCGACGGGAGCAAACCCCTCCGCGATGAGCGCTTCCGCCTCCCCGCGCGCAAGAAACGCGGGCGGGCGGCTTACCGTCACGCCGTCATAGGCGCAGGCGTACACGTTCCCGTGCCCCGCGTCCACAAGGCAGAGCTTTTTCCCGCTCCTGTCAGTATATGCGAGCGTATCGAAGGAGGTGAGGGAAAGCGCGGGCTTTCCGCAGGCAAGGCACAGCCCCTTGACGGTGGCGATGCCGATGCGGATGCCCGTGAACGAACCGGGACCCGCCACGCAGGCGAAAAAATCGCAGGCGGCGGGCGTCAGCCCCGCCTCTTTCAGCGCGGCATCGATCGTCTCCATCAGAAGAACGGAGTGCCGCATGGCACAGTCGTCGCGGCGGGAGACGATTTCCTTCTCCCCGTTCACGGCGACGACGTTGAGCGCCTTCCCGCTCGTGTCGATGGCAAGAAATTTCATGTGACGATCTCCCTCGTCTCCTCTCCCCTCTTGCGGATGATAACTTTTTTGCAGCCTTCGGGCAGAAGAGGCGCGATGTTCTCGCTCCATTCGACGAGGCAAATTTTGCCCGCGTCGAAATAGTCGGAAAAGCCGAGCTCCTCCGCCTGCCGCACGCTTTCGATGCGGTAGCAGTCGAAATGGAACATGGGCGCATAGCTGTTGACATAGGCATAGGTGGGCGAGAGAACATCCTCTTGGACGCCAAGCCCCCGCGCGATGCCCTGTGCGAGCACCGTCTTCCCCGCGCCCATCTCGCCGTCCAGCAAAACGACGTCGCCGGGCGAGAGCGTCTTTGCATATCGTTCCGCCCACGCACGCGTTTCATCGGGCGAATGTGAAAGAAAAACCGCCATACACGGTCATTATACCGCATACGGCGACTTTTTGCAAGAATTTTGCACGGGCACGGCAATTTCCGCGCCGCCCTTCACGCCGTGAGCAGGTAATGCAGGAGGGCGAAAAAGATGAGGACGAGGACGGCGAGCGCAAAACCTAAAAGGATGAGCGCCGTGTGAAGGCGCCCGTCGCCCTCCGCCTGTTGTTTGGGCGTGAGTTTTGCGTTGAGGCGGTTGATGGCGCGCGAAATGTGCTTATAGACGGGCAGCGTCACGAGCGACGCGACGAGGCAGCGCAACAGATTGAAGGGCAGCACGGCAGCCCAGAGATAGAGCGCATAGAAATTTTCCTGCGTGCAGGAGGGAAAGAGCGGCGTCATCATGCCGAGGATGGGTTCCCAGCTCCCGCCGAACATCAGAACGACGTAGGCGGGCACGAGGGCGAAGCGGTTGAGCAGCACCGCGAGCGCCGTGGAGACGAGCGAGCCGACCGCAAGCGATAAAAGCGCCCCGCGGAAGGTGCGGTGACGGCCGTAGATGAGCCCCGCGGGGATGACGAGGGCGAACCCGACGAGAATGTCCGCCGCATCCCCCACGAACATGGTGGACGTGGACACGCACACGAGCTTAATAAGCACCATCATGACGACGATGACGCAGCCCGATACGGGTCCCAACGCAAACGTGCCGATGAGGACGGGGACGTCCGAAAAGCGGAATTCCAGAAAGGCGGGAAAGGCGAACGGGAGCGCGAAGTTGAAGATGTAGAGGAGCGCCGCGAGCGCCGAGAAGAGCGCGATCATTGCGATGCGCGTGGAGGAGAAGTACGTTTTTGCAGCCATAAGAACACCTCAAAAAATTTTTCGGATATTCTTTGCCCGCCGCAAAAAAGCGCGCCCCGAAAAGGGGCGCGCAAACTTGCGCTTTGTTCCTTTTCTCATCCGGACTATGACCGTCGGTACGGGAATTGCACCCGTTCGGGGGCTTGCGCCCTTCGCAGACTATACTGCCGGTGGAGACTTCCACTCCGCCCCAAAGAATATTCGATTGCCATTATTATAGTCCGCCGTCCGCGCCCTGTCAAGCATTTTCGGCAAGATTCCCCGGCGCCCCCTGCGGGGCGTCCGTCTGCGCCTGCGGGACATCGCCCGGCAGACAGGATGTATCCACCGTCACGCAGCCAAGCCCCTCGCCGCACAGCTTTTCACGGACAGCCCGCTGTACGGCAAGATGCCCGAAGAGCCGCTCCCGCGTGCGCAGGGGATGCGGATACAGCCGTTCCGCCGTCTGCTCCGCAAGCTCCGCGATGCATGCTTTGCGGTCATATTCCTCACACTGACCGCGGAGGGATTCAAACAGGTCGAGCAGGCACATCTGCGCCGCGCCGTCCGTCGGCACATCCCTGTGCACGCGGCGGTACAAGCGCAGCAAAAACGCCTCGTGCGCATCGGCGCCCGCCCCGCCGCGCAGAACGTGCACGCCGAGACATGCGAGCTTCAACAAAATTTCCGCTTCCTCAAACGTGAGTTGCAGGTCCATTTCCTCCTCCGTAATATAGTTTGAAACTTAGTTATATCTATTTTACAGTTTGAAACTATAAAATGTCAAGGAAAGGGAAGAACATCATGCAGCAATTATACAAACTTTCCGAAAACCTGAAGGCACTGCGCAAGGAATTCGGATTGACACAATCGCAGGTCGCGGAAAAACTCGGGATCACCTACCAATCCTATCACGCCTATGAAGCGGGGATCACCGTTCCCACCCTCAAACACTTTCTGATGCTTGCCGAGCTTTACGGCGTCACGCTGGACGAACTCGTGCAGTAGCCCCCTTCCGCGCCGAGGGGCACCTGCCGCTGCGCGGCGGCGCAGTTTCGGCTTGACGAAAGCGGAAGATTTGCCGATCAAAAAAAAGCACTTTGCTGTCTGCAAAGTGCTTTTTTCAGCCGTCCGACGTATCCGCCGCCCCTCTCCGGCGCGGCAAAAAAACGCGTTGTTCAGGCAAAAAATTCTTCGTACACCGCCTTGATGGTGCGTTCGTAACAGTCGTTGTCCACGCCGACGATGATGTTGATCTCCGAAGACCCCTGGTCGATCATGCGCACGTTGACGCCCGCGCGGGCAATGGCTTCGAAGAGGCGCGCGCTCGTGCCGACGCTGCGCGCCATGCCGTGCCCCACGACGGCGATGAGCGCGATCTCACGGATGACGCGCAGGCTGTCGGGATGCACCGCTTCGCGGATCTCCTCGCAGATGTCGTCGAGCGCGCCGCCCAATTCCGAACCGTCGATGACGAAAGACATCGTGTCGATGCCCGTGGGGATATGCTCGAAGGAAACGTTGTGTTTCAGGAACACTTCGAGCACCTTGTAGGTGAAGCCGATCTCGGCGTTCATGAGCGATTTTTCCAAGAAGATGACGGTGAAATCCTTTTTCCCGGCAATGCCCGTGACCCGCTTTCCGCTGTACGTATAGCGGGACGTGGGCACGATCTCCGTCCCCTCGTCCTCCGGGCGGAAGGTGTTGCGGATGCGGATGGGAATATCCGCCTCGCGCACGGGAAAAATCGATTCGCTGTGCAGCACGTTCGCCCCCATATAGGAGAGCTCGCGCAGTTCCTTATAGGAGATGGTGTTGATCTGAACGGGGTCGTCGACGATGCGCGGATCGCAGGCCAAGAACCCGCTCACGTCCGTCCAATTCTCATACAGTCCCGCACCCGCCGCACGCGCCACGATCGCGCCGGAGATGTCACTCCCGCCGCGCGAGAACGTGACGACCTTGCCCGCTTCGTCCGAGCCGTAAAAGCCCGCAACGACGGCGCGCCGCTTGCCTTTGAGCGCCGCCGCGAGCAGCGAATACGTCTTGGGACCGTTCAGGCGCCCGTCCGCGCCGAATTTGACGACGTCGCGCGCGTCGATGAAGGGAACGCTAAGAAGTTCCGCCATGATCCTGCCCGACAGGTATTCCCCGCGCGAGGCGCAGAACGCCGCGGAGCGCTCCGCCAGCATCTCCTTCCCCGTCTCTTCGAGCAGCCCGTCGATGTCCATGGGCAGTCCGAGTTCCGAGACGATGCCGCGGAACCGCTCGCAGATTTTTTCGAACGACGCGCCCGTCTCGCCGCGGCGGGCGATATTGTCATACGTCTCGTACAGAAGGTCTGTCACCTTCACGTCGCCGCTGAACCGTTTCCCGGGCGCCGATACAACGACATAGCGGCGGGAAGCATCGCTCTCCACGATCTTCCTGACGCGCAGCATGGTGATCCCGTCCGCCATGGACGTTCCGCCGAATTTGCAAACTTTAATCATACCTGATCTCTCTGCCTTCCAGATAATACCGTTTTTCCTTGGCTTCCCCGATGGAGAAGGTCTTTTTGGGAAGATTGACGCCCCCCTTCAACGCGGGGAAGAAATCGTCCTTGTCCATCGCCGCAAGCCGCACGCCCGCACAGCCCGCCTCCTGCGTGCGCAGAACAAGCTGTTTTTCTCCGTGCACATAGTCGATGACGCCGCCGCTCTCACGCACGAAGCGCTCGCACAGTTCATCCGTCCGCCGCACCCCCTCCGCGCCCGCGGGCAGCGCGGGGATGAGCACGTTTCCCTCGCGGCGGCACCTGACGTTCTTCATGAAGAAATCGCAAAAGCCCTCCGCGTCCGTCTCCTTCACAAGACGGTGGATGGGATGAAACACCACGGACGCATCGTAGATGTTGACAAGTTCGACGAGCATGAAGCGCGCGGGATGATGCGCAAGCTCCTCCTCTTTGAGAGAGGGCTTTACCGCCTCCCAATGCGCCTTTGCCGCCGCAACGGAATGGTTGCCGTCCGCCACGGCGAACATGGGTTCGCCCTTGGTGTGCAGCATCTCCAAAATCACTTCCCCGATGTCCTGCGGGACGAACTTTCCCGTCAGGTGTCCGCCGCCCTCCATGAGGTCGAAGTCATAGAGTAGTTCCAGGTCCTCGCGCAGAAGAGCGCGCACCGCCCTGTCCTTTTTGTCGCGGTAAAAGACGATGGCGTGCGGAAATTCGAGGGGCGCGTCCTTGCGCTCCGCGATGCGGGCGGGAAGGCGCGCGGGCACGACCGCCTCCGACGAACGGATGGGCGCGTCCTCGCCCGGCGTGCACGAATACGCTTCAAGGTCGATGCAGGCGACGATGCCCCGCCGCGTTCCCGTGCGCGTGGTGCGTTCGGTGAACACCGCGCCGCGCGTGAGTTTGGACATGACGTCCGCTTCGAGCGCGGCGTACATGTTCTCGCGGATGGCGGCGATGCGCTCCTCGTCCTCTTCCCCCAGATAGACCTCCGGCAGAATAAAGGAAAGCGTGGAAGGCGCGTCCCCGACGGTGCGCTCCACACGCTTCCAATACTCCCTGTCCGAAGTGAACTGATCGCAGGCGATGACCGCCCATGTTTCAAACCCCTCGCGCGGGATGAGTACGCGGGGCAGGCGCAGACAGCTCTTCATACGGCGTTGATGACGATGACCGCCGCAACGGCGAGCACGAGCGCGAGCAGCTTCAAGGGGATGTTATGGGTAAACAGCTTTCCGAGAAAGGTCAAAAATTTCATACGTTACGGTCTCCTGTCGGTCCTGCCGTTGCTGTTGAATTCCTTCCAATAATAATCTTTCAGATAGCGTTTCAGGCTCTCCGAATCGACATAGCGGGTGATGTCCCCGCGGCGCACATAGGAGACGATGCCCGTCTCCTCCGAGACGATGATGGCGGAGACGTCCGCCACTTCCGTCACGCCGATGCCCGCGCGGTGACGGGTGCCGTAGTCCTTGGGAAAGTCCTTCTGCGTGAGGGGCAGAAAGCAGCCCGCCGCCTGGATCTTGTCGCCGTAGATGATCATCGCCCCGTCGTGAAGGGGCGCCTTGTTGATGAAGATGCCCTCGATGAGCTGATTGGAGATGTTGGCATTGAGGATGACGCCGCTGTCGATGATCTCCTTGGGCAGGTTCCCGCCCGAAAGGACGATGAGCGCGCCCGTGTTGTTCTTGGAGAGGTTCTGCACCGCCTTGACGATGCCCGCAATATATTCGTCGGCGCGTGCCGAGACCGCGCTGTTCTTTGCCGCCTGCAAACCGGCGGTGCTGCTCACCCGCTTTGCCCCCACGTTCCAGATGCTGCGCTTTATTTCCACGCTGAACAGGAGCAAAAAGAAGAGGGACATGAGCAGGATAAAAACATAGTAGACCGCGACCGTGAGGTGCTCCGAAAAGAGCGCGACCGCTCCGACGCTCAGCAGCAGAAAGATATAGAGCGGAACGAGCTTTTTGGCATTGTTCTCCCAGAGCGTTTTGAGCACGAAATAGATAAGCAGGAATAAGAACACCGACTCGATGACGATGATCCAATTCTGCGCAAAGCCCGTGAATACCCCGACGATGCCGTCTGCAACTTCCTGAGGCGAACGCACTGCATGACCTCCCCTCCGCCGCGCACGGCGGTTTTACCCTATTATACCGATTTTGTGCAAAAATGCAAAGTATTTCGCTCCGTCACGCAAAAAATATTTGCGCGACCGCCGCAAAAAGAGCACCCTTTTTGCCGTAGACGCCGCACTTTGCCCCCGCCGACAGGGAATACAGCCCGTCATAATACGCCCGCACGCGCGCCGCGCCGAGGCGGGAGACCGTCTCGCGGTTCTTCTGCACGGCATAGGGCTTGACGCCCAGCAGCTTCGCCGTCTCCGCGTCCGTGCCCCGCGCAAGGGAGATCTCGCACAGCGTGCGGAAATGGGAGACGAGCGCCGCAAGCACCGCCTGTTCATCCGAACCCTTATCCAGCATGTCGGAGAGAATGACGGAAAAAGCGGCAAAGTTCCTTCTCGACGCCGCCTGCGTCAGCTCGTAAATTTTATATTCGACGTCCTTGGCGACATATTCCTCCACGGCGGCGCACGTCACGCTGCCCTCCCGCCCGAACAGCAGCGCGAACTTTTCCAGCTCCGCCTTCATGCGGGAGGCGTCCCGCGCGCAGTAGCGCACGAGAAGCTGCGCGGCATCGGCGTCGACGGACAGCCCCTGCCGGCGCGCGACCCCGAACAGCCAGCGGGCGAGCGTCTCCTCATCCTCGCGCGAACAGTCCACATAGGTGACGCCCGCCTTGCGCGCGAGCTGCGCCGCATTCGGTTTTTTGCCGCTGTTGACGATGAGAAAGACCGTCGAAGGGCAGGGCTTGGCGCAGTAGGCTTTCAGGTACGTCTCCCACTCCTTCTCCGTCGGATAAAACTCGCAGGCGCGCACGAGCCGCCGTTCATCGAGAAAGGGCAGCGTGCCGAGCGCCCGCACGAGGGCGGAAAGCCCCTCTCCTTTGAGCGTCTCCCCTTCATAGCGCGCATCGTTGAGCACGGGATTGGAAATGCCGCACGCCGCGCGGATGCTCTCCACGGCATGGTCGCGGAAATAGGTCTCCTCGCCTTCGATGAGATAGACGGGCGCAAGCCCCTCTTTCAGGCTCTTTGCAAGCTGTACGAATTTCATAGCACTTTGATTATACCATCTTTTACGAAGCATTTCAAGCGTGCGGCGCCCGTTCCCGCAAAGAAATCAGCGCCGAGCACCCCTTCCGCCCGCGACAGGCAGACTTCCACAACGCATCCCTCGGCAGCGAGCGTCATGCAGTCCGCCCCTTCAAAACAAAATTGCATCTCCCCGACGGCAAAATCGCCGCTCTCCACCCGCTCCACGCGCAGCCCCGCCTCCACGGGATATGCCGTGCGGACAACGCCGTCATGCACGAAGAGCGCCGTGTTGACGGCGGACATGGTATCCCCCGAAAGGGCGACGACGGCGTCCAGCTCCCCGCCGTAGGTGCGCCGCAGAAAATCGGTGCAGACGGAAAGGGACGCCTCGCCGTCGATGATGAGCACGGCATGCCCCTCCCCGCGCACGAGCGCGCACGTTCCCCTGTCCGTGGACGCGACGTCGATGCGGCAGCCCGCGCCGACGGCGTTCTGCAAGAAGACCCCCAGCGCGAAGAACAGTCCGAGCACGGCGCACAGCGCGGCGCGCGGCAGCGGGCGCAGGCGCAGCCGTTCGGAGAGCGGCACGTTGAGCGCCAGCCACACGCCCGCCCCCGCGCCCAGCGAAAATCCCGCCAGAACATAGGAGACGTCGGCAACGGTGAAGAGGAGCAGCACGCAGGAGAGAATGCCTTCGGGCAGGGCAAGCAGCACACCCGCCGCAAAGGGAAGGACGAGGGACAAAAACGCCCCTGCCGCCAGCGGGAAGAAGAGCACGGGGAGCGCGGGGATCACGAGCAGGTTCATGAGCGTCCCCCACACCGACAGATAGCCGAAGGTCTCCATGAGAACGGGCAGGGTGAAGCACTGCGACGCCGCGCCCGACACGAGGCATTCGGCGACGACGGGCGGAAGTTTTGTGCGCTTCAACCCGCGCGAGAGCGGACCCGCCAACAAAAAAATGCCCGCCATGGCTCCGTAGGAGAGGCGGAAACTGACGGAAAAGTACTGTTCGGGCGAGACGAGCAGCGTTGCAAGCGCGGCAAGGGAGAGCGAGGAGAGGTCATCGTACTTCTTGCCGAAAAAGCGCGCGCCGCCCGCAAATCCGCACATGAGCAAAGAGCGCACCGACGAGACGGTAAAGGCGCACATGGCGCAGTACGCCGCCGACAATGCAAGCGCGGGGATGACCGCCCAACGCCCGCACGGACGGCGCAGGAGCGCCATGACAACGCCGTACAGCAGCCCGATGTGCATGCCGGAGACGGCAAAGACGTGTGCAATGCCGCCCGTGCGCGTCGCCTCGGCAAAATCCTCGTCCATTACGCGCATGTTCCCCGTGAGCAGCGCATAGGAAAATCCCGCGACGTCCTTTTCCATCCGGGCGTACAGCACGTCGTAGAGCGCGCCGTTGATGCGCAGGAAGATGTTCGCCGTCCTGCCCGTGCGCGTATAGTCTGCGGGCGCGGCGATATAGCGGATGCCGTTCGCAAAATCGTTCTCGGCATAACTGTTCCCGCCCGCGGGGAGCGGACTGCGTTCCACCCGGGCGGAAAAGGCGAGGATATCGCCCACGCGCACGTCCTCCCCCGAAAGCGACGCCGTCATCTTGCCGCCCGCACGCTGCCCGTCCAGCGTCAGGGAGGAGAGCGTCACGCTCGTATACCCGTTGCCCACGGCGGCGAACTCCACCGTCCCCGTGACGGCATACTCCCCTGCGGGCGGACCGCCCGCATAGCGCCGCGCCGACAGGTGTGAAAGCCCCGCGCCCGCAAGCGCGAACGCGCAGAAGACGCCGAACACGGCAAGTACCCGGCGCCGTCCGCCCGTACAGCACAAAAAGAAAAGGGCGAGCGCAAACACGCACGCACCCGTTATGACGCCTGAGGAAAAGGCGCACGCGCCGTAGACGAAGATGCCGCACAGCATGCCTGCCGCGGCAACGAGAACGGGGCGGAAATTCAGCCTCGGGAGGCGGACATGACGGTGCCCCTGCGCCTCCGGCGCGGACATGCTCCCCTCCTCGTTCCTCTTGACCATCGGGCGTTTCCTCTTATGTGGATTTTCAATTATCTTCTGCCGTACTTGCTTTTGACGCTCAGCCGCGCGAGGGCACGCGCAAGGCGCGCCTGCGCCGCATGATGCTCCTCGATGCTGCGCTTTTGCAGCAGCGCCTCCTTTGCCTCATCCGCGGCGCGGCGCTGACGCACCTCGTCCACCTCATCGGGACGGAGGGCGGAGTCCACCAGAACGAGCGTCTCGTCCCCTTCCACCTTCATGATGCCCGCGGCGACCGCCGCCGCCTGCATGCCGCCGTCCGGCGTGCGGAAGGTGAGCGTTCCCGGAACGATGGCAAGGATGGTGTTGCAGTGCCCCGCCATCACGCCGTACTGTCCGTCCAGCGTGGGAACGACGAGCGAGGCGCATTCCCCTTCGTAAAACGGTTTGTCGGCGGCGAGCACGCGCAGCATGAACATCTTACGCCTCCCCCGCCCTGATCTTTTCCGCCTTGGCGCGCACGTCGTCCAGCGTTCCCACGTTGAAGAACGCCGCTTCGGGCAGGTCGTCCGCCTCCCCTTCGACGATCGCCTTGAAGCCGCGCAGCGTCTCTTTCAGGGGAACGTACACGCCCTTCATGCCCGTGAATTTTTCGGCAACGTGCATGGGCTGGGACAAAAAGCGCTGCAATTTCCGCGCACGGTAGACGGTGGTCTTGTCCTCATCGGACAGTTCGTCCATGCCGAGGATGGCGATGATGTCCTGCAGGTCCCTGTACTTTTGCAGCACTTCCTGCACGCGGCGCGCAACGGAATAGTGCTCCGCGCCGACGATGTCCGCTTCGAGGATGCGCGACGTGGATTCGAGCGGATCGACGGCGGGATAGATGCCCTGTTCGGCGATCTTGCGGCTTAAAACGGTGGTCGCATCGAGGTGAGAGAAGGTGGTCGCGGGGGCGGGGTCGGTGAGGTCGTCCGCGGGGACGTACACCGCCTGCACGCTGGTGACGGACCCCTCCCGCGTGGACGCGATGCGCTCTTGCAGCGCCCCCATCTCCTGTGCGAGGGTGGGCTGATAGCCCACCGCCGAGGGCATGCGCCCCAGGAGCGTGGAGACTTCGCTGCCCGCCTGCACGAAGCGGAAGATGTTGTCGATGAACAGCAGGACGTCCTTATGCTCGCGGTCGCGGAAGTACTCCGCCATCGTCAGCCCCGTCAGCGCCACGCGCATCCTGACGCCGGGCGCCTCGTTCATCTGACCGAAGACGAGCGCCGTCTTTTCGTGCACGCCGCTCTCATGCATCTCCGTCCAAAGGTCGTTCCCTTCGCGGCTGCGCTCCCCCACGCCCGTGAAGATGGAGTAGCCGCCGTGTTCGACGGCGATGTTGTGGATGAGTTCCTGGATGAGCACCGTCTTTCCGACGCCCGCGCCGCCGAACAGCCCGATCTTGCCCCCCTTGGAATAGGGTTCGAGCAGATCGACGACCTTGATGCCCGTCTCTAAAATTTCCACCGCGGGAGACTGTTCGGAAAAGGCGGGCGCTTTGCGGTGGATATCCCACCGCTCCCCCTCCCGGACGGGCGCGCCGCCGTCGATGGGTTCGCCCAACACGTTGAACATCCTGCCCAGCGTGCATTCGCCGACGGGAACGCAGATGCCGCAGCCGTCCGACGAAACGTCCATGCCGCGCGCAAGCCCCTCGCTGCCCGCCAGCATGATGCAGCGCGCCGCATTGCCTTCGATATGGCGCGCGACTTCCATCACGCGCTCCTCGCCGTTCACGCTGACGCGCAGCGCCTCCCGCAGTTTGGGGAGCTGCCCCTGTTCGAATGCGACGTCCACGACGGACCCCGCGACGCGCACGATCTTTCCCGTACTCATAGCCTATCCTCCGTGCGGCTCTGTGCCTGCGCACCCGCAGAAATTTCGGTGATCTCCTGCGTGATCGCGCCCTGCCGCACATGGTTAAAGCGCAGCTGCAATTCGTCGAGCAGCTTCTGCGCGTTTCTGTTCGCCGCATCCATGGCGGTCATGCGGGCGTTCTGCTCGCAGCAGAAACTGTCCACGAGCGCACTGTAAATAAACCCCGCGAGATAGCTGGGGATGATATTGTCGAGCACCTCCCCCAGCGAGGGAGAAAACTCAAAGGGCGCATGTTGCTTTTCCTCCCCGTGCGCGAGGAAATCGGCACGGTGAAAGGGCAGAAGGCGGGTGACGCGCACCTGCGCTTCCAGCCCGCTCGCAAGGTCGGTGTAGACGATGAATATCTTTTTCAGTCTGCCCGTGTCATACGCTTCCAGAAGTTCGGTGGCGATGTCGCGCGCGCGGGGCATGGTGGGGTTCTGCGCCGTGTAGAGAAAACTGCGGATGACGGGGATGCCGTGCCGCACGCAGTGCTGCCGCCCGTATTCGCCGACGACGTAAAATTCCACCTTGCCGTCATATTTTTCGTTGAGCGCGTGCGCCTCTTTGATGATGTTCTGATTGTATGCGCCCGCAAGCCCCTTGTCCGCCGTGACGACGAGGCACCCGACGGTGCCCTCGAGCTTCGGCTCCCCCGCAGGCGGATAGAAATATCTGTTCTCGATCTTTTCGTCCGTGCGGAAAATGCGCTTGATCTCCTGCTGCAAGGCGCGGAAATAGGGGCGCGTCTGCTCCAGCTCCTGCCGCGCCTTGCGCAGCTTTGCCGAAGCGATGAGATACATCGCGCCCGTGATCTTGCGCGTATCGCGGATGCTCGCCATGCGGCCGCGGATGTCCTTGACGCCGGAGATCATACGCGCTCCCCGCCTTCCGCATCGCGGCGGGCGAATGCCTCCGCACACGCGATGATGTGCGCCTTCTCCTCCTCCGAAAGCGTACCCGTCCTGCGGATGCTTTCCATGAGGGGCGCCTCGTTCTGCACGAACCACGCCCTGAGGCGCGCCGCAAAGTCCTCCACCCGTTCGGCGGGAAGCTCCTGCATGACGCGTGCAAGCGCCGCCACGAGGACGACGACCTGCTCCTCCGTGGGAACGGGGCTGGACTGCCGCTGGCGCAGCAGGCGCATGAGCCCCTGCCCGTAAGCGAGCTGGCGGCGCGTCGCCTCGTCGAGGTCGCTTGCAAATTGGGTGAACACCTCGATCTCGCGGTACTGCGCAAGATCGAGGCGCAGCGTCCCCGCCGCCTTCTTCATCGCCTTGGTCTGCGCCGCGCCGCCCACGCGCGAGACGGAGAGCCCCACGTTGACCGCGGGACGCTGCCCCGCAAAAAAGAGCGCGCTCTCCAAAAAAATCTGCCCGTCCGTGATGGAGATGATGTTCGTCGGGATATAGGCGGAGACATCGCCGCCCTGCGTCTCGACGACGGGGAGCGCGGTCATCGATCCGCCGCCGCGCGCTTCGGAGAGGTGCGCCGCACGTTCCAGAAGGCGGGAGTGCAGATAGAACACGTCGCCGGGGTACGCTTCCCGCCCCGGGGAACGCCCCAACAGCAGGGAGAGCGCGCGGTAGGCGACGGCATGCTTGGACAGATCGTCATAGACGATGAGCACGTCCCTTCCGCGCTCCATGAAGTATTCGCCCATCGCGCAGCCCGCATAGGGCGCGATGTACTGCATGGACGCCGACTCGCCCGCAGAGGCGTTGACGACGATGGTGTAATCGAGGGCGCCGCGCGTTCTGAGCGTCTCCACAAGGCGCGCGACCGAACTTGCCTTTTGCCCGATGGCGACGTAGATACAGACGACGCCCTTCCCCTTCTGATTGAGAATGGTGTCGACGGCGATCGCCGTCTTGCCCGTCTGCCTGTCGCCGATGATGAGTTCGCGCTGACCCCGCCCGATGGGGAACATGCTGTCGATGGCGACAAGCCCCGTTTCGAGCGGCTCGTTCACGGGCTGACGGTCGAGAATGGAGGGCGCGGGCGCTTCGACGGGGCGGTATCCGTCCGCTTCGACGGCGCCCTTGCCGTCCACGGGGTCGCCGAGCGCGTTGACGACGCGCCCCAGAAAGCGCTCGCCTACGGGCATGCCCGCCCTCTTTTTGGTGCGGCGGACGGTGCTGCCCTCTTCCACCGCGCCGTCATCGCCGAACAGGATACAGCCGACGCCCTCCTTGGAGAGCGTCTGTACCATGCCGCGCGTGCCGTCCGAAAAAAGCAAAATCTCGCCGTACTCGGCGTGCGAAAGCCCGTCGGCAAAGGCGATGCCGTCCCCGACCGCACGCACCGTGCCCACCTCTTCGGCGACCGCCGCGGGCGTCCAGCCTGCCAGCGCCGTGCGCATGAGGGGGATGATGCTCCCCTCCTCCCCCGCGACCTGCGTGAGGGTGTCGCGCAGCTGACGGAACCTGCCGCCCACGCTCCAATCGTACACTTCCGCGCCGGCTTCGAGGCGGAACCCGCCCGGAAAGAGTGCGCTCTCGCGGAATTCGAGGTCGAACGCCTCGCCGTATTTTTTTTCGAGAAATGCCGAAAACCGCGCCCTCTGACCTTCGTCCGGAGGCACGGCGGCATACAGAACGGCGCGGCGCTTCATGCCTTGCCTCCGTTGTTGTCAGCGTGCTCGACGGCGTCGAGGAACTGATCGTATGCCTCGGACGCGCTCTCGTGCAAAACCAGCTTTTCCGTGGCGGACGCGACGAGGTCCGCGATCTCGCCGCGCGCCTCCTTCACGGCGCGCTGCCGTTCGCGCTCGGCGCTTGCCTGCGCTTCGGAGAGGATAGCTTCCGCCTGCTGCTGCGCGGCGCGGCAGCGCTCCTCTTCATACGCCTCCGCCTCTTTGCGGGCGCGCTCGCGCCGTTCGGCGATCTGCACGTCGGCGTCGGCGAGCTTTTTCTCATACTCGGCGCGCAGCCGTTCCGCCTCCGCACGCTTTTGTTCGGCGTCGGCATCCGCCTTCTCATACGTCTCCCTGCGCGCGTTCATGAACTTTCTGACAGGCTTATAGAGCAGCAGCCACAGCCCCGCGAAGAGAATGACGAAGTTGAGAAGGTGCAGCAGGATCTGCTGCCAATCGATATTCAAAGGCATGGGCGCCCCCTCAGAGCACGAAGATGATGAGGATCGCAACGACGAGCGCGTAGATGATGGCGGTCTCGATGAAGATCAGCCCCAGCATGAAGTTGGAACGTATCTTGCCCTCCGCCTCGGGCTGCCGCGCGATGGATTCGTTGGTCTTTGCGATGGCGATCGCCATGCCGACGGCGCCCGCCGCAGCCGCAAGCCCGATGGCGACGCCCGCCGCGATCGCCTTCCAGCCCGTTCCGTCGTCCTCCGCAGCGGTCTCCTGCGCGTCCGTCTGCGTTTCCGCCGTCTCCGCCGTCTGCTCGACGGACGTCTCGGCAAACGCGGGAACGGACCGTTCCGCCAGCCCGCACACAAGGAGGACGGCAAACACAACCGCCGCCAGGATCGAGAAGATCAACATGCTTTTTTTCCACATCAGTCTGTTCATACAGTCACCTCTTTTTCGGAAGTTGTCTCGTGTTTTGCAACACGGTTTTTGCGTTTTTTGACATACGGCTCCGTCACTTCCCCGTAGATGAGCGCCGTGAGCATGGCGAGCACATACGCCTGCACGAGCGCGTGCAGCACCGTAAAGAGCACGCCGACGATGACGGGAAGCACGAAGGAAAGGGAGAGATAGGAATACACGAGTTCGCTGACGAGCAGCCCGCTCAGCAGTGCGCCGAAGAGACGGAAGCTCATGGAGATGGGGATGGAGAACTCTTTGAGCGCGCGCCCCAGCCCCCGCGCGCGGTTGGCGGCGATGCCGCCCGCAAGGATGATGAAGTAGGACAAAAAGCCGAGCGCGATGGCGCCGTTGATGTCGGAGAGGGGCGCGGGCAGGATGACGCACTCCCCCGCCGCCGTCACGCACGGGACGCCCGCAAGTTCAAAGAGCGTTCCGAGGAAGATGTACGCCGCCGCCGCAAAGATGTACGCACCCAGAAAGTTGTTGCGGTGCGGACTGTTTGTCCGCGCCATGTTGTCGAACATGCCGACGGCGGATTCCAAAGCGAGCTGGAACTTGCCGGGGATGGTCTTGAATTTGGGGATGACGAAGATGCGCACGGCGAGCGCGAACAGCAAAATGACGCCCGTCACGATGTACGCGGAGATGAGTCCGGGATTGACCTGCAACCCGAACAGCCATATCTTGTCCCCTTCGTGCAGCACGGCGTCCTGCATGGACTCCTGAATGTCCGCATTCTTTTCATACAGCCCGTTCGTCAGAACGATGCCGACGATGAGCGCGGCGCAGATCGCCAGCACGACGGACAAAAAGACGGCAGTCTGTTTTTTTGTCATGCCGCGGCACCTCCTCTTTCTGCCCGCAGGCGGGCATTGCCCCCGCGGGTGCCTCTTATTATAGTCCCGCGGCGGGGCAATGTCAAACCATTGACGCCCCGCCGCCGATAAATTTTATGCCGCGGTGCTTCCCGCCGCGCCTTTTTTCCTGTCAGCGCCGCCGCACGATGTCCGTCGGCGATTTGTAGATCGCGTTTGCGGGAACGGCGCCGCGCACGCAGGAGAGCGGATAGACGATGCAATCCCTGCCGAGAACGGTCCCCGGATTGAGAACGCAGTTGCAGCCGACTTCGGCGCGGTCGCCCAGCATGGCGCCCACCTTTTTGCGCCCCGTTGCAAGGCGCGCCCCGCCGCAGCGGACAACGACTTCCGCCCTGTCCGCCCTGACGTTGGAGGCGACCGCCCCCGCGCCCAGATGCGCCTTGTAGCCGAGGATGCTGTCCCCGACGTAATTGAAGTGCGGGACCTGCACGCCGTCAAAGAGCACGGCGTTTTTCAGCTCCGTGGAATTGCCCACGACGCACCCTTCCCCCACGATGACGTTGCCGCGCAAAAATGCGCAGTGCCTGATCTGCGTCCCCGCTCCGATGATGCAGGGGCCCTCGATGCGCGCGTTTGCGGCAATGTCCGCGTGCTCGTGCACGAACCGCCCGCCGCCGAGGTCCCGATACCCCTGCGGCGGCTGCCACTGCGCCAGAAAGCGCACGATGTCCGCCAGAAATTCCCACGGATAGCGGCATGCGCCGAGCGGCGCCGCGACGGTATGCGCAAGATCGAAGAGCGCTTCCACCGTGATGTCCGAGAGCGTCATGACTGTTCCCTCCTCCCCGGTTCCGGGATCCCGTTACCCCCCCCCCGTGCTCCGTCAGACGGAAGCGGAAGGCGCGGCGCGCCCGTTCGCATCCCGCCCGGCAGAAACCCCCGGCGGCCTCGGCC
>CALVMH010000017.1 GCA_944343275.1 uncultured Clostridia bacterium | reverse complement strand
ACGAGCATTGGGAATTCTGCGTTCGATGATTGCAGCAGGCTGACGAGCATCACGATTCCCGACAGCGTGACGAGCATTGGTTATTGGGCGTTCAAGGATTGCAGCAGTCTTACGAGCGTGACAATGCCGACGATAGCAATTTCTGATATTCCGAAAGAGAACTTGCAGACGGTCGTTCTCACAAGCGGCACGAGCATCGGATATGAGGCGTTCTATTATTGCACCAGCCTTACGAGCATTACCATACCCGACAGCGTGACGGATATTGGGTATGAGGCGTTCTCCGGATGCAGCGGTCTGATGGAAATTACCATTCCCGCCAGTGTGACGAGCATTGGCGAGGATGCGTTCTATGATTGCAGCGGGCTGACGGAAATCACCATTCCCGACAGTGTGACGAGCATTGGTGAGGATGCGTTCCGGGGATGCGACAATTTAATTCAAATTGAAAACAGCGTAAGTTATGTCGATAAATGGGTCGTCGATTGCGATACTTCGGTAACCGCTGTAACACTTCGAAGCAACACGGCAGGCATTGCCGATTCTGCGTTCTATAATTGCAGTAGTCTTACGAGCATTACGATTCCCGCCAGTGTGACGAGCATCGGTGGTCAAGCGTTCCGGAATTGCAGCGGGCTAAAAGAGGTACATATTACCGATCTTGCGGCATGGTGCGCGATCGAGTTTGGTAGCAACTACGCTAACCCGGTATATTATGCGCACAACTTGTATTTAAATGACGAGCTGATTACCGACCTGGTCATTCCCGACGGTGTGACGAGCATTGGTGATTGGGCGTTCCAAGGATGCAGCGGGCTGACGAGCGTGACGATTCCTGACAGCGTGACGAGCATTGGCGAGGATGCGTTCGCTGGATGCAGCAGTCTTACGAGCGTGACGATCGGAAACGGCGTGACGAGCATCGGACGTTCTGCGTTCGCGTGGTGCGGGCTTACGAGCATTACCATACCCGACAGCGTGACGAGCATCGGATATGAGGCGTTCTATTATTGCACCAGCCTTACGAGCATTACCATACCCGACAGCGTAACGAGCATTGGAAGTTCTGCGTTCCAGAATTGCAGCGGGCTGACGAGCGTCACTATTCCAAACAGCGTAACGAGCATTGGAAATTCTGCGTTCTATGGTTGCAGCGGGCTGACGAGCGTGACGATCGGAAACAGCGTAACGAGCATCGGATATTCTGCGTTCCGTGGATGCAGCGGACTGACGAGCATGACGATTCCCGACAGTGTGACGAGCATTGAGAGCCTTGCATTCGTGTTTAGCAGCTTAAGCAAAGTGTATTACGCCGGCACGGCAGAGGATTGGGCAAATATTTCGATCGATTCTTATGGCAACTCCGAACTCACTTCCGCCAAGCGGTATTATTACATTGCGGACGCGGAAGATGTGCCCCAAGACGGAGGCAACTATTGGCACTACGACACGGACGGTGTGACGCCCGTGGAGTGGTAAACATATCGGAACAAACACAGTGCGCCGCCGCGGAATTCTCCGCGGCGGCGCTCTTCATGCCCGATGGCTGCGTGCGGGCGGCTGTTCCCGGGAACCGCGGCAAAACGGCGGCGCAGGGCGGCTGCGCCGCTCAAAATCCACGAAAATGGCGGAAACGGCGTGCAGACGGTTGTCTTTTCGGGGGGAATCTGTTATAATGATATGAGGAATATTCTATCTTCCGGGGAGATTGGAAAGATGCTGAAAATCATCGTAGACGCGATGGGCGGCGACAACGCGCCCGCGGAGATCGTCAGGGGCGCGCTGGACGCGCTTGCGGACAGGAGCGGGTTCAAGATCGTGCTTACGGGGGACGAGGCGCTCGTCAGGCGCGAGCTCGACAAATCCTCCTTCGACGCTTCCCGCGTGGAGATCGTCCCCTGCACGCAGGTCATCACCAACGACGACGTTCCCACCCAAGCCGTGCGCGCCAAGCGCGACAGTTCGCTTGTCGTTGGGCTCAACATCCTGAAAAACGACGCCGACGCCGCGGGGTTTGTCTCGGCGGGGTCGACGGGCGCGGTGCTCACGGGCGGCATCATGTTCATCGGGCGCATCAAGGGGGTCATGCGCCCCGCGCTCTGCCCCGGCATTCCCAACGTGCGCGGCACGCAGACGCTTTTATGCGACTGCGGCGCCAATGCGGAGTGCAAGCCCGCCTATCTTGCGCAGTTCGGCGTGATGGCGTCCGCCTATGCGAAGGCGGCGTTCGGGGTGAAGGAGCCCAAAGTGGGGCTGCTCACCAACGGCACCGAGGAGCACAAGGGCGATCCTCTGCATCAGGAGGCGCATCAGCTGCTGAAAAACACGCCCGGCATTTGCTTTGTGGGCAACATCGAGGGGCGGGACATCATGTACGGCGACGTGGACGTCGCCGTGGCGGACGGCTTTTCGGGGAACATCGCTTTGAAGGCCATCGAGGGCTGCGGCAAGACGGTCGCCGAGATGCTCAAACGGCAGTTCACGGCGTCGCTCGGCACAAAGCTCGCCTATCTCTTCGCCAGAAAGCCCGTTCAGGGGCTTGCCACCGCGCTCGATTATTCCCGCTTCGGCGGTTCGGTGTTTTTGGGGCTGAAAAAGGTGGTCGTCAAATCGCACGGTTCGTCCAAGGCGAAGAGCATCAAGCCCGCCGTCTATCAGGCGCTCGACGCCTGCCGTGGCGGACTTGTCGGCATGCTGGAAGAGATGCTCGCGCCCGCCGCAGAGGGCGCGGATGCCTGAGTTGTCCGGAGCGGAGAGGGCGCTCGGCTATCGCTTCCGTGACGCTGCCCTGTTGGAGCGCTGCTTCACGCACGCCTCCGTTACGGGGAAGGAGAACAACGAGCGGCTGGAATTTCTCGGCGACGCGGTGCTGGAACTGTATGTGACGGAGAAGGTGCTTTCCGACGCCTCCGCCCGCGAGGGAGAACTCACCCGACGCAGGCAGCGCTATGTCTCGCGCGCGGCGCTCGAGGACGCGGCGCACCGTCTGGGGATTTTGTCCTTCCTGCAATATGCCGGCGGGGAAGACGTGCTGCGCGGCAAGACTGCCTCCAACCTCTTTGAGGCGGCGGTGGGCGCCATCTATCTGGACGGCGGCTATGCGGCGGCGGCGGAGTTCCTCTCCCGCACGCTCGCGGAGCGGGAGCCGGAGAACTACAAATCGCTCTTGCAGGAATATGTGCAGGAACGCGCACGCACCACGCCCGTGTATGAAACGCGGGCGGCGGCGGGCGGGTTCGTGTGCGAAGTGTGTGCGCTCGGCGGGAGCGCGCAGGGCAGCGGAACGACCAAGCGCGCCGCGGAACAGGCGGCAGCCAAAGTACTTTACGGGAAACTGACGCAATGAATTTCAAAGAGATACAACTTGTGGGCTTTAAGTCCTTCGCGGACAAGACCTCCATCAAATTCGACGACGGCGTCACCTGCATCGTCGGACCCAACGGCTGCGGCAAGAGCAATGTCGCGGACGCCGTCCGCTGGGTGCTGGGCGAGCAGTCGGCGAAGACGCTGCGCGGGTCCTCCATGCAGGACGTCATCTTCGGCGGCACGCAGACGCGCCGCCAGCTCTCCTTCTGCGAAGTGACGCTCGTCTTCGACAATGCAAACCGCATGTTCGACATCGAGTACGACGAGGTCGCCATGACCCGCCGCCTGTACCGTTCTGGCGAGAGCGAATATCTTCTCAACGGGCAGTCCTGCCGCCTCAAAGACATCGTCGCCCTGCTGCACGGCGTGGGCATCGGCAAGGAGGGGTATTCCATCATCGGGCAGGGCAAGGTGGAACAGATCATGAACGCCAAGCCGGAGGACCGGCGCGCCATCTTCGAAGAGGCGACGGGCGTCATGAAGTTCAAGGCGCAGAAGGGGGAGATCGAGCGCAAGCTCGAAAACGCCAAGGACAATCTCACCGTGTTCGTCCAGCGCATGGACGAGGCGGAGAACCAGCTTCGCCCCCTCGAAAAACAGGCGGAGACGGCAAAAAAATACCGCGCCTATTCCGAACAGCTGCGGTATGAAGAGGTCAATGCCTATCTCGTCCGCTATGATAATTTTGCCTTCGAAACGGGGAAACAGCGCGAGAAGATCGAGCAGGCTGCCCGTCAGCTCACCGCCGTCGAGGAGCGGCTCACGTCGCTCGACGCCGAGGAGACGTCCGCGCGCGAAGCCGTCCTGAAAGCGGACGAGGACTTAAAGTCCCTCAACGAGAAGCTGCGCCTCTTCGAGGTCGGCATGGAACACAAGACGGGCGAGGCAAAGGTGCTCGGGGAGCGCATCCGTTCCTATCAGAGCCAACTGCGCGCGGCGTCCGACGACGTGGAATATTCCCTGCGCCGCACGGCGGAGATCGATGCGCTCACCAAGTCGGCGGAGAAGCGCGCGCAGGAGAGCGCCGCCCGTTCGGGGCACATCGGCAAGGAGTGCGCGGCGCTCGAAAAGCAGCTTGCGGAGCTTTCGGCGCGGGTCGCCGCCTTCGAGCAGCTTTCGGACGAGACGCGCGCCAGCGAGCTCTCCTCCATCGAATCGCTTGCGGACGTGCGCGCCAACGCGGGCAGTCTCTCCGCCCGCAGGGATGCCGTCGGCGAACGCATCGGCGAGGTCATGGCTGCGCGTGAAAAGGCGTCCGCCCGCAAGACGGAATACGAACGCCAGATGGCGGAGTGCGGCAGGGAACGGCAGACATGCGAAAAGTTTCTCGATGAAAAGCCGCAGAGGGAACAGGCATTGCAGGAAGAGATCTCCGCACTTGCGCGTTCCCGTCAGAAACTGTCCGAGGACGTGGTGGACTGCAACACGTCCATCCTCAACCTCACCAACAACCTCGAAATGTACGTCAACCTCAAAAACAGGTTTGACGGTTACCGCGATTCCGTCCGCCGTCTGCAGCTCACGGCGCAGAAAGACCCTGAGATCGGCAGACGCATCCGCGGGGCGATCGCAGACATCGTGCGCACGGACAAGCAGTATGAGGTCGCCGTCGAAACGGCGATCGGCGGCGCGATGCAGAACCTCGTCACGGCGACGCAGGAGGACGCGCGCTGGCTCATCGAATATCTGAAACGCACGGGAGGGGGCATCGTCACCTTCCTGCCCGTGGACGCCATGCGTCCGCGCGGCAACAGCCGCGAGATCCGCGCCGCCTTGCAGGAGGAGGGCGCCATGGGGCTTGCGGGCGAGCTCGTTCATTACGACACGGCGTATTCCAATATCGTCGGATACCTCCTCGACAACACGCTGATCTGCGACACCATCGGGAACGCCACGCGCATTGCGCGCAAATTCCCGCGTGCCTTTAAGATCGTCACGTTGGACGGCGACACCATCGCCTCGTCGGGCGCCATGACGGGCGGCTCCCGCCGCAAGGAGAGCGGCAACCTGCTTGCGGGCGAGCGGCACATCAAGGAGTGCGAGGAGGGCATCGCCCGCAAGAAGGCGACCCTCGAAAAGCTCAAAAAGGCGCTTGCGGACTGCGAGGACGAACTCCAAGCGGCGCAGGCGGCGTATGAAGAATTCCGCAAAAAGGTTCAGGAGGAGACGGCGTCTTTCGCCGCGCTCTCCCAGCGCGCCGTCACCCTCGAAGGGCTGCTTGCGGACGCGGCAAAGGATATTGCGGAATACGATTCCCTGTTGGAAAAACTCAACCGCACGGCGGACGATCTGAAGAGCGAGGTGCTTTCCACTGCCGAGAACGAGGAACTTCTGAACAAGGCGCGTTCGGAGGCGGCGGCGGAGTCCGCGGCGCGTCAGGCGGAAGGGGACAAGCTCAAAGAGACGCGCGACGGCGTGCTGTCCAAGCTCAACGCCCTGCGCGTGGAGGAGGCTTCCATTGCTTCCGCGCGCGAAGCGGACGAGGCGGGGATGCAGCGCCTGCGCGAGGAGAAGGCGGCGCTGCTCAAAAAGGTGGATGAAACGCGCGGGAATATCTCCAAGACGCAGCTGCTCATCGAGCAGCTCAAACGGGATGAGGAGCGCGTCTCCCTCACGGATGAGGAACAGGCGACGGTCAAAAAACTGCGCGAACGCCTTGCGGGCGTCGAGCAGCAAAAGCGCGCCGTCACGGAGCAGCAGAACAAACTCGCCGAGGAAAAGCGCGGGCTGCTCACCCGCCAGATGGCGCTCTCCGAAGTCAAGCACGAATGCGAGCTGGAAATTTCCAAGGCGGAAGCGGGGCTGGAAAACATGAAGCAGCGCATCGACGAAGCCTATGGTCTCACCTATGAATCGGCGCAGGAGCTGCGGGACGAGGCGTTCGACATCGCGCAGGCGTCCACGCGCATCAACAGCCTCAAACGGCAGATCGGCGCGCTCGGCGCCATCAACCAGAACGCCGAGGAGGATTACGACAACCTGCTCGCCCGCTACACGGAGATGCAGACGCAAAAGGACGATCTCGACAAGGGGATCGCCGACCTGACGGGCGTGCTCGACGAACTCAAAGCGGAGATGCAGAAGAAGTTCGACGACGGGTTCAACGAGATCAACGAGAATTTCACGCACATTTTCCGCGAACTCTTCGGCGGCGGCAAAGCGGAGATGCAGCTCGACTATACCGACTGCGACGATCCTCTGAACGCGGGCATCGAGATCATCGTCTCGCCTCCCGGCAAGAAGCTCTCGAAAATCTCCCTGCTTTCGGGCGGCGAACGCGCATTCACGGCGATCGCCATCCTGTTCGCCATCTTAAAGTCCCGTCCCATGCCCTTTTGTATCCTCGACGAGATCGAGGCGGCGCTGGACGAGGCGAACGTCGACCGCTTTGCAAAGTACCTCAAAAAGTTCTCCAAGGAGACGCAGTTCATCGTCATCACCCACCGCAAACCGACGATGAACCAGGCGGATACCCTCTTCGGCGTCACGATGGAGGAGAAGGGCGTCTCCAAGGTCGTCTCCGTCAAGCTCTCCGAGGTCGAAGAACGGCTGGGCGGAGATACGGTAATGGCGTAAAAGGGTTCACGAATTTTCTCGTCCAAAGGGACGACAACGTGCAATGGGTTGTCTCTTGAAATCACGACTTTTTCTTTCATCAGTTTGAAAGAAAAAGTGTGAATTTAGAGGTATTTATGGGTCTTTTCGGAAAAATCAGAGACGCTTTGAAAAAGACCAAGGACAGCGTCGCTCTCAAAATGCGTCAGCTCTTCTTGAAGGACAAGATCGGCGAGGCGTTCTACGACGAGTTGGAGGAGATCCTCATTTCCGCCGACGTCTCCGTGCGCACCGCCGAGGATGTCGTGGAACAGGTGCGCGAAGAGGCGATCGGGCAAAAGGTCCGTGACAGGGAATTCGTCACAGACCTTTTGAAAGATATTTTGGAGGACACCTTGAACGAGGCGCCCGTTCCCGCGCTCTCCTATCCGTGCGTTTTGATGTTCGTGGGGGTCAACGGCGTCGGCAAGACGACCACCATCGGCAAAGTCGCCAATTGGTTCGTGCGGCAGGGCAGGAGCGTGACCATCGCCGCGGCGGACACCTTCCGCGCCGCCGCCATCGACCAGCTCGAAGTCTGGGCGAACAGGGCAAAGGTGCGCATCGTCAAGCATGAGGACGGGAGCGATCCCTCCGCCGTCATCTTCGACGCTGTTTCCTCCGCCAAGGCGCGCGGGACGGACGTCGTGCTCATCGACACGGCGGGGCGCCTGCACGTCAAGGAAAATCTCATGAAGGAATTGCAGAAGATGGACCGCGTCGTCGGGCGGGAATGGCGGGAGGCGCAGTTCCTCAAACTCCTCGTTCTGGACGCCACGACGGGGCAGAACGCAGTCAATCAGGCGCGCATCTTCAACGAGGCAGTGGACCTCGACGGCATCGTCCTCACCAAGCTGGACGGCACGGCAAAGGGGGGATTCGTGTTCTCGCTGTGCGGGGAACTCGGGCTCCCCGTCGTCTTTGCGGGCGTGGGAGAGAAGATGGACGATCTGGAATTGTTCGACGCCGAACAGTTCGTAGAGGGGTTTCTATAAGGGTTCCCAACGTCATTTCGGGAGCGGCGGCGGAAGCCGTCCCCATGTCATTCTGAGTGGAGCGGCACAAGCCGCAGGCGAAGGAATCGGAAAGACCACCGGCATATCAATCGCCGGTGGTCTTTCATTCCTGAAGATGGCTGCCCGTCAGCAGGTGGCGGTCGAATTGTTCGCGCGGGAGCGTTCCGCCGCCGCAAGCATCGGCAAAGAGCAGCATCTTGTAGGCGCTCTCCGAAACGGCGCGTTCAAACAAATCGTCCGCAGAGCGAACGGGCGGGAGGGAACTGTCCGCATTCGCCGCCCGCAGAAAGGCTTCCCCCGACAAAATGTCCTGTTCGGGTGTGGCGGCGGGATAGAGGCAGGACAGGACGTGGATGCGGAACAGCTTGTCGAAACGTGTCCAATGCCTGTTGGCGGCATAACATTGTTTGTGGAAGAACGCAAGATAGCGCGCAAAATTACGGATACCGCCGCGCAGCGTCTTTGCGTCCATGGGCGTTCTGCCGAGGCGGAGCGTCGCCTGCCGCCACAGTCCGAGCAGGGCGGTCTCGTCAATGGCGGAAAGGTCGGGAAAGGGATAGTGTTCCGCCTCAGTGCCCCGCAGCTTGCGCGCAAACCAGACGTCCCAATCGTTCTCCATGCGCTGATGTTCGCGCTTGTGGAGGGCGTTCTGTTCGAGATAGCGGTACACAAAGGGGTGAAAGGCGACATCCGCGCAGTAGTGGGTGACGTATCCGAGGCAGTAGGCAAGCAGCACGCCGCTTTTTTCCGCGCCCTCTTTGAGGATGTCCGCAAAGGCGGAAAAGAGGTCGTAGACGGCGTTGCGGTGCAGGTATTTTCCGAGGTTTCCCTCCGCCCGGTTCGCCCTTTTTGCAAAGAAAAAGACGTCCGGTCCCTGCGCGCCCAGAAAGTATGCTTCCGGCGCGGCGCGGACGATCTGCAATTGTTCGGGAAGGCGCTTTGCCGCTTCTTCGGCAATGAGCGCATGCGTGATGGAGGAAGGCATGTTTTTCTTAGGTTGTGTGATTTTTTACGGGATATGCCGCCCCGCTGCGGAGCGCGGCAAGGTCAGGAATACGTCCGCTCACCGAACAGCGCGGTGCCGAGACGGATCATGTTGGCACCATGTCCGAGGCAAAGCTCCCAATCGCCGCTCATGCCCATGGACAGATAGCGGATATTTTCGTCCTGTGCCACGGCGCGTTCGAACAGAGCGCGCATGTCGTCCGCAAGCCCGCCTAAAAGGGCGGCGTCTTCGGAGAGGGGGAGCATCGCCATAAAGCCGCGCACCCGAAGCCCCGCGGTGCTCTGCGCGCGTTCGTAGGCGGCGAACGCCTCCCGGAGGGGATAGCCGCTCTTGGAGAGCTCGCTGCCGATATTCACTTCGATGAGCACGTCCGTCGTGACGCCGGCGCGCACCGAACGTGCGGCAAGTTCCGTTAAAAGTTCCTCCCTGTCGAGCGATTGGATGAGGTCGGTCTTGCCGATGAGGTACTTTATTTTGTTGGTCTGCAAGTGCCCGATGAAGTGCCGCCTGCCGCCTCTTACAAGGTCGAATTTGTCGCGGAATTCCTGCACTTTGTTTTCGCCGATGTCGGTGATGCCCGCCGCGATCGCCTCGTTGATCTCCTGCGGCGTGCGCGTCTTGGTCGCCGCCACAAGGGTGACGGGTTCGCCGAAGCAGTTGCCTTCCGCGATCCTGTCCAGATACCGTTTTACGTTTTCCGAAATGCTCATAGCGTTTACAGTATACCGCACGGCGCGCGGAAAGTCAATAAAACGGGCGGGAGATGTTTCCCGCCCGTGGATATTTTGTCTGTTTGCAGAACAGTCGGTTCTATGAGACGTGTTCCGCGATGCGGCGCGCCATCTCGCGGCAGCCGATTTGTTTCATGCCCGCGCTCATGATGTCCGCAGTGCGCCAGCCCTCGGCGAGCACCGCCTCCACGGCGCGTTCGACGGCGGCGCATTCCTTGGTCATGCCGAAGGAGTCGCGCAGCATCATGGCGGCGGCAAGGATGGTGGCGATGGGGTTTGCCGCGTCCGTCCCCGCGATGTCGGGTGCGGAACCGTGGATGGGTTCATACAGCCCGCAGGTCGTGTCGCCCAGCGAGGAGGAGGCAAGCATGCCGATGGAGCCCGTCACCTGCGCCGCTTCGTCGGAGAGGATGTCGCCGAACATGTTGCTCGTCAGCAGCACGTCGAACTGCGCGGGGTTTTTGACGATCTGCATGGCGGCGTTGTCCACCAGCATATCGGTGACGGTGACGTCGGGGAAGTGCGCTTCGGCATACGCATGAACGGTCCTGCGCCACAGGCGGGAAGTCTCCAGCACGTTCGCCTTGTCGACGGAGATGACGCGCCCCGAACGCTTTCTTGCAAGTTCGCAGGCGATGCGCGTGATGCGCTCGATCTCCCTGACGGAGTACTGCTCGGTGTCCCATGCCGTTTCGCCCATCGTTTCGTCGGAATAGCTGCCGCGCTTGCCGAAGTAGATGCCGCCCGTCAGTTCGCGGACGACGATGATCTCCACGCCGTTTTCCACGAGGGCGCTTTTTAAGGGGGAGGCATCTGCGAGCGCTTTCCACAATCTTGCGGGGCGGATGTTGGAATACAGCCCCATTGCCTTGCGGATGCCCAAAAGTCCCTTTTCGGGGCGCCTGTCGCCGGGCAGCGTATCCCATTTGGGACCGCCCACCGCACCCAGCAAAACGGCGTCGGAGGCGAGGCAGCGCTCCACGGTGTGTGCGGGCAGCGGCTCGCCGCACGCGTCGATGGCGCATCCGCCCATGAGCAGCGGTTCAAAGGAAAATGTGTGCCCGAATGCCGCGGCGACTTTTTTGAGGACGAGCACGGCGCCTTCGGTGATCTCCGGTCCGATGCCGTCGCCCGCAAGAACGGCGATATGCTTGTTCATCGCGTCTCCTTTTGGCGGAGGCTGTTGAGCAGCCCGCCCGCGTCGATGATCTTTTGAATGAACGGGGGGAAGGGTTGTGCCCGGAACGTCTTGCCCGTCGTTTCGTTTCGGATGACGCCCTCCGCGAGATCGCAGCTGACGACGTCGCCCGCGCGGATGCCCTTGACCGCCTCCGGGCATTCCAGAATGGGCAGCCCGATGTTGATGGCGTTGCGGTAGAAGATGCGTGCGAAGGTGTTGGCGATGACCAACGAGACGCCGCTCGCCTTGATGGCGATGGGGGCATGTTCGCGCGAGGAGCCGCAGCCGAAGTTGTCCTCCGCCACGATGACGTCGCCCTTTTTCACCTTGCGGACGAAGTCCGCGTCGATGTCTTCCATGCAGTGTGCCGCAAGTTCTTCCGCCGAGGCGGTGTTCAAGTACCTTGCGGGGATGATGACGTCGGTATCGACGTTGCTGGCATATTTGTGTACGTTTCCGCGAACGGTCATTTCAGCACCTCCTGCGCCGTCGCCAGCCGTCCGAGGACGGCGCTCGCCGCCGCCGTGTAGGGGGAAGCGAGGTAAATTTCACTCGTCGTGTGACCCATGCGCCCCACAAAGTTGCGGTTGGTGGTGGAGACGCAGCGCTCATGGTCGGCGAGGATGCCCATGTGCCCGCCGAGGCAGGGTCCGCAGGTGGGCGTGGAGACGGCGGCGCCCGCCTTGACGAAGATCTCCAAAAGTCCCTCTTTCATCGCCTGCAAATACACTTCCTGCGTGGCGGGGATGACGATGCAGCGCACGTTCTTTGCGACCTTGCGGCCTTTGAGGACTTCCGCCGCCTGCCGCATATCCGAGATGCGCCCGTTGGTGCAGGAGCCGATGACGGCCTGGTCGATCGGAACGGGGTCCCACGCCGTCTTGGTGTTTTCGGGCAGATGGGGGAAGGCGACCGTCGGCAGCAGTGCGGACAGGTCGATCTCATACGTCGCCTCATAGACGGCGTCCTCGTCCGCTTCGAACGCGCATACGGGGCGGCGGAACCTGCCTGCAAGATAGGCGCGCGTCACGTCGTCCACGGGGAAGATGCCGTTCTTGGCGCCCGCCTCGATCGCCATGTTGCACACCGTAAAGCGGTCGTCCATCGAGAGGGCGGCAACGCCCTCGCCCGTAAATTCCATGCTCTTGTAGAGGGCGCCGTCCACGCCGATCATGCCGATGATGTGCAGGATGAGGTCTTTGCCCGTCACATAGGGCGGGAGCTTTCCGCGGAGCACGAAGCGCAGCGCGGCGGGGACTTTGAACCACGCTTTTCCCGTCATCATGGCGGCGGCGAGGTCGGTGGAGCCGACGCCCGTCGAAAAGGCGCCCAGCGCCCCGTAGGTGCAGGTGTGGCTGTCTGCGCCGATCACGCAGTCCCCCGCGCCGACAAGCCCTTGTTCGGGCAGGAGGGCGTGTTCGATCCCCATTTCCCCGACGTCGAAGTAGTGTTCGACGCCCTCGCGCAGCGCAAAGGCGCGCGTGCACTTCACCTGGCAAGCCGCCTTGATGTCCTTGTTCGGCGTGAAGTGGTCCATGACCAGCGCCACTTTGTCTTTGTAAAGAACGTGCCCGCCCGCCTTTTCCATCTCCTTGATGGCGACGGGGGCGGTGATGTCGTTGGCGAGGGCGAGATCGAGCGTCGCTTCGATGAGCTGTCCCGCCGTAACGGTGTCCAGCCCCGCGTGCGCCGCAAGGATCTTCTGTGTCATCGTCATACCCATGATGTTTTCTCCCATCGATCGCTGTAAGAGAACGGTACGAACGTCATTTCGATCGGGTCCGTCTCTGACAGGATAAAATAGTTGCCTGCATTGCTTGACAAAGTATAGCATATATGGTATACTGCCGTCAATCATTTGAAAAACGAATAATTACATCAAAGTTATCGGGAATTCGAATTGTGAACACGGACAATCTTCGCACCTTTTTGCTGCTCGTCAAACTGAAAAATTTCACGCGCGTTGCGGAACAGCTCTTCATCGCGCAGTCCACCGTCACCAACCGCATCGCGGAGCTGGAACGGGAAACGGACGTGCGCCTGCTGCGGCGGGATACGCGCAACGTGGCGCTCACGGAGGAGGGCAAGACCTTCCATGAATATGCGCGCCGCATCGTCGAAATGGAGGAGGCGTGCATCTCCGCCGTCAAGGGCGGCAAGCGGCAGGTGCGCGTCGGCGCGACCAACGCCGTGTATGAGGGCGCGCTGCGCTCCCGCATCTTCGAGGGCATCGCGGGCGGCAGGCTGTACCGCGTGACCATCGGGCACACGGCGGGGCTTTTGGAAATGCTCTGGGACGGGCTTTTGGACGTCGTCTACGTCTATCAGGACGTGCGCCGCGCGGGGTATGTCTGCAAGCCCTTCTTTCAGGACGAGCTCGTCTTTCTCGCCCGTTCGGACAAGAACGCCTTTCCGGAGGGGATCGGGCAGGAGCAGTTGAAGGACGTTCCCTGCG
Source organism: uncultured Clostridia bacterium (assembly GCA_944343275.1). Taxonomy (GTDB): domain Bacteria; phylum Bacillota; class Clostridia; order Christensenellales; family Borkfalkiaceae; genus Gallimonas. The sequence continues at coordinate 21,841 of CALVMH010000017.1, read as the reverse complement.
CCATGTGCAATTTTTCTTTGCAGGCGATCGGGTCGTACCTGCGGGAGCTCTTTCCCGCGGGGCACGTCTTTCCCTTCGAGGTGGACAATTCCAACAAGGTCAAGGAGTTTCTCGCCGCAGGGCTGGGCTACGCCTTCCTGCCGCGCGGGATCGTGCGCGAAGAACTTGCGAGCGGACTGTTCAGCGAGATCGCGCCGCTCGACTTCGAGCGCATGCACATTCCGAGTTATTGTATCTGCCGCACCGAGGATGAGGACATCTGCCTCTGAATGCGCACAGATAAAAGCGCCCCGCAGGGCGCTTTTTTGCTGCATAAAATTTTTTTCGGAAATTTTGCGATCTTTCCAACAAACGGGACGGTTTGTGCGTTGTATGAGTGAAAGGCGCCCGTCGGGGCAGCCGGAAACAAGGAGGAATGCAGTATGAAAAAAGTATGGACGGCGATGGCGGCAGTATTGGCAGGCACGGCTCTCTTTGCGTTTGCGGGGTGCGGCGAAGACGGCGCATCCCTGACGGGGGGCGGCTTTGGCGGCGGCGCGGGCACGCAGGCGGAGGCGGGCGCAAAGAGCGCCTATGCGCTCGGCGCGGTGACGACGGCGGGGCTGCTTGCGGCGAACGCTTCTCTCGCGGCAGGCGTGTCCTATCGGGATGCGGGGACGGAACAGACGGAGGACGGGCAGACGGCACAGCAACCCGCCGAGGCGGAGCAGCTGCGCGACGAGGTGCGCACGTTCAACGAGTATTTCGATCTGCTCGAAGGGTTTCTCGACGAAGGAGCGTTCCGCGCGGACGTGACGGAAAACACCGATCCCGCGTATGCGTTCAAGTACAAACTCACAGTCACGGGGAAGGACCCGTTCGGCGGCGCGCTTTCGCATACGATGTATTATACGGAAACGGAAGCGGGCATGCAGGAAGAACAGGACGAGGGCGAGTACGAGCAGCGCGTCGCCTATACGCTGACGGGCGTTCTGGAAATGAACGGCACGCTGTATGAGATGTCGGGCTACCGCATGTCGGAGACGGAGCGGGAGGACGGCGAGGAGGAGACGAGCGAGGAACTTTGGATCATGGCGTCCGATCCCGCCGACCGCGGCAACTATGTCCGCATGGACATCGAAGAGGAGAACGAGCAGGAGGCGGGCGAACGGGAGAGCGAGCGCGAATATGTCTACCGCGTCTATGACGGCGGACGGCTCGCCGAGGAGACGCGCGTCTCCTTCGAGGAGGAGAGCGAACACGGCGCGCGGGAGACGGAGTATGAACTTGCCATCCTGAAAGACGGCGAAAAGACGGTCTTCGAAGTGGAGCGCGCAGAGCGTGCGGACGGCGCCGTTGCCATCGGCGTGAAGTACCGTGCGCCGCAGGGCAGCGGCAGGTTCGTCGTCACCAAGGCGCAGGACGGGACATACCGCTACACCTTTGCCGACGGCAGCAGGCTGGATCCGGACGATTCTGACGATTGAGCGGGATGCGCCGCGCCGTCGGCGCGGCGCATCCGGCAGGGTCTTGACGGGCGGGGAATTTCGTGATATACTCATCCTGAATCCGGACGGGAGGAACTACCGTGACGCTCGATGAAGCGCTGGCAAGGCTGGCAGCGGGAGATCAGACAGCCTTCGGCGAAGTTTATGAACGAACGCGCAAGAGCGTTTATTATATCGCACTCTCCGTCGTGCGCGAACGCATGCTCGCCGAGGACGTCATGCAGACGGTCTACTTAAAGGTGCTCGGCAATGCCGCCCGCTATCGGCGGGGAACGAACGCCGCGGCATGGATCGCGCGCATCGCCAGGAACGAGGCGCTCGACGTATGGCGCAGGCGTTCGCGCGAAATTTCGGTGGACGAACGGGCAGACCCGCTCCCCTTCGGCACCTGCGGCGCGGACGAATACGGATTGCTCATCGACCTTGCGCGGCGCATTTTGAAACGGGAGGAGTTTTCCGTTCTCATGCTTGCGGCGACGGAGGGGTACAAGCGGCGGGAGATCGCAGCCATGCTCTCCATGCCGCTTCCCACGGTCACATGGCATTATTCGCGCGCCGTTTCAAAGATGAAGGCAGCCCTGTCCGAGGAGCGGACGGGCGGAGGTGGCAGAGTGGAACGCGGAGAGCTGGAACGTGAATTGCGGCGGGAGGCGGAGCAGCATGCGCCCGACGTGTACAACCGCGTGATGCAGGCGCACGCGGCGCAGCCTGCGCAGAGCGGGGCGGTCGCCGCCGTTCTGCTCGCAGGCGAAGACCTGACGGGGCTTTCGCCCGAGGAGGCGGGCGTGCGCTTTGCGCGCCTGTCCGAGCAGAAGCATCTCATCACGGCGCAGGGGGTGGAAGTTTACGCCACGGGCGCGGACGCCGAGGAGCTGGAACGGCGCGTCAAGGCGCGGCTGCAAGAGGAGCTCGGCGGCGCCTATACGGTCGGGAGCCTTTCGCAGGCGGACCTCGATGCGCTCGTTGCCGCCTACGACGAACAGGCGATGGGGGATTTCGAGGACTATCTCGAGCGGGAGCTGGCGCACCTGCGGGAGGGATTTGCGGATCGCGTCCGCGCGCTGCTTGCAACGTATGAGGCGGACTTGTCGGCGGTCTCGGCGGGGGGCATGTCCAAAGCGGACTTTAACAAGAAATATCTCTATCTCGGCGAAGACGTCCTCTTTGAAGACGGCGACGAGGAGGCGGAGGACCTGCTCGAAGAATTTGAAGAGCTGCGGCGGGAGACGGAACACGGCGGCGATGCGTACATCTTCGAAGAATTGTACGACGAATTTCTCGAAGCCGTCGAAGAACTCTATGAAGAGACGCTCGAAGGGGAGTGCGGGGACGACGAGGACGACGACTGAGCGCCCGTCGGGTTTTCCGCAAACGGACGCTTGACAAAGTACCCGGAACGTGGTATCCTTATTTAGAGGAATTTCTAAATAAGGATATTTTTTATGCGGGAGCAGACACGGAAAGAGCGCGCGCCGGACGGCTGGACGGCGCTGGCGGATGAAACGCGGCGGGAGATCCTGCGGCTGTTGCAGTCTCGGCCGCATACGGCGGGGGAACTTGCCGATCAGTTCTGCCGTTCGGCGGCGACCGTCTCCCATCATCTGTCCGTTCTCAAAGAGAGCGGGCTTGTCGTCGTCGAGCGGCGGGCACAGACGCTCATCTATTCCCTGAACCGCCCTGCCGTTCGGGCGCTGGCGGACGAACTTGCCCTGTTTCTGAAAAAATGAACGGCGTTCCGCGTGCAGGGACGCGATCAACGGAGGAGTTCTTATGAAAGTTGTCATCATCGGCGGCGTCGCGGGCGGCGCCACGGCTGCGGCGCGCATCCGCCGCCTCGACGAAACGGCGCACATCGTCATGCTCGAACGCAGCGGATACATTTCTTACGCCAACTGCGGGCTGCCCTATTTTGTGGGCGGGGAGATCGTCGGAGAGGACGCGCTCACCTTACAGACGCCCGCTTCCTTCTTCCGCCGTTACCGCGTGGATGCACGCGTTTGTCATGAGGCGGTTGCCATCGACAGGGCGCACAAGTGCGTCACCGTCCGCGATCTCGAAAAGGGCACGACGTATTCGGAGCCGTATGACAAACTGCTGCTCTCTCCGGGTGCAACGGCTGTCGTTCCGCCCGCCATGCGCACTGCGGACGCGCGCGTGTTCACGCTGCGGACGGTGGAGGACACCCTCGCCATCCACGCCTTTCTCAAAGCGGCTGCCCCGCGGCGCGCCGTCGTCGTGGGCGGCGGATTCATCGGGTTGGAGACGGCGGAAAACCTGGTCCGCCGCGGCGTGCACGTCACGCTGATCCAGCTGGAAGCGCAGGTCATGCCCCCGCTGGACGCGGACATGGCTGCCTTTCTGCATGCGGAACTCGTGCGGCAGGGCGTCGATCTGCGCCTTTCGGAGAGCTGCACCGCCGTCGAAGCGGGGAAAACGCTCACCGTCCGCACGGACAGGGGGGAATATGCGGCGGATCTGCTCGTCGTCGCCGCGGGCGTCACGCCCGACACGCGGCTCGCCAAGGACGCGGGGCTAGCGCTCGGCGTCAAAGGCAGCATTGCCGTGGATGAACACATGCGCACATCCGACCCCGATATCTATGCGGTGGGGGACGCCGTCGAAGTGCGGCAGTTCGTCACGGACGAAAGGGCGCTCGTTTCCCTTGCGGGTCCCGCAAACAAGCAGGGGCGCATCGCCGCGGACAACATCTGCGGGGCGGACAGCGTCTATTCCGGCGCACAGGGGACCATGGTCCTGCGCGTGTTCTCGCTGACCGCTGCGGCGACGGGCATCAACGAACGCGCCGCGCGCGCCGCGGGGTTGGAGTACGACAAGGTCATCCTCTCCCCCGCAAGCCATGCGACGTACTATCCGGGCGCGCAGATCATGACGATGAAGGTGCTCTTTGAAAAAACGACCTGCCGCCTTCTGGGCGCGCAGATCGTCGGTGGCGAGGGGACGGACAAGCGCATCGACGTTCTTGCCACTGCCATGCGCGCAGGCATGACTGCCGTCCAGCTCAAAGAGCTGGACCTCGCCTATGCGCCGCCCTATTCTTCGGCAAAGGATCCTGTCAACATGGCGGGTTTCATGGCGGAGAACGTCGTCACGGGCAAGGTGAAGCAGTTCGGCTATGCCGAGGAGGAGGCGCTGCCGCGGGACGGGAGCGTCACACTGCTCGACGTGCGCACGCCTGCGGAGTATGCGCGCGGTCATGCGCCGGGGTTTGTCAACATGCCCGTGGACGACCTGCGCGGGCGGCTCGGTGAGGTGCCGCGCGGAAAAGCCGTGTATGTGATGTGTCAGAGCGGATTGCGGAGCTATCTTGCCTGCCGCATTCTTGCGCAGAACGGGGCGGACTGCTATAACTTCACGGGCGGGTATCGCTATTATGCCGCGGTGAAAAACGGCACGCCGCCCGCGCGCGGGACGCATCCGTGCGGAATGGATCGGGAATAAACGCACGCGCGCCGTCCTGTCAGGCGGCGCGCGTTTCATGCCTTAGGCGGCATTTTTTACAGAAGTTCAAACGGCATCCCGTGGCGGGATGCCGTTTGCGTGTCAGCCGTGGAAGAGCGCCTTGATCATCTGCGAGACATACCGCACGGGCACGAGCTCCAGCCGATCTTTGAATTTTTCGCATGCCTTCATGTTCTTTTCGGGCAGGATGACGCGCTTGAAGCCCATTTTCAGGCATTCGTTCACGCGCTTATCCGCAAAGTTCACGGCGCGCACTTCGCCCGTCAAGCCCACTTCGCCGAACACTGCCGTGTATTTGTCCACGGGAGTCATCTTTTCCGCGCTCGCAAGGGCGGCGCACACGGCAAGGTCGGCGCTCGGCTCCGTCAGGCGGATGCCGCCCATCGCGTTGAGATAGATGTCCTGCGTGCCGAGGGGCAGCCCGCACCGTTTTTCAAGGACGGCGATGAGCACCACAAGGCGGTTGAAGTCGATGCCCAGCGACATGCGGCGCGGCAAGCCGTAAGCCGTCTTGCACATGAGCGTCTGCACTTCCACCATCATGCAGCGGTTGCCCGTCTCGCTCGGCGTGACGGCGGCGCCTGCCGCCTCGCCGCGGCTGTCCGAAAGGAACAAGGAGGCGTAGTCCGTCAGCCCGAAGATGCCCTCCCCCGTCATTTCGAACACGCCCACTTCCTGCACGGAACCGAACCTGTTCTTGACGGCGCGCAGAATTTTGAAGTTCTCTGTGCGTTCGCCTTCAAAGTACAAGACGGCGTCCATGATGTGTTCGAGGACTTTGGGTCCCGCCAGCGTGCCCTCCTTGGTCACATGCCCCACGATGAAGAAGGTGATGCCGCGCGATTTTGCGATGCGCATGAGCCTTGCGGCGCATTCGCGCACCTGTCCCACGCTGCCCGCCGCCGAAGTGAGGCTGTCCGTGTAGATCGCTTGAACGGAGTCCACAATGACGTATTCCGCATCGAGGATGGCTTCCTCGGCATTTTCGAGGTTGGTCTCGTTGAGCAGCATGAGGGAGGGAACGTCGATGTGCAGCCGTTCACAGCGCAGTTTTACCTGTGAACAGCTCTCTTCGGCGGAGAGATAGAGCACTTTGTGCTCTTTTGCAAGATTTGCCGCGACCTGCGTCAGCAGGGTGGATTTTCCCACGCCGGGGTCGCCGCCCACAAGGATGAGCGCGCCGCGCACGATGCCGCCGCCCAGCACGACGTCCAGCTCCGGAATGCCGGAGGAGATGCGTTCATAGCGTTCGAACTGCACCTGCGAGAGGGGAAGGGCGCGCGTTCCCGTGCGCATGCCCTGTTTTTTGGCGGGTGCGGCGGGCGCGATGGGTTCTTCGGCAAGCGTGTTGAATTTTCCGCAGGCGGGGCACTTTCCCAGCCACTTGGGGGAAGCGTATCCGCATTCCGCGCATACAAATTGTGTGGTTGCTTTGGGCATAGAACTTCCTTGACGGTTGAATTTTTCGGGGCAGCCTGACCGCGGACAATATAACGCGGGGAGCGTTTTGTCCCCGATGGGGTTCTCACGCTCCGCGGCTTGCGCCGCTGCGCTCGGAATGACGGTTTGAAAGCGACAGCTTGCGCCGCTGCACTTAAAATGTCGATTGAAAAACGACAACTTGCGCCGCTGCACTCGGAATGTCGGCTCGGCAAAGGGGATCATGCTTTTTTCAGCAAGACGGTCGCAAAGCAGGTGATCCCCTTGCCTTCGCCTCGTCGGCGCAAAGCTCGCCCGACGTGCCGCAGCAAGTCTTGCGGCACGGGTTGCTTGGCTTGCGCCTCCTCTTCCCGTCTCGTTTTCTTATGGAAAACGAGACGGGAGCCCTGTCAATACGTCGGCTCGGCAAAGGGGATCATGTTTTTTTCAGCAAGACGGTCGCAAAGCAGGTGATCCCTTTGCCTTCGCCTCGTCGGCGCAAAGCTCGCCCGACGTGCCGCAGCAAGTCTTGCGGCACGGGTTGCTTGGCTTGCGCCTCCTCTTCCCGTCTCGTTTTCTTATGGAAAACGAGACGGGAGCCCTGTCAATACGTCGGCTCGGCAAAGGGGATCATGCTTTTTTCAGCAAGACGGTCGCAAAGCAGGTGATCCCCTTGCCTTCGCCGACGTAGCCGAGCCCCTCGTTGGTGCCTGCGGCAACGCCGACGCACTGCGCGGGGATGTGCAGGCAGTCGGCAAGGTTTTGACGCATCTCCTCGATGTAGGGCGCAAGACGGGGACGTTCCGCCACGATGGAGACGGTCGCGTTCCCGACGTACAGCCCCTGTTCTTGGATCATGGCAACGGTCTCTTGCAGGAGCCGCATGCTGTCGGCGCCCGCAAAGCGCGCGTCGGTGTCGGGGAAATAGTGCCCGATGTCGCGCAGCCCCGCGGCGGACAGCATCGCGTCCATCAGCGCGTGCACGGCGGCGTCGCCGTCCGAATGCGCCCGGAGCCCGCGGGCGCAGGGGATCTTTTTCCCGCACAGAACGATATGATCGCCTTCGCAGAAGGCGTGGGTGTCCGTGCCGAATCCCACGCGCTCGGCGGGGGTAAAGTCTTCGGGATAGGTGAGTTTTTTGTTCTGCCGCTCTCCCGTGAACAGGCGGGGCGGCTCGCAGTAGGCGGCATAGACGCCGCTCTCGTCCGTGAACGTGCGGCCCTCTTCGCGCGCACGCTCGTAGGCGTGCAGCAGCTTGTCCCGCAAAAAGCCCTGCGGCGTCTGCACGGTGCAGTACCGTTCGCGCGGGGGAACGTCGAGAATGTTCCCGTCCAGCGTGTGCGCCACCGTATCGGAGAGGGGAAGGGAGCACACGGCGCTGCCGTAGCGCATCAGGCAGGCGATGCACGCGCGCACCGTTTCGGGCGTGACGAAGGGACGCGCCGCGTCATGCACCAGCACCATGTCCGCCTTTGTTTCGTACAGAGCATTGCGGACGCTTTCGCCGCGCGTGGCGCCGCCGGGGACGGTGCGGGCGTTCGGGAAGGGGATGAGCAGCTGCGCGATGCGCTCCTCGTCTTCGGGGGCGCAGGCGACGAGCACCTCGTCCGCGAGCGGGCTGAATACCGACAGGCTGTAACAAAGAACGGGCAACCCGTTGTAGAGGGCGAGCACCTTGTTCCCGCCGAATCCCGCGCGCGTGCCCTTGCCCGCGGCGCACAGAACGGCGGCGATCACGGCAGCACCTCGTAAAGGGATGCCGCGTCCTCTTTTTTCACCGTCTCTTTCACGTCCAGGATGCGGAAGCGGAGCACGCCCGAAGAGAAGGCGAGCTCCACCACGTCGCCCGCCTTCACGCGGGAAGCGGGTTTTGCTTCCCGCCCGTTCAAAAAAATCTTGCCCGCAGCCGCCGCTTCCTGCGCCACGGTGCGGCGCTTTAAGATGCGCGATACCTTTAAGAATTTGTCGATCCTCATCTTTTTTGCCCGAATTCCCGAAAAAATAAAATTTTCCTGCCAAAAGCGTTTGACATCTTTTCGCGCGCAGGCTATAATAACATACTGTATCATTATGCATAAAATGCGGTTTTGCGCCTTTTCGCACAATTTCCAGCCGCATTTTCCGCGCAGCCTTTCTATAATATTATACCGCAAACAGGCGCGGTTGTAAAGAGGGGAGCGGGCATTTTACGGGAAATTTCGATTTTTATCGATGAAAAGATATACTCGGTAGATCGTAAGAAATAACACGAAAAAAAGGAGTAGATTGCCGAGATGAACTTACCCATCCAAAAGTACGGGAAGACGGAACGGCGCAAGTTCGGGAAGATCGATGAAGTCATCGACATCCCCAACCTCGTCGAGATCCAGAAGGACAGCTACGATGCCTTCGTGCAGGAGGGGATCGCCGAGATCTTCGAGGACTTTTCGCCCATCACGGACTTTTCCGACCACTTCGAACTGCACTTTTTAGGGCATGAGTTCGGGGATACCCCCAAGTATGACGAGAAGGAATGCCGCAACCGCGACGCGACGTATGCGCTTCCGCTGCGCGTCAAGGTGCGCCTCGTCAACAAGGTGAAGGACGAGATCATCGATTCCACCGTCTTTATGGGCGATTTCCCGCTCATGACGGAAAACGGTTCCTTCATCATCAACGGCGCGGAGCGCGTCATCGTCTCCCAGCTCGTCCGCTCGCCCGGCGTCAACAACGTCGCCGAAACGGACAAGTCGGGCAAGAAAATTTATGAGACGACGGTCATCCCCAACCGCGGGGCATGGCTGGAATTCAAGCAGGATCCGCAGGGCGTTCTGTGGGTGAGCGTGGACAGAAAGCGCAAGCTGACCGCCACCGTCTTGCTGCGCGCGCTCGGCTACGGCTCCAACCGCGCGCTCGAGGAGCTGTTCGGGGGCGACAAGATGATCGCCGCCACCATCGAACGCGACGAGAAGGAGTCTCCTCCCATCCGCACGGAGTCGGACGGTCTCATCGCCCTGTACAGAAGGCTGCGTCCCGGTGAAGTCCCCACCGAGGATTCGGTGCGCCAGCACCTCAACAACCTCTTCTTCGACGCACGCCGTTACGACGTGGTCAAGGTGGGGCGGTATAAGTTCAACAAAAAATTAAACCTTGCCTACCGGCTTCCGGGCTGCCGCGTCGCGGATGACGTGTTCCATCCCGAAACGGGCGAACTGCTCGCCTCCAAGGGGGAGAAGGTGACGGAGGAGCAGGCGCGCGCCATCCAGAACGCGGGCATCGGCTCCATTGACGTCCTTGTGAACGATCCCGTGGACGGGGAGATCCGCCACAGGATCATCTCCAACAACGTCGTGGACTTTGCGGCGCTCTCCGACAAGGACCCCAAGGCGTTCGGGCTGTTGAAGACCGTCTATTATCCCAACTTCAAGTTCAGCCGCGAGATCGCCGAAGCCTGCAGGACGATGAGCGTCGAAGAGGTGGCGGACAAGTACCTCGACGCGATCAATGCCGTCTACTATACGCGCGAAACAGCGCCCGAAGCGGACGAGAAGCAGGAGGAGAAGAAGAACCGCGAAAAGCGCAAGGACAACCGCCTCAAATTCGTGGCGGCGTGCAAGCTCTTCCACGAACTTTTGGAGCGCGACGACAACGCGCAGCCCGCGCAGGTGGACCTTGAAAACGAGGCACGCGTCATGGGCGTCTCCCCCGCGGAGAAGAAGGCGATCAAGCCGCTCGTTGAAAAACTCAATCATAAGTGCATCACGGTGGACGACATCGTCGCCGCCGTCTCCACCAACCTCGACCTGCAATACGGCATCGGCACCATCGACGAGATCGACCACCTCGGCAACCGCCGCGTGCGTTCGGTGGGCGAGCTGCTGCAAAACCAGCTGCGCATCGGCATGAGCCGTTTGGAGCGCCTCATCAAGGAGCGCATGGCGACCGCCGACCCCGAAGAGGTCACACCCTCCACGCTCATCAACGTGCGTCCCATCTCGGCGGTCATCCGCGAGTTCTTCGGGTCTTCGCAGCTCTCGCAGTTCATGGACCAGACCAACCCCATTGCGGAACTCACGCACAAGCGCAAGCTCTCCGCGCTCGGTCCCGGCGGTCTGAACCGCGACCGCGCGACCTTTGAAGTGCGCGACGTGCACCACTCTCACTACGGGCGCATGTGCCCCATCGAGACGCCCGAAGGGCAGAACATCGGGCTTATCTCCTCGCTTGCGACGTTTGCAAAGGTCAATGAGTTCGGCTTTATCGAGGCGCCCTACCGCAAGGTGGACAAGGAGACGGGCATCGTCACCGATCACGTCGATTATCTGACGGCGGACGAAGAGGATCGCTATGTCGTCGCACAGGCGAACGAGCCTTTGGATGAAGAGGGGCGCTTCGTCAACGCCCGCGTCGGCTGCCGCCACAAGGAACTCATCACGGAAATGCCCCGCGAGAGCATCGACTACATGGACGTCTCGCCCAAGCAGCTCGTCTCGGTCGCCACGGCGCTCATTCCCTTCCTCGAGAACGACGATACCAACCGCGCCCTGATGGGCTCCAACATGCAGCGCCAGGCGGTGCCGCTCCTCAAAACGGAGCCCGCCATCGTGGCGACGGGCATCGAGGAAGCCATCGCACGCGATTCGGGCGTCATGGTGCGCGCGAAAGAGGCGGGCGTCGCCGTCGGTGTCTCGTCCGACCTCATCAAGATCCGCGAGGACAGCGGGTTCATCACCGAATATCCCTTAAAGAAATTCCAGCGTTCCAACCAGGGGACCTGCCTCAACCAGCGCCCCATCATCTCGACGGGCGACCGTGTCCAAAAGGGCGAGGTCATCGCCGACGGTCCCTCCACGTGGGGCGGCGAGCTTGCCCTCGGCAAGAACATCCTCGTCGGATTCATGGAGTGGGAGGGCTATAACTACGAGGACGCCATCCTCATCTCCGAAAAGCTCGTGCAGGACGACGTGTTCACGTCCATCCACATCGAAGAGCACGAGACGGAGGCGCGCGACACCAAGCTCGGCGAGGAGGAGATCACGCGCGACATCCCCAACGTCGGCGACGACGCCCTCAAAGACCTCGACGAGGACGGCATCGTGCGCATCGGCGCGGAGGTCGGCTCCAACGACATCCTCGTCGGCAAAGTGACGCCCAAGGGTGAAACGGAACTCACCCCCGAAGAGCGCCTTCTGCGCGCCATCTTCGGCGAAAAATCGCGTGAAGTGCGCGATACGTCGCTGCGCGTTCCCCACGGGGAGGGCGGCATCGTCGTGGACGTCAAAATTTTCACGCGCGAAAACAAGGACGAACTCTCGCCCGGCGTCAACAAGCTCGTGCGCGTCTATGTCGCGCAGAAGCGCAAGATCCAGGTCGGCGACAAGATGGCGGGCCGCCACGGCAACAAGGGTGTCATTTCCCGCGTTCTGCCGCAGAGCGACATGCCTTTCCTGCCCGACGGAACGCCTTTGCAGATTCTTCTCAACCCCCTCGGCGTGCCTTCGCGTATGAACATCGGGCAGGTGCTTGAAGTCCACCTCGGCTATGTGTGCCGTCAGCTCGGCTGGAAGATCGCCACGCCCGTCTTTGACGGCGCGACGGAGAAGGACATCGAACAGCTCTTCGCGGAGAACAACCTCTTCAATCCCGAAGGCAAGGTGGACGGCAAGTTCCGCGTGTTCGACGGCAGAACGGGCGAACCGTTTGAGAACCGCGTCACCATCGGGATCATGTATATGATCAAGCTCATCCACCTCGTGGACGACAAGATCCATGCGCGTTCCATCGGTCCCTATTCGATGGTCACGCAGCAGCCCTTGGGCGGCAAGGCGCAGTTCGGCGGTCAGCGCTTCGGCGAAATGGAAGTCTGGGCGCTCGAGGCGTACGGCGCCGCGCACATTTTGCAGGAGATCCTCACCGTCAAGTCGGACGACATCGTCGGCCGTGTCAAGACGTATGAGAGCATCGTCAAGGGCAACAACATCTCCGAGCCCGGCATTCCCGAAGCGTTCAAAGTGCTTTTGAAGGAATTGCAGTCGCTGGCGCTGGACGTCAAGGTGCTCACCGAGAACAACGAGGAGCTCATCATCCGCGAGTTCGAGGACGAGGACGAGACGCCCGCCCGCCGCGACGACCGGCGCGAAGCGGAGCAGGATTTCGACTTCGGGCTTCCCGACGAGGACGAGGAAGGGGACGAGAGCATCGGCTCCATCTTCGACGAGGCGGGCGAGGACGAGGATTTCGTCTCGGACGATTTGTTCGGCGGCGACGAGGATGAGGACGATATGTCCGACGTGGACGAGGACTTCTCCTTCGGCGATCTGTTCGGCGAGGAAGACGACAAGGACGACGACGCGGACGATACGCCTGCAAGCGATCTGTTCGGCGATGACGGCGAAGACGCCTAAGGGAGGAATTTATGTACGAATTAAATGATTTCAATTCCATTCAGATCAGCATTGCTTCTCCCGAAAAGATAAGAGAATGGTCTTACGGGGAAGTGACCAAGCCGGAGACCATCAATTACCGCACGCAAAAACCCGAGCGGGACGGACTTTTCTGCGAAAAGATCTTCGGTCCCACCAAGGATTGGGAGTGCCACTGCGGAAAGTACAAGCGCATCCGCTACAAGGGCATCGTCTGTGAGAAGTGCGGCGTGGAAGTCACGCGCGCCAAGGTGCGCCGCGAGCGCATGGGGCACATCGAGCTTGCCGCGCCCGTCTCGCACATCTGGTATTTCCGCGGCGTTCCCTCCAAGATCGGTCTGCTCCTCGATATGGGACCCAAAGCCCTCGAACAGGTCATCTACTTTGCGGCGTATGCCGTGCTCGATGCGGGATTCCTGGGCAAAATGACGGTCATCCTGCATGACGGCGCGTTCGACATGATGGGCGGTAAGGACAGCGCCGCCATCCTCGGCATGAGCGAAGTGAAGGAGGACAAGGTCTTCACGGGCGAGAACGCCAAGGCGGAGGCAAAGGCGGCGTATGCGGAGCTGCTGAAAGGGGAGCTTGCCGCAGAGGAAGCCCTCATCTCCGCCGCGCGGGAACTTGCCGACCTTGCAGACGCGTCTCCCGCCGCCATGAAGACGGCGGACGAGATGAAGGCGCTGCTTGCAAAGCTGCGGGACGGCGCAGTCGCCGAGCTGTATACGCTCAAAGAACGCGCTTCGGACAGCGGAAAGTCCTACGTCATTCTCAAACGCCGCGTCAAGCTGCTCAACGACACCGTCGTCACCGATCCCGAAACGCGCGCCGCCGTCCTCAGGCTGGAAGAGGAAGGGCTCACCTATAAACAGGTCGTCAACGACAGGAAGGTGCGCGAGCTCGAAGAGCTCGTGGGCGATCCTTCCGTCACGGGGCTGAAAGTCGGCATGGGCGCGGAGGCGATCCGCGAACTTCTTATGGCGGTCGACCTCGATAAGGAGAGCGCGGAAGCGAAGGAGATTATCGAGAGCAACACCTCCGGGCCCAAGCGCGTGAAGGCGATCAAGCGCATCGAGATCATCGAGGCGTTCCGCAAGAGCGGCAACCGTCCCGAATGGATGATCCTCACGGTGTTGCCCGTTATCCCGCCCGATCTGCGCCCGATGGTGCAGCTGGACGGCGGCAGGTTTGCCTCCTCCGACCTCAACGATCTCTATCGCCGCGTCATCAACCGCAACAACCGCTTAAAGCGCATGATCGAGTTGGGCGCGCCCGAAATGATCGTCAAGAACGAAAAGCGCATGCTGCAGGAGGCGGTGGACGCCCTCATCGACAACGGCAGGCGCGGCAAGCCGCTCTCCGGTCCCTCCAACAGGGAGTTGAAGTCCCTTTCGGGGCTGCTGCGCGGCAAGCAGGGCAGGTTCCGTCAGAACCTTCTCGGCAAGCGTGTGGACTATTCGGGGCGTTCGGTCATCGTCGTCGGTCCCGAGCTCAAAATTTATCAGTGCGGACTTCCCAAGGAAATGGCGATCGAGCTCTTCAAGCCCTTCGTCATGAAGCGCCTTGTGGAGACGGGCAAGTGCCACAATATCAAGAGCGCCAAGCGCACGGTGGAAAAGGGCAAGGACTTCGTCTGGGACGTTCTCGAGGAAGTCATCAAGGAACACCCCGTTCTTCTGAACCGCGCGCCCACGCTGCACCGCCTGTCCATTCAGGCGTTTGAGCCCATCCTCATCGAGGGCAGGGCGATCAAAATTAGCCCGCTCGTCTGCGGTCCCTTCAACGCCGACTTCGACGGCGACCAGATGGCAGTGCACCTTCCGCTCTCCATCGAGGCGCAGGCAGAGGCAAGGTTTTTGATGCTCTCCGCGAACAATATTTTGAAGCTCGCGGACGGCAAGTCGGTCATGAGCCCCACGCAGGACATGATCATCGGCGCGTACTACCTCACCATTCTCCGCAGGGAGGAGGGGAAGAAGTACGACGAGCAGGGCAGACCCGACGAGAACGGCGAGGAGTACGTCCCGCCCGTCTTTGCCTCCTTCGACGAGGCGCTCATGAGCTATCAGCTCAAAGACGTGCACTGCGAGGATGAAATTTACGTCCGTCGCACGGTGGAGCTGCCCGCAGGCAAGTTCGACGATCTGCCCCTTCCCTATGAGCGCACGTTTGACCGCGACGTCAACGTGCCCAACAACGGGCTGCGCGGGCATGTCTTTGTCACCCGGAACGAAGAGACGGGCGCCATGTCCGTTATGGGGACCATCAAGACGACGGTCGGGCGCATCATCTATAACGACGGCATGCCGCAGGACCTCGGCTTTGTGCGCAGGCAAAACCCCGAAGATTACCTCAAGCTCGAACTCTCCACCGAATTTATCGGCGGGGCAAAGGCGATCGGCAAGAAGCACCTTTCGCGCATCGTCGAGGCGTGCTTCAAGACGGGATACGCGCCCAAGGCGGCGGCGGTCCTCGACGCCATCAAGGAACGCGGCTATAAGTATTCCACCATTGCGGCGCTCACCACGTCCGTCTTCGACATGAAGATCCCTTCGGAAAAGGACGGCATCGTCGCAAGGGCGGAGGAACAGGTCGCGGGCATCGCCAAGAAGTACGCGCGCGGTCTCCTCAGGGATGAAGAGCGCTACAACGCCGTCATCAAGGTCTGGGACGACGCGACGGACGAAGTCGCAAAACTGCTCAAAGATCAGGGCGCTGCCGACAAGTTCAACCCCATCTGGATGATGGCGGATTCGGGCGCGCGCGGCTCCATCGACCAGATCAAACAGCTTTCGGGCATGCGCGGGCTCATGGTCAACCCGCAGGGCAAAAAGATCGAAGTCCCCGTCAAATCTTGTTTCAGAAACGGGCTCTCCGTTCTCGAATACTTCATCTCCTCGCACGGCGGCAGAAAGGGCCTTGCCGACACCGCATTGAAGACGGCGGACTCGGGCTACCTCACCCGCCGCCTCGTGGACGTCTCGCAGGACGTCATCGTGCGTGAAGATGACTGCTGCGCGGGCAGAAAGCCCCGTCCCACCTTCGTCAAGGCGATCACCAATGCTTCGGGCGACGTCATCGAATCCCTCGAAGACCGTCTGACGGGCAGATTCGCCGCCGAGGACATCCTCTCCGACGAGGGCGAAGTGCTCGTCAAGTGCAACGATATGATCACGGAGAGCATGGCAAAGACGGTCGCCGCCCTTGCGCGTTATCGGGAGAGCGGCGTTCCCATCCGTTCCATCTTCAACTGCACCACGCGTTACGGCGTGTGCGCCAAGTGCTACGGAAAAGACATGGCGACCACGCTTCCCATCAAGGTGGGCGAAGCGGTCGGCGTCATTGCGGCGCAGTCCATCGGCGAACCCGGCACGCAGCTCACGATGCGTACCTTCCACACGGGCGGTATCGCGGCGACGGGCGACATCACACAGGGTCTTCCCCGTGTCGAAGAGCTCTTCGAAGCGCGCAAGCCCAAGGGCGTTGCGACCATCTGCGAATTCAAGGGCGTTGCGCGCGTGGACGATCAGGGCACGGGCGAAAAGCATATCGCCGTCATCGACGAGACGGTCGGCAGCGAGCTCAAAGTCTATGACCTTCCCTTCAACGCCGAGCTGCTCGTCAAAAACGGCGACAAGGTCGTTCCCGGCACGCAGCTCAACGCAGGTTCCGTCAACCCGCAGGACATCATCCGCGTCGAAGGCGTCAAGGGCGTGCAGGACTACATCCTGCATGAGGTGCAGTCCGTCTATCGCTCGCAGGGCGTTGACATCAACGATAAGCACGTCGAGATCATTGTCCGTCAGATGATCCGCAAAGTGCGCGTGGAGAACGCGGGCACCACCGACTTGCTGCCCGGTCAGTTCGTGGATATGTTCACCTTTGAAGAGCAGAACGAAAAGACCATTCAGGCGGGCGGCGTTCCCGCCACGGCAAAGCGCGTGCTGCTGGGTATCACCAAGGCGGCGCTCGCCACCGATTCCTTCCTCTCCGCCGCGTCCTTCCAGGAGACCAGCCGCGTTCTCACCGAGGCGGCGATCTGCACCAAGCGCGATCCGCTCATCGGGCTCAAAGAGAATGTCATCATCGGCAAGCTCATTCCCGCGGGCACGGGCATGAAGGATTACAAGAACGTCTCCGTGCAGTCCACGGGCGGCTACCGCGACATGTTCGCCGCCGCCGAAGAGGGCACGCAGGAATAACAACGGAACACAGAACAAACACGGGCGACGCACCCTTCGGTGCGTCGCCCGTGTTCCGTACTTGTTTCTTTTCCTTCCCCCGCATCACCGCCTTCGGCGCCCCCAAGGGGAAGCCCTCCTATTTACGCACCTCCGCGCTCCCGATTCAATTCTGCTCATCGGCAAAGCCTCACTGGAAGCCGCGGACGATCCGCGGGTTTTGGTTGCAAAAAAAGCGCCGCGGCATGTGCCGCGGCGCTTTTACGTCAGAATTTTTTGAATACGGCGCCGTCCGAGGCGGAAGTGACCAATGCGCGGTAGCGTTTCAGGTAGCCCTCCACGGGCTTTTCCAGGGGTTTGAACGCAGCGAGGCGCGCGTCGATCTCCTTTTGGGGGACGCGCAGGTCGATGGTTCCCTTCTCGATGTCGATGTCGATGATGTCGCCCTCTTTGACGATGCCGATGACGCCGCCCGCCGCCGCTTCGGGACAGACGTGCCCGATGGCTGCGCCGCGCGTTGCGCCGGAGAACCTGCCGTCCGTGATGAGCGCCACGGTGTCGCCCAGCCCCGCGCCCACGATGGAGGAGGTGGGGGAGAGCATCTCGCGCATGCCGGGTCCGCCCTTGGGTCCTTCATAGCGGATGACGACCACATCGCCCGCCGTGATTTTGTTGGAGGAGATCGCCTGCATCGCCGCTTCTTCCGAATCGAACACGCGCGCGGGACCCGAATGGCGGTACATCTTGGGGTCGACGGCGCTCTTTTTCACCACGGCGCCCTCCTTCGCAAGGTTGCCCTTCAAAATAGCAAGCCCGCCGTAGGGGGAATAGGGAGCGTCCACGGGGCGGATGATGGTATCGTCCGTGACGCGTGCGCCCTTGGTGAGTTCGTCCTGCGTGCAGCCCGCCGCCGTTTGCGCGGAGCCGTCGAAGAGATGCGCATCGATGAGGCGGCGGATGACGGCGGAGATGCCGCCCACGTCGTTGAGTTCCTCAATGTAGTGCTCGCCCGCGGGCGCGAGGCGGCACAGGTTGGGCGTTGTCATGCTGATCTCGTTCATCGTGTCGATGGAGAGCTGCTCCTTGGACAAGCCCAGCTCGCTTGCGAGCGCCAGAAGGTGCAGCACGGAGTTGGAAGAGGCGCCGATCGCCATGTCCACACGTTCCGCGTTCTTGATGGCGGTCGGGGTGAGGATGTCGCGCGGGCGGAGATCGTTTTCCAGCAGCTTCATCACCGCTTCGCCCGACTTCTTTGCCAGAATGAGGCGGGCGGAGTGTACGGCGGGGATGGTGCCGTTTCCGGGGAGCGCCATGCCCAGCGCTTCCAAAAGGCAGTTCATGGAATTGGCGGTGAACATGCCGGAGCACGACCCGCACGAAGGGCATGCCGCGCATTCAAAGCGGCCAAGTTCCTCCTCGCCGATCTTGCCGGACGTGTACGCGCCCACCGCCTCGAACATGGAGGAGAGGGAGAGCTTTTTGCCGTCCTTGTGTCCCGCCAGCATGGGACCGCCCGAACAGAACAGGGCGGGAACGTTCACGCGCACCGCGCCCATCAGCATGCCGGGGATGATCTTATCGCAGTTTCCGACGAATACGAGCGCATCGAAGGCGTGCGCGTTTGCCAAAATTTCGCAGCTGTCTGCGATGACCTCGCGGGAGGGCAGGGAATAGCGCATGCCTTTGTGTCCCATCGCAATGCCGTCGCATACGCCGATGCAGGGCACGATGACGGGCTTGCCGCCCGCCGCCAGCACGCCGTCCGAGACGGCGCGCGCGATCTCCGAAAGGTGCATGTGACCGGGGATGATGTCGCTCTGCGCGCAGATGACGCCTACGATGGGTTTTTTCATTTCGGAATCCGACCAGCCGAGCGCGCGCAGAAGGGAGCGCTGCGACGCCATGTTGGTTCCGTTCGTGAAAGTGTTGTTCATGATGACCTCGTTTTCGTCCGCAGTGCGGGCGCGTCAGATTTTCTCCTTGTAATCGGTCTCGTCCTTGATGGTGGTCTT
Organism: uncultured Clostridia bacterium; assembly: GCA_944343275.1. GTDB lineage: Bacteria > Bacillota > Clostridia > Christensenellales > Borkfalkiaceae > Gallimonas. Next base: position 2,861 of record CALVMH010000017.1, on the reverse strand, counting down.
GCCGCGGGCGATGCTCGTCACGCCCGTGCGCGCGAGCTCCATCACGCCGTAGGGCATGAGCATGGTCACAAAGCCGTCCAGCTTCATGGGCTTTCCCGTGAGCTCCAGAATGGTCGCATCGGGGGAAACGTCCACCACCTTGGCGCGGAAGATCTGACAGATCTCCAACACCTGCGAACGGGTGGAAGCATCCGTTCTGATCTTGATGAGCAGCAGCTCGCGGCTGACGGCGTCCTCTTCGACGCGCTTGATCTTCTTTACGTCGATGAGTTTGTCCATCTGCTTCATCATCTGTCCCAGAATGTATTCATCGCCGTTCAGGACGATGGTCATGCGGGAGAGCTCGTCGTTTTCCGTCTTGCAGACGGAGAGCGATTCGATGTTGTATCCCCGCCGCGCAAAGAGCGCGGCAACGCGGGTCAAAACGCCCGACTTGTTGGAGACGAGCGCGCTGATCGTATAGCGGTTCATGCTTTGTCCTCCCATTCCGTCATGATGGTGTCATACGTCTGCCCCGGCTTGATCATGGGCAGCACGTTTTCGTCGTTGCCGATCATGCAGTCCACAACGACGGGGGAAGGCGTTGCAAACGCCTCCTTCAACACGCCTGCGATGTCCGCTTGCTTGCAGATGCGCAGCCCCTTCGCGCCGAAGCTCTCGGCAAATTTCACATAGTCCGTCTTTTTCTTCACATCCGTCTGCGAGAAGCGGCGTCCGTAGAACAGCTTCTGCCACTGCCGCACCATGCCGAGCGCATGGTTGTTCATGAGCAGGATGGTGATGGGCAGCTCCTGCGTGACGGCGGTGGAAAGCTCGTTGAGGTTCATGTTGAAACAGCCGTCGCCCGTCACCAGAATGACGTGCTTGCCCGTCGCCTTCGCCGCGCCGATGGCGGCGCCCAGCCCGTAACCCATCGTTCCCAGCCCGCCGCTCGAACAGAACGTGCGGGGCTTTTCGATGGGGTAGTACTGCGCCGTCCACATCTGATGCTGCCCGACGTCGGTCACGACGATGGCGTCCTTCGGCGCGAGCTTTGCAGCCTCTATGAGCACGGCATGTCCGAGTTCGGGCGCTTTGCGGGCGGCGAGTTCCTCGGCTTTCAGCGTCTTGGCGCGTTGTGCAAAGGCGCGGTCTTTGACGGGTGCGAGCATGGGGACGAGGGTGACAAGCGCCTCTTTCACGTCGCCGAGCACGGGATGGGTGACGGAGACGTTTTTGTTGAGTTCCGCATTGTCGATATCGATCTGCACGACCGTCTTGCCCGTGGCGAACTTGTCGCGGTTGAGGGCGACGCGGTCGGAAAAGCGCGTCCCGACGGCGATGATGCAGTCGCTTTCAAGGCACAATTTGGCGGCAGACGCCGTTCCGTGCATGCCCATCATGCCCATAAAGAGCGGATGGGAAGCGGGGAAGGCGCCCAGCCCCATGAGCGTGGAGGCGACGGGTGCGTCCAGGCGCTCCGCAAGGGCGCGCACTTCGCGGGATGCCTCCGCCGCAATGGCGCCGCCGCCCACCATCACAAGGGGGCGCTCCGCCTTGCCGATCGCTTCGGCGGCGGCTTCCAGCGCCTGCGCGGGGACCGCCTTCGCGCGGGGCACGACGGGCTTTTGCGGGAGATAATCCGCCTTGTCGCTCTGCACGTTCTTCAAAATGTCGATGAGGACAGGACCCTTCCTCCCCGAATTGGCGAGGAGGAACGCTTCGCGCACGACGCTCGCAAGCTCTTTGACGTCCTTGACGATATAGTTGTGTTTGGTGATGGGCAGGGTGATCCCGAAGATGTCGATCTCCTGGAAGGAATCCCTTCCCAGCATGGAAAGCCCCACGTTCCCCGTGATGGCGACGACGGGAACGGAGTCCATGTATGCGGTGGCAATGCCCGTGACAAGGTTGGTCGCGCCGGGACCGCTCGTCGCAATGACGACGCCCGTCTTCCCCGTGACGCGCGCCCAGCCGTCGGCGGCGTGCGCCGCACCCTGCTCGTGCGATGTGATGACGTGCTCGATCGTTCCGTCGCGGTAGAGCGCGTCATAGATGTCGAGGACCGTTCCGCCGGGATACCCGAACACGGTGGAAACACCCTGCTCTTTGAGGCATTCGACGAGAATTTCCGCTCCCATCAGTTTCATAAAGCGACCTCCTTGCAAAAAGATTTCAAAAAGGATATTGTTTACCATTATATTGGATCGTGCGTATTTTGTCAAGCGGGTAGAAGCACTTCCCGCAGGTTTTCGGATAATTTATGCATATATTCATGAAATACATGATAATTATCGGATATATACATGAATGCGGCGGCAGCGTTTTTCCTTTACATTTTGTCCGTTCTCGCATATAATAACAGTACGATCCCGCGCCGCACGGCGGCGCAACGGAGGAATGGACCGTGCAGGTGTGCCTGCCCATGGGAACAAGGGCGGCGGACGAGCGGTTTTGCCGGCAGTTCCGCCATCTGTATCATCGTATCTGCCGCCTTGCGGACAGCGTTGCCGCATACTATCTGTGCGCAGATGTGCGTATGACCATCCCCGCAGCGCTCCCGCGCGACGGGATGCCGCGCTTTGTCTCGGCTGCGTTCGACGGGCGCGCCGCGCGCGCCTTCGAGCGCAAGGTGGAACGCGTGCTCGCGCGCAGGCGCTATCCCGTGCAGCTGCCCGTGCCCGCGTTTTGCGTCGCGCTCGGAACGCAGTTTGCGGACGGCGGCAGGCAGACGTTCGTCTATGATTTCGCCGTCCATTCGGACGAAGCCGCCGAGGCGTTCTGCCGTGCCGTATGCGAACGGGCGCGCCGCGCCTTCCGCTTCCGTCTGACGGAGCACGGGGGGGGGTAACGGGATCCCGGAACCGGGGAGGAGGGAACAG
>CALVMH010000016.1 GCA_944343275.1 uncultured Clostridia bacterium | reverse complement strand
TGCACTTTTAGCTCAGTTGGTAGAGCAATTGACTCTTAATCAATGGGCCCAGGGTTCGAGTCCCTGAAAGTGCACCAGAAATACACGACCCCTTTGCGGGTCGTGTTTTTTTGCTTTCATGATTTTTCAGGGACGAGAACCCGTTCGTCCGACGCGAGCAGGAAATGCCTGCTCGCAAGAGCATTTCCGCGAAGCGGCGCACGAGCCGCCTCCCCTCACGGGAGGCGGCGAAGTAGTCCCTGAAAGTGCACAAACCTGAAGAGAGGGCACAGAATGTGTCCTCTCTTCAGGCCTCGGACTGCAAGCGCAGCCCCGTCCCGTCCTTTGAAAAAATGCAGCCCGCATGGGCTGCGTTTTCCGGATCCGGCATATCGCATTATTTCCGCCTGTAAATACAGGCAGAGTGCGGCGGCAGGTAAATGTCGTTCAGATTGCGTATCTGACCGGTCAGAAGGTCGACCCCTTCCGCCTCTTCAACGCGGATCGTCGCGTCGCCGTCGCCGATATTGACGGCGACGATTATTTTTTCCTCAGGCATTTCACGCACAAAGGAAAAGTTGGTGTTCATGCAGGTCGCCTTGCAATATGTCCCGTAGGAGAGCGCGGGACATTCCTTGCGGATGCGCGCAAGTTTTACGAGGTGCTCCGTGAGTGCGGGATGCGCCTGACGGTCAATCTCGCCGATAAAGGGACGGAGACGGTAGTCAAGGTCGGATTTATCCCCCTCGATGCCGTATTCCGAACCGTAATAGACACACGGAATGCCCGGCATGGTATAGAGCAGCGTATATAAATTTTGCAGATTGTCCCTGTTTTTCAGAGAAGTTGCGGCACGTTCGACGTCATGATTGTCAACGAAGTTCAAAAGATGTTTTCCCTTGAAAAGCGCCCACGGCGTATCGGCGAACAGCCGGCTCATGGAGTGCTCGATCTCGAAGAGGTTTCCGGAATTGAATGCGGAGATCATGCTGCGGAACCCTTCGTAATTGGTGATGGAATCGAGGCGTGACGGACAGACATTCTGCTGAAAATTGTTGTTGTGGATGACTTCCCCGACGAGGAAAAAGTCCCCCTTCTTTTCGCCCGCCGTGCGGCGCAGCAGCTCCATGAACCACGGAGGAAGCAGATAACTCACATCCAGCCGCAGCCCGTCGATATCGAACGCGTCGATCCAGAAACGCACGGCATCCATGAGATAATTTTGCAGATCTGCGTTTTCCAGGCGGAGCTTGACAAGCTCCGGATGCCCCTCCCAATTTTCGTAATCCAGCCCGTCATTATAGCGGGAATTTCCCCAAAAATTAATATTGAACCAAAAGCGATAATCCGTTCCCTCCCGCTTTTGCAGCACCTCTTTGAAGGGCGGGAATGCCCTGCCGACGTGATTGAACACGCCGTCGAGCACAACGCGGATGCCCGCCTCATGCAGCTTTTTCACGAGGGCGGCAAATTCTTCGTTGGTGCCGAGGCGCCTGTCCACGCGGAAAAAATCCACGGTGTCATAGCCGTGCCGCTCGCTTTCAAAGAGCGGATTGAAGAGCACCGCGCCGACGCCGAGCTCTTTCAGATGCCCGATCTCCTTTTCGATGAGCGAAAGCCTGTGCCTTGTTTCGCCGAAGTCGTTTTCCCGTTCCGCGCCGCAAAAACCGAGGGGGTATATCTGATAGAACACACTTTCATCAAACCACATTTGGTACGTTCTCCTTTTGTCTCACCGACATATTGTACCACATGCCGCCCCGTTTGACAAGAGGGAACGTATTGATTTGTCAAAAAATCTTTTTTGAGGGGCGCGCCGCCTTGCAATTTTACGGATGACGCGCTATAATAGCTATGAATCAAAAAGAAAACGGAAGCAGTCACATGAAAGACCTGATGCAATTTCTGGATACTTCGTATACCGCTTGGCAGGCGGTCGAACATGCCGGCGCATATCTGACGGCGCACGGCTTTGTGCAGCTGCATGAAGGCGACGCCTGGGAACTTGCACGCGGCGGAAAATACTTTGTCGTGCGCGGCGGAAGCGCCCTCATCGCATTCTGTATGGGCGATGCGCAAAAGGGGGTACGCATCGTGGCAAGTCACACCGACTCCCCCGCCCTCAAACTAAAAGAAAACGCCGCCCTTTCGGACGGCACCTATACGCGGCTGAATACGGAACCCTACGGAGGCGGACTGTGGTACACCTTTTTCGACCGTCCGCTGCGGCTTGCCGGACGCATTGTAAGGGAACACGACGGCGCGCTCGTAAGCGAGAACTTCGTCAGTAAGTTTTTGGTGACGCTCCCCTCTCTCGCCATTCATCTGAACCGCACGGCAAACGAAGCGTTTGCGACCGACTGCCGGCAGGACCTGCCGCTGCTTGCGCTCGGCAAAAGCGATCTTCAGGCGCTGCTCGGCGCGCCGCTTGCCTGCGACCTGTTCGCCGCCTGCGCGCAGACGCCCTATCTTTGGGGGGAGCACGAGGAATTTCTCTGCGCACCGCGCCTGGACGACCTTGCGAGCGTATGGGCATCCCTTACGACGCTTGCCGGCGCGGACTGCGGCGACGGCGTATGTGTGGCGGCATGCATGGACAGCGAAGAAGTCGGCAGCCGCACGCGGCAGGGCGCCGCGGGAGACTTTCTGCGCGCAGTCCTCGGACGTATCCTGCGTTCGCAGCAGCTTTCGGAAGAGGATGCCTATCGCATTTTTTCGCGGTCGTTCTGCATTTCTTTGGACAATGCGCAGGGATTCCACCCCAACCACGGCGAACAATTCGACCCACAAGACAGAGCTTATCTCGGCAAAGGCGTCGCGCTCAAAGGTCATGCGGGCGGCGCATACACGACCGACGCTCTCTCCGGCGCCGTTGTCGGAAAACTGTTTGCAGAGGCAGGCGCGCCGCTGCAGGTGTTCTACAACCGTTCGGACGCGCGCAGCGGCTCCACGCTCGGCGCAATCAGCCTCGGTCAGGCATGTATTCTGACGGCGGACATCGGACTTCCGCAGCTCGCCATGCACTCCGCCGTGGAGACGATCGCGCGTGCGGATTACGCGGCGCTGGAAATGGGACTTTCCGCCTTCTGGCGCCGCCGCGTGACGGTGGACGGCGAACGCGCCGTTCTCGACTGATCTGTCCGAAACCGTTTCTTTCATCAGGCACCGCCGCGGCGCTTTATAAAAGCGCCGCGGCGGTCATTTTGTGCATCGCTCTTCTTGTCGGGGTCAACGGGCAGGCGAGATTGTTCCAAAATTTCCAGATAATACGGATCGGCGGAGAAATCGCGCGGTTTTTCATAGACCCCGCCCAGCGCTTCGATGGCGTATTTTACCTCGCGGAATTCAAGAAAATTGATATCGTCGCGATCGATGTATTCCAAAAGAACGGGAAGAGCGCGCTCATCGCCGTAAGCGGCAAGATAGCTTGCGTGCATCGGCACCTCGTCCCCCGTGCGGAACGCGGAGAGCAAAAGTTCATAGACCCTGTCATCGCGCGTCTTGCAGCGGGACAGGATCTCCAACATCATCTCCCGCTCCGTGCCCCTTGCATAGCAGGCAAGGGCGCGCTCTTTGGCGGCGTCCGCGCCGCCTTTGAGCTGCTCGCACACCGCTTCCTTGATGTCCTCTCCGGCGTCGGACATGAGGATGCCGAAATAGGCATCGAACGCCTTCTCGCTGCTCCCTGCAAGATTGACGGCGAGGGTCAGAAGTTCTTCGTCCTTTTCAAAAAGCAGGGCAATGAGCGCATCCGTGCAGCCGCGGCTTTCAAGTTCCCGGCACAAAAAATCGGAAACGGGCACCCCCTCTTTGACGTGCCGCGCAAGCGTTTCGCAAAGCTCCCCGTCGGACATGGCGGCGTAATATCCCTTGGGCGTGGCGCCCGCCTTGGCAACATAGGTATCGCCGAATTGTTGATACAGTTTCGGAATGACGTTTTCCCACTGCTTTTCGGTATATTTTTGCGCGTTGGCACGAATATATTCGGCAAGTTTTTCGTCAAACAATCCGTCAAAATCAATGAGCTTTTTCATGTACCGCCTCACATCATGTAGTCAAGAATACACTGCGTCGTATACCGGTTGGCATCGAACAGAGCGACGATGTCCGCAATCCCGCGTTCGCCGCCTTTCAGCCGCGCCTCACGGTAAATGGCAGCCGCCATGGCGGCGCGTTCGTCACAGTAATCAAGCGCGCCCGCCTCTTCCAGCGTGGCATAAATGTCCTCTGCCGCCGCGCAGATCTTCCCTTCGTTCTCCTCGCCAAGCAGCGCAAACTTGGAATAGACGTCCGCGAACGCCTTCATGAACGGGTCCGCCTTCTTTTTTCCGATCTCGATTTTATGGATGAAAAATTCCTTATAGACATTGCAGACGACCACGCCGAAGGAATCTTCTTCATTGCGCATGGTGAGCGCATGCAGGATGTTGATCTTGCAGTACTCTTCCAACGTACAATCGAGCAGCACTTCCCGCAGGAACGCATCTGCGCGGGCGGAAACGGCAACGCGGACGGCAAGCGCCTGCAGCTTATCGTCGCGCCCCTCCATTTCGTCGAATGCGATCCGGAAAAAGTTCTCAAGCTGCGGAAGTTCCGAAATGCGCCGCACGTCCTTCTCGTCCACTGCCGCAGCCGCAAGCAGGAACCCGGCGATCGTCTCGTACTCTTCTTCCGGAACACGATAGTAATAGTTCATCTGCAAAGCCGTTTCCCCGCCGTCACGCTCCGCACGCATGCGTTCGAGGTAATACTGCGCGACCGCCTTGCGCGGAAAGAGCGTGCAAAGCGTCTCCAAAGAGGCGATCGCCTCCTCCGTCCTGCCCGTGCGGAATGCAGCGACGGAGCGGAACCAGAGCACGTTTTCATCACAGGGAAGGCGCTCGGCAAGTTGGGTAAGCTTCTCGTATGCGCGTTCGTCCAGCCCCGTTTCGCACAGCGCTGTGGCGATGCGGTACAGATCGTCCGTCGTCTCGACGGAAAGAGATGCGAGCTTTTCCGCCGCGTTCTTTGCCCCCTCCTTGTCGCCGCGCGCCCCCAACACCGCGCAATAGGTGGTCAGCGCCTGCACGTTGTCGCCGTGTACGGCGAGCAGCTCCTCGCAGGCACGCTGCGCCCCTTCCTCGTCGCCCAGCATGAGCGTGCACATGGCGGCAAGCCCCGCGGCGGAGGGATAGTCGGAACTTTCTTCCGGCGTTTCATAAAACTTGTTCCGCGCCTTTTCAAGTTCTCCGCTCTTTAAAAGCGCCAGCCCCTCCGCCAGCACCTCCGGACAGGGCGCTCCTCCCTCCGGAACGATGCGCAGGCGCGGCGCGGTGGCGCGGCGGAACAGCCCGCCGAGCTCCGCCGCTCCTTCGGGGGAAAGCTGCCCCTCCTCCGCAAAGGCACGGTGATAATAAATGGCGGACTGCACTTCGTTCCCCATGTTCATAAATGCGACGGCAAGCCCTTCGTATCCTTCGCCGAAATCCGCTTCGTTACAGGTATCGAGAAAGCGGAACCATGCGTCCGCCGCCTGCTGCCACATTTCCAGCCCCTCGTAGATGTCTGCCGCCAACGCCTGCGCATCCGCACTCGGCGGATACATCCCGTTGCGCTTGTTGAGCAGCCTGAGAGCGGCAAAATAATTTCCGTCCTGCAAACGCGCTTCCACGCTTTCCAACAAAAATTCATCGCTCAGGTCGAGCCTTTTGACGTTGTCGATACGTTCTTCCTTCATGCGTGCTCCCTGAAAAGTTTGCGCAAATCATTCTCATCAAATGTATGATCGGTGTTACAATAATGGCAGTGGACGTCGATCTTCCCCTGCTCGGCAAGCAGCGCGAATGCATCCTCTCTGCCCATGGCAAGCACTGCCGACGCCGCCCTCTCCCGCGAGCAGCGGCAGGCAAAACGCACCTCACGCCCGAATGCATCCGCAACGCCGAAGCCGTGAAGGACGCCCTGCGCGCCGTCACGTGCGATCGCGGAGGACAGATCGGAAAAGCGGGCGATCTGCTCCTCGCAGAAGGCGACCGCCTCTTCCCCCGCACCGGGAAGCGGCTGCAAAAAGACGCCGCCCGCGCCGATACATTCGCCCTGCGGTGCGATCTGTACGCCGAGCGCGACCGCCGTCGGGCGTTGTTCGCTCGTCAGAAAATAGGCGGAAAAGTCCTCTGCGATCTCGCCCGAAACGAGCGCGCTCGTCCCGACGAAGGGGATGCCGTCCCCGTCGTCCCGAATGACGGTCAGCGTTCCCTCTCTGCCGACAAAGCCGCCGACGTCCAGCTTCCCGTCCGCACGGAGCGGAAGCTGCAAACAGGGCTGCCCGACAAAGCCGCGCACATGGAGCGCGCCGTCCGCCGCAACGCAGACCTTGCCGCCTGCGCCGCCCCCGTCCACCGAGACGGAAAGCGAACTTGACGGTTCTTTCAGCCAGCCCGCAAGATATGCGGCAGCCGTCATCGTCCTGCCGAGCGCAGCCGCCGCAACGGGCGACAGCCGATGACGGACGATCGCCTCGTTCACCACTGCGGTGGTGTCGAGCACGGCAAGCGAGACACGCTCGTCGAACACGAGCGCCCGATACAATTTACTTACGGTTTCCTGCATATAAAGTTCACCCTGTCGCTTGCCGCAGCCGCTTCACCGAGATGCCCCTCCGTGCGCAGGACATCCAGCCCCGCTTCCGTCAAAAGCGCGCGGACCTGCTCCGTCTCATGGATATATTGCACATGCTGTTCGTCAAAGCGATCGAACGCACCGTCTGCGCGCCGCACGAACAGCGTGACATCCATTTCCACGCGGTCTCCGCGGCAATGATTGAACACAAGATATGTAACCGCATCCCTGTCGTCCGCAAACACGTTGTCGGCAACTTTTTCGCGCAATTTGCCGGCAGAGGAGAGATCGAACCAAAAGATCCCGCCCTTTCTCAGCGAGGACGCCGCATGACGGAACGCAGATAAAAGCCGCGCAGGGGCGATATAATTATAGCAATCGTTGGGCGCGAGGATAAAATCAAACTTTCCGAGACGCATCGAAGCGACATCCGCCTGAACGAAGGTGATGTCCACCCCCTCTTCGCGGGCAAGGCGCATGCCCTCGGACAGCATGGGCGCAGAGACGTCGCACGCCGTCATCCGGTATCCCGCCCTTGTGAGCGCGCGCGAAAATGCGCCGCTTCCGCAGCCTGCTTCCAGCCCGCGCTGCCCTGCGCCGAGTGCCGAAAGCCCTTTAAGAAAATACTGCGACCATTGTTCATAGCCGCAGTCATCGTTGAGACGTTCAAACCACCGCGCAAGGTGATCGTATGCCTTTGTCATTGCTTCACCGCTTATTGAGCATCTTGGGAGGCTGCGGCTTCTTTTTCTTCTTTTTCTTGCCGCCGCCCTCTTCCTCTTCACGCAGCGCGCGTTCACGCTCCTCGAACTGCCGGTTATATTCGACGTACCGCTCGTCGTCTTTATGCTCTTCCTCGTATGCGCGCGTGTCCTCCTCGATCGCAGCCTTGCTCTCCCGCAACTTCGCAAGATCCTCGCGCGAGAAGCTGTCCGGCAGCTGATAGACTTCAAGGTCGTCGTCAATGGGCTTGATGGGACGGCAGACGAGCTTGCTCTTGCCCTGCGCGACGATGAGGCGGCGGTATTCACGCATGGCGGCGCTGTCCTGCATCGCCGCGCCTGCGGAGCCGACGGTGTCTTTGGGCTTGTCCTTGTTGTAAAGCCCCCTGCCCGTTGCAACGCCGATACCGGGGTTGATGAACCTGTCAAACGCCCATTGAGAGTAATCCAGCCAGACGAGCAGCATATAGGAAACGCCGAAGAGCAGCAAAATGAGGATGCCGATGATGCCGAAGAATCCGCCCGCGAACATCGCAAGGAAGATGGGCCATGTGGCGAGCACCGCAAAAAAGACGGTCTGCGGGAAGGTCCCGATGGTCATGACGACGGCATTGCGGAAGAGCGCCCACGGTCCCTGCTTATAACTGATGCCGAGCGAGATCATCCAGAAAAAGAGCAGCACGGAAAATGCAACGAAAATGTATCCGATGACTTTGGACGCGATGAGCCAGCCCGCGCCCTGCGCGCCGAGGGCGACCAGCCAATCGGCAAGGTTGCCCATGGTGCGTGCGATAAAGAGCAGGACGGTGAGGATGAGGACGGCTTCGAGCACGTTCCAATAGTTGCGCCGGATACCGCGCAGAAAGTCATTCGCAACAAAGATGCCTTCCGTCCAGATGAGATTGCGGATGATGTACCCTCCGCCCGAAATGCCGAGCGCGGCGATGGCACCCGCAGGAATAAAGAGCGCGAAGAAGAGAAGGTCCGCCTGGAACACGGTCATTTCCGCATACCCCACAAGCTCGGGGATGGCGGGATACCCGACGCCCAGCCCCGCCCCGTAAGGTCCCATCATGCCCTGCGCACCGAGGGCGAGGATCCGCCATACAATGACGGCGGCAAGCGGAAGGAGCGTTACGACCATCAGCAGGTTGACAAGAACGAGTTTCCCGAACCTGCCCTTCAAAATATCCCAAAAGAGCGCCCAGCGGCTCGTGGGGAGCGTACTGCGCGCATAGTCTTCGCTGCGTTCCTTCCCCTCCAGCCAACGGGCGATGAGCCCTTTCTTTTCTCTGTCTGCCATATATTCAACTCCGTTTTTCAACGCATCTTACAGGGCACGCAATGCCCCATGCCGCCATTGTACTACAAATTGCGAAATATTTCAATTGAATTCGGGCAAATTCCTTGATTTTTCTGTGTATATATGGTAAAATTATCTCGCTAAAAAGAGGAGCGGAAGAACAAGAGTACCGCACGCGGAGAAGGACGGGGATCCTTCGGCGATGCATGCGCGAAAGGGTATCTCCGCCGAAGTGTGCTCTCTTCCCCCATGGGCACGCTGGGAGTGCGGGAGAATACCCGCATTTCTGTCACCGTCCGCGGTGAAGCGCTTTTTCGGCAGAACACTCTGTAAAAAAGGCGAAGAAGGCGGACGCTGCCTTCTTTTTTCATAAATTCCGAAAAAATCCGATATAAGGAGTGATATTTTCATGGAAAAAACATACAAAGTCGGCATTGTCGGCGCAACGGGCATGGTCGGTCAGCGGTTTGTCACGCTGCTCGACAAGCACCCTCTCTTCACCCCCGTCGTTCTTGCTGCAAGCGCACGTTCCGCAGGCAAGCCCTATCGGGAAGCGGTGGACGGGAAGTGGGCGATGGCGGCTCCCATCCCCGCCTATGCGCGCGAAATGCCCGTCTATGACGCCGAAGCGGACGCCAAAAAAATCGCCGCAGAAGTCGATTTCATCTTCTGCGCCGTCAATATGAAAAAAGACGCCATCCGCGCCATCGAAGAAGCGTATGCAAAGCTCGAAGTGCCCGTCGTCTCCAACAACTCGGCGCACCGCGCCACGCCCGACGTTCCCATGATCATTCCGGAGATCAATGCCGACCACCTCGCCGTCATTGAAGCGCAGAAAAAGCGCCTTGGGACCAAGCGCGGTTTTATCGCCGTCAAGAGCAACTGCTCGCTGCAATCGTATGTTCCCCTGCTGCACCCGCTCAGACAGTTCGGCATCAAGTGTGCGGCAGTCACCACTTATCAGGCGATCTCCGGTGCCGGAAAGACGTTTGACACCATGCCTGAGATCGTGGACAACGTCATCCCCTATATCGGCGGCGAAGAACAAAAGAGCGAAGAGGAACCGTTAAAGATCTGGGGAAGCATCCAAGGCGGCGCCATCGTTCCCGCAAGCGGACCCGTCATTACGTCGCAGTGCCTGCGCGTTCCCGTTTCGGACGGGCATACGGCGGCGGTTTTTGTCTCCTTTGAACGCACGCCGTCCAAGGAGGATATTCTCACCGCATGGGCACAGTTCGCGGGGGAACCGCAGAAGCTGGGGCTCCCTTCTGCACCCGCACAGTTCATCCACTATTTTGAAGAGGACGACAGACCGCAGGCAAAGCTCGACCGCATGACGGAACACGGCATGGCGGTCTGTGCGGGACGGCTGAGAAAGGACGTGTTGTTCGATTATAAGTTCATCGGACTTTCGCACAATACGCTGCGCGGAGCGGCAGGCGGCGCCGTTCTGCTTGCGGAACTGCTTGCGGCAAAAGGATATTTCTGAGCCGTTCCAATTCCTGTCGAGACGGATGAAAAACACCGTCGGAAACTCAGAGGATGCAACATTCACACCGAACAAGCCGCAGCGAATAAGATGAACGCGGCGAGGAGAAATTATGACCGGATTTTTGCGAGGCAGCGCGACTGCCATGATCACCCCGTTCACGGCGGACGGCATCAATTTCGATTGCTTTGAAAAGATGATCGAATATCAGATCGACGGCGGAACGGACGCCCTCGTCGTGCTCGGAACGACGGGCGAGCCCCCTACCATGTCCGAGGCCGAGAAGCGCGCCCTCATGCAATTTGCCGCTGCAAAGGTACAGCGCCGCGCGAAACTCATCTTCGGAACGGGCGGAAACGACACTCAAAAAGCCGTGGAAATGACAAAGATCGCCACCGGCCTCGGAGCGGACGGCATTCTTGCCGTTACCCCTTATTATAATAAGTGTACGCAAAACGGGATCGTCGAATATTACAAGGCAGTCTGCGATGCGACTTCTCTTCCCGTCATCTGCTACAACGTGCCGGGGCGCACGGGCGTCAACATTCTGCCTGCAACGATGGAAAAGATCGCCGACATCCCCAACATGGCGGGCATCAAGGAGGCGAGCGGCAACATGCAGCAAGTCCTTGAAACCGCGCGCCGCATCCGCGGAAAATGCGACCTGCATTCGGGAGAAGACGCGCTCAACCTGCCCATCCTTGCGGCGGGCGGAACGGCGGTCATCTCCGTTGTCGCCAACATCGTTCCGAAGCAAATCAAACGGCTGGTCGGCGACGTCCTGAGCGGGAAGCTCGCCGCTGCAAACGAAATAAACGACGTTCTGCTGCCGCTCATCGACGCATGTTTTTCGGAAGTCAATCCCATACCCGTCAAAGCTGCAATGAATGCGCTCGGTTTTGACGCGGGCATTCCCCGCCCGCCCCTTACCCCCATCGAGCCGGAGCACCTTCGGACGCTCAAAACAGCCATGCAGAACATCGGTTTGGAGGTGACGGCATGAAGATCGTTCTGTGCGGCGCATGCGGACGCATGGGCGCCAACGTTGCGGAGACTGCCATGGCGGGCGGCGATGTGATCTCGGCGGGCGTCGACGTGATAAGCGCCGAAAAACCCTTTCCCGTATACCGTTCGATTGCAGATGTCCGAGAAGATGCGGACGTTGTGATCGACTTTTCCGCGCCGTCCGCGCTTGACGACGTGCTGTCGTTCTGCAAGGCGCGCGGCATTCCCGCCGTGCTCGCCGCAACAGGCTATTCCGACGACGACCTTGCGCGCATCCGGAAAGCCGCGAAACAGGTTGCACTGTTCAAAACGGGAAACCTCTCCATCGGTATCAACCTTTTGCAGATGCTGGTGAAAAAGGCAGCGCAGGTGCTGGGAGCAGATTTCGATGCAGAGATCGTGGAACGGCATCACCATTTTAAGAAGGATGCTCCCTCCGGAACGGCGCTCATGCTTGCAAAGAGCGTCGACGAAGGGTTCGGCGGCGGCATGGAACTTGTCTGCGGACGGCAGGGCATGGTCGGTGAACGCTCCAAAAAGGAGATCGGCATCCACGCCGTGCGCGGCGGAAACATCGTCGGAGAACATGAAGTGATGTTTGCGGGAGAAGACGAGATCGTCACGCTCTCCCACTCCGCGCGCAGCCGCAGAGTCTTTGCCGCGGGCGCACTCAAAGCCGCGCACTGGCTGCAAGGCAGACCGGCGGGATTATATGATATGGACGATTTGCTGCAAGAGATCGCGGGAACTATTTGAGCGTTCCCTCTCGCGTTCCCGTTTTTCGAAAAATTCCCCGCAGGCAATTTTGCAAATATCGCTGAAATCGATTGCTTTTTTCACCGATTTATTGTAAAATAAGCGGGTAATTGCAGAGATGGCGGAGCGGTCGAACGCGCACGATTCGAAATCGTGTGATGCAGGAATGTATCCAAGGGTTCAAATCCCTTTCTCTGCGCCATGTGTGAATAATACGAACTCTTTTTCGGAGTTCGTATTATTTTTTCCTATTTCGCGCAACTGTGCTTTGGATATCGCGGCCACTGCACCGGCTATCGGCGAATGCCGTCCGTGTTCTGCCCGCGGGCAAGGGAAAGGACATCCTCCAACGGACAAAGACAGGCGTCTCCGCAGACGGAATGTTTCAAACAACATGCGGCTTCGGCAAATTCAACTGCCTCCTGCGGCGGAAACGCATGCATGAGCGCATAGAGCAATCCCGCAGCAAAAGCATCGCCCCCGCCGATCCGCTCCGCCATTTCCACTTCATATTCACGACTGCGGACAATGGTCCCTTCCGAATACAAAGCACCGCTGATCGCATTATATCGCGCATTCCGCGTGCGTCGGCGGGTAAATGCCACATGGGAAAAGCCGTACCGTTCCGCGAGCGCCTGCATGGCATCCTCGCCGGCCACCCCGAAGAGCGCATGCGCCTGATGTTCGTTGGAAATACACAGATCGATATCGGGAAACAGCGTCTCCAGCGTCTGCGCCGCGCACGCTTCCTCCCACAGGGCGCTGCGATAATTGACATCGCAGGAAACAAACACTCCGTGCCGCTTTGCCGCGCTGCATGCATCACGAACGATTTGTAACGCACACTCCCCGATCGCAGGTACGATCCCCGTAAAATGAAAGGCGTCGGCATCCGAAAAGACGGCATCCCAATCGTACTCTTCGGGAGCAGAACATGCAAACGCCGACGCAACCCTGTCATAGATGACCTTGTCGGGACGCCTGTCGATACCGCGTTCTGCAAAATAAATGCCGAGCCGTTCGCCCCCGCGCAGGACAAATTGCGTCCGGACCCCCCAGCGGCGCAGCGCATTCACCGCTGCCTGCCCCATGGCATGCGCAGGGACCTTTCCCACGAAACAGGATTCCTCGCCCCAATTGGCAAGAGCGACCGCAACGTTTGCCTCTGCTCCGCCGTAGAAGGCTTCCAGACGGTCCGACTGCACAAGCAGCCCGCATCCGGGCGGCGAAAGCCGAAGCATGATCTCCCCGAATGTTACAATTTTCATGTTGCACCCCTCCTGTTCCGGAACTCGCTTCGCAAATGCGACAACAAATCCCGCAATGAACGGGAACTCAAACTCCCGAATAGGCGGAAAAACCGCCGTCTACGGGAATGACCGTTCCCGTCACGAACCCGCTCGCCTTCTCATCCGCAAGCCATAATAATGCACCGAGAAGGTCATAGGGCTCGCCGAATTTCCGCATCGGCGTCGCTGCCAGAATTTTGCCCGTGCGCGCGGTGGGCGTTCCGTCCTTTTGGAACAGGAGGTCTTTGTTCTGATTGGTGACGAAGAACCCGGGAGCGATGGCATTACAGCGGATCCCCTCTGCGGCAAAATGCACGGCGAGCCACTGCGTGAAATTGGAAATGCCTGCCTTCGCCGCAGAATAGGCGGGAATCTTTGTGAGCGGACGATAGGCGTTCATGGAACTGATATTGATGATGTTGCCGCCCCTTCCGAGCATGTCCTCCGCGATGACCTGCGTCACCAGAAATGCCGTGGTGATGTTGAGGTCAAATACAAACCTGATACCGCTTTCCTCAAGGGCAAAGAAGTCCTTTCCCCCACCCATGTCCGCGGTCTCGTTGTCCGTCGTCGCTGCTGCATGGTTGCCGCCCGCGCCGTTGATGAGAAAATTAATTTTGCCGAATGCCGCATTGACCTCCGCTTTTGCGGCTTTGATGCTCTCTTTGTCGAGACAGTTGCACCTGACGGCAACGGCATTTTCGCCGATGTCGTCGGCAACCGACTTTGCCGCATCGAAGTTGATGTCGAGAAGCGCGACCTTCGCTCCGCATGCGGCGAGTGCGCGCGCAAACTCACGCATCAGCACGCCGCCCGCGCCTGTAACGACGGCAACTTTTTCGTGCAAGTCCACTTGAAAAGGCAGGTTCATATCATTCTCCTTTCGCGGCGGCAACTGCCGCGCGCGTTTTACAGACGATTTCATCGTATGTTCCCTGCACCATCCAGCTTCCGCCGCAGGCAAAGACGCTCGGATGCGCAAGATACTCTTTGAGATTCTCCGCGTTCACGCCGCCGGTGGGAAGAAATCTCACCTGCGGAAACGCCGCGCTGAGTGCTTTGATGGTCGCCATCCCGCCGCAGCTTTCCGCAGGGAAGAATTTGAGATGCGTTATGCCGAGCGCAAGCGCACGCATGATCTCCGTCGACGTAACAGCTCCCGGCAAACAGGGAACTCCGCATTCCCCGCAAACGGCGGCGACCTCCTCAGACAGACCGGGCGAGACGATAAACTGCGCCCCCGCACGGAGCGCGCGGCTGCACTGTTCCCGCCCGATGACCGTTCCCGCCCCGATAAGCATCTGCGGAAACTTTGCACGCGCAATGCCGACGGCATCCTCTGCGCAGTCGGTGCGGAAGCATATCTCCGCAACGGGAAGCCCCCCTTCCGTCAGTGCACCAAAGACGTTCGCCACGGCATCGAGTCTTTGCAACGTGACGACGGGAACGATTTTATGCCGTTCGATGATGGTCATGACACCGTTCATTAGCTTCATCCTTTTCCGCTGCCTCGAACAACCCTGTCAGATAACAGGCACCGAGCGCCCTATCATAGAGACCGTAACCCGGTTTTCCGTTCTCGCCCCAGATGTTTCTGCCGTGGTCGGGGCGGACATAACCTGCAAACCCATTCTTTACAAGCGCTTTTACAATGGCATAGATGTCGATATTCCCGTCCTGTGTCTGATGCCCGTTCTCAAAAAAGTCCGTCTCGTTGACGAATCTAAGCTGGCGCAGATGCGCAAAATAGATGCGCTTTGCATACTTTGCCGCCATTTTGGGGAGGTCGTTAAACCGCCCTGCGCCAAGACTTCCCGTGCAGAAGGTGAAACCGTTGTGGACATTGGGAACGGCGGCGATCATCTTTTCATAACTTTGTGCGCTCGTGACGATGCGTGGAAGAGAAAGGATGTCCCACGGCGGATCGTCCGGGTGGATCGCCATATCGATCCCCGTCTCATCGCACGCGGGCATGATGCCGTTCAAAAAACAGACGAGGTTTTCAAAGAGCTGTTCGTGCGTGATGCCCCTGTACGCCTCCAAAAGCCCGTGAAGCTCTTCGGGGGAATAACTTTCGTCCCAGCCCGGAAGACGCAAATGGTGTTTGTCGAGCTTTCTAAGGTCCGACTCCCTGTAAGCAAGGCTCACGGCACCGTTCGGCTGCACATAGTGAAGATCGGTGCGGAACCAATCGAAGACGGGCATGAAGTTGTAACAGATGCACCTGACGCCGAACTTGCCGAGGTTGCGGATGGTCTGCGCATAGTTGGCGATCAGTCTGTCGCGCGAAGGTTTTCCGAGCTTGATGTCCTCGTGCACGGGAACGGATTCAATGACTTCCATGGAGAGACCCGCACGCCTGCACAGCGCTTTGAGGCGGGCGATCTTCTCCACGGGCCAGACATCACCCACGGGGACGTCATACACCGCCGTGACGACGCCCGACATGTTCGGGATCTGACGGATGGCTGCAAGGGAAATGCTGTCCTGTTCCCCAAACCAACGAAACGTCATTTTCATAATCCGAGAGCCTCTTTGATGTTGTAGTAACATATCCGTTCGGCAAGCAGCCGCGCCGCTGCCGGGTCGCACTCCCCTTTGCCGACAAGACCGCCGAGGTAATCCGAGAGAATGCGGCGAAAAAAATCAAAACGGACATAGGAAGAAAAGGAACGGCTGTCCGTCAGCATTCCGAAAAAGGTGCCGAGCACGGAGTATTCGGCGATTACGGAAAGATTTTGCCGGATGCCCGATGCGGTATCGTTGAACCACCACGCCGCGCCCATTCTGACATGTCGGAATGCACCCGTAAGGCAAGCAAGCGCAGGAAGCCGGCAATCGTTCAGGGGATAGAGAACGATTTCGGGACGCTCGTCATCGGAGAACTGCTGCAAAAATGCAACGACATCCTCTATGCGCGAACCGTCGGCAATCACGTCAAACCCCGCATCCGCGCCGCTGTGTTCATACATTTCTCGGTTGACATTGCGCAGCACGTCAAAGTGCAGCTGCATGATAACATTGTATTTTTTATACAGCCGTGCAAGCTCCGTCAGCAAATACCCGAACACCTCCTCATATTTCCCCGCCGCAAAGAGCGCTTCCGCTTCGTCTGCGGAGGGATAGCATGCGGGAAAGTGCCGAAACCCGTGATCGGAAATTTTACAGCCGTGACCGACAAAATAACGCAGGCGCTCCTCCGCTGCCCGCAAAATGTCCGCAAGCGTTCTGAGGGGAAACCCGACGATTTCGGAGAGACGGGCAAGATATGCGCCGTCCAAAGAGAGCAGCTTATCGGGGCGGAACGTGGGAGAAACGACCGTATTTTTATATTGCCCGTGCGCGTCGAGGAGGTCGCAGGGATCATCCGTTGTGGCGATAAACTCCACCTTATACTGCCGCAAAAGAGTCGAGACGGAAATATGCTTCAACTGTTCGTTTGCACATTTGTAAATACGTTCTGCAGTGTCCCCGTTCAAAGGTTCCGTGATACCGAACACCTGCCGAAGTTCCAGATGCGTCCAATCATACAGAGGATTGCCTGCAAGCAGCGGCACGATCCCTGCATACGCCATGAATTTTTCGCGCCATGAGGCGCTGCCCGTAATGAAGGGTTCATCCACGCCGCACAGCCGCATGGCACGCCACTTGTAGTGATCTTCCGCGAGCCACAACTCTCCGAGGTCCCGAAATGTCGCGTCCGCTTTGATCTTGTGCGGATCGAGATGACAGTGATAATCGATGATCGGAAGGTCCTTGATTTGTGCATAAATTTGTCCGGCATACTCCGAAGAAAGCAGAACGTCTTTTGAAAAAAATGTCATACCACGATCTCCCGCCCGCAGCTTTCATACGCCGCAAGTACCACTTCCACGCTCTTTGCCCCCTCTTTCCCGTCAATGGAAAAGCGCCTTCCGTCGGCAATGCAGCGGTAAAAATCTTCCATGAGCAAACGATGGCTCCCGCCGTAGCAGGGCTTTCCGCAGGACGGAAACGGCGCCCGGAGCGGAACGTCCGCGCCGTTCACACGCAGCGCATCGGGCGCAAGCTCCACGCGCGTGCCGTCCTGCAAGGCAAACAGCAGAACGGGCGCAAAGTCGGCGCCGCAGCCTGTGGTGGCATACAGCGTGCAGACGGCTTCCCCCGTCCAGCGCAGCATTGCAGTGTCCTCTGTTTCAATCGTCTGCGCAAGCGCGAGCTGCCCCGTCTGCGCAGCGAGCCTTTGCGGCATCCCCGCAATCCACAGCATCAGGTCGACAGTGTGCAGCGCCTGATTGATGAGCACGCCGCCGCCTTCCCCCCGCCATGTTCCGCGCCACGCGTCGGCGGCATAGTATGCCGCATCCCGCCGCCATGCGTGCATGGCACAGGCTGAAACGATGGTCTTGCCCGTCAGAAGGGATTTTGCCGCGCGGGAGGACGGATTGTAACGATTTTGCAGACATACGCCGAGCTGTCCCTTCGCCGCCCGCTCCGCTTGAAGAATGCGCGCGACCTCCTCCCTGCGGATACACAGCGGTTTTTCGCACAACACATGCGCGCCTTCGGCGAGACAGCCCGCCACCATGTCCGCATGCAGCGCGTGCGGCGTACAGACATGCACGACATCGGGATGTTCGCGGGCAAGCATCTCCCGCCAATCGGCATATCCCCCTTCGCGGCGTTCCGGCAAGACATCACACACAACGACCGTGTGCCCCATATCTTCGAGCAAAGTGCGGTGCACCCGCCCGATATTGCCAAGCCCGATCACGGCGGCTTTCACGATTCTTTGCTCCCATAAGTTCCCGCGGTGTCGGAGACGATGCCGCTATCGGCCTTCCTGCGGGAACATGCCCGACGCGCATTGAGTTCTGCAAGATAGCGTTGCCCGTCGACGGGAAGTGTTACAAGCTCTCCGCCATGCCAACCGGAAAATTCGATGGCGTTCATAAGTTCCACGCTGTTGATCCCCTCCCTTCCGTCCGCCAATAAGGGCTCTTTTCCAAGGAGCGCGTTGGCAAAATTGTTGATAATGCCCGCATGCTGCGCATTGTGACCGTCCGTCGGCACCGTCATCGTCTCCGTGCCCGGCGCTTTGAAGGCTTCGCGGGCAGTGGCGGAATATGCGGCGGCATCCGTCTTGTTCTTCGTATATAGAAGCGTCTCCCCGTCGCACACGAGCCGCCCGCCCGTTCCCGATATTTCCAGGCGGTTGACGCCGGGCGTCTCTCCCGTCGTGGTGATGAACACCCCCGTCGCCCCGTTTTTGTAAGTCAGGAAGGCGGTGACTTCGTCCTCCACTTCGATATCGTGCCACTTGCCGTATTCACAGAACCCGCGCACGCTCATGGGAAGTTCCCCCACGATCCACGAGAGAAGGTCGAGCTGGTGCGGGCACTGATTGATGAGCACGCCCCCTCCCTCGCCGTCCCACGTTGCGCGCCAGGCGCCCGTATCGTAGTAGAACTGCGGACGAAACCAATTCGTGATCGTCCACACGACGCGCTGCAACGTTCCCACCGCGCCTGCGGCGACCATCTCGCGCAGCTTGCGATAGACGCAATTTGTGCGCTGATTGAACATGACGGCAAACGTCGCATGATACTTCTCCGCCGCCGCGTTCATCTCGCGCACCTGCAAGGCATAGACCCCCGCAGGCTTTTCCGCAATGACGGGAATGTGCCTTTCAAAGCATGCGATCGCCATTTCGGGATGCAGATAGTGGGGCGTCTCCACGAGCACGGCGTCCACAAGCCCGCTTGCAAGCATCTGATTGTAGTCGGTAAAGTACGCCGCGTCCCCCTTGTATCTCTCCCGCATGCGCGCAATTTTTTCGGGAAGGATGTCGCACATCGCCGTGAGCGTCCCGTTTTCGATCATGCCCTTTGCAAAGAGATTGAGCGCATACGCAGAGCCCTGATTGCCAAGCCCGATGATGCCGAAACGAATTTTATCCATGCCGCCCCGCTCCTTTGACGTCAGACGAAGCCTGCCGCTCGTACACGCCCCCTGCCCGTCTCCGAAAGCCCTGATGCGCCAGAAGCTCCTTCAAGGCGGTGACGGCTGCGCCGAACGCCTCCTCCCGCGACGCAAACGTGAATTTGTGCTTCATCTCGCTGCCGTCAATGGCGGCATACCCCGAAAAAACGGTAAGGTGCGGTTCGATCGTTAGCGTCTTATCCCCCGCGGCATATTCCGCGACGAGGCGCCCGATCTGCCCGTCGCCCCATCCCGCAGGCACAAGTTCCCCCGACTGCGCAATCACGTCTTTGATATGAAAATACAGACACCGAGCAGCAAGCGGAAGGGTGTCCTCCGCCCGTTCCCCCACCTGTAAGAAATTGGCGGGATCGTAGACGAACTTCCATTCGGTCAGCTCGTCCATAAGCTCCGCAACGCGTTTCGCCGTGTCGCCGAAAATCGCCTTTTCGTTCTCATGGCAGAGCGTCACGCCCCATTGCGCCGCCCGTTCCGCCATTGCATGGCACAGTTCCAGCATGCGCCCGCGTTCCGCATAGGCGTCATAGAAACTGAACGCCCGCACCTTGTCCGTGCCAAGCGCTCTTGCAAGCTCACAGACATGCGATACGACGTCCAAATACGCCCTGTCCGCCGCGGCAAGCGGAATCTTTCCGAGCGGAGACCCGACCGCCCAAACCGCAATGCCGCGTCCGCTCAGATAGGCGGCGATCTCCTTCGCCTCCCGTACCGTGAGATCGCGCACATTCTTTTTGTTCACGCTGCGCAGTTCCGTCAGACTGACGTCATGTCTGATGAGCGCATCTGCCTGTTCTTTGAGATCGTCCGCCGCTTCGTCGGAAAAAGCACATAGCCTGATCATCTCCGCCCTCCGCATTTTTCTTTATTGTACACGGCAAAAACAGAGATGTCAATCACAGATTGTGCAGAAAACATTGCATTTTCGGCATAAATCGCAGCGCCGATCGCTGCGCTACGGCGCAAATCAATCATCAGCGGACGATCCGCCGGTTTTCTTTATACAAAAAAAGAAGGGCGGCGGAGCCGTCCCTCTTTTTTTGTGTAATCGGAGAATGATACGATCTTGCAGCAGACAGGATCATTCCCTTGTTCCGACCGACCGTTTCCAGCCGTTACGTCGCAGAGCTTTCCAGCCACACACCCGCGACGTAGATACTTTGGATGGTATTCGCGTCAAAATTCAGCCAGCCCGTGCCGGCTCCGGTATCATACCAAGCAAACACGTTATAAATGCCGTTATTGGACCCCGACGCATCGTTCGTCGTCAGTGTGATTTCCGTCCACGTTCCCGTTGCAACGGATACCGACTGCTGCCCCTCATGGTAGAGCTTGACGTTGACGGTTTCCTGCTCGCCGACGGGAACGATATAAACGCGCATTTTGATGGTCTTTGCAGAATCTGCAAACAGTCCTTTCACGCCGCCGATCATACAGATCTGCAATGCGTTTCCTGCGTCGGCATCAAATTTCACTGCTCCCGTAACGCCTTCGGGCACATTTCCGTTCAAGTCTTCAAAATTGGTCGTGTGGCTTATCTGCGCATTATTGCTTGCCCAAAAGTTCAAAGCTGACCCTTCCGAATCAAAGGCGACCACTTCGTTTTTCGAGAGCTGCAAGCCGCCGATCCAAACCGTCTGAACGGGAGTTGCCTCTTCACTTTCTACTTTAATTAGATTGATCATGATGTCGTCCTCATGCGTCTCGAGCTGGTCGATGACCTGTTCAAGGTTGAGTGTCTGCTGGAACCACTTGTTGGCAGGGACCCATACTTTCTCGCTCTGAGAATCAGGGATTAACGTGATCTGCACCTTATCTTTGTTGGTCACTTCGATATAGAAATCCATGACCACCGACCGATACCCTTGAGAGTATGCCGTGTTAAGTTCATCGATCGTCATCGTAGGACGGATCATGAAAATCCCGTTCTTATGACCGCTTGCGTCAAATTGCTTATTTGTATCGTTCGTCAATTTGATGACGCGTTGAGAATCCGCGGGCATTCCTTCGGGTGCAAGCGAACGATCGGTATACTGATCGGTCGTATTCGTATCTGCGGATAACCCGTTGTCTGCCCATGCATTGTGACCCGTAAATGCGCTGACCGTGTTCATATCGAGCAGGGAAGGCGAATCTGCATTTTCGGCATACACGCCCGCAATGCGAAGCTCGGTGATATCTACTTCGTAGTTCTGCACGAAGCAGATGCGGGATTCTCCCGTCATGTAGCCGGCATACTCCGCAGCGCTGATGCGAAGCTCGACCCATTCGTTTGCCTTGAACGCAAAGATCACATCGTCACCGTCGCCGTTTTTCTGCCTGAGTTCAACACGCTCTGCCGTAGCTGCCACGTACACGCGAAGCACGACATACGAATATCCTTCAAGAGACGCGTTCTCGCGCGCCGTCACGAACAAGTCGGGCCAGCTATCCCCGTCGGGGAAAGCGAAAGAGACGCCGCCTTCCGCATCCGCGGGAAGGTCTTTGCTTCCTTTGGACAGATAGATTTTCTCATAATCGCCGAGCTGCACCGTGTACAGCGAAGCGGCGTCGTTGAACGATTCGATTTCATTCTCTTTGGCAGCGACGCGCTTGACCGTAAGTTCGGCAGTGGCAGAATACTGTTCACTGTTATAAATCGCCGTGAACGTCACCGTGTACGTCCCCGACATCATGGGCTTGAACTTGCCGTCCGAGACGGAAAGCTCGCCAAAGTACTTCTCATACAACTCTGCATCGGAGAATGCAACGGAATACGACCATGTGACGTCCTCTTCGATCTGCGTTCCGCCAAGCGTCAGTTCGGCGCCGACCTTGCTCAGATCGTACTCCGTGCCGGACGTGCCGTCGGTAAGCGAGGAAATGCCTGTCACGGCGTAGCTCTGCACGGTAAAGGTGACGGACTGCGTGTACTCCTTGTCCAAATAGGTCGCCGTGTAGTCAGCGGTGTAGTTGCCTGCCTTGGTCGGGATGAACTTGCCGCCATTGTCGAGCGTCTGCGTTCCTTTCTCAGGGTCTGTGACGGTGACCGTCCATGTGACCTTGTCCTGTTCCTCCGCACCGGAGAGCTCCGCCGTAGGCAGCGTGTATTCCATGTTCACAGAGCCGTTCGGCGCCGTAAGGGTATCCCCTTCCGTGTTGGCTGCGACCTTATACGTCTTTTCCACGACGGTGACTTCCACCGTTCCTGCTTGGAACCTGCCGCCGGGACTTACGAAATTCAGCGTATATTTGCCTGCAACAGGGGAAAGCAGCGTGACGACCGCCTCCTGACTGACGCGATAATCGGTATCCCACGTAAGCTGCTTGTCGTTCGGATCGGTGATGGTGAGATCATAGCCGTACATGCTCGTGTTCGTGACGGCGATGTCCGCACGCATGCCCAAGAACGTTTCAGTATTATGATCCCAATCCTCGTACATCGTGGGATTGTTATTCGTTACCGAAATGCCCGATTCACTAAACGCAACCGCCGTAACATCTTTTTGAACAGCCTTGATGCCCGCGATCCAGACGGTGGTATTGCCATCCGTCAGGGCGTTGCTGAACCAGAAGAGATTGGTGGAATTAACGCCATGATCTGCCGACCAAGCCGCCGTTTCGTAGAGCGGCTTTGCATCCAGCTCCAGCGTCACCCACTTGTTCGCTTCAAGTTTGTAACCTTTGGAGCAGTAGGGACCGTCCGGATGGAGGCGCAGCTCGACCTCGCTCATGTTTGTATTCGCAACATACAGCGTGACTTCCACGATGTTGGCATCCGATTCTTCGAAGAAGGACTTATCCGCACCGAACTTGATGTTGGGCCAGCAATCAGCCGTAGGAGCGATGGTGATCGCAACCGCGCCGTTCGATGTGCTGCCTCCTTCGGGGATGTCGGAAGCGCCCGCCTGATAATAGGTACTTCCCAGCGTGGCATTGGCCGTTGCCGCATAGAAGAATCCCTCGGCGCCGTCCTTCATGGCGATCACGCCGTCCGTTTTGGCAAGCTGAATGTTTCTCACGGAAATCGATTCCAGCTTGGCATCCTGCACGCTGGCGACCCAGAACAGATCAACATAGCCGTTTCCAGCCTCCGCCGCTTCCAGCAGGGAGAAGAAGGTGTCGATGTCGAAGGTGAGCGTCACCCACTTGCCCGTTGCAACAGGCGCATTGGCGGAAGGCGCGTTCTGAGCGCCCGACCAATAGCACATGTTCACCTGCTTGACGGCTTCGCTGACAGGTTTGAGGTACACTTCCAGCGTGACGGCGTTATAGCCCTCCGTTTGCACTTGCCCTTGATAGTGTGCAAGCGACTGACGCGGCTTGATCTGGAAATGCGGCCAATATCCGTCCCCAAAGGTTGCATCATCCGTGTTCAGGTTGAACACAACGGCATCGTTGTCAGGATCATAGCGCTTGGAGAGGATCGCGTCGCTGTGCAACACATTGTCCATGGAATACTCGTCGCCGAACAGTTCGATCTCGTTGGCTTTCGGCTCCTCGCGCACGTCCTCGTATTCGCAGGCGCGGATGTTTGCAATGCGGATGGCGTTGACCTTATTGGCAAAGCTGCCGCCGTTCTGCACCCAGAACAAGCCCGTGCCATCCATTCCGAGGCGCGGAAGCACGTCGATCACGGTCTGCTTGTCAAGGCGCACCGTCACCCATGTATTGGGCTGAACAGCGTAACCGAGGTGCATCTGCTTGGTCGTTTCGGGATAGAGCGTGATGGGGATGTCCGTCCCATCCGCAATGCCGTCGGCTTCGAGATAGATGTCAAATGTGACAAGGTCATACGCGCCGATGGCATCTTCGCCGATGCGCGAATCGAAGAAGAAGCGCGGCCAGCTGCCGCTGAACTCCGCCGTGACGACGTCTGCGATCTCGTAACGGACGCCGCCCTTTGCACCTTCCGGAAGGCGCGTATCGCCCGCCCAGAGATATTCGGGGGTGCACACCGTTCCCGCACCGTTGTTCATAGCGATGGTATCGAGCGCGGCGGGATCGTCAAAGGATTCCATCTCCCCCGGAGCGGCTGCGGCGCGTTCCACCTCGATCTCGCGCGAGGCGGTGTACGTCTTGCTCTGATAGGTCGCCGTGTAAGTGATGATATACGTTCCGCCATAGTTGGGCGTGAACTTGTTCCCGTTCATGGTGAAGAACGCATGTTCCCCATCGCCGCAGAGCGCAGCGTTCTTATAGGACACGGCGTAGCTCCAGCTTTCCGCCGTCACTTGCTTTTCGTCCACTTCCAGCGTCGCCGCGGGGATGGTGTACTCCGTGCCCTTCACGCCGTCCGAAAGTTCGGGGATGCGCACTTCGTCGAACTCGGCGCGGATATCGGCAATGCGGATATTTTGGATCGCGTTGAAGCAGGTAGTGGCGCTGCCGTTCTGGATCCAGAACAGCCCCATCGACTTGACGCCGACGCTGTCGCCCCAATTGTTGAGCATCGTTTCGCTGTCGATGGTGAGCTTCACCCACTTGTTGGTCTCGACGTATTCCGTGTACTCCGAAGACGTATCGGGGAACATGCACAGTTCGACCTGCTGCACGTTGGCATCCGCCTTCATGCCCACATAGATCATGAGGCTGAAACGGTCGGCTTTCTGCAATTCGGACTCCGGCGTGCGGCTGTCGAAGTGCAGACGGGGCCAGCTGCCCATCTCCGAATCGGTGATGGCGAACTCGATGCCGCCCTTTGCGATCCTGCCCGAAACCTCCTCGATGCCTTGGAGCTTATCGCTGCCCGCGGCAAGGTAGCTCTCGGAATAATCCAGACCGCTCTGCATGCGCACATACACCATGGAGGAGGCGAGGTCAAAGGACTGCAATTCGCCGCGCTCCGGCGTGGACGTCTTGATCTGGGCGAGCGGTTGATCCGCCATGGAAACGGTCATGTCGTCCAGATACAAAACGGGCGCATCTGCAATGTCGTCGGAGTTCTGATTTTCAAAACGGAACGCAAACCCCGCAACGTTCGTGATGTCGCACATGTCCTGCAAGCCGTTATAATCGGGCTCATAGGTGACCTTCGTCCATTTTCCGGGTTCAAGCTCGACCGTCTGAACGGCTTTGCAGTCCGTTCCGTAGACGTCCGCGACGCTGGCGACGATGCACAGCTCGAAGGTGACCTTCTCCGTTTCCGCGTTGTACATCCAGAACGAAATGCTTTCCAGACACGAATAATTCGTGTAGTTATAGCCACCCCCCCC
Source organism: uncultured Clostridia bacterium (assembly GCA_944343275.1). Classification (GTDB taxonomy): domain Bacteria; phylum Bacillota; class Clostridia; order Christensenellales; family Borkfalkiaceae; genus Gallimonas. Next base: position 12,063 of record CALVMH010000016.1, on the reverse strand, counting down.
CTCGATCTGCATGGGATAGTAGAAATAGGGTTTGGCGGGGTCCGTATGCGAGCCGAGCGGCTGCAGCTTGGCGGAATACTTTCCGCCGTGCACCTTTTCGTCCGAGCGCGTGATGCGTCCGAACCCGTCCATCATGTTGATGTTGTCAAATCCGTCCTGCCACGTTTCATAGGTGGCAAACGCCTCCTGCGTGCCGCTGTCATCGTTGCAGGCGGTCAGGACCGCCGCCGAGGAACAGGCAAGAAAGAGCGCGCAGCAAACGACTAACGACTTTTTCATGTTTCCCTCCTTATTTTCCGTATACAAGCACTGTTCCGATGCGGACGGTGACCTGCTGCGCGGCAGCGCCCGTCTGCGTGTTGCTCACGACAAAGCGCAGCGACTGCACGGCGCCGACGCGATCCCAATTGACGCTTTCCAGCGAGAACGTGAACGTCTGCACACCGCCCGTGACGAACTTTGCCTCTCCTATCGAGGCTTCGCGTCCGCCGCCCGTCAGATAGACGGTGATCGTCGTACCTTGGGGGGCATCGATGACCATGGAGAACTTTTCCGCCTCCTTGCCGATGCCCGCGATGAGCGCGCCCTGCAAGGTGAACTCCTGCCGCTGATTGGTGTTGCGCGGAACAGCGAGCACCGCTTGCAGCATGTCGCTCGCTTTTGTGAAGGTGGAGCCGGAAGGTGTTTTGCTTGTCGCCTTGATGTCGTCCTTCGTGACCTCATCCGTCACGTTATTGACGTGCACCTGCCCGCCGAGATACTGCTCGTAAACGTTTTCCTTGCCGTCTTTCGTCAGCTTGATGCGGAGCGTATTGTCGCCCTGTACCGTCAGGTCAACGGTGACGGTGTAAGACGTCATGCCGTTCTCTGTCGTGCCTGTTGTGAGCGTGCCGCAGCTGCCTTCATCGCCTTCATCGAGCGTTACGGACGCGCCGTCCGCAGCGGCGAAGCCGAACGTCACCTTGCCCGCGCCGTCTTCCGACTGCCCCGTCAGGACGAAGGAAGCGGGAGACGCTGCAAGTTCGTAGAGCGTGAAGAGCTGTTCGCGCGCGGCGGAGAATGCCGCCTCGTCGGCAGTGACCTCCGTTCCGAGATAGAGATCGGACGTGAGGTCTTCCATCATGCTGTAAAAATAATCGTTGACGCCGTCGCCGTTGTCGTCTTTGGGCATTCCCTCGTTGTAGGTCTCTTGCAGAGCATAGAGCAGTTCGTACTCTTCCAGCCCGTCGCGGATGGCTTCGAGGCGCATGCTCGCCACGGGACCGTCTACGCCGTACTGCGCGCCCGGATAGAAGAGGAATCCGTCGCCGTTCGCACCGGGATAGCGCTCCGCATTGCCGCTGTAATAGTCGTAAATTTCCTGATACGTCCAATTGGAGTTGTAGGCATAGATATCGGTCGCCCAGAAGAGGTTGCCGACGACGCCGTACTGCGCCTGCATCCAGCTCACCATACGAGGCGAGAGCATGGAATCGTCGATGCGGTAGGTCGCATAGGGCGGTTCGGGCGCAACGCAGCCGTACCACCACTTCTGCGTCTGTGAATAGAAGTCTTCGCGGACATCCACCGTATCGTAATAATCAAAGAGCGGGCAGCCGCCTTCGAGATAGGGAAGGATCTCCTCGTAGTCCGTATTCGCCGCGATGGTGACGATGTGATAGAGGTCATGCAGGCTGTCCGCCACGGCTTGGATGAAGGCGTCCGCCGATTGGTAGCCGTTCGCCTTTGCCTTTTCGTCAAGGTCGGGATATTTCGTCTTGATCGCCGCCCCGCCATCCGCTAAATACGCGTTCGCAACGGCGTTCGCCGTGTTGCGGGAGATGAGGCTGATCATCTTGACGGTCTTATACCCCATCTCGTTGCGCGTCTCGTCGATGAGACGATAGTAGGTGACGAGCTTGGAGACGAGGTCGACGCCCTCTTCGAAGCTCTTTTCGGAGAAGGCTTTCAGGTACTTCGTCATGACCTCTTTGTCCACCGTCTCAAAGATGCCGAACCCGTCATAAGCGACGGAATTGACCGCGCTCTCCGTGAAGTCATACTTATTGTGATCGCTCACGTACATCTTGTCGGGATTGGGGTTGCCTGCATCGTTCTCGATGCGCAGCGCGCTCGTATCGATGGCGCCCCCTTCCACTCGCTCGGTGACATAGGGCAGGGAGATGGTGGAGACGTTGTACTCCTGCACATACTCCCACGCCTTGTCGACATACGCCGCGATGCCCTCGTCCGAATCCACGTCGAAATCATAGAGGAGCATGTTGGGGTTGAGGCGATATTCGTAGAGCGCCTCGTTGTATTTGTCGAACATCTCCTGCGTGGAATCAAGCTCCCCTTTGTAGAAGAACCACTCGTTGAGGAAGACGCTCTGCGTGTGGTTCTCCTCGGAAATGGTGACGTTGCGCACTTCGAGGCTGACGGGGACCTCTTTCGTTTTGCCCGCGACGGTCAGCGTGATGCTGCCCGTATACGTTCCGGCAGCCTGATCCGCCGGAACGTGGAAGCGGACATACAGCCCCTGATTTTCGCCCGCCGGAACGACGTTCTCCCCCGCATCCTTGATGTTCTCAAAGGGAACGAGGGCGTCGGGATACAGCCCCGCATCCTTGCCGCCGAAGGGCTTTGTGACGTTGATGTACTTCTCGTGGAAGATGTCCACATTGGCGGCGGAGAAGGTGTTGCTGCCCGATTTGAGGTCATTTGCCTTCACCTCATAGGAGAGCGACTCTTCGGCGGTGAGCATGATCTGTGCCGCTTCATACTCCCCTCTCGCGGCGTACAGGGCAATGCTGTTTGTGCCCTCGTAGTTGTCCGCGTCCGCCCGCTTCAAGACCTTCTCGGTCGCGGGAACGCACCAGACGGTGACGTCTTCCAGCGTACCGGGATAGTTTGCCGTCCCCTTCGTTCCCGCAGGGGCGCAGCCGGCGAGCATCGCAAACGGGAGCGCGCACGCCAGCAGCATGACAGCTTTTCGTTTCATCATATCTTTCCTCCTATCCTTGAATTCCTATTGAATCTTTGCAAGCTTGAACGCATTTTCCAATTTGGAATTTGTCCAATTGGTCACCGTGTCCTGTACATATTGCGCGGCTGTCATCTTAGGTGTTTTTGCAAGCAGGTCTTCATACCAGTCATCCTTCAGACGGACTGCCTCCACATTGCCGTAGTAGTTGAGCGCGAACTGCTGCTGCATGGGCAGCGTGTGGATCTCGTAGCGGGCGCTTTCGGGATTGAAGTAGTCGATCTTATCCCGCTGCATCTTGGAAAAGCTCTCGTAGAGGTCGGGGTCTTTTTCCTTCACGTTGTACTCAAAGGGAAGGAAGGAGCCCTTGGTCGCCTCCGCATAGGCTGCCTGTGCGATGTCCGTTGCCATGAAGCGCAGGAAGTCGACCGCCATGTCCTTTGCCGTTGCATGTGCGGGAATGATGCCGTTATGCACGCCGCCCAGCGTATGCACGACGCCGCGCGCTTCGGCAACCCCGTCAATGATCTGCTCCAGCGTGTACCCGCGGCTGTTTGCGTTGCCATCTTTCAGATCGTCGGGAATGTTTGCCTCATACGCGGTATTCGACGTATCGTCCACATAGTCCACGAGCTGAGAGAGAAATTCGTCCGAGATGCCGTACTCGACGCCGAGCGCGCTCAGAACGGGCAGACGCATCATGCCGAAATCATCTGCCTTGTCGCCCATATTGGCAAGCCTGCTCTCCATTTCGCGGGGAAGCCAGTCGCCGTTGGCATGGAACAGAACGCCGCCTTTGTCGATTGCGGTGCCGCTCAAAAAGAATGCCTGCGTCTCCTGGAAGCCCTTGGTACCGAAATAGTTGACATGCAGATACCCGCCCGTGCGCTCAGCGTTGCCCGCGTCGTGATATTGCAGGATATCTTCCATGAATTCCAGCGTTTTGCCGATGCCGTCGTGCGACGTGAAAAGCTGCGACGTGGGCGTGGGCGTCGTCTCACCCTTGGGGATGCCGTTCCAGAAGTTATCGAACTCATCCACGCCCTCGTACTGCGCCCACCATGCATTGAAGGGCTTGGCGAGGTAGTCGTCGTCCTTGGACTGTGCAAAGGCAAATCCGCCCTTTTCCCAGCCATATTCACCCGTATTGACGGCGTCCCAATCATCTCTGTACGCCTCGCAGATGGCGAGCAGTTCGTCCGTCGTGTTGGGTGTACCGAGCTCGCCGACGGACAGTTCGGGATGGTCCTCCAAAAACTCTTCCAGCAGCTTTGCGTTGTAGTAGATGGTGTCGATCCCGTCCGCCCACGAAATGGAGAAGTATTGCTCGTTATCGGGGTCGTTGATGTCGAGATAGCGGTTCATTTCGAGATAGTCGTCCTTCATCTTTTCCTTGAAGGTAACGGTCTCACCGGGAACCTCCGTATCGTACACGACCTCCGTGAGGTCGAGCACCGCCCCGTCGGGAACGAGGTACTGCTGCAAATACATGTCGAACATCAGATCGAACGTATTGCTCTCGGCATTTCCGAGGCGGGTAGCGCCGTAGCTCTGCTGGTCGTTTGTCTGCAACCCGAAGTTTTTTTCAAATGTGACGCCGGGATATTTTTCCTGCACCCAATCCTGTTTGAAAAACTCCTTTGCGACCGACTCCACCCAGACCGTTCCGTAGCCTAAGTCCACGCAATAGACTTCCAGGAAGTCCTCCGTATCGGGCATGCCCGCGCAGCCGCCGAACGCCGCCGCCGTGACCGCGACAACGCCGCCCATCAGTACGCTTGCAGCCGTTTTGATTGTCTTTTTCATCTTGTTCCTCCTGATTATTTTTGATCTTACCGGCACGACGCCGGATCGTTCCTGATTTACTCTTTGAGCCCGCCGATGGTGAAGTTGGACATGATGATGTCCGAAAATCCCGCAAAGATGGCGATGATGGGAAGGCATGCGATGAGCAGCGCCGCATAGTAGACGGGATAGCTGCCGCCTTCGCCGCGCTTGATGGAACCTTCAATGACGTAAAGCCCCGATGCAAGCGTCGGATAGTCGGGCATGTAGAGGATCATCGTCATGTAGTCGTTCCACGCCCCGATGAACGCCATGATGCACAGCGTGAGCATGGCGGGCCATGCCTGCGGCAGCATGATGCGGAAGAAGACCGTCGCGTGCCCGCCGCCGTCGATGAACGTCGCCTCGGCATAGCTCCACGGCAGCGATCGGAAAAAGCCGTACAGCACGAGGAAGTTGAAGCCGAAGCCGCCGAACGCCGTTACGATCGGATAGAGCGGGGTGTTATACAGTCCGAGCTGGTTGATGAGCTTGAAGAAGGAGCCCGTGTTCCCGACGATGGGAATGGTCATCGAGAAGATGGCGATCCCGTACAGAATGCCGCGCAGCTTGAACTTATATTTGGCGATGCAGTAGCTGGTGAGTGCGCTCGCAAACACGCCGCTTGCCGTGCAGAGAGCGGAATACCAGATACTGTTCAAAAACATCAGCGGGAAGCCGACGGTGTCGCCGCGGGTGTTTTTCATGGACATCTCCAAAAAGGCTTCGCTGTAGTTGGCAAACACCCATTCCGAGGGAAAGCTGAGGTGATTCCCCCCGCCGAAGGTCTCGTCAAGATAGACATTAGAATCCTTGAAGGAGTTCATCAGCATGTACAGAAAGGGAAAAACGAGCGAAAGCGCATAGATGACGAAGATGGCAAACACAATGCCGAAGAGCACATTCTCACGCGGGCTGCGCTTTTTGAGAACGGCGGATTCGCTCATGTTCATGTTGTTTTTCCGAGCCATGACCGCACCTCCTCAATATTCCACGGAGGGCACTTTTTCCAGCGCCCAGCGCACAAGCAGGATGACGGGCACGGTGATGAGCGTGAAGAAGAGACCCGCCGCCGACACAATGCCGTATTCGCCGCCTGCGCCCGCGCCCTGCTGACCGTACACTTTCAGGAAGATCCAGAAGTTGATGGTCGTCGTCTCGTAGTCTCCGTTCGTGAAGAGCAGGATGGGACCGGAAGAGTTGACGATGCCCGTGAACGTGAAGATGAGCATGGTGCAGATGGTCGGCCAGATGAGGGGCAGAATGATCTGTACAAGTTCACGGAAGGGTCCGCACCCTTCGAGGCGCGCCGCTTCGAGAACGTCGATCGGCACACGGGACATCGCTCCGCCGAAGAGCAGCATATTCCCCCCGAACCCCGTCCAGATGACGAACAAAACGATCATGAGCGTCGCCGTATCGCCATTTGCGAGCAAGCCTTCGGGCGGGAAATGCCCGCCAAGGATCCCCACGAGTTCATAGAGCGGTCCGTTCGGATCGACGATGCTCCTGTACGCCGCGACCATCACCACGCCGGAAATGATGGCGGGAAGATAGAACAACACGCGGAAGACGCGGTTGAACCATATCTTCTTGTACAGGAAGTAGGCAATGATCAGCGCGCCGGGGAGCTGGATGCCCACCCCCACCCCGAAATAGATGAGCGTGTTCTTGACGGCGACACCGATCGTCTTGCCCGTCGTCGCCTGCATCTCCTCCCAGAATTGCACAAAGTTGTTCCATGTGAACACCCCGTGAACATCCTGGAATGCCAGCGCGATGGACTGCACGTTGACGTACAGCCAAAAGATGATCCATTGCAGAACGGGAAGCGCAAGCATGCACGACAAAAAGATGAGCTCGCCGCGCTTTTTGCCGTTTTGCATAAAGCGCTTCTGCCGCTGCGGTTTCTGCTCTTCCCCGCCCGTCAGGACGTCCGCGCCTTCGATGGCAGCATTCATTGACAGTTTCCTCCTTACCTGATTGATTTATCGATCCCGTCTGCCGAGTTCCAGCCAAAAACAGCGTGCCGAACTGCCCTTCGGCAAAAACACTGTCAGCTTTCCGTTGGCAAACGAAAAATCCGTTGCACGGGATGCGGGGTAAAGTACCTCGCACTGCGCCGAGGAAAAGGCGGGCAGGTTTGCTTCCACCTTGCCGTCCCCGCCGATGCTCCATACGGCGAGCAGCATCTGTCCGTCCGCACGCAGCCCGCAGACCGCGCTCCTGTCGCCGAAGCGCGCAAACCCCTCGGGAAAACAGGGGACGGCGTGCCGCTTGAACGCTGCGAGCCGCTTCATGCAGGCGATGCCCTCCGCAACGAGCGCCTGCTGCTCCTCGGACAGCAATTCGAGATGCGACGCAAGATGCACCCGCCCGAGCATGGCGTTGACCATGTTCATGATGACCGTCTCGTCCGAAACGTGCGCGCGCACCCAATCCTTTGTCGGCGCAAACCCCTTCACCCAGCTGTCGACGGGATAGCTCCATACGCCCGCCTGCTCGGGAAGTACCGCCGAAAGGATGTTCGCCGCGATCCACGGGTACTTTCTGTAATCCGTCTGGTCGGAGCTGGAAACGAGCGCCCACTGCGATGTGGAAAAATGGTCGAGCCGCTGTCCGCCGCTCGCGCAGCCCTCGATAATGAGCGCGGGATACCGCCTGCGGACGCCATCCACCCACGAGAAAAATGCCTGCACTGCAAGTTCAAGCCCTCTGCCGGGCTTGTCGCCCAAGGCGTCCGTCCCGCTTCCGCAATCCTGATTGAAGTCGAATTTCAGATAATCGGCACCGTATTCGCCGACGACGCGGTCGATGACGGCATCCATATACGTTCTGACCGCCTCGCAGCGATAGTCGAGAAACCGCCTGCCGCCGACGATCACGGGATTTCCCCCGACCGAAAACCACGCATCTTCGGGGTAGTGCGCGATCATTTCCGTGCACTTCTCCCCCACGACCTCAGGTTCCAGCCACAAGCCCGCCTTCATCCCGTGCCGGTGGATGTAGTCGATGATATTCCGGATACCGTGCGGGAAGCGCTTGTTGCTCTCGCGCCACTGCCCGACATACGGATAGATGATGCTGCCGTCTTCCTCGTTGTGCCAGCCGCAGTCGATGACATAGACGTCCGCACCGAGCGCCGCCGCAACGGGCACCATGCGCCGCGTCCCCTCCTCCGACGGACTGTCCCACGAAAGATGCATATAGTCATTGAACACGACGGGCAGCGCCGCATCGCCCGCATACGGCGCACGGATATGTCTGCGGTAACGCGTCATCTGCGCGACGACGTCGTCCACGGAAGTCCCCGTGCAGACCGCCACCGTCGGCGTCTCATACGCCTCTTGGGGCGCAAGGCGAAGTTCCCACTCATGTTCGTATGCATCCGCGCCGCCTGTATACAGGTACGCGCCGCCGGGATAGCCTTCCTGCGGGCACTCGCCGAGCTCCCAATACCAATCGTCCGGGCTCTCGATGCAAAACATCAGAAAACTTTCCGCATCGGACTCGACGATGCCCTGCGGAAGTTCTTCCTTGGTGGACCATGCGCCCTTATTTGAGCCGTATATCCTGCGGAAACTTGCATGCCCCGCGCTGTACAGTCCCGCCTCGAACAGGCTGATCCTGCGCGGCTGGCACTCGCAATGCCAGCTATTGCAGAAGCGGTACAAGCGGGTGCGGCGCAGCGCGCGCAGGCTGTCCTTACACAGCCCGAAGAGGACAAAGGCACTGACCTGGCTGACCGCAAGCGGCTCCGCCGAACAGTTGCGGATGCGGTGAAACACGCGCAGCACGCCGCAATCCGCATAGCGGCGGAAGACGACTTCCGAACAAAGCCCGCCGGCACGCTGCTCGATTTCGAGCGTGTCCTCCGAAAGGCGATACCCGCAAAATTGAAGTTCCGCCCCGACAGCCGTCGGAACGTGTTTTCCATCGCGGCTGATCTTGTTCTGTCCCGACAGGGTGCACTCTGCGATCGGGCTTTCGCCGCCGCGGTACAAAATGGCAGCGCGCCTGCCCTGTTCAAGAAGAAATGTCAGTCCGCCGAATTGTATCTGCATGATGCCTCTCCGCCGTGGAAACTTTCTGCGATCGCCCGGTCGATCGCCCTGCGCACCGCAAGGAAGGGCGCGGCGCCGTGGGGATACTGCGTAAATCCTTCGATACCGTGTTCTTTCAGCAGCGCGCGCGTGTTGTCGCGTCCGATGCGCGATTGCAGCAACAGCAGCGCCCTGTAATCCTGCAAGCCCGCGCGAATGGCTTCCAGCCGCAGCGAGCCGCAGGCGCCGTTTTCACCCGGATAGACGATGAACGCATCGCCCGATTGGAAACTTCCGCCTGCGTCCGTCTCAAAATACGGATCGACCGCGCGCAGGGAAAGCGCCGTATTATAAAAGTTATATCCCCAATGCAAAAATCCCGAAGCGCCGTTTTGGTAAAGCTGCATCCCGATGACGCGCGTGCGCTCGGGCGGCATGTTCATCATGCGGTTGGAAAGATATCGGTTGCACTGCGGAAAACAATAGTAGACCCAAAACGGTTTGCCGCTCTCCATGAAAGGCTGCGCATGGTCCGTCGCCGCAACGGGGATGTCGACCAACCCCCGCTCCGCAAAGACGATCTCGCTGAGCGCGTCAATGTGCGTCACGTCGGGCAGCAGCCGCTTGACGAGCGCGCGGCGGGCGGTATACGCTTCCAGCCAATATGCGCTCGGTTCGTCGGAAATATGGAGAAAGGACCTCTCCCGATAGCCCCGTTCGCGCAGGAACGCGCCGAAGGCAGGCAGAAAGGCTTCCAGAAAAGCGGTATATTGCGCACCGTCCGCCGGAGTATCCCAGCCGAACAGGCGTTTTTGTTTTCCGTGTTCCGTTCCGACGATCTTGGGGCACGCCTGCGCACCCCACTGTGTGAACAGATGAGAGAATTCAAAGTAGCGGATGCCGCACGAGAGCGCCATCTGCAAAAAACGTTCCAGACGCGCGAACCCGAACGAATAGGTCCCTTTATCCCGCGATACGTCCACAAGCTGAACGGTCGTGCGCTCCCCGCCCACCTTCGTATCGAGCGGCGGCGTAAAGAGCGGGACGTACACGGTGTTGATGCCGTGTTCCGCGGCGGTGCGGATGAAGTGCTCCGTCAGGCGCCAAAACCGCTTCTGAAAGGGCTTGACGCGATAGTAATTACAGATGCAGTCATAGTGCATCCAATCGGTCACGGGAATATCGCATGCTGGCAGGACGCCTTCCTGCACGACGACACGGCACTGCGCTTCGCCGAGCAATTCCCCTTTTCCGTCCGTCAGGCGCACATGCAGCACATGAACGCCCGCCGGCATCCGCTCCCCCGTTCCGACGGTCAGCCAAAAACAATTGACGCCGTTCCCCTTGAGCAGGAACGCGTCGAGGCAGACGGGGAGCAGCGGATCGGGGAAGCAGTGCAGCCCCTTTGCGATCACATACTCATCCGCATCGGGAGAGTCCGTATAGTCCCCCGCGACATACCCCACGCGGCGCACCGCGACGGGAAGCGCGCAGGACACCGTAAGGCGGCAGTTCTCCAACGGCAGCCCGCCGTTGCGCACGGCAAGCTGGACCGCCGCAATTTCGTTCTCAAAACAGGCGACTTCCCCGCACGGCGCAAGCCCCGTCCCGTCCTGCCAGATCTTCTGCATCGCGTCTGCAAACTGCAACGTCACCGTTTTTGTGCACATTCTCCCACCCTGTATCCACTGTATAACGTCATTGTAGCATAACTTTGGGCTCCGTCAAGGTGAATATTGTGATTTATGCACCTTTCATTTATCTGTTTTCAACAAAATCAAACAATTCTCTTGACGAAAGCGTTTATGAAATGCTATAATCAAACAGAGCGGGGAGGAGTGTCATGGGACTATCATTTTTTGACAAGCGAAATTGGAACGCGTGGATGCGCGTTACCTATTATGCCACCAATACCTGGAAAAATTATTGCCTCGACTACGCGCACAGTCACGACCGTCTGGAACTCGTCTATGTCTACTACGGCGAGCTGACCATCCGTTACTGCGTGGACGGACAATGGAAGGACCTCACGCTGTATTCCAACGACTATGCCCTGCTCGATGTTGACATCCTGCACACCATGCACACGGGGTCATGCATTTCGCAGGTCTTTTCCGTAGAGATCAGGCTCATTCCGGACGCCGTGTCCGAGTTGCAGTTCACCCTCAAACACCTCATTCAGTGCGACGAAGCGGTGGGCGAACTGTTTGCGCAGCCGCACACGGCGGTCAAACTCTCCGACGCAGGACATGTCATTGCCGTCATCCGCGAATTGCAGCAATGCATGGAACGTTCCGAACATATCGGAAATTACTTCGATCAGCTCATCTGCCTGCTCTTTACCGCCATCGGAAATGACTACCACCGTCAGCGCTACCCGCATAAACCGGGCATCCGCCACCTGCGCAAGGCGACCGATTACATCTCTTCCAACTTCCACCGCGAGATCGGCTGCCGCGAGATCGCCGCGCAGGCGGGCGTCTCGCTCAATTATCTCAATAAGCTGTTTACGGAACAATTCGGCATGACGGTGAACGCCTATGTCAACTACCTGCGCATCCAGGAGGCGGGACAGCTCATCGAGCGCACGGACATTCCGCTCACGGAGATTTATCGTCAGGTCGGTTACAAGACCAATCAGAACTTCAACAAGCAGTTCATCAAGCAGCACGGGCTCGCCCCGTCCGCCTACCGCAGGCGGCTCAAAGGAACGCAGCAGGAAAAAAACTTTGAAAAAAACAATAACTTCGTCTGCGAACTTCCCGAATGATCAACGGCGCGGGGGACGGAAATTTCTTTCCGTCCCCCGCGCCGTTGGCTCCACACGCCCTGCCGTCCCCCGCGCCCCTCGCATCTGCTCCTCTTACCGTATTTTTTATGGTTTCCGCGCTTTTCGGCGCCGTTGAGATGACAGAATACGGATTTCTCTCCGACGCAAAAAAAAGTTGAAAAACCGCAAAAAATCACTTGACATTTTCCTCCGATTATACTATGATAGACAAGCATTGCGATTGCGGCGTATCAACATGCGGGCCTTTAGCTCAGCGGTTAGAGCTGCCGGCTCATAACCGGCTGGTCCGCGGTTCGAATCCGTGAAGGCCCACCAAACAGATTCGCGGCTGCTGCCCGCACTGCAATTGCGGCGATGCCCCTATACGGCCCAATAGCTCAGTTGGTTAGAGCGCCAGCCTGTCACGCTGGAGGTCGACGGTTCGAGCCCGTTTTGGGTCGCCA
>CALVMH010000015.1 GCA_944343275.1 uncultured Clostridia bacterium | reverse complement strand
TCGCTGTCCGTCGCCATTGCGTAGTCGAACTTCCCGCGCACCACCTCCTCTTTCAAGGGCTCGATCATCTGCCGCGTGGGATTGGGCAGGCGGCTGCCGAACAGCGCGTCCCGCTCCGCGTGGAGGATGACGTACTTTTTGAGTTTGCAGCGGTCGAACAGCGGCTTCAAACCCACCACCGCGACGCCGAACAGGTTGTCGAAGAGAAGGTGCAGGCGGTTGTTTTCGATGGACGGATCGAGGAAGTCCTCGATATGTGAGAGATACTCCCTGCGATTGTCGAATGCTTTCACGAGGGGCGAACCATAGAACTGCGCGTCCGAAAGCGCGCGCACTTCTTTTACGTTCCTTGTGAACGTCTCCAGCCGACGCGTGACGGAAACATCCGCGTCCGCGCCGCCTTTTACAAAGAGTTTGACGCCGTTGTACATATACGGGTTGTGGCTCGCCGTGATCATCAGCCCGTAAGCGCAGCCCTCGTCGCGCACGGCGCACATGACCATGGGCGTGGGCACGGGGCTCTCGTACAAGAGACAAGTGATCCCGTTCGCCGCCAGCACTTCCGCCATCCAACGCGCGAAGGCGTCCGACAAAAAGCGGTTGTCAAAGCCGATCGGCACAGCCGTTTTCACGCCGTCCGAGGCTGCCATGTCCGCGAGCCCCTGCGCGATACGCTGTACGTTCTCCTTGGTGAAGTCCTCCCCGATGACCCCGCGGAAGCCACCCGTTCCGAATGTGATGTCATTTGTATGCATTCCGCCATCTCCTCAAACTGTTCCGCGCGTTGATGTGTCCGAAGCGCCAAAGACGATCCGGAACACGGCTGCGGAGTACGTTCCGAAACAGACGTGCAACGTCTTTCCCTCCGTGCAGACGGACACGTCAGCCGCCGCAGGATAGATCGCCGTGCAGCTTTCCGCAGGGCGCGGGAGCGGCACATCGAACTGCTTTTTACCGAGCCCCCACACGCCGAGCAGCATTTCCTTTTCATCCATGAGCCCCACGGCAGCCCTTTCATCGCCGAACTTGGCAAACCCGAACGGAAGATAGGGAAGGACGTGCTGCCGGAATTCGCTCATCTCCTTGGCGAGGGTCACGCCCTGTCTGACAAGCCCGCACTGTAAAGGCGTCAGTTTTCTGAGATCGGACGCAAGATGCATCCTGCCCATGATGCCGTTCACCATGTTTACGGCGACTTCGTCGTCCGTCGGGCGTCCGTCCTTCGGTTCATACTTGCCGTCGATGACGGGATAGCTCCAAAACGCCGCCTGTTCGGGCAGCACCGCCGAAAAAATATTTCCGATGATATAGGGAAATTTCCGATACCGCACCTGGTCGGAGACGGAAATAACGGGGCTTGTGCGCAGGCTCTGCCAATCCATGCGCATGCCGCCGCTCGAACAGCTTTCAAAGAGGACGGACGGATACTTTGCGCGCTGTTCGTTCATCCAATCCCAAAACGCCTGCGAGGTCTGTTCCAAGCCATCGCCGCAGGAATCGCTTGCGACCTCCGTTCCCCTGCCGCAGTCCTGATTGCAGTCCACTTTGATATACTGCGCGCCGTATTCCTCCACCATGCGGGCGATCGTCTCCCCCATGCGGCGGCGCACTTCTTTATGACGAAAGTCGAGAAAATACCTGCCCGCAACCAGGACGCGCTGCCCGTTCGTATGAATGTAGGCATCCTCGGGATATTCCTCGCCGCTGCGCGTGCCGACGACCTCGGGTTCGATCCACAGCCCCGCCTTCATGCCGAAGGAACGGATATAGTCCGTCATCGCGCGCACGCCGTGCGGGAAGCGCAGACGGCTCTCCCGCCATCTGCCGACGTAGGGATAAATTTTGACTTCGTCCACATCGTCATGCCAGCCGCAGTCGAGAACGTAGACCTCCGCCCCGCACTCCGCAGCAACGGGCACGAGCGCGCGCGTCCGCTCCTCGGCGGGCGTATCCCACGACAGATACATATATTCGTTGAACAGGACGGAAGGCACGGCGGCTGCCCCGCCGATGACTGCCGTATGGCGGCGGTAACGCGTCATCTCCTGCACGACGCCGTTGAGGCTCGTTCCGAGACAGAGCGCCGCAAAGCGCGTAGCATACCGCTCCCCCGGCGCAAGCCGCTTTTTCCAGCCGCCCCTTGCGAACGTTCCGCCGCTCAGCGAAAGATAGAGCGCTTTTGCCCAGCCTTCCGCCACTTCCCAATCCCAGCCGCCGCACGATTCGATCTGGAAAAACAGGAACTTTTCATGTTCCGCATCCTCGATGATCGCCTGCGGGAGCTCCTCTTTGGTAGACCAACTCCCCGCATTATACCCTCCGATGCGGCGGAAGGTGCGATTTTCCGTTGCGAACATGCCGAGATCGTCGAAGGAGAGACGGCGCGGCTGACATTCGCAGTGATGGCTGTTGTAAAAACGATAGAGATAGGTATGTTCCATGCGCGCCGCCGCAAGCCCGCTGACATTAAAAATGGAGACGTTCTCCAAAACGATGTCCTGCGCGGAGAGATTTTCCACGCTCGCGCAGACGCGCAGCGCATCGCCGAACGCTTCAAGGTGCGTTTTGACGCGGCAGAGCGCGTTGCGCTGCACGATGATGAGCCGCCCGTCCTCCCTGCGCACCTCTTCAAGGCGCAGGGCGTCCGCCGCGAACGGCTGTTTGGCGGGCGACGGGGAAAGGATATCTCCGCCTGCGATGCGCACATCGGAGACGGGAACGCAGCAATCGGGTCCGTCGAAGGCTCCCGCGCACAGCATTCCGTTCCGTTCGGAAAATTGCAGCCCGCAGAATGTAAACTCCATACTCACTCCCGCGCATCCAGCAATGCGCACAATTCGTCGTGCAGACGGAGAAGCGCTTCCCCGTCATGCGGATAACAAAAGAAACTTTCAAAGCCGCGTTCTTGCAGCAATGCGAGCACAAACGCGCGCCCCTTTTTCTGTTCGACGGCTTTCAGGAGGCGATAATCCTGCAATCCGTCGGAGAACACTTTCAGCCGCAGCGAGGCGAGCACCCCACCCTTCCCGGGATAGACGCGGAAGGCGTCCCCCGCCTGATAGCGCCCCGCGCTGTCCGTCTCGTAGAACGGGTCGACGGAGCGCAGCGACAGATAGGAATTGTAAAAATTGTAGCCCCAATGCAGAAAGCCGTGCGCACCGTACTTGTAGAGCATGACGCCAAGAACGCGGTTGCGCTCGGACGGCGTGCAGAAAAAGCTGTTGGGCTCGAAATGCCTGTCCTGCCCCGTACAGTAATAGACCATGACGTCCGCGCCGCTTGCAAAGAAGGGCTCGCACGCGTCGATGGCGACGACGGGAAGGTCGATGCCGATGTCGCGGAAGGCAAAATCGCTCAGCGCGTCCATGACGCGGCAGCCTGGCAGCACTTCCTTGAAAAAGGCAAGATGGGAGCGGTAGCGCTCCAGATGCTCGCCGTTCGGCTCGTCGGAGAGGTGGTACAGCACCCTGTCGGCGATCCCCCATTCTTTGAATTTTGCATCGAGCGCGGGCAGGAACGCGCGTAAAAACGCGCGGTACTGCGCACTGTCCGCCGCGGTCTTATGCCCGAAACAGCGCCGCGTTCTGCCGTTTTTGCGGATATAGACGTCCGGGCACGCCTTGGCGCCCCACTGCGAAAACAGGTGGTTCACCTCAAAGTACACGGCGCCCGCGCGCTTTGCGATGTCCACAAACGTCTTCAAGAGGGTAAAATCAAAGGAATATTCCCCGTCCTCCTCCGCAACACCCACGAGCTGCACGTTGGTGCGGTGATGTCCCACGGCGGTATCGAGCGGAGGCGTGAAACAGGGAACGAACACCGTGTTGATGCCGTGTTCCACGGCGGTACGGATAAAGTTTTCCACGAGCGCGAAATAGCGGCTGCCGTTCACGGGAACGCCGTAGTAATTCGCAATACAGTCGCAGTGCAGCCAATCGGTCACGATGAGGCCGTCCGCCGCGCTCTCCGCCGCCGCGACGGTGAGCCTGAACGAGGCTTCGGCGAGCGTCTCGCCCGCATGTTCCGCCGTAAACGTCAGCGTATGCCTGCCCGCGCCGAGCGCCCCGCAGTCCACCTCCGCGAACACGGGGCAGGCTATGCCCGCGCGCAGAAAGAGGTCCGTAACGCCGAGCGGGCGCAAAAGATCGGAATACAGCCCCGTCTTTCCGACCGTATAGCCGTCCGCGCCGGGGAGCGTGACGGTGACGGCGGGGATGAAGTCCTCCGCATACAGCGTGACCGCATCGGGGCGGGAACAGCGGATGACGACGTCCCGCCGCATCTCAACGGAGTGCAGAAAGAGCTGGAAGCAATAGCGCTCATTCAAAAGCGCGCCGCCGTATTTCAGGCGGCGCACCTTCTTGGTCTGCGGAAAAATTTTACAAAGACTGTCGGTACAGAAAAATTGCATAAAAATCGATCAGAGTTCTACTTCCAACCCGTCGTATGCGGGCATGATGCCGTGCGGCAGGAGCAGTTTTTCCAGCCGTTCCTGCGTGGGGTTGCCGTTGTGGGAGAAGTGGTTGGCGAAGAACTTCGTCCGCCCGTCCGCGTTCTTGTTTTCCAAAAGCCTTGCCTTTACGCGCACCACGCCGTCCACGCCCATGTGCGAGCCCTCGTCGGAGACGGGATTTTCCACCATCGTGCAGTCGAGGCTGACCATGTCGAAATATATTTTCTGCTCTTTCAGGTATTCGAACACTTCCTCGTACAGCATGCCCGTGTCGTTTCCGTAGAGGATGGTCCTGCCGCCCTTGCGGATGACGAAGATGTAGCAGTTCTCGTTGGGATCGTGCCGCACGGGGAGCGGGATGACGGTGTACTCCCCCGCCTGCACGGGTTCGTACGCCTTTAACAGCCGATAGGTGTAGCCGTCCTTGATCTTGCCGATCATGATCTCATGCGCCCGGTCGTACACTTTTTTCACCGCCTCGTTGCCGTAAACGGTGACGAGCGGCTCGCGAATGTTGTGCGCAAAGGCGAGCCCGCGCATCGTCGCGTCCTCGGGGGCAAAGTGGTCGAGGTGGGAATGGGTGACGAAGATGTACTTCACGCTGTCCATGCGCAGGCGGTACTGCATGGCATGGATGAAGGAATCGGACGGATAGTCGATGAGAAAATCTTCATCGATCATCGCCTGTGAACGGGTGCGCCAATCTTTTCCGCCCGACTTGCGCGCCGCCTCGCAGTACGCGCAGCCGCAGTACATGGCGGGGAAGCCCTCCGCCGCGCCCGTGCCCAGAAACTTGAACTTCATGTTGTTACCTCTCTTTGTTTCCCGCGCGGAAGTTTCCGCGCGGGAACCGTTGCTTTGTTACGTTCTCATGCGTTCGGCGTGAACACATAGTCCGTTTCGGCGCTGCCCGCCGTGTTGGTGAAGAAGATATCGCCGATGCGGACTTCGGAAATGTTGGGGAAATGGCTGCTGCCCGCGCTATCAAACACACATTCCGTAAAATACCCTGTACCGCCCGCAGGAGAAACACTACTCGTCGAGGTTTTATAGATACTAAAGTATTGTTCAATGGGAATATACACGGTGATCCACTCATTGGTCGTTAATCTCTTCCCGGAACCGGTATTCGATGTGCAGCCGCCTGCCATAAAGTACCATGATATCGTCTTGTCCGCGTCGCCGACATAGTACAATTCTACCGCGATGTAATCATACAAATCATTTGCATTGCACGCTGCAAGCTGTTTCACCGACAGGTTGCACCAAGCGCCTGTCCCCGTACTTTCGCCTGCCGTCCAGCTCAGATATGCACGCTCGTTATCCTTTGCGGGGACGTGAGAAAGCTGTGTACCGTTGTCCGCTCCGAACGCATCCGCCACGGAATCCGTGCCGAGCGATTCCATATCAACAAGCGCGGTTGTTTCAGGAATTTCTTCCTCCGTCACAAGAACGAACCCTTTCAGGCGAACTTCCTGAACACTTTCAAACCAAGAACCATCGCCGTCATCCTTAAATGATACTTGCATGAAATCACTACTTGCCGACAGAATTCCGGGGTTTGCTGTCAATATACTGACGGGAATATATGCGGTATACCAAATTCCATGCGGTATCAACTTCCCTTTATCGGGCTCGTTCCCGGACCCGTCCTCTTTCGGTTTTGAGCCGATCATAAATTTTCCGTTATTACAAAACCAACCCGTTACTCCCTTGGACGGCGCAGGAGCCGATTCATTTTGAACAAAGTATACTTCCACTTTCAGATAATCTTTATCCGTCAAGCTGTCAACCGGCGTATGGAAGTCTATTTTAAGGTCTCTCCACGTCCCGGTTCCCGTCCAACTGATGTATTGACCGTCGGAAGAATACGCAAAGGATGAACCGGTCTTTCCGGGGTGAACATATTCCAGCACGTCGGCGTTGCGCATGTCGAGCAGTGCGCCCGTCGTGTTTTCCGCCTTGGCGATCGGGACTTCCAGCGTCTTTGTCACCGCACCCTCATAGGTATAGGTGATGGCGAGCGTTCCGCTGGACGCGGGCGTAAAGGTGGATCCCGTGATGTTGTCAACGACGGCGTCGCCATAGGCAGGCGTAAATTTTGCCGTGCGCTGTGCGATATTCTGCGTTTCCGCGCCGTCCACCGTGATCTTTGCCTCGGGAATGGTGAGCTGCGTCATTGCCGTTCCCGTAAATTCGGCGGGAAGCACGATCTGCGTGTTGCACTCCACCGTAAACGATCCCGTGACGGAACCGACGTACAGGTCGTCCGCCGAAGTAAGCGTATAGGTGTAATTGCCCACGGGAAGGGAGGCTGTTACCACGCCGTTCTCCACGGTGCACTGCTGCGTATCGCCTTCGGCGTTTTTGATCTCCGCCGTGAAGTCGACGTCCGTATCCGCCGTAAGCGTGACGGAGCTGTTTTGATCCGTCGTTGTGGCGGGCGCGTTGACCACCACTTCGGTCTCGAACGCGTACTTTGCCATGACGGTGCCGATGCGCACTTCCGTGACCCCCACATGGTTGACGCTGCCCGCATTGTTGAAGTCAACGGGGAAAAGCGCCTTAGAATCAATCAGTTCAAAGAAGGTCGCCGCGGGCACGCTGATCTTTGTCCAGGTGTTTCCCTTAAATTCGCGCATGAGCGGATCGCTCGCGCCCGTGCTGCCGCCGAGGAGACCGATCTTGGCGTTCGCGCCCGTCATTGCAAAGTACACCCAGAATTCGACAGTATCGAACTGAGCGTAGCTTTCGATGTCCTGCCGGGGCGTGAGGTAAAAATTCACCCAGCCGCTGCCGATTTTGCTGCCGTCGATTTTCAAGTAATTTCCCTTATAGGCGGCACTTGCGGCTTCTTCCTGCGTAGGAGTGACCTTTCCCACGACCAGCTTGGAAATATCAGGGGTCGCGCCATTCGTGCGGGCTTCCAGCTGCGCCTCGGGATCGAACACGTCGGGCGAGAACACTTCGCCCTCCAGAACGGGCTGATCGACCACAAAGGTGCGCGTCGCCGTCTTGCTCTTGCCGTTCGACTTGGATGCAGTGACCGCGATCTCGTAGCTGCCGAGCGTGTCGGGCGTGAAGTAATACTTGCCATCGCGCTCTGCAAGCTCCGTGACTTCCGTCTTGGTCTCGCCTTGTACAAGATACACTTTTACCGCAACCGTTGGCTGCGTGCCCGCAAGGTCGGTCACCGAAATATTCGGCAGGCAATACTCCTCGTTCAGGACGCCCGTATCCGGCGTGTTGATGGCGATGTCGGGCGCGGTGTTGTCCGTCACGTTGAGCGTGACGACGCTCTTGGGCGCTGCGCCCGACGTGACCACCGCCGTATAGGTGATGGTGTAGCCGGAGACGTCGGTGACATCGAACCGGTTGTCGAACACGGCAACCGCGCCGCCGTCCTTGGTGACGACCTGCGCGCTCAGGCGATATGTGGCGCCGTTTTCCCCTTCCGCATTGGTTTTGAGCGAATAAACACTGCCGAGCTCCACCGTCTCGGTCGATTCCGCAGGGAAGTCTTTGAGCACGATCTTGTCTTCCCCGCACGCCGCCAGCCCGAAACAGAGCGTGACGGCAAGCATGAGTGCAGCCAGAAACAATGATTTCCTCTTCATAGTTTCACCCCTTAAATTTTTCTCAATCCCGTATTTCCACACGGAAGTTGTCAAAGAAGTATTCCCTGTCCCCATCATAACTTGCATTGTAGGAGATCTGGAAATTGCCCATTGCCGTCAGGAAGCCGTTATCGATGGCGAGAAGATCGGCAACGCAGAATTCATAGCTCGTCCACGCGTGCGGCGCACAGTCATTGTTGGTGGAGAGCAGGTGGCTCGTAGCCGTGCGGTAGACAAGCACCAGGTTCACCATGGAATCGGTGTTGTTGTACGTCTCGAAGCAGATATAGGCGTTTTTGGCGGTATCCGCGTCCATGTCGAAGAGCACCGTCTTGTTGAGCAGCTTGGACGAGATGTTCATCTGGATCCAATTGGGAGTATTGCTCGCGCCCGTTCCCGTAAAGACGGTGTGCAGGACCTTGCTGCCCGAGGGCGCCGTCAGGCCGAAATCCTCCGCCTCGACGACTTCCACAAGCCCCGGATTGTCGTTGGTGAACATGTACCCCTGCCACAGGCTTTCGAAATCGGCGATCTCGTTCTTCTTCAAGGGCACCTCGAAATCGGTTGCGGACTTGTCGGGCTTTTTGACGAGCCACATATTGTCGAGATAGTAGCGCGGCGTTCTTCCATCCCCTTCCTCGACGACGTTGGCGCTGCCCGCGCTTTCAAAGCGGAAGTAGATGCCGCGCACCTGCGTCAGATCGCCCGCGATGGCGATGAGCGACGCCTCAACGGGCAGCTCGCAGTTGTTCCAGCCGGGGCGGAGCGTAAAGCTCTTTTCCCCGACGCGGCTGATGGACGTCACGCCGCTGATGTCCGAGGCAAACCCCGCATAGACCGTCTTGTCCTCGTTCTGATCGTTATAGATGTCGAACGTGACATATTCCGCATAGGAGAGGTCGGAATAGTCAAACCCGTAGGTGTCCGATTTGAGCGAGAACATGACGATGGGCGAGGAGGAAGAGACGTACTTGCCGCCGAGCGGATCGAGCCGTGCGGAGCGCTCGCCCTGCGTGATGAACTTTTTGTCCGTGTTCAGACTGACTTTGCCGAAGTCGTTGTAGATGAGCGCCGTCTGCAAGTCGGGCGTCCACTGTTCAAATCCGTTGATGAGGATATCCTCTTTGAGCGACGCATCGGGATCGGGCGTTTCCTGTTGTGCGCAGCCCGCAAAACAGGCAGCGCAGGAGAGCGTTAAAAGTCCCGCCAGCAAAATATATTTCGTTTTCATCCGTACACCCCCTTAAAATCCGTATACGGTCATCGTGCCGAACACGACCGTCTTTTCGGCGTAATTCGCCGCGAGGTTGGTGAAGTACAGGCTGAGCGACTGCAAAGCACCCCCCCCCATTTTTTGCGAAATGTCGACGATCTCGATCTTGTTCCAGCCCTTGACAAGTTTTGCGTTGCTGACTTCGATGCCGTAGGAGCTGTTCGTAAACCTTGCCATCACACGGAACGTCTGCTCTTGCTCCGACGCGTTGTAGATGTTGAAAACGACCGTCTTGGTGTCCGCATCGATCGCGGCGATCGCGGCTCCGCCGAGCGTGACGTACTGATTGGCGTTCGTCACGGCGGCGATGTCGAGCTTTAAGACGCTTCCTTCCGCCCCGTAGGCGCTGCCGCTGACGACGTTCTTTGTCAGCGTGCCGCCGCCCTGTGCAATGTCCGCATTCAGCGCCGCGGCGTCGAATACGGAAACGGTGTTCTCCGCAAGCGTGAAGGTCTCCGTCTCCTGCCCGTTCGTAACGGTGAAGGAAAGCTGTGCCGCCTTCGACGTGTCCACCGTCACCTCCCACGTGCCGTTTTCGCCCGTGAAGGTGATGCCCGCGTTCTCGGGAACGGTGAGCGAGCTGCCCGACGCCGCGCGCACGGTGTACGTCACGGAAGCGCCGTTCTCTTCAACATCGGTGATGCCGACGGAAAGCAGGCTTTCGGCAAGTTCGAGAAGGCGGATGACCGCCTCGCGCGCAAACTGCATCCGCTCGGACGTGGAGACGACCTTCGCCCCCTGATAGATGAGGGAGGAGACTTTGCGCTGGATGTCCTCGTAGGAATACCCCTTCGCCTCATACACATCGTGCAGGGCGTACCAGAGTTCGTATTCTTCCAGACCGTCGCGGATGGCTTCGAGGCGCAGCGAGGAGAGCGGTTCGTCCATGCCGTAAGGCGCGCCCGGATACATGAGGTAGCCGTCGCCGTTGGCGTTTTCATAGCGCTCCGCCGTGCCGTAATAGTCGTCGATGGGCTGATAGGTACCGTTCCCCACATACTGCTGATAGAGGTCCGCCGCCCAATAGAAGTTGCCCGTGATGTCGTATTCGCTCATCATCCAGCTCAAAGAGCGGGCGGAGACGAGCGTGTCGTCGATGTGATAGGTGGGATAGGGCGAATGCGGCTGGTTGCAGGTGTAGATCCAGCGCTGTTGCTGCTGCGCATACACTGCGCGCTGCGACGCGCTGTCGTACAGGTTGATCTGCGGACACAGCGTGATGATCTTCTGCGTCTCTTCGTCTGCGGGCGTCCACGTCGTCGTCAGCGAGACGATGAGCGGGAAATTGTCGAGCGAAGTTTCGATCTCCTGCACGAACGCATCGGAGACCCCCTTCGCTGCCGCCTGCGTTTCAAGATACGCCTTCGCGCCCGAGATCGCGCCTTCAAACTGCTCTGCGACCCCGGGAACGCGGTTGAGCGTGTCGTTGAGGTCGGGCTCGTCGATGATGCTCACCGTGCAGATGGCGTAGGACATGAGGTCGAACCCCGTCTCTGCCTCCGCATCGTAGCTTTTCAGTGCCACGTCGATGATGGCGTTGAGGTATTCGCCGAAGGTATCCCCGTTCAGCGTGGGAAGTCCCGTGCTGCTATCCGTCATCGTGGGCGTGGGCACGGCGAAGGTGCTCATCTTGGGATTTTCCTGCAGCAGTTCATACGCCTTTTCGGCATACGCCGCGATGCTATCGGCGTTATAGTTGGAGTCGTTGCCGAACATGATGAGCCCGGGAGAGATGCGGTGTTCCGCCATCACGGAAATGTAGGAATCGAGCATATCCTGCGTGCTGTTGAGTTCGCCCAGCCAATGCGCGAACGTGACGTTGAACTTGGACTGTGTGTGCGTCGTCTGGCTGACGAGGATGTCGTTGACGCCGAGGGTGACGGGGACGGACGCCTGCGCGCCGTCATAGGTCACCTTCATCGTGCCCGTGTACGTTCCCGCCGCCTGGTCTGCGGGAACATTGAAGGTGATGTACACGCCCTGATTGTTCCCCGCCGAAATGGTGTTTTCGCCGTACTCCACCGCCTTTTCGATGGGAAGGAGCGCATCGGGATACATGCCCGTCTCAGCATTGTCTTCAAATGTCTCCTTTACTTCGATGTACTTTTCGTGATAGACGAGGATGTTCTCCGCATCGAACGTGTTCCCCGCCCCGTCCGTAAGGTCGGAGACCTCTACGTTGTAGGAAGAGATGTCCTCCTTTGCCGTAAGGATGAGCTGCGTACTCTCATACTCCCCTTGGCAGGCATTGACGGACACCCGGGCAGCGCGGCGCACGGCGTCGTAGCCGTCCGTTTTGTCCTGCAACACCTTTTCCGTCGCATACGTGGACCAGATGTCCACGGCGTCCGTCTCCGCCTCCGCATGCATGACGCTCCCGACGGGCAGCAGCAATGCCGCCGCCGACAGCATGTACGCCGTCAGTTTCAGATACGGCTTTGTGGTGCGCGTTTTGTTCATCATTTCCCTCCTTGTTTTTAACGGATCCCCGCTTGCGTGCAGGCAGTCCTGAAGCGCGAACTGTTGTTCTCCGTCCAATACTGTATGATCTGATCGTTGATCGACTGTGCCGTCGCGTTGTACGTAAGGAACTCGTCCCCCGGATTGCCGCAAGGCTTCCACGGCGAGAAGCCGCCGCGCAGCACGAGCGGATACATCGCCACATTGGGCATGATGTTGAGGTCGGGGTCGGTGAACAGCGTCAGACGCTGCTGCTGCATTGCGGAAAATTTGTTCCAGAGCGTCGCGTTCTGTTCATAGTCATAGTCAAAGGGAAGGCTTGCGCCGCCCGTGACGGAAGCGTATGTCTCCAAGGACTTGTCCGTCGCCATGTAGAGAATGAAGTCCGCCGCAAGCTCCTTGGCGGGAGAACATTCGGGAATGACAATGTTGTGGCGGGGTCCGATGGAATAGACGAGCATGCGCGCGTCGTGCACCGTTTGGAAGTCCGTATCCGTGATGTCCTTGTCAGCAAGTTCGGAGAACATCTCCTCCGCCTCCGCGATCGTGTTGCAGCCGCTGTCCACCGCCTCTACGACGAGGGAGAGCGTGGCGTCGTTCTTGATCGAGGGCGTATGGTCGCGGATGGAACTCACGACGGGCGCATTCATCAGGCGCACTTCGCCCGCCCCGGGCGCGTTGGCGGCGAAGTCGCGCTCCTCCGTGTCGAACCAATCGCCGTTCGCCATGAAGAGCGCCGTTCCGAGCACGACCGCGTTCTGCGCGCGGCGGTATGCATCACGCTCGGCGGAAGCAACAAGGCTGGTGTAGTCCATCATCTCGTCGGTGACTTCCAGCGCTTTCCGCTTGCCCGTCTGGTTGACGACCGCGCTCGTAAGATTGCCATCGCTGTCCATGCCCTTGAAATAATTGACGTAGTTTTCCACGCCCTCGTACTGCGCCCACCATGCTTCCACAAGATAGTTGACATAGGCGGAAACACCATACGTAATGAACGCCGTATCCGACGAATACACCTCTTTTTTCACCGAATCACCCACCTTATAGTTGCCCGATGCACCCGCGACATATTTGCCCGTTGCGATGCTCTCGCAGATGGCGAACAGTTCGTCCGTCGTGTTGGGCTCCTCAAAGCCGAGCTCCGCAAGGACGGTCGCGTTGTAGGCGATACCCGTCATGCCGGAGGCAAACGTCGCCGTGTAGTAGTGCGGGTCCTCGGCGGTGCTCGACGGGTCGCGGTTGGATTCCAGAACGGAATCGAACATCTTCTCCGCGAACGTCACGTCCTCGCCCGGGACCTTCTGTTCATAGACGAGCTGCGTGAGGTCCACCGTCGACTTGCCCTCGCCGAGGTATCCTTCCAGATTGGTGCACATGATGACATCGTAATCGGTGCTGTTATTGGTCAGCCAATTCTTGGGATTTTGTTCCACGGCGTCCTGACTGAACGCGACCTGCAAATTGGGATACTTTTCCTTCACCCACGCCTCTTCCTTGAAAGCGTTAAGCATCTGCTCCGCCCACTGATAGCCGTAGCCGAGGTTGCAGACATACACTTCAAGCGTTTCGGGGTTATCCGAATCGACCTGCTTGCAGCCGGCAAGCGCTGCAAGCGATGTGCCCGCAAGCAATGCAGCGACTGCAACAGAAACCGCTTTCTTCATAACATTTCCTCCTTATAAGTCGTCAGCCTTTCAATCCGCCGACGGCAAAATTTTTCATGATCACGTTGGAAAAACAGGTAAACACGATGAGTATGGGCAGCATGGAGATGACGAGCGCCGCAAAATAGACGGTGGAATACCCTTCCCGCGGCAGCGTCCGCGAGACCCCGTACATGCCCGACGCAATGGTGGGAAAACTCGGCAGATACATGAGAACGTCCATATAGTCGTTCCACGCCCCGATGCCCGAAACGATGCTGAGCGTCACGATGGCGGGGAGCGCCTGCGGAAGCATGATACTGAAAAACACGCGCGCATGCCCCGCGCCGTCCATGAACGCAGCCTCGGCATAGCTCCATGAGACATTCTTGAAAAATCCGTACAGCACAAGGAAGTTGAGCCCCGTTCCGCACAGGTGTTTCAAGAGCACATAGAGCGGCGTATCATAGAGATGCAGGATGTTATAGACGAGGTTGAAGAGCGCGCCCGTCGTCCCGACGGTGGGGATGGTCATCGTGAAGATGATGACGCCGTACATAAAGCCCCGCAGTTTGAAACGGTATTTGGCGAGCGCGTATCCCGTGAAGGCGCTCATCAGCACGCCGCCAAGGGTATAAAAGAGCGTGTACCAGATGCTGTTGAAAAACATCAGGAAGATGTTCGCGCCGTTGTAGCTCAACTGCGTGAAGGCATAGGAATAATTTTCCCAATGCGGCTTTTCCGGAAAATCAAACGCGTTGCCGAGGGTAAGATTGACTTCGTAGACGACCCTGTCCTGCAAGGAATTGATGAGCAGCCACAAAAGCGGCAGGATCAGCGACGCGGCATACAGGAAAAACAGCGTAAAGATGATGGCAAAGAGCACCTTCTCCCCTTTGGAGCGCTGATAGAGGATGGAGGATTCGCGGATCTTCTTTTTGAAAATTTTCATCGTCTCCCCTCCCTCAATATTCCACAGCCGGAATTTTTTCGATGAAATGACGGACAAGCAGGATGAACGGCACGCCGATACAGGTGAAGATGAGACCCGCACAGGACACCAGCCCGTAGTTGCCCGTTCCGCCGTATGACCCGCCGCCGTATACCTGCAGATAAATCCAGAAGGAGAGCGTCATCGTATTGTAGCCGCCGTCCGGATGGAACAGGAGAATGGGACCGCTCGCGTTGAAGATCCCCGTCAGAAGGAAGATGACGAGCGTCGACACGGACGACCAGATCATCGGCAGAATGAGAAAGATGAGCTCCTTGAACGCAGAACAACCGTCGAGGCGCGCGGATTCGAGCACCTCCACGGGAATGCGCGACATCGCGCTGCTGACGATGATCATGTTCGTCGTGAAGCCCGTCCAGACGCAGTAAATGAGAATGGCGGGCGTCGCCGTATTCGGATCGAGCAGGAACCCTGCCTCAGGCATTTGCACCCCCATGGCTTTGAGCAATGCACCGATGGGCCCCGTCGGGGAGATCATGTTGGAATACACGCTCACGAGCACGATGCCGGAAATGATCGCAGGCAGGAAAAAGATGACGCGGAACAAGCGATACCCCGCCACCCGCTTGTAGATGAAGTAACTCATGACAAGCGTCAGCGGGAAGATGAGCAGCAGGTTCACCGCAAAATATTTGAGGGTATTGAGGATCGCCATGCCGACCGTATCGCCGTAGGGAGAGGTCAGCTCATCCCAGAAGAGCGTAAAGTTGATGAGGCTCCACTCCCCCGTATTGTCCTGAAAGGCAAGGGCAAAAGAGCTGACGTTGACACTCAGCCAGAATACGATCCAGTTGAGCACGGGCAGCGCAAGAATACAGATGAGAAAGAGCGTCTCCCGCCGCTTCATGGCAGATTTTGTCTTTTTGGCAAGGTCGTTCTGCGGCGGCACCTGATCGGGCGAATCGCTCAGAACGTCCTGTAACGATGCCTGCGGTGCTGCCTGCTGCGGCTGTGTTTCGCCCTGCGCGGCATGTTCCAAAGCATCTTCGAATTCTGCTTCCATACCATTCCTCCTTATCATTCGTATTTTTATCTTATCATACATTTTCGGCGGTTGTTAGTTTTATCTTGGCAATTTTTTATAATATCTTCTTATAAAAAATAAATTATTGACATTATTTCGAAATTGTGCTATGATAAAACAAACTTGCACGGGAGATAAAACACCATGAACGTCAGGACCGTCGAACTCATTCCGACCGAACTGCCGCCGACCGTCTCCGTCCGGCAGCTCTTTTGCGTGTATTCCTATTACTATACGCCGAAATTTTCCTACATCGGCGAGAAACACGCCCCGTGGGAGATCGTGTTCGTGCAGTCGGGGCGCGTCGTCGTGGAGACGTCCGATTACACGGAGACGCTCCGCGGCGGAATGTGCATCCTGCACAAACCGTGGCTCCCGCACAAGATCCGCGCAGACAACGTTCCCTGCTATGTGAACATCATCAGTTTCACCGCCGAGGACGATACCCTCATCCTGCCCGTTTCCGACCGTCCCATCGAGCTGGACCATGTCTCGCAGAGCTACATGTTCAACATTGTCAACGACGGAACGACCATCGTTGCGGGGAAAAACCACATTCCCGCAATGAAAAAATTCCAGACGGTGAAGTTTGCCGCGCATCAGGCGGTGAAAAATCTTCTCGAACTGCTGCTCATCCGTCTGATACGGAGCAATAACGACGAGATCGATTTGAAAAACAGCGAATCGAGCAAAATGAATTCGGCGGTCCTGTCCGTCATCAACTTCCTTGCGGACCATCTGTGCGAAAAGATCAGCCTGGAACGGATCGCAAAAAAGGTCGGATACAGCGTGTCGCGCATCTCGGCGATCTTCAAGGAATTTACGGGCGAATCCGTCATCAATTATTTCATCAAGATGCGCATCCAGAGGGCGCAGGAGCTGATCGTCGAAAACAAGATGTCCTTCCGCGAGATCAGCGACTGCCTCGGGTTCGACACCATTCAGTACTTCTGCTCACAGTTCAAAAAGATGACCGGGATGACGCCTCTGCAATATAAGAAATTTGTGCAGAACAGCGATACCTATTGCGATACAAACTTCAATAAGGTCTGAGCCGTTCAGCCGAGCGGAACCACGTCCTCATTCTTTGTCGTTTTCCAGCGCCCGTTCGTGAAATCGGGCACTTCGACGGCCGCACCGCCCTGCCCGATCGATTGCTCCGAGAGCGGCGTGACTGCCATCCATGCGGCTGCGTCATACACGTCGATCGGCATCGGCCGCCCCGCCTGCACGGCACGGAAAAATTCGCGTAGCATGAGATAGTCCATGCCGCCGTGTCCGCAGCGAAGCCTGTCCCGCTCCACGTTTTTCCAGATATCGGGCAGATATTCCGAAAACTGTTCCGCATTCCCGAGATATTTTTTCACGGAGTCAACGGGCTCAAAATACTCTTCCAGGCCCTCGTCGTCC
Organism: uncultured Clostridia bacterium; assembly: GCA_944343275.1. Taxonomy (GTDB): domain Bacteria; phylum Bacillota; class Clostridia; order Christensenellales; family Borkfalkiaceae; genus Gallimonas. The sequence goes on along the minus strand of CALVMH010000015.1, from coordinate 27,156 downwards.
AGAAGAACGGCGTCAATGTCCTGCAGACAGCACCCCTTTGACCCCCTTACCGTAAATTCGCGGGAATAATAGCGCGGGAGCGTTGTATCGAGTTTTAACGAGATCGTCGTACCGTCCTCGCAGGTGATGAGGGTATTGACGATGTCCCCCTGCGCAAAGGTCTGCCCCGCAAGCGATGGATCGGGATTGCGCGACGAATAGGAAAATTCCTTCAGCCCCGCCGCCCGCGACGACACGCTGACGAGGCGGCACATTCTGTTCCCGCGGTTGATGCCGAGCAGACGCGCAATGGGCCCGAGCTCATGCGTCGGATAATTTTCGCAGTTGCGCTTCAGATAGTTGTTCAGCCGATAGTGACGGTTGACGTTTCCGCCCAGCACTTCCGCCCTGAGATCGTGACCGTAAGCGCCGTGACAGTAAACGATCTCCCCGAGAAGCCCTCTTCTCGCAAGCGACGTGGAGAGCAATTCAAACTTGCCGTAGCAGCAGTTTTCCAAAAACATGAAGGGAGTTCGCGTCTGCTCGTACGTCTCCACAAGACGCCTGCAATCGTCAACGGAGTACGCCCCGCCCACTTCCAGTGCAGTGATCTTGCCCGCACGCATACACTCTGCCGCGATCGGGATATGCGCCTCCCACGATGCCGCAATGATCACGGCTTCCACTTCGGGATCGCACAAGATCTCATGATAGTCCGTGCATTTTTTCGGCCTGTGACCGCTCTTCTTTTCGATCATCGAGGCGGCATCCGCCTGTCTGTCCTCATAGAGATCGCATACGCGGACGATCGCTGCCTCTTCCATATCTGCAATGATCGATGCAAGCAAACTCCCGCGGCAGCCAAGCCCGATCACCGCTGTCTTTACCCTGTTCATGAAATTCCTCCCAGACTTTCATTCACAAAAATTATACCACCCCGTCCGTGCGGGGTGGTAGTTACATTTGCGCGCGTTTTTATAATATATTACTGTTTCTGAAATCAAATCAAAGTTGATATAATAAAAAATGCGCCGTTCCGAATGCGCCGGCGTGATACGGGCGAACCGCCGCGCTTTGCGCGGCCGGTCCTCCCCTATTGAAATATCAAAAGAGCGCCCCTGCACAAGCAGGGGCGCCCCTTTGGTACTCCCGGCGGGAATCGAACCCACAACGGCCCCTTAGGAGGGGGCTGTTATATCCATTTAACTACGGAAGCATCATATTTATTCTTCGATTCCCGCGGCGGGAATACTTCGCCCCGTTGGGGCTCGTGCCGTTGCCAAGCAACGGGGCGCTCCCACAACGGTCCCTCAGGAAGCGTGCATGCCGTTCTGCACGGAACGGCTTTTCACAACGAAGATATCTTACACCATTTACATAAAAAAAGCAAGGGATTTTTCATCTGACAACATAAATATTTGTATAGCGCTCAAAACGGGCTTTTTACAGAGAACAACGGGGCAGCGCTGCCCCGTTGTTTTGGTCCGCAGATGCTCTCATCGCATCAAGACAGAAACACCTTTCCGCCCGTGAGAACGATCATTTTCACGGCATCGGCGGAAAAGTCGTCCGCTATCACGGTGAGCGGTTTGCCGATCACGCCGCGTGCCAGCACCTTTACAGCCTTCTCTTTCCGAGAAATCAGCCCCTTTTCTTTCATTGCCGCGATATCTACCGTGTCCCCCGCCGAAAAATGTGCGGACAGCGTATCGATATTCACGATACATTTTTTGCCCGACCGGGCACGGCGCGTGTGCCCCGACGACGACACCGTCTCCAACCGCATCGTCTGTTCGGGCAGGGCGATCTGCCTGACTTCGGCAGCAGACACGCGCTCCCTGCGTTCGATCCCCGCCCATGCGAGCGTATCGCCGTCTTCAAGCGGCACACCGCCTTTGGTGCGCAGTTTGATCAGCCCGCGCGCAAAGAGCGATGCGAACGGTTCATAGGGAAAATCCGCCGCCGTCAAGCATCCCGTTTCCCCGCGAACGAGAGACCGTTCCTTTGCCGCGAGCGAAATCAGCTGCCGCGCGTATTTCACGCCCCGCGGCGAACGGACTTTCAGCCGCGTCGGCACGGCAGCATATTTTTTCACTTCGGACACGTCGATCGCGCCATACTTGGTATGAACGTATGCGGCAGGGTCAAGCGGAAGATGGAGACAGAGTGTTTTGCCCTTTATGGCAATTTTGGCAAGAATGCGCCTGCCGCACACAAACGAGGCACACGCCCATGAGATGCGGCAGCGCACGTTTTTGTATCCGAGCAGGTCGTTTGCAAGTTCGGCATAATACGCCTTGACGGTGCCTGCGGCAAGGAGCAGGCGGGCGAGGAAGGACCTGTCGTAATTCCCGTAAACGATTCGGGAAGTTCCCGCAAGGGGGAACGGCAACAAAGAGTCCGCCAAAAGCCGTCCCGCCGCCCCCTGTTCCGCCGACGCAGCCGCCAACTCCTCGCCTGCCGCCATTGCGGCGGCTTGTGCCGCGAAGATGCCCGCCGACGGATCTGCAACAGGTTCCCGGCTTCCTTGCAAAGAGGCGGTTTGATCCGCCGCACCGTAATGCTCCACAGCAGCACTCGTATCCGCCATTTCGTTGCGCCGCCGATATTTCTGCCGTATCGTGACGGATATATTTGCCACGATGAGAACGCAGATGATCACCAAAACGGCCGTACACAAATATTGTGCACCATCGGAAAGGCTTGCGGCAAGCAAAGAGGTTCCTATGATACCTTCCATAGCCCCTCCTTATTCGCCTTTCTTTCTGTTTTTGACCATGCGGATCACGAGCATTACGACCAATCCCGCGGCGACACAGCCGAGCGCGATATTGACGATCATATAAATGTTTCCCGTCCGGTCCTTTTCGGCAAGGTCCTGATCGACGCCTTCCAGCGCCGCCTGCACCTGCTCCAGCCCGGACAAAAGAACTGCGTCCGCCGCCTTGTATGCGCTTTCCAATGCGGCGATGCTTGTGCGGATCGCTTCATCCTGACGTTTCAAGTCGGCGATTTCGCTGTTGATGAGTGCATCCGCCGCTTGATACGCCGCATCCAGATCTGCGATCGCTTTGTCAAATTCGCTGACATCACCCGTGCCGTATCCTATCAGTTGTTCCAGCCGAGCGACTTCGGAATGCAGTTCGTTTTCCACCGTATCGATCGCATCTTTTAATTGGGTCTCCGCTTCCGACATCGCTGCTTGCAGCGCACCGATCCTTTCTTGAAGCGCCGTATCCGATGCGGCGAAATCCGAACGGATCAACGCGTCCGCCACCTTATACGCCGCATCGAGCGCAGCCACCTTTTGTTCGATATCGGTTTCATTTGCGGCAATGGTTTTTTGCAGATCGGAAACGGCGTCGCTGAGCGCCTCCCGCGCCGCGTCGATCTGCGATTGCAAGGTCTCGCCCGCTTTCCACACCGCATAGAGCGTTATGCCGTCTTCCGTCATGACGACCGTATCGGGCGTGAAGGCGCCGTCCGTATACGGGAATGCAACGCTTTCCCCGTTCGGATCGTAACTCCAACCCTGAAATATGTATCCTTCTCTATCGGGAATTACTGTACTGAGTTTTACATCCTTGCCGACATAATACAAAGTCCCGTCGACCGGCGCATTCGTTCCGCCGTTCGCATCGTAGGCGATCTCCGCCTTTGCATCCTCCGCAAAGACCGCATACAGATACACGAACGCGCCTTCCGTCTGCGAAAGCCCGACTTCGATCGACTGTCCGTCCGGATAGGCGATGCCGGCGCTGTTCGGCATCGTCGCCCAACCGGCAAAATGATACCCTTCCTCCGCCGTGACGCCAAGTTCGGCTGCCGTCTTTAAGCCGAACGAAACGCCGTACCGGACCGCCTGCTCCGCAAGCCGCGTCTGCCCATTCATATACACGACAAAATAGGAAACGGGCACCCAGCGGGCATAGAGCGTGAGACGGGGTTCGTTCAGCGACCATGCTCCGCCGTAGCCTTCGGCGACGTTCATAGCTTCGTCAAACACCATCTTGCCGCCGCCGTTTTGATCCGTAAAATATCCGCCGAACGTATAGCCCGCGCGCATGGGAATTTCCAGACCGTCGGAGAAGAGTTCTTCCCCGTATACGACAGACGTCTGCCCGCTTCCGCCGCTGCCGCCGTCTGCATCGAATACGATTTCCGTTACGGTGCGCTCCCATACGGCATACAGAACAACGCTTCCGCCGTTTTGGGCGGTCAGGTTCAGGACCTGCGCCTCATCCCCGTATACGGCATCTCCCTTTTCCGAAATTGCCCAGCCCGCGAAGGTCGCCCCCGTTCTTTCAAATTCGTTTTTGGAAAGACGGTACGCTGTTCCGTATTCAAACGTACTCTTTTCCATCGTACCCGTGCCGCCGTTTCCGTTGTACTCGACGGAATAATTGTTTGACTTCCACACGGCATACAGCACGATATTGTCGGCGGTGAACGTAATGCTGCCCCCTGCCTGGTACTCCGCCTCAGAGGCAGATGCGTTGGCCGCCCAGCCGAGGAAGGTGTACCCTTCGCGGACGGGCTCCGCGGCGGAGATGACCGCCGTTGCCTCCGGCAGATAAGTCTGAGCGTCCACGGGCGCGCCCGTGCCGCCGTTCGCGGAATAGATGAGCGACAATTCCGAACCGTCCGTCACGACGATCGCGAGGTCGCCCGTAATTTCGACCGTATATGTTCCGTCCTGCGGCGTCAGGAGTTCGCCGTTGGCATAAACGTTGATCCTTCCCGCCTCGCCCGTTACGGTAAATTTGGCGACGGCGCCGTAATCATAACTTTCCGCAAGGCCGCTGATAACAAAGCCGTCTGCATGAATCGTGACCGCATATTTCTCCTTCTGCCATACGGCGTACAATACGGTATCCGCATCCGGCATATCAAACTCTCCGCCGCCCGAATATTCCGCCTCTTCCGCCGCCTGATCGGTTGCCCAGCCGAGGAAGGTATAGCCTTCCCGTACGGGGCTGATCGTGATGACCGTTACCGCCGACCCGGAAGCGGGATACGACGGCTCGAGATTCCCGAAGAACTCCCCGCCGTTCGCGTGATAGGAAAGCGCGGGATTGTGTTTCCAGACCGCGTAGAGTGTGACGACCGAACTGCCCATCGTAAATTCGTCGCCTGCCGAAAATTCCGGCACCTGCGCGCCCGCCGACGTTGCCCAGCCGAGGAAGGTATGATCGGGGCGCGTCGGGACTGCCGCATCCAGACAGATGGTTTCGTCTTCATGCGCCTGCGCCATTGCCGGCGCGCCCGTACCGCCGTCAGCGTTGAAACTGATCGTATAAACCGGTTTTTCCGCCCACGCCGCATACAGCACGACGACGCCGTCCTGCTCGCCCGTCAGCCCGACGGAATAGGACGTATCTGCAAGGTACATCGCCCAATTCTGCTCGTCATACATGTTCCAGCCGACAAAATCAAAGTTGCTGCGCGCAAGTTTCAGTTCCTGTGCGGAGGGCAATGTAAGGTTCCCGAACACGATGTCTTCAAGAACGTCGATGTAGCTGCCATCGCTGTACAGCTCGATCGTATATGTAACGGGCGTCCATTGTGCATAAAGCACAATGTTGTCTGCCACCGTAAGCGTTTTTCCATCGGACGCCTTGCCGTCCGCACCGTAATACGGCGTGCCGCCCGTCTGCGCGTCAAAATATCCGCAGAAATTATATCCGTGGCGCGCAGGGATCGCGGGAATGTCGGTGAGAATGCTGTCAAACGTCACGTCGACCGAACCGGAATTGCTGCCGCCTGCGGCGTTCAGCGTGATCGTGTAATCGTTGGCTTCCCATACGGCATAAAGGGTGATTTGCCCGCCGTCTTCCGAAACAAGCGTGCTGACGCTTTGCCCGTTCGAATAGGGCGTGCCTTCGCCGTTTTGCTGTGTGTTCCAGCCCTTGAATGTCCAGCCCGTCAGAGTATAGGCATTCGCCGTGAGCGCCTTCTCCTCGTCATAGGTATGGGAAGAATGTTCCATCTCTTCCACTATCTCGCCGCTCGCCGCGGCCGGTTTGTTCGGGTTATACGCTACCATGTATTTGTTTGCCGTCCATACCGCATAGAGGATGACCTTTCCCCCGTTTTCCGAAGTAAGGTTCGGGACTTCTGCCCCGTCCTGATATGTCACGGCGCCGTTTGCGGAAGTCGCCCAGCCTTGGAACGTCCAGCCCGTCAGGGTAAAGCCGTTCACCGTCAGCGAGCTTTCCGTATCGTAAACGTGCGAAGAGTCCGTCGTTTCGCCTTCAAGCATTCCGCTTGCCTCTGTCGGCTTATTGGAATTGTACTCTACCGTGTATCTATTCGCCTCCCATACGGCATAAAGGGTGATTTCCCCGCCGTCTTCCGAAACAAGCGTGCTGACGCTTTGCCCGTTCGAATAGGACGTGCCTTCGCCGTTTTGCCGTGTGTTCCAGCCCTTGAATATCCAGCCCGTCAGGGAAAAGCCGTTTTCGCTCAGCGCGTTCGCCGTATCGTAAGTGTGCGAAGAGGGTGCCGTGCTGCCCGACACTTCCGCGCTTGCGCCCGCAGGCTTGTTGGCATGATAGTTTACCGTATACTCGTTTGCCGACCACACGGCATACAAGGTGACGGTGCCGTTCGCCTCAGCCGAGAGGTTTTTTACGCTTGCGCCGTCGCCGTATAGTTTCTCGCCGCCCGCTTCCGTTGCCCAGCCTTGGAACGTCCAGCCCGTCAGGGTAAAGCCGTTTTCCGTCAGCTTTTGCGCCTTGTCGTAGGTATGGATACTGTCGCACGTGCTGCCCGTCACTTCCGCACTTGCGCCCGACGGCTTGTTGGCATGATATGTAACGGTGTACTCGTTTGCCGTCCATTTTGCGTAGAGCGTAAGAGCGCCGTCGAACGTATATGTCCCGATGCCGACACCCTCATTCGAATAGTACTGCTCTCCGCCGCCGTTCTGCGCGGTAAAGTATCCGCCGAAGCGATAGCCCGTGCGGACAGGGGGCGTGATCTCGGGCATGGCGGCATTGTATGTCGCCTGAACGGAACCTGTGCCGCTCGTGCCGCCTTCTGCTTCCAATGTAACGGTATATTGCTTGGGTACGCCGTATGCCTCAATGCGGATGTCTCCGGTGATCTTGTTGCCGTCAATCGTGATCCCTCCCGTCTGCACGTCGTATGTAAATGCGCTGTCCGAGAGCTCACGGTCACCCACCGTGACCGTGACAAACGTTGGTAAATGGTACCCCGTTTCCGCTGCAAGAGTCACCGCGTAATCGGTGCCGTAGTACGCGGTCCCTTCGCCGTCGTAGGTTAAGTGCTCGCGTGTGATTATCACCGACATGCTTCCGTAAAACGTCAAAGTTTCCGCAGACGGTGAATCGCTGTAAGTAAATTCGTTCCCTGCCTCGTCTGTTACTTTCAGCCCCGATACGGAAGAGAGCGACAGCGTGCCGCTTGTCCTGCTTTTCGGAAGAGTGAATGTATATACGACCGACGTTTTGCCATCGACATCGACCGTTTCCGTTGAACTCGAAGTGGCGAACGTCTCCCCTTTCAAAGCGAGGGTCGCCGTGCCGCTTTCCGCAACCGAAACTTTCTCGTTGAACTGCATGCGATATTTTACGGTATCTCCTTCGATGGCAATATTGCTCTCGGGCTCGATCACGCCGCTGTCGTCCAGCGTCGCCTGCGTAAACGACGGCGCGGTGGTATCGTGAAGATATGCCTCCATCTCTGCTATCCATGGTCTTGCGCCACCATTTGTTACAGATGACCAGCGGAATGTGATTTTTGCAGTATTTACAGGAACAGCAATCGACGAGAGTGTCAGCTGTTTTGTTCCGTAGTTCGCGCCGAATTTACTATCATTATATTTTTCTTGAATTTCAGCACCCAACGCACTACCGTTAACATCCACAAAAGTTAGATTGAGAGAAATGTATGTATCCTGTGACCAGCCGGCGATATAATACCAAGCAGATGTCGTCAGCTTCAGCTGCTTTGCGTCTGCCTTTACTTGATCTGCCTCTGACAAGGTGTACGTGTAATACATTCCGCCAGTATAATCTGTGCCGTCGCCGAAATCATCGTACTCATCTTTTGGGCGAATTCCCCAAGAGCCTCTTTCTGTTTTGTGCATTTCATATGTATGATTTTTAGAAAAAGTAAACCCAAGTCCCGAAATGTTGCTACTTTCGGAAAGAGCGGGGAGCAAATTGCTCGTTTGCCCTGTTCCCCATATATTTCCTGTTTCCGCAGCCTGAACAGAGGCAGCCCTCGCGCCGCTGTTCCACAAAAAAATGCCCGAAAACACGGCCAAGACCACAGCAACGAACAGAACGACTATGCCCCATCTTTTTTTGTTTACCATTTTGAACGCTCCTTTTGATACGCTTCTGATACCGTGTGTTATGCTCGCGCATCCGCGGGGGATTTCCGATAAGCATTTTTGTCTTTCGCTGAAAGCGAAAGACAGCCCCGGGGCTGTCGGCGGTGCGGAAAACGTTTCCTCCCCAAGGGACCGTTTTCCTGCAAAATATACTTGATTGTATCATAAAAACTTCCTGTCGGAAAGGACACAAAGCCTGTTCGTCGCAGCCTTAACAATTCTTAACAAGTATCTTGCGCCGAATCTTCCCCCATACATTGCATTGCGCGCGATCATCTGATATAATAAATGCGGATACGGGAGGTTGCCAATGAATAATACCGTTTGCGGCAGAAAGCTGCTGTTTGTAGAGGACAACGACGCATTGAAACGTGAAATGGTTGCATATTTTTCTCTGCAAAATACTGTTTTTACGGCGTCCGATGTGGAAGAAGCCGTCGGCATTCTGGAAAAGAACGGCAACTTCGACACCGTTGTTTTAGACCTGATCCTGAAAAACAGCATGGGAATGGAGCTGTTCGGCGCGTTCCCCGTATTGCCGCCCGTCGTGATCTTATCCTCTCTCGACGGAGAGGACAGCATCCTGACAGGACTTACTTCGGGCGCGGCGGACTATGTGGTGAAGCCCTGTTCCATGCGCCTTTTGGAGGCGCATATCGCCCTGCGGCTGCTGCCCGCGGCGGATGCGGTGGAAACGTTCGGGAATTTTTCGGTAAATGCCAACACCCGCACGGTAAAATATCAAAACATGCCCATTGCGCTCACGCCGTCCGAATTCAATATTTTATTCTTTTTGGTGAAACACCGCGGTGAATATTTTACCGCCGACGAAATCTACGAAAAAATCTGGTGCGCACCCAGCCTGCGCACCACGACCATCCGCGCGCATTTATCCTCTTTGCGCAGAAAACTGAAAGCCGCCATGCCCGCAGGCGATATCATCCGCACCGAATTTAATAAGGGCTACTGCTTTACGGGAGAGCCTCTATGAAAAAGAACGTAAGAAACCTTTGTATCCTGATCGGGTTATTTCTTGTGTGTCTGGCGTTTTCGCTCGTTCTGAACCTTGCGAGGCAAGGTGCCGTCGAACAGACGCCTGTCCGAAAAAAGGAGATCGCGGGAGTTTCCGTAAACGCTGTTTCCGTTCTGGACGTGGAAGGCGTCATGCAGATGACGGCGTTCAATTATCTTGCGGAGGAATTTGCGGAACTCGGCGAACCCGTGCCCGACACAGACGACGGCAGCTCACCCGCCAGACGCGGCACCTATCGATTTTATATCGATACATTAACATTCGAAGAATGGGCGGCAGGCGAAAACAAAACGTTAGACCGATTTTTACAACCCGACGGAAGCTGGCACCTCACGATGTACATTCCCCCTGTATTTTCCGCATGCAGCGTGTTTGTGCAGTATCAGAATCAGGAGCAGGTCGGCTCGATCGGAAGATACAATATCGCGTATTACGTCAATTATTCGTCGGAGTCCGAATTCGACGACACCGTTCCGCACCAAACCGCAACGCAGCCTCTGTTCATCGATATTTCCGTCTCTTCCGACAGCAAATATTCAAGAGAATGCGCCGTGACGATCCATTATGAAGCGGACAACGATAACTTTGTGGGAATCGAGAGCGGCATATTGATCGGCGAAGATACGGCTGTGCGGAAAGCCGTTTCCGAGAACCGTTCGCTGCTTCTGATCGGTGCGATCATCGGCGCGGCAACGTTATTATTGTTCCTGTTTATCTGTATCCTGAAACGCTCGCTCGCCTTCATGCCGCAGCTGTTGTTTGCCGTCAGCATCTTCCTGACCCTGTTTTCCACCTATTTGCTGTTCGGCTTGACGACTGCGCCCTATGCCGCGCTCGCCGTGCGCCGCTTCTCCGTTGGGCTGATTTTGGTCGCTTCCACGCTGTATTTGCCGAAAAAAACGGGAAAATTTCCCGTTTTGTTTCCCCTGCTTGCCGTTGCCGCCGCCGCATGCGCGTTGGCTTTTGTTTCTCCGCTTTGTACTTCCGCATCGGTTTACGCCGCCATGCGCACTGCCTGTGCCGTTCTTGCAAGCGCCTGCATCGTTGCCGTCCTCGGTTTTACCGCCTTCGACGCTTTCAGGGGCAAACCGGCGGGACTGCGCCTGAACTGCGCGATCGGCGGGAGCCTGGTGGCAACGGCATTGTTCATCAATCAGGCATTCCCGCTTATCATACTCTCCCCCACGATCTGGCTGTGCCTGACCATGTTGGGCGTTACGCTCGTGTTGGGGTTCCGTGAGTTTATCTACGCGGAAATCCGCAACCGATATCTTACGACCAATTTGGAACAGGAAGTTGCGCGACAGACCAAGAGCCTGCAAGCGGTCATTTCCGAACGCGATAAAATTTTGCTGTACGTCAGCCACGACATGAAAAGGACCGTCCGCGGAATGGGCGAGGCGTTATCCGATTTGCGGCAGAATTTATCCGCCCCCGAATTGGCAGCGAAAGCAAACACATTGCTGCAGAAAAATTCACAGCTCACACAAGATTTGACCGAATTGGGAAAGTACGGCAGGCAGAACTATGTTGCCGAACAATCGGAAGTTCTCAATTTAAGTCAGCTCATACACAATATGACCGACGAACTGCGCCCGGATTGCGAAGCGAACGGCATTGTTCTGACGGTCATGCTTCCCGATAAATTACATGTTTACGCAAAAAAGATCGCTTTGGAAAGCGTGGTCCTGAATTTGATCCTGAACGCCATCGAACACTCGTTCTGCACGCATTTATCCGTGAAGGCGGTCAGGCAGAAAGGAATGTGCCGCATCGATATTGCCGATGACGGCAAGGGCGTGACGACAGATAAAAATATCTTTGAACCGTTTGTTTCGGACGGGTCTTCCGAAAACAATTCGGGACTCGGACTGTTCCTTGCAAAGTCCGCCGTCGAATCCATGCACGGCGAACTGACGTATGAAAGAAAAGACGATCAGACCGTGTTTTCCGCCACGCTGCCGCTCGCATAAATTTTCAGCCGTGCCGCACCGATGCGCACAATGCGCTTTCCACCCTCAAATCCCGCTATAATTCGTACACAAAAATCGGGCGGACACCAATGTGTCCGCCCGATTTTTGGAGCTGATAGCGGGATTTGCGCCTTTGGCGGCGCGCCCCGGCGCACAGTCCGCAGGACTGTGCGGTTTGCGCCCCATCGTTCCTTCCGCACGCTCCTCACGCAAACCACTCGCTCACGCTCGTGCCTCCACCCTCAAATCCCGCTATGTTCCGTACACAAAAAGCGAGCGGACACCAATGTGTCCGCCCGATTTTTGGAGCTGATAGCGGGATTTGAACCCGCGACCTCGTCCTTACCAAGGACGTGCTCTACCTCCTGAGCCATATCAGCAGATGAAGTTGTTCCTGCAAAGCAGTCATGCCGCTATGAAGCGCACGCAGCCGTGCGGCAATGCAGACGCCGCGGACACATCCATGTAGCATCCGAAGCACTTAAACAGTATAATAAAAAGCGGGGATTTCGTCAAGCGATTTTTCCGCATTCCCATGAAATCGGCGCAAGATTTTTCATCGGCGCCGTCCGCCCCCGCTTGTGCGTCAATAAATTGCGAGCGGGGGCATATACTGTTTTCGTGAAATACATTCTCTTTACGGGCGGCGGAAGCGCGGGGCACGTCGTCCCCAATCTCGCCGTCATGCAGGAACTGCGTTCCGCCTGCAAACTTGCCTACATGGGCACAAACGGGATGGAACGCGCCCTCGTCGCCGCGTTCGGCTGTCCGTACTATGCGGTAGACTGCCCCAAACTCATCCGCGCGCCGACGCCGAAAAACCTTGCCATCCCCTTCCGCCTCGTTTCCGCCCTGAAAAAGGCGCACGGCATCTTGCAGCGCGAGGCGCCCGACCTCGTCTTTTCCAAGGGCGGATACGCGAGCTATCCCGCCATCTGGGCGGCGCATCGCCTGCGCATCCCCGTTCTGACGCATGAGAGCGACCTCTCGCCGGGGCTGTGCACCCGCCTTGCGGCGAAAAAATGCCGTTATGTGCTCACCTCCTTCCCCGAAACGGCGAAGAAGTTCGGGAACGGCAGATGCGTCGGCTCCCCCATCCGCCGTGACGTGCTGCGCGGCGACAGGGCGGCGGCACGCGTGAAATACCGCATCGGGCACGACAAGCCCGTTCTGCTCGTGTTGGGCGGAGGAAGCGGCAGCCGCGTTCTCAACGAAGCCGTGCGCGGCATGCTTTCCGACCTTTTGCCCCGCTTCGACATCCTGCATCTTTGCGGAAAGGGCAACCTTGCGGACATGGCGCAAACGGGCTATGTGCAGCGCGAATACGAGACAGATATGGCGAGCGCCTATGCCTGTGCGGACATTGCGCTCTCACGGGCGGGGAGCAACACGGTCTTTGAGCTGCTTGCCCTGCAAAAGCCCGTTCTGCTCGTCCCGCTCGAACGCGCTTCCCGCGGAGATCAGCTGCAGAACGCGCGCTATTTCGCCGAACGGGAACTTTGCTGCATCCTGCGCGAGGGAGAGCTTGCCGACCTGCCCGCCGCCCTTCTGCGTCTGTACGGGAATGCGAAAGTGCGCGCCGCGCTCCGCCTGCACGCGCCGGCGAGCGGAACGGAGCAAGTGCTCTCCGTCATCCGCGAAGTGCTCGAAGATCACGCCCCGCCGAAGAGATCGCCGTGGATGTAGACATCGGGAACATCCCCCAGCAGCACGCTCTCGGCGATGAGCATCTGCGACAGGGTGGAAAATTCCGACTTGCGTCCGGGCAGAACGACGGAGATTTTTGCCGTGACGTCGAGATAGATGCAGTGGCGCGTCTGATTGATGCCCGCGCCCGTGAACGTGGAGGCAAAGCGGCATGTGACGACGGCAACGGGAATGAGCTCGATGGTGACGGTCGGACCGAATCCCGCCAGCGGTTCCAGCCCCGTGAACGCACCGAGCGGGATGCGGATGCCCTCTTCTCCCATCGCCTGCAACTTTTTCTGCGAGAGGAAGGCGACGTCACGCGCGATGCGGTTGATCTCATAGGCGTCGGCGGTCATGGCGCGGATCTCCCCCGCGGAATTGCGTTCCACGGTGACAAGGTCGTCGTAGGCGACATCGCCCGAAAGCGTTTCGAAGACGGCTTCGTTGACGGCGGCAGTCGTGCGGGCGCGCATCGTCTCCTCCGTGACGGCGAGCATGACGCCCGTCACGCTGAAATAGCTGAACAAGACGAGCCCGACGAGAAGCAGGACGCAGACGGCGAGCACGATGCGGCGCACGATGCGGTTTTTGCGCGAACGATACTTCACATACCATTGTATGCGCCGACGGCGCCCCGCATGCGGGGCGCCGTCGGCGCAGATCGGCGCAGGAGATCAGCGCCTGAAAAACACGTTTGCAAGGAGTGCGGAAATCAGCAGCAGCACCGCCGCGATGAACAGGAACACGCAGAAGAAAAAGAGCAGGAAGGTCCCGAACGTCAGGATGGCATTGGTGAATGCGACGAGCGTTCCCCTGCCGATACACAGCAACACGAGGTCGGCGATCAAAAAGAGCAGAAGATATACGATCAGCCCCGAAAGCGCGCCCTGCGTGTCGGCTTTGCTGAGCGTCATGTGCAGCCCGATCAGGCTGCCGAGCAGTACGAATCCCCACCACTGCCAGCTTCCGATGTATGCGAACATCTGCACGAACGCCGTTCCGAACCGCACAAACGACTGCCCGCACGCGGAGACGAAATCCGCCTGTCCCAGCTCCGCGAGCACGCTCCGAAACAGCTCGGGCAGCAGCAGATATAAAAGCCCGCCCAAAATCAGGGAGCCGAACAAAACGGGCGCAATGCCGATGAACAGGTTCCCCGCCCTCTGATAGAGGTTTTTCGGATTGTACGAATGGCGGACGTAGCCGAGCGTTCCGTCCGAAGCGTCCGGCTGAAAGAACCTGATCTCGACAATTTTATGCCCGAACAAAAGGCACATCAGGGCATGGGACGCCTCATGAACGGGCGTTCCGATCAGCCCCGTGGCGATGCAGACGGCACGTCCGCGCGCGCCGAAGTTCCGGTAAAACCTTGCGTTGCAGAAGGCGAGCGCCTTCCCGAAAAGAAAGATGATCCCCAGCGTAAAGAGCATCTGCAGGGCAAAATTCGCCGAAAGTTCCAGGATAAATTCCATCGTCGGATCGCTCCGTAAGGGGGAATACGGGCGTGCGCCCGTTTGCGCCCGTTTCCAAAGGAGGGGTGTTCCTCGCATCCGGAACGCCCCTCGCCGTGCATGCCATGCGGCAGATCATTTCACCCGCATTTTTCCGCTCAGTTTGAGAAGCGGCGCAAAACAGCCGCCCACCACCGAACGATTGATAAAGTGGACGATATCGCCGCGCACGGAATAGTACCAATCGCCGAAGGGCACGCGCGAAGGCGTCTCCGCAAGGAAACGGAGGACGGGCGCATACAGCGCCTCGCACTTCGCCGGATCGTCCGTGAGTGCCGCCGCCCACAGGATCCAATCCGCTTTGGTGTACGTCTCGCGCGTGTCGAGCGCGATCCCGTACCGCCCCGCTTTTTCGATGTAGTATGCCGTCTCCCGTTCGCAGACGTCGCTGCCGATGAGGTCGAAGCCGAACAGTTTGTCAAAGAGAATGTTGTATTTCACGGAGAAGGTATCCTTCTGCCCGTAGGCGAGCGGCATGATGCCGTCCCCCACCCGCTGTTTGAATTTTTCCGCAAAGACGCGCGCCTTTTCTTCGTATGTATCGGCAAGCGCGTCCTTTCCGAGCGCGCGGCAGATGACGCAGAACCCTTCGATGCCCGCAAGCGCCTTGACGGAGAGATTGACGTTCCCCGCAAGATGCCCCGCGAAGTCGTCGGTGCACAGCTGATTTTCCGGTTTCAGACCGTACTTTTCCAGATATTTGACCCACTGCCGAAGGAGCGGGAAGTTCTTTTTGGCGAGCGACTTGTCCGCCCCCGCCAAGATCGCCGCCGCCTGCATGACGAGCATGTTGCCGCACTCTTCCACGGGCATCTGACAATTCTTGTCGTACACGTCGCTCGCGGCGGGGCGGATGTAGAGCATCTGATTGGTGCGCGGCGAAGCCCACGTGGCATGCATCCCGCAGCAATACTTATCCTCCCTGTTCGCCGTGCCGTAGACCTGTCCCGCGCACCAGGGATAGGTGCCCAGATCGTGCGGCGCGAAGTCATAGTTCCAGACGGGCATCTTCGCAAAATCATAGATGCCCTGCATCATTGCATTGACGAGCGCGGGGTTGTACAAGAGAAAGAGCGGAATGGAGGGATAGCTCACGTCCACCGTTCCGATGCAGCCGTTGGAGTTGTTCTCCTTGGAGAGGAAGAGCAGCTCCCCCTTTTTGTTCTCGACGAGCACATGCGCGCCCACGCTCTGCCGCAAAGATGCGCAGGCAAGCAGGTAATAATCCTTGCCCACCTTCCCGCAGTCCGCCCGGAGCCGTTCGTCGAACGCCGCGCACGCAGCAAGGACCTCCTCATGCTTTTCGCGGGAGAAGTCGAGCGCGTCCAGAATGGTCTTCCCGCTGCGGAAGAAGTAGCCTTTGAGCCATTCTCCGAAGTAGAAGACGGAGAGCTTTTCGTCATACGCCGTCATGAAATATCCCTTGCGGTCGGTGTTGACGGCAAGCAGGAAGAGCCGCTCGCAGTCCTTTTTGAGATATTCGCGCCGCCCCTCCGAGACATAGAGGGCGATGCCCGCCTCGCTCACGAGCCACGCCTCCTTGGCGGCAAGATAGACGTCGCCCCAATCGGGCGAGACCATATCGCTCGTATCGGAGCACAACAGGTTGCGTCCGCGGGTGAAATACGCCGCCTCATACCCCTTTTGCGGAATGACGCCGCCCACCACCCAGGCGCGTTCGCCGTTGTAGCAGAACTCTTCATCCATGACGAGCGCCACCGAAAAGTCGGCGGGAAGTTCCCCCTCCGTCACCTCATACTCGGTATAGCAGACGGGGCAGGAGAGCACTTCGAGATCGTTGGGCAGCAGCGGCGAAACAAAGCGCACTTTGATGACGAAGCCGTCGCCGCGGAAGGTGTAATCGGTGGAGAACGCGCTCACGCTGCACGCCGTCTGTTCCAGCGGGAGGGCGCCGTCGCGCCTGCCCATAAAGCTGTAAGTTTTCCCGTTCCAGCGCACAAGCCCGTAGGCGCGCTTTTCCAGCCCCGTCCAGAAGACGGTGTCGCCCGCATTCAGATCGTCCGTCTTGGACCAGACGGAAAAGAGCGGATCGATGAGCCACAGAGGATAGGCAGGGAGAATACGTTTTGTCATAAAAAACTCCTTCGTTCACTTGCTGTCATTCATTATACCGTTCCCCGCGCAAAAAGTCAACAGCGCAGCCAACATTCGTGGAAGATTTTTCCGACGCATGCACACGGCGGCGCGCGTCCTTCGTACAATAAAACGGGAGATGTCATGAAACTTTCACTGTGTATGATCGTAAAAAACGAGGAAAGCGTGCTTGCGCGCTGTCTGGAAAGCGCAAAGGGCGTTGCCGACGAGCTCGTCATCGTCGATACGGGCAGTACGGACAAAACGCCCGACATTGCCCGCGCCTATACCAACCATGTGTTTTCCTTTGCCTGGCGGGACGACTTTGCCGCCGCGCGCAATGCCTCCTTTGAAAAGGCAAGCGGAGATCACTGCATGTGGCTGGACGCCGACGACGTCATCCCCGCGGACATGGTCCCCGCGCTCCATGCACTCAGACAGCGTATGGAACGGGAGAACGCGGACATGGTACTGACAAAATACGTCAGCGGCGGATGCGTTTACTATCGGGAACGCATCATCCGCCGCAGCACGCAATTCCGCTGGCAGGGGCGCGTTCACGAATGCATCGCCCCGCACGGAAAGGTACTCCGCGACGATTTCACCGTTCGGCACCTCGGAAGCGACAAGCCGCGCGGCGCCCGCAACCTGCGCATCTATCAGGCATGGCGTGCGGAAGAGACGCTTTCGGGACGCGATGCTTTTTATTATGGGCGGGAACTCTTTTACAACCGCCTGTACACGGAAGCCGCCGCCGTGCTCGAAGAGATGCTGGCGGGCGACGGCTGGTACGTCAATAAGATCGAGGCGTGCAAGGTCCTCTCTGCCTGTTACGCGGCAAAGGGAGACCATGCACGCGCGCTCGACGCGCTCCTGCATGCCTTCCGCTACGGCGCCGCGCGGGGCGGGATCTGCCATGCCGTCGGAAGGCTGTTTCAGGCGGCGGGGAATTACCGCAATGCCGCCTGGTGGTATGAACGTGCCCTTGCGTGCCCCGACCGCTCCCGAGAAGGAGACTTCGACCTTCCCGAAGAACGCACGCTGCACCCCCTGCTCGGCCTGACGTACTGCATGTATGCACTCGGCGACAAGGCGGCGGCACGCATCTTTCACGAACGCGCCGCGGCGCTCGCGCCCGATCATCCGTCCGTCCGGCACAACGCCGCTTTTTTTGCAGACGGCAACGGCAGTCCGGATGAAGTGACGCGATGCCGCGCACAGGGCGCACACAAGCGGCGCACTTTTTAGTGTTCCGTGCGAGCCGCTTGCCCCGCACAAACGCCCTTGCCCCTTCCTTTTATCACGGCAAACGAACGGCGGAGCCAATGCCCCGCCGTTCGTTTTTGGTACCTGAAAGGCGGGCGGCTTTTGCCGCCCGCCGGAAAAGACCTGGAATTTACGCCGACGTCGAAAAATATTCGTCGTAGCTCTTTTGGACATCTTCGGGGAAGACAACTTCCTCCTGTTCGCCGATGCCGCTCACCGTGAGCTTGACGGACTCGACGTACATGACGGCAGCGCTGCCGTCTACGATAGCACTGATATGGAAGGTACCGTTTTCGTTGCAGGTGATCTCCATGCTCTTGCAGTAGTTGTACCTTTCCTTACCCTCTTCGGAAAGGATGAGCACGTTGTCCGTGTCGTCCTTCAGCTGATAATACTCTTTGTCCACGACGGTAAAAGAGAGAACGGCGAACGCGGTCCGCACGTAGGCAGCGGAAACACCACCTGCCGTCACCTCATAAGATTTTTCCCCGGGATTGCCCGGTCTGATCATGTCGAACGCAGAGAAATGGAGCTTACAGAACCCGCCGGAAGGCGTTTTCATGACGGCGTCTTCATAAATCTCCCCGACGCTGAGCATCATCTCCCCGTCGCAGAGCGTTGCCTTAAGCTGCGCGGGAGCCAGAGAAGCCACAGAGGCAAAGGAAAGCGTGCCGGAGATGTCGGCGTTATTTGCATTCAGTCCCCACTCGAAGCGGGCATAGGCGCGGTCGAAATCGGTAACCGTCATGAACGCCTGTTCCGCGGCTTCGGAAACGGGCACGTATTCGTTGGTGCCCGCGTTCTCCACGGTAAAACGAACTGCCGTCCCATCTCCCTCGGAGGCGCCTACGCTTTCCGACGCGGCGAAGACTTCGATGACGGCGCGCCCTTCTTCTATGGAGACGGAACCTTGCGTGAACTCCTCGGAAGAAAAGACGATCCCGTCTTCTTCCGCGTGCATCCCCGCTTTGATAACGTTCCAAAGCGGCTCTTCAACGGAGAATGTCGCCTCGGGGAACGCCTCCTTCGCGAGGGCGTTGAATGCGGAAAGCAGACCTGCCTCTTCGCCGTAAGAAACATACACCTCGGCGTAACTAACCACATACATATAGTTATGGCCGCCGTCGATCATGCCATACTGCTGCCACATGGCGGAAGAACCGATCTGATGTTCCGTATACACCCGACTGCCGTTACAGGAGATGAAGGACGTTCCGGTAGTCACCTCCCCCCCCCATCGTATGGGTCTCCTCGACGGTGAGCGCGTACTGCATCGTATCCGACTCTACCGCGGCGACGAACGCATCGAGAAGCTGCTGCGGGGTGGCAGGCTTCGGGTCCTCTTCGCCGCCTTGCTCGCCGCCCTGTTCGGTGCCCTGTTCACCGCCCTGTTCGGTGCCCTGTTCACCGCCCTGTTCGGTGCCCTGTTCACCGCCTTGTTCGGTGCCCTGTTCACCGCCCTGCCCTTCGCCTTTGTTCTCCGCCTGCTGATCGCATGCCGCAAACGGAACAAAGCAGGCGAGCGCGAACGCAAGAAAAAGGCAAAGAAAAATACGCTTTTTCATATTCTCCTCCTTACAAAAATAATTTTGTATTTTTATGATACCATACTTTTTAAAAAAATGCAATACTTTATATCAAAAGAGGGACGGGGAACGCCTCCGTCTCTCTTTTGGCTTTATTCGGATAAAAATGCTGCCCTGCCATTCGCCCCATCCTGTTCCTCCGTATCCCTCACGGCGTGAAATACTCGCGCACAAGCTCTTTGCCGCCGCTCTTTTGAACAATACCATTAGCGATGAGGTACGCCCTGTCGCAGAGCGCCTCGGCGCAGCGCACATCGTGCGTGATCGTGATCATCGTGTTGCCCGTCTGTTCGTGGAGCTTGTTGAGGATCTCCACCATCTGGCAGAGCCCGTCGTAGTCCTGCCCCACCGTCGGTTCATCCAATAAAAGCACTTCGGGAGCGCACGCGACGACCGCGGCAATGGAAACGCGACGTTTCTGCCCTTCGGAGAGCGACTGCGGGTGGCGGTGCCAAAGATGCTTGATACCGAAAAGTTCGGCGATATGTCCCGCATATTCGGGCGAGGGCGCGCCGAAACCCAATTCCTTTTCCACCGTCGGCATGAAGAGCTGGTAGTCGGGATTCTGATAGACGACGCCCACCTTTTTGAACCAGGCGCGGCTGCCGCGAGGTTTTTGCTTGAACTTTTCGTCGAGATACTGCGTAATGCTCCCGCCCGTCGGCTTATAAAGCCTTGCGATGAGCCGCATGAGCGTAGTCTTTCCGCAGCCGTTTTCGCCGAGGAACACCGTTCTGCCGCCCTTTGGAATTTCCAGCGATATATCTTTGAGAATGCCCCTGTCTTTCACGGAAAATTTTACGCTTTTGAGTGTAAACAACGGCAATTGCCCCGCATATATGGGGCAGCGATCGCCGATTTTCGCCGTCTGCGCCTGCAAATATGCCGCCTTGTCCTCGATTCTCTTGACCGTTTTATCGCCGATATGCCACACCGTATCGACAAACGGCAGCACCATATCGAGGCGGTGCTCAATGACGACCACGCAATACCCCGCCTGCGCGAGCGAGCGGAGCGTTCCCATCAGCATTGCCGCGCCGTCCTTGTCGAGGTTGGCAAGGGGTTCATCAAGAATAATTATTTTCTGCCCCATTGCAAGCGTGCTTGCGGTAATCAGCCGCTGTTTCTGCCCGCCCGAAAGGGTGCGGCACTTCCAGCGTTTGTCGAGCTTTAAGAGGCCGCATACAATATCTATCTGCTTTTGTATGCTTTCGGGCGGAAAGGCGAGATTTTCGCAGCCGAAAGCGATCTCGTCCTCCACAATCTTCTGTATAATTTGCTCGTCGGCGTTCTGTAATACGACGCCCACCTTGCGGCAGACATAGCCGAGCTTTTTGCCCTTGATGTCCTCGCCCGCGATCTTGACTTCGCCCGTAAGTTCGCCGTAATTGACGTTTGGGATGATGCCCGAAACGATATACATTAAGGTGCTCTTCCCTTCGCCCGAATGCCCGGAAAGGAGCGTCACTTCTCCGTACTCTGCGGTAAAGTCGGTGTTTGCGAGGATCTTCGTCTTTCCGTCGTAGGAAAAATTCACTTGTTTTAATTCTATCGCGCTCATAAGACCACCACCAACACCGCGCCCGCGACAATTCCGAGCAGAAACAGCACGTCGGAAAGAGCGGGATATTCCTTTTTATAGATAGAGTACAGGCTGCCGCCCAACGTAAAGCCGCGCGTTTCGACGGACAGCGCGAGCGTGTCCGAAATGTTGACGAGCCTCATGACGAACGGCACGAGAAAAGCCCTGTATAATATCTTCGGGTTGAGAACGCTGCCTGCGCCGCGCGTCTTCATCGCCTCGCGCACCCGCCCGATCTCCCCTTTGAGCATGGGCACAAAGGACATGGAGATGAGCATGCCGAGCGTAATTGCCCGCGGGGTATGTACCTGCGAAAGGCTCCTCGTCATTCTGACGGCGGCAACCGACATAGAGAGCGCAACGCCTAAAAAGAGCGCGCCGAAGCGGTTGAGCATGGAGAGCGCCGCCTGAAAATCGCCGCCCGCCGAAGCGTAGGCAATGCCCGCAAACGCGCCGCCGAACACGACGAACGCGGGCAGCATTTTGAGTACCCCTTTGAAGCATCCGAAGATACACAGCCACGCAAGCACGCCGAGAAGGTACCAGCACAAATTTTCGTTCCGCGCCGCGACCAAGCCGAAGATAATGACAAAGAGCGACGCGGTGATAGCGATGAGCGGGTAGAGTTTTGTTTTGAATCGGAAAAACGTCACTTTTTGAGCACCCCCGCCTTTTTGAGTTCGCGCGATATGATCATGCCCACGACCGAGCCAACAAAGCACAGCGCCAAAATCGCCGCCGTCATGCCGACGATCACCCACGGATCGGTCGCGCCCAAAAACATCGTGACCGCCTCATTTTCCGCACCCGTCACGGTGTAGTTGACGTTGTAGTAAAGCCAGAGAAGCGGCACGGTGAGCGGCATATACAGCGTGCCCGCCAACACGCACGCCCAATCGTTTTGATAGCTGCGGAAAACGGCAAAGACAATGAGTTCCACCACCACCGCGCACACGGCGATGAGCGCCATCGGCGGAAACATCATCACCAAAAAGAGCGCGATAAATATTCCCATTATGGTCATGGAACCGGCTTTCCGCACCTTCATGAGCCCGATGACGGGAAATATGGAAAATTGCAGCCCAAGCCCCAACTGAATGATGCCGAACACGGGAACGTGAATGAGTAGCGGCATGATGGCGCTCGTCACCAGCGTACACGCCGTGATGATGGCGAGGAACACGATGTCCTTGATCTTATAGCGTCGGAACATCTTACTTTCGTCCTTGTCGCGCGCCTCGCGTTTTTTGAGTTTTTCCTCAAACGCCGCCTGTTTGGGGGCGACTGCCGCCTGCATTGCAAGCGTGTTTTCAATGAGCGCGGCGACGTCCGGATTTTGTACTCTTTTGTTTTCCACTTACTTCACCTCGCTCATCATACCTGCATTAACTTTATATATCCTGTCGGCGATCGCCATGGTGGACTCCCTGTGCGATACGAGGATTATGCTCTTTTTGCTCTTCTGTTCGGCGAGGGACTTCAAAATCATGCCCTCGTTGATACTATCGACATTGCTCGTCGGCTCGTCGAGTAAGATAAGCTCGCTGCCTTTCAGAAACGCGCGCGCAAGCCCGATACGCTGTTTTTCGCCGGCGGAGAGGTTGTCGCCCATCGCCCCGACCTGCGTTTTGTAGCCTTCGGGCAGCGTCATGATAAAGTCGTGCACGGACGCCATTTTGCAGGCTCTTTCGATCTCTTCCTGCGTGGCGTTCGGCTTTGCGATACGCAAATTATCCTCGATACTCTCGTCAAAGAGATAGGTCGTCTGCGAGACCATTGTCACGTTGTCGAGCAAATTATCCGAGTCGATGTTGTCCACGTCAATGCCGTTGTAATTGATTTCACCCCTGTCCTTTTCCCAAAAACGGAGCAAGAGTTTTAAGAATGTGGACTTGCCGCAGCCGCTCTCCCCGACAATGCCGATGATCTCGCCCTTTTCGGCGTTCATGCACACGTCTTTGAGAACGGGCGTATTGCTTTCATACGCAAAGGATAAATCTTTGACGTTCAGAGTTTCGTAATTGAAAGTCTTGCCGTTTTCAACGGGCGTGACCGCAGGCTTTTCTTCCAAAAGGTTCAGAACCCTGTCGCCGCTCGCAAAGGTCTGCGTGAGGTTGCCGGGCAGAGCCGACACCGCGAGCACGGGGCCGAAGCTGCCGAAGATCGTCACAACGCCGACGAGCATTTTACCGAGATCGAGCATATCTGCCGAAACCAATACAATGCCGACAATGAGCGAGATTGCAATAAACAGCGTTACGCAAAGTTCGGTCGCCGCACCTGCCTTTGTGATGCCGTGCTTCATCTTTTTCGTCTCTTTCAAAAGGAGGTCCGAACGGCGGTTGACTTCGCCCTCCCTGTCCTTTTCGGCGTTGTTGAGGACAATGTCCTTGATGCCCTTGATGCTGTCGAGAAAGTAGGAATTAAAGCCCGCAAATTCGCGGCGGTAGTTGACGCCCGACTCTTTGAGCGCCCTTGACGAGAGGAACGGCACGACGATTCCGATGACGACAAACCCCGCAAGCGCCACGAGCGCGAGATACCACGAGGACACAAATCCCACGAACAGGAACACGACGAGCGACACCAAAACAGCGATACAAATGGGCGAAATGGTGTGTGCGTAGAACACTTCCAGCGTTTCGATGTCGGACGTGATCATGGCGATGATGCTGCCCTTCTGCTTGCTTTCGAGTTTTGCGGGACAGAGCACGCGGAGCGCGCCGAAAATTTTATCGCGGAGAACCGCCAGCAGTTTGAAGGCGATATAGTGATTGCTGTATTGCTCTAAATATCTGAGGCCGCCGCGCACGATGCCGCAGCCGACGGCAATACCGATGATCGCGCCCCACGCGAGCGGGATTTCCGCGCACAAGCCGAGGACGCCCAAAGCCTTTGCTACGCCCGCTGCACCTGCAACGGTCACGCCCATCGCCGCAAGAAAGCCGACCGAGCCGTTGAGCACGGCGAGTATCATGATATAGGAGAGCGAGCCGAGTAGCACAATAAGGCTTGCCATGATCTTGGCGCCGCTCCTGCGAAGTTTGGTTTTCATGCTCTCACCTCCGCGGCAACGCCCGTCATTTCTTTATAGCCTTCCTCCAACTCTTTCTGTGCATTGAACAGTTTTGCATAGCCGCCGCTTGCTGCCATAAGCTGCGCGTGGCTGCCGTGTTCCTTCACTTCCCCTTCTTCCATAAAGTAAATATTGTCCGCGGGGACGACGTTGGCAAGGCGGTGCGAGATGACGATGACGGACTTTTGCGCGCTCATCGCCTTGATATTGCGCATAATAATGGCTTCCGACTCGATGTCGATATTGCTCGTCGCCTCGTCAAAGACATAAATATCTTTGTCTGCAACAAGGTTGACCGCGAGCGCGAGCCGCTGTTTCTGCCCGCCCGACACGTTGTTCGCGTCCTCCGTGATGACTTTCTCCAAGCCGCCGTTTTCCTTGATAAACCCGGCGAGATTGACTTTTTCGAGCGCCGCCCAGATCTCTTCATCCTTTACATTCCGCCGCGCAAGCTCGAAGTTGGCACGCACGCTGTCGTTGAAGAGATAGGTGTTGTACGAAACGGACGCGATATGCGAGTAGTACGATTCGCGCGTTACGCTCTCCAAAGGTTTCCCGCCCACGGCGACGATGCCCGCCTTCGGGCGGTACGCTCCGATGAGCATGTTGACGACGGTACTCTTTCCGCAGCCGCTCTCGCCGACGATGGCGGTCATGCCCTTTTCGGGGAAGGTCATGCTTACGTCTTTGAGCACGTCGCGCTTGCCGTCGTAGGAGAAAGTCACGCCGTCTAATTGAAGCTGCGTTCCCGTCACTTCCTCTTTGCCCCATACGGGATCGGGAAGGTTCAAAAGAGATATGATCTTTTTGCCCGCGCTTGCGCCGTTCATGGCGACGTGGAAGGCGGAGCCGAGAGAGCGCAGCGGCAGGAAAAATTCCACCGCCACAAGCACCAAAAAGAGTGCCGAAGCGGGAGCGAGCCAACCGTTCATCAGCCCGACGACGGAGAGCGCAATCCCCGCGCCCGCGCCGCCATAGGCGACCAAGTCCATGATGGTCGTGCTGGCAAGCTGCATGACGAGCACTTTCATGGTAATTTTTCTGAATTCCTCCGCGCTCGCGTTCATCTTTTTGTGGCGCGCCCCGTCCGCTTTGAAGATTTTCAGCTCTTTCAAGCCCTGCACGCTGTCCAAAAAAGCGTCGCCCATCGAGGTGTACTTCCCCCAATACTTGGCGAAGATTCTTTTTGCGTATTTTGAAACCGCCACGATGGATACGGGAATGAGCGGCACGCACGCAAGCAGCACAAGCGACGTGCGCCAATCAATGCCCACGCAGATACAGAATAAAAGTATCGGCGCAATCATCGAAAAGAAGAATTGCGGCAAATAGGTCGAATAATACAGATCGAGCTGTTCGATGCCTTCCATACTTACCTGCGTCAGACCCGCCATGCTCATGCCGTCGGTGGAGCGCACGCCGAGGCGCAGTATTTTATCATAGGTGCGCTCGCGCAAATCTTTTTTGACCTTGCGCCCCAGCATATCTTTCAGGCTCCCCGTGCAGCGGGAAGCGACATAGCGCACGATAATGGCGACGACAGCCGTTATCGCGGGGTATATGTATGCGAGCGGTTCGTAGCCTTCGATAAGAAAATACACCGCCCGGCACACGCTCGCCGTGATGCCGATGTTGGCGAGCATACCGAGAATCATCAAAAGGACGGTATAGACGACGTACTTTCTGTTTCCGCCGATGAGTTTCAAAAGTTCTTTATCAAACATTTGCTTTCGCCTTTGCCTCTTTTCTTAATTTCCGTTTATAGCTTATCATCTGAAAGACGTGTTTGAACGCGAACACGGGGTGCGTGAAGATCATCCGCGGGCCCGCCCACTTCATCACGTCCTTGATCCTCTCCCGCATCTCCGGCTTGTAGCAATGGATTTGGCAGAAGGAACAGAACTTTTTATTGACCTTGAACGGGCACTTTTCGAGGCGGAAGAGCGCGTATTCGGTGAGCTGCCTGCACTCCTCGCACAGCGCCTCCCCTTTCGCTTTGTGCTTACCGTGGCAATACTTTTTGATCATCACGGGAATGAGCTTCTTCTCCTTCTCCCACGCTTTGAGCTCTTTTGAAGTCGTCATCGCTCTCCTTTGTTCGCCAAAGCGAACTTATATGCAGATTTCTCGTTCGCAAATGCGAACGATGTACTAGAAAATTAGGTACGCATTAGCGAACTCATACACAACAAAATAAGTTCCCCATTGCGAACCAATAGATAGTATAATCATTTCTGCCCTGCAAGTCAAATATATTTCCTGCGGTTCATTAAATTTTCCCGAAAAATTCTCTGTATCACAAAAAATTATTCGTTTTTCACTTCATCAATAAATTGTATCAACGACGAGTGCGGCGAGCATTTGAATATCCTCTTTGCAATCGTTTTCCAGCCATTGCATGGATACATTATACAACATCCCCGCGTAAAGGTACGGAAGATAAGGATTTTTGTCCGGATGTTCCTTTGCAAACATTTCGGAAAAGTTTTTGTTGAGAAAGTTGAGGTACAAATCGCTCAGGTGCGCCCTCCTCAACAACTGAAAGGGCTCCTTGTTTGCCTTAAACACGCCGAGAACATCCGACACGACTTGAACGTAATCTTCCTTGCAGCGCGGATAAATGTGCTGCCCGAATAAAAATTCCCGTGTGTGATGCTCGAAATAATAGGTTATGACGTCTTCTTTGCTCATGAAATAGCGGTAAAAGGTCGCCCTGCCGACGCCCGCCTTTTGGGCGATATCCGTCACCTTGATCTTTTCATATTCGTAGGCGTGCATCAGCTTAAAGAGCGCCGTCACGATATAGTGCTTCGTGTATTCTTCGGGAGCATATTCCATGATACAAAATTCCTGTTTTGTTTCATTTACGGCGACAGAAACCGCAGTTGTGTTTCACTGCCCATTCAGACGGTTGATTTTTGCCGCCGTTTTATTCTATGATACACTTGTCTCGCGGGAAAGTCAACCGAAGCGCGCGTCGGGCATCCATTTTACGGGACAAATAC
>CALVMH010000014.1 GCA_944343275.1 uncultured Clostridia bacterium | reverse complement strand
TGCCATTGCGGGCAAAAACCGTGACCGCTGGCGGCGTTCCCCTTGCGCCGCCAAGACGGCTGTCCCGAAGGGACTGATGAGGGGGAAAGAACGGAAAACGGTTCCCTGTGTACCCCCTCATCCGTCAGGCTCGTTCCTCGCCTGCCACCTTCCCCCGAGGGGGAAGGCATTGCCTTTGCGCGAGAAAATTCGTGAACTTATTCCCACTCGATCGTTCCCGTGGGCTTGGGGGTGAGGTCATACAGGACACGATTGACCCCCTTCACCTCGTGCGTGATGCGTTCGGTGATGTGTTCGAGAAGCGCGAAGGGAACGTCTTCCACCGTGGCGGTCATGGCGTCGCGCGTGTTGACGGCGCGGATAATGACGGGCCACTCGAAAGAACGCTTGCCCTCCTTCACCCCCACCGACTTGAAGTCGGGAACGATGGTGAAGTACTGCCACACCTTGCCCTCCAGCCCGTTCTTGGCAAACTCCTCCCTGAGGATGGCGTCCGATTCGCGCACGGCTTCCAGCCTGTCGCGCGTGATGGCGCCCAGACACCGGACGCCCAGACCGGGTCCGGGGAAGGGCTGGCGGTAGACCATGCCGTCGGGAAGCCCCAAAGCCTTTCCGACAACGCGCACTTCATCCTTAAAGAGGAATTTCAGCGGTTCGACAAGTTCGAATTTGAGATCGTCGGGCAGCCCGCCCACATTGTGATGCGCCTTGACGGGACCGCTCTCCAGGATGTCGGGATAGATGGTGCCCTGCGCCAGAAACTCGATCCCCTGCTGCTTTCTTGCCTCCTCCTCAAAGACGCGGATGAACTCCGCGCCGATGATTTTGCGCTTGCGTTCGGGTTCAACGATGCCTGCAAGTTTATCGAGGAATCTGTCCACCGCGTCCACATAGACGAGGTTGGCGTTCATCTGATTGCGGAACACCTCGACGACCTGCTCGGGCTCGCCCTTTCTCAAAAGTCCGTGGTTGACGTGCACGCAGACGAGATTTTTGCCGATCGCCTTGATGAGAAGGGCGGCGACGACGGAGGAATCCACACCGCCCGAAAGGGCGAGAAGCACCTTTTTGTCCCCCACCTGCGCCTTGACGGCTGCCACCTGTTCCGCAATGAACGCATTCGCAAGCGCCTCGTTTGTGATGCGCTCCATGCTTTCCGGTCTTTTGTTGCTCATAGCTCTCTCCTTATGTGATATTTCTGATTTTGCAAAAGAAATGCACGCCGTGCAATGGGTCATCTCTCAAAATCACGACGTTTTCTTTCATCAGTTTGAAAGAAAACGTGTGAACCTGCTCTCAATTTTGTCCGCAAGCAAAACCACGCTTTTGCGCATACTTGCGCTTACACGGAAAGGTGAGATAGCGCGCGCCAAACTGTTGCCATCTGCGCGCTATCGAGGAAAACCGAACACAAAGCCATCGGCGACTGTTGGGTTTTCTTCAAACTCACGGCTTTTTTCCGCGTCAGTTCGCGGAAAAAAGTGTGAACCCTTTTACTCCCATTCAATGGTCGCCGGCGGTTTGGAAGTGATGTCATAGACGATGCGATTGGCGTGCGGCACCTCGTTCGTGATGCGTGTGGAGATCGTTTCCAGAACGTCGTAGGGAATGCGCGCCCAATCCGCGGTCATGGCGTCCACGCTGGTGACGGCGCGCAGGGCGATGACATTCTCATACGTCCGGAAATCTCCCTGCACCCCCACCGTCTTGGAATTGGTGATGACGGCGAAGTACTGCCAGATTTCACGGTTCAGCCCCGCCTTTGCCACTTCCTCGCGGAAAATAAAATCTGCGTCGCGCAGCGTTTGCAGCTTTTCGCGCGTGACCTCGCCCATGATACGGATGGCAAGCCCCGGTCCCGGGAAGGGTTGGCGCTGCACGACGGAATCGGGCAGTCCCAGCTCGGTGCCCACCCTGCGCACCTCGTCCTTGAAGAGGTCGCGCAGGGGCTCGACGATCTCCTTGAAGTCGACGACGGATGGCAGCCCGCCCACGTTATGATGGGACTTGATGACGGCAGACTTGTCCTTCCCGCTTTCGATGACGTCGGGATAGATGGTGCCCTGCACCAAAAAATCGACGGCGCCGATCTTTTTTGCCTCCTGCTCGAACACGCGGATAAATTCCGCGCCGATGATCTTGCGCTTTGTCTCCGGTTCGGAGACCCCCGCAAGCGCCGTAAGAAAGCGCTCGCCCGCGTCCGCTCTGACAAGGTTCATGCCAAGCCTGTCACGGAACACCGACATGACCTCTTCCGATTCGCCCTTACGCAAAAGCCCGTGGTCGACAAAGACGCAGGTGAGCGAACTTCCCACAGCGCGGTGCACAAGGGTAGCGGCGACGGCGGAATCCACTCCGCCCGACATGGCGCACAGCACCTTTTTCCCCGCAAGTTTTTGACGGAGCGCTGCGACTTGCTCCTCCACAAAGCCGCCCATCGTCCAATCCCCTTTTGCGCCGCACACTTCGTAGAGGAAATTTTCCAGCATGGTATTACCATACTGCGAATGCACGACTTCGGGATGGAACTGCACGCCGTAAATTTTTTTCTCGCGGCTGCCGTAGACGGTGACGGGGCAGCTCTCGGTAGAGGCAAGCACCTCAAACCCGTCGGGAACGCGGGTGACGTGGTCGGTATGGCTCATCCAGCACACGCTCTTTTCGGGGATGCCCTCCGAGAGCGGGCTGCGGCGGATAAAGGAAAATTCCCGCTTGCCGTACTCGCTTTGGACGGCATGTTCCACCTTCCCGCCCAGCGTAAAGGCAATGAGCTGACAGCCGTAACAGATGCCCAGAACGGGGATGCCGAGGGAGAGGACGGCGGGATCGATCCGCGGCGAGACCGCATCGTAAACGCTGTTGGGTCCCCCCGTAAAAATGATGCCGATGGGATCGTATGCCCTGATCTCCTCGACGGTCATGTCGCAGGGCTTTAAGTCGCAATAGACTTTGAGGTCGCGCACGCGGCGCGCGATGAGCTGATTGTACTGTCCGCCGAAATCGAGGACGAGCACGCGTTCATGTTGCATATCTTTCTCCGGATTGTAAACAGGCATAGGAAAAACGCCCGTGCGGGCGTTCTTCTTTTAATTTCTGACGGTATAATTGGGAGCTTCCTTGCTGATGGAAATATCGTGCGGGTGGCTCTCCAGAAGTCCTGCGTTGGTGATGCGGATGAACTCGGAGTTCTTTCTGAGGTCTTCGATGTTCGCCTTGCCGCAGTACCCCATGCCGGAACGGATGCCGCCCACCATCTGATAGATGATCTCGGATACCGTTCCGCGGTAGGGCACGCGCCCCTCGACGCCTTCGGGGACAAATTTTTTGTTCTTTTCCTGGAAATACCTGTCGTTGGAGCCGACTGCCATCGCCGCAAGCGAACCCATGCCGCGGTAGACTTTGAAGCTCCTGCCCTGATAGAGTTCGATCTCTCCGGGGCTCTCCGCCGTCCCTGCGAGCATGGAGCCGATCATGACGGCGCTGCCGCCCGCCGCGAGCGCCTTGACGATATCGCCCGAATATTTGATGCCGCCGTCCGCGATGATGTGCTTGCCGAACTTGTCTGCCATTGCCGCGCAGTCCATGATGGCGGTGAGCTGCGGGACGCCGATGCCCGCCACGATCCGCGTGGTGCAGATGGACCCCGGTCCGATGCCTACCTTAACGATGTCCGCGCCCGATTTGATGAGCGCTTCGACGGCGGCAGCCGTGGCGACGTTGCCCGCGATGAGAGGGATGTTCGGATATTTCGACTTGATCTCCTCCACCTTGTTGAGGACCATGCGCTGATGACCGTGCGCCGTGTCGATGGCGATGACGTCCACCTTTGCTTCCACGAGCGCGGCGATGCGCTCCATGGTGTTGGCAGCCGTACCGACCGCCGCGCCCACCAAAAGCCTTCCGTTCTTGTCGCGCGCGGAGTTGGGGTATTGGATGCTCTTTTCGATGTCCTTGATGGTGATGAGCCCCTTTAAATACCCCTTTTCGTCAACGATGGGCAGTTTTTCGATGCGGTGTTTGCCGAGAATTTTCTGCGCGTCGGCAAGAGAGGTCCCCACGGGCGCGGTGACCAGATTCTCCTTGGTCATCACATTCTCGATGGGCTGTTCGAAATTGGTCTCAAACCTCAAATCGCGGTTGGTGAGGATGCCGACGAGCTTGCCGCCCTTGGTGATGGGGACACCGCTGATGCGGTAACGCTCCATGAGCGCAATGGCATCTTTGACGAGGTTTTGCGGCTCCAAAAAGAAAGGATCGGTGATGACGCCGTGCTCGGAGCGCTTGACCTTGTCCACTTCCTTTGCCTGCTCTTCGACGGACATGTTCTTGTGGATGATGCCCATGCCGCCCTCCCGCGCGATGGCGATGGCGAGGCGGCTCTCCGTCACCGTGTCCATGGCGGCGGAGACGATGGGAATGTTGAGCTCGATGCCCTTTGCAAGCGTCGTCCTGAGATCGACCTGGCTGGGCAGCACTTCGGACGCCTGCGGGATGAGCAGAACGTCGTCAAACGTCAGTCCTTCCTTCACGATTTTACTCATTAACTGCTTCCTCCAATTGTACTGTCACATACTCATATAAACTGTTTTGTTCGAAAGAGCCCGCCCTGACCGCCGCAAGCAGCGTCCGGCAGAACGCGGCATCCTTCGCTTTGAGCGCCTCCGACGCAAGCGCTGCGACGGGATTGCCCGAAGGGAACTCCTGCGCCGTCTCCGCGAGCGCGAGCGAGATCGCCTGCTGCCGCGCTTCATCCGACCCCGCGAGGCGATACTTGACGCAGGCGCCCAACCCGCAGATATAGTTGCGGTAATCATAGCCGACGTCCGGAAGACCGTCCACCTGCGCCGTCTGCTCGTTGCGGCGTTCACACATTTCGTCGAACCCGTCGGCAGAGTAGAGTGCATCAAAGCGCTGCTGCGCCTTTCCGTCCCGCCCCGTCGTTGCGGCGATCTCAAACGAACGCGCAAGATAAGAAAGGTCGCCCGAACGCTCGTATTCCTGATAGGCATAATCGCCGCTGATGACGTTCATGCCGAGGGAATAGGTAAAATCGGACATGGCGGCAGGCGCACAGAGCGATGCCACGCCGAATGCGGCGACTGCCAGAACAATGACGACGCCGAGCGTGATGAGCGCCGTTTTGAGAATGAGCTTCTTCATAAATAATATCGTTGGAGGGCATTTCCGCAAGGGGATATGCCCCTTCGGAAATGGTTTTGTCTATTTTAGCACACACGCGCGGAAAATGCAACAAAATCGCGGAAAAAAATATGAAAAGTCATTTTCTTCTCCGCGGGTGCATACAAGTAAAGCATGAAAAAACGCACCCTTTGCACCCTGTTCATGGCGGGCATCGTTCCGCTGCTCGCCGCCTGCGCCCCTTATGATTATACGCGGCATCTCTCCGAAGTCCGTTCCGACCTCTTTCTTGCGCAGTCGGAAGCGTTCACGCTCACCCTCGCCTGCGTTTCCCGCGAATATCCCTATGCGGACGACGGCATCGCCTGTCCCATGACCGACTATGTGGAGATCAGCCTTGTTCCGACGGGCGACGTTCCGCAAAAGGCGGAAGTCTACACACCGAACGGCGGCGGCGAGGCGTCTTTTGACGCCGTGAGCGGCGAATACCGCTATTCCGAAGGCGTGGACGCCTTTCCGCAGGAACAGATCGCCCTGACCGTCGTCTGGGGGGAAGCGCGGCACGAGATCGTGGCAACGAGCGTGAAAAGCGAAAAGACCGTCTCCCCGCAGGACGCCCTGTCCGTCCTTGTGCACGAAGAACGGGAGGCGCTCGGACGCATGGAACGCGAAAACGTCTTCTGCGGGGAATTCCGCATCCGCCTTCTGCGGCGCGATAAAAATTACTATTACGCCGCCGTCCTGAACGGCGAGACGTGCATCGCCCTCCTGCTGGATGCCGACACGGGCGAAGTGCTCGCGCGCAGGGAGGGATAGTTTTTTCGGCGATTTCACGCAATTTTCGTGCAATTCGGTTGACTGCGCCGCCAAAAAAGCATATACTTCTTGGAAGAAGAACCCAAGGAGGGATGCGCAATGAAAATTCTGCGGCGGATCGGCTTCGTTTTACTTGCCGTCCTGTTCGGCATCATCGCATTCGCCGCGCTGCTTTCCTCCGCGCTGCTCATTGCGGACGCTGCCGTCGATGCAAGCGCCCGCATCCTGCCCTCCTATGCGCGCGAAGACATCACGCCCGTTCTTGCAAAAGAGACGTGGACGGACGAGGACTTCGAGACGCTCTATTTGCAGACGGGGCTCGGAAGAAGCGCCCTCGAAGCGCTGCAGGGAGAGGATGAACGCATCCTTGCTTTTCAGGACGCACTCTTCTATGAAGGCGCGATCACGCACGAGGAAGTCGCCATCACGACCAAGCGGGACATCTTTGCTGACAGGAGCTACCGCGCGCCCATCGCCCCTCTGGAAAAAGGAGACGTGCTGTTGACTTCCACCTGCCACAGCTTCGGCTGGCGGAACGGTCACGCCGCCCTCGTCATCGAACCGAAGACGGGCACGCTGCTGGAATCCGTCTCGCTGGGCACTCCCAGCATCCTGACCACCTTCGGAGATAATTGGTTCCGCTACGGCACGAATTTTATGGTACTGCGCCTCAAAGACGCGACCGCCGAGGAGCGCGCTGCCATTGCCGATACCGCGCGGGAGAGGCTGTACAACATCCCCTATTCGCTGTTCGTCGGCTTCTTTTCGCCCAAAGACCAGGGTGAAACGCCGCAGGAGACGCATTGTTCCCATCTGGTATGGCAGGCGTTTCACTACTACGGTTACGACGTCGACTCCAACGGCGGACCGCTGTGCGCCCCGCAGGACATCGCCCGCAGCGACCTGTTCGAAGTGGTGCAGGTGTTCGGATTTGACCCCTTAAAACTTTGGTGAAACACAAGATATCAGCGGCGCGGCGCCTCCAAAGAGGCGCCGCGCCGCTGGTTGTTTTGCCGTCACGGAGCATATTCCGATAAAATTTTGTTCTGCACGAAGAGGTATTCGTCCCGGATGCGGGTGACATCGTCCTGCGTTTCGAGATACTGCCGCGTGCGCTTGTACGCCGCAGCAAAATCCTCCGTCCAATCGCTGCCGAACTGCTCTTTGTACCGCCTCCCGCTCACGCCGTACACGGTGCGCAGCCCCAGCATGACGAACTCGAACTTCGCCTCCTGCACGGAGACCTCCTCGCTGTCGATAACGGGAAAAAAGCCCGAAAGGGTGCACTTCATGTATTCGTCGAGGTCGGTGGTGTTGAGGAGCCGTCTGCCCGCAAAGAAGGAACTTGCCGCAACGCCCAGCCCCACATATTCGCCCCGCCGCCAATAATTGAGGTTGTGTCGGCTTTCGCATCCCTTCTTGCAGAAGTTGCTCACTTCATAGCGCGCATAGCCCTTCCGCGCAAGCAGCTCCCGCCCGAAGTCGTAGAGCGCGGCGACCTCATCGTCGTCGGGCAATTCCCCGTTCAGATAATCGGTATAGACGGGGGTGCCGTCCTCCGGCTGCAGCGCATACATGGAGATGTGTTTTGCCCCGCTCCCCACCGCCACCTCGATGGTCTTTTGAAGGTCGTCCCGCGTCTGTCCCTTGATGCCGATCATGACGTCCGCAGAAAAATTTTCTCCCCGCAGCAGCGAAGCGCAGTAGAGGTAGTCACGCACGGTGTGGACGCGTCCGAGGTCTGCAAGCTGCGCGTCGATGGCGGTTTGCAGCCCGACCGAAAAGCGGTTGATGCCCGCACGCTTGTACATGGCGATCTTCTGCTCGCTCACCGTGCCGGGGTTGACCTCAATGGTCACCTCGGGGCGGGCGGAGAGCCGGAAACATTTTTTGATCTGCCGCATGGCGGCGTAAATATATTTGGGATCGACGACGGAGGGCGTCCCTCCGCCGAAATAGACGGTGTCGAATGTCCTGCCAGAAAGCTCCTTACCGCGCAGCTCGATCTCCTTCAAAAGGCACGCCATATACGCCTCGGCGACGTCCTCTTTTCCCGCGAAGGACACAAAGTCGCAATAGCGGCACTTTTGCTTGCAGAAGGGAATGTGAAGATAGATACCTGCCATGTTACTCTCTCCAAAGATAGGCGTTGAGGTCGACGTACCCGTCGTGAACGGCTACGCCCTCCGCCTCCAAAAGGTGCGCCTGCGCGTCCGTGCCGCCGAAGGCGAACGCGGGCGCGAGCCGCCCCTCGCGGTTGACCACGCGGTGACAGGGAATGACGCCCGGCTGCGGATTGACGTGCAGCGCCCAGCCCACCTGCCTTGCGCAGCGGGGCGCGCCGACCGCCGCCGCCACTTGCCCGTAGGTGACGACGCGCCCTGCGGGAACACGCCTTACATAGTCGTAGACCCGCCCGAACAGACCATGTCCAACTTCGGACATGG
This sequence comes from uncultured Clostridia bacterium, assembly GCA_944343275.1. Classification (GTDB taxonomy): domain Bacteria; phylum Bacillota; class Clostridia; order Christensenellales; family Borkfalkiaceae; genus Gallimonas. The sequence continues at coordinate 36,278 of CALVMH010000014.1, read as the reverse complement.
TTGCCTGCATTTGCAGTTTTTTTTGCTCACTCACGGACATGGTCCCCCTATTTTCTGTCTTTATTGGTCTTTAAGATCTCCATGAATACTTCGGAAGGGACCTCCACCGTGCCCACCTGCCGCATGCGCTTTTTGCCCTCTTTCTGCTTTTCGAGGAGCTTTTTCTTGCGGGTGATGTCGCCGCCGTAGCACTTGGCAAGGACATCTTTTCTCACCGCCTTCACCGTCTCGCGGGCGATGATCTTTCCGCCCACCGCCGCCTGAATGGGAATTTCAAACAGCTGGCGGGGAATGGCGTCTTTTAGGTTCTCGGCGAGCATCCTGCCCCGCTTGTAGGCGTGATCCTCGTGCACGATGGTGGAGAGCGCGTCGCACGCCTCACCGTTCAAGAGAATGTCGAGCTTGACCAATTTGCTGCGCTGATAACCTGCAAGTTCGTAGTCGAAACTCGCATACCCCTTTGTTCTGCTTTTGAGTTCATCGAAGAAATCGTAGACGATCTCGTTGAGCGGAAGAAGGTAATCGAGGCGAACGCGGCGCGCGTCGAGATAGGTCATATTTTTATAGACGCCCCGCTTGTCCTGACAAAGTTCCATGATAGCGCCGACATATTCGGGCGGCGTATACACCTCCGCCCTGACGATGGGCTCTTCCATAAATTCGATCTCCGCGGCAGGCGGAAGGTGTGAGGGATTGTCTACATGAAAGACCTCCCCGTCCGTCTTGTGTACGAGATAGGAGACGGAGGGCGCGGTCGTGATGATGTCGAGACCGAACTCCCGCTCGATGCGCTCCTGCACGATCTCCATGTGCAGCAGCCCCAAAAAGCCGCAGCGGAAGCCAAAGCCGAGCGCAACGGAATTGTCCGGTTCGAAGGTGAGCGCCGCATCGTTGAGCTTCAATTTCAGGATGGCGTCCTTCAAGTCGTTGAACTTGCTGCCGTCCAACGGGTAAATGCCGCAAAAGACGACGGGCTGCACCTTTTTATATCCCGGAAGCGGTGCGGCGGCGGGACGGTCGGCAAAGGTGACCGTATCCCCCACCTCCACATCCTCGATGGATTTGATGCTGGCGGCGATGTATCCGACCTCGCCCGCCGCAAGCTCGTTCTTGGGCTGCAAACGGGGAGAGAATGCCCCGACTTCGGTGACGTCATAGGTGCGCTCGGAGAGGAACGCTTTGATCCTGTCCCCCACCTTCACCTTTCCGTCGCGGATGCGCACAAAGAGGATGACGCCCTTGTAGTTATCGTAATAACTGTCAAAAATGAGCGCGCGCAGCGGATCGTCCGTGTCCCCTTCGGGCGGAGGCACGCATTTGACCACCGCTTCGAGAATGTCGCGGATGTTCGTCCCCTCCTTCGCGGAGACGCAGGGTGCCTCGGCGGCGTCCAGCCCGATGACGTCCTCGATCTCCGCTTTGGTCTCTTCAATGCGTGCGGAAGGAAGATCGATCTTGTTGATGACGGGCACGATCTCCAGATTGTTTTCGAGGGCAAGATAGACATTGGCGAGCGTCTGCGCCTCCACGCCCTGCGTGGCGTCCACGACGACGAGCGCGCCCTCGCACGCGGCGAGCGAACGGCTCACCTCATAGGTGAAGTCCACGTGCCCCGGCGTGTCGATGAGGTTGAGTTCATACTCGTTCCCGTCGAGCGCCGTATAAAACATCCTGACAGGGGTCAGCTTGATGGTAATGCCCCGTTCGCGTTCGATGTCCATGGAGTCGAGGAGCTGTTCCTCCATGTCCCGCTTGCTCACCTGTCCCGTGAGTTCCATGATGCGGTCGGCAATGGTGCTCTTGCCATGATCGATATGGGCGATGATACAGAAATTGCGTAAATACTTGCTTGCCTTTGCCATGCTGTTCCGACTTCCCTTCGGGCAACTTTTTCTATCTTATTATAACGGATCGTAGAAATTTTTGCAACCGCTATTGCATTTTCCGCGCAAATTTGCTACAATATGTGCATGAATATCCCCGCTTTTTTGAAGACCCGCCCCATTGCCCACCGCGGGCTGCACGACGAAACGCGCCCCGAAAACAGTCTTGCCGCATTCGAAGCCGCCGCAGCATGCGGCTATCCCGTGGAGACGGACGTGCGGTTTACGAAAGACAAACGGCTCGTCGTCTTTCACGACGACACCGTGGACAGGATGACGGACGGCTCCGGAGCCGTTTCCGCCTTTCCCTACGACGCCCTGAAAGAACTGCGTCTTGCAGGAACGGGAGAACGCATCCCGCTCTTTTCGGAATTCCTTGAAACGATCGCGGGGCGCGTTCCGCTGCTGCTGGAAATCAAGGATATGCCGCACGTCACGGGAGAAGAGATCGCCCGCGCCGTTCACGAAGAAACCGCCCGCTTCCCCGCCCTCGAATATGCCGTACAGTCCTTTCAGCCCGCCTATCCGAAGGCATACAAAAAACTGTGCCCGGACATTGCGTGCGGCATGCTCGGCATCGACAAGCAGTATACCAAAGAGGATTTTCACGGCTCTCTTCTTTGGCGGGTGAAGGCGAAACTGCTGCCCGTCGTCTGCATGCAGGCGGCAAAAAAACTTGACTTCCTGAGTTACTTCTGCGAGAACTATCCATCGAAAAAACTCGCCGCCTATCGGGGCGCCAAACTTGCGTGGACGGTGCGCTCCGCCGAGGAGATGGCGCGCGTCATGCAATACGCCGACAACGTCATTTTCGAAGGCTTCCGCCCGTAACCTCCCCGCCGCCACAACGCAAAACCACCGATACATCCCGCTTTGCAAAAAAGAGAAGCGCTTGTTCGCTTCTCTTTTTTGCGTTTCGATGAAATGTCAATCTTCGTCGCAGCGTTCAATGGAACGGATAAAGGGATGCTCCGCCATGATCTCCGTGAGCCGCTGCGAAGAGTACTCTTTGTCCGTGTTGAGGGTCGCGTGGTACACCGTCTCCCCGCCCTTGCGCTCGATGACGAGGCGGTTGAAGCGGTCCGTCTGAAAGAGCTCCTTGATGGTGTCGTTCGCAGACCCGTCGCTCGTGAACACGATCTTCACCTGAAAATACTTCTTCGTCTGAAAAAACTTGCACTTGATGTGGAAGATGCACTGTACCCCGATGAGTACGACCGTCGCACCTGCCGCCACGATATGCAGTCCCGCGCCCGCTGCCATCCCCACGCCCGACGTCGCCCACACGCCCGCTGCCGTCGTCAGTCCGTGAATCTCGTGCTTGCGGTAGATGATGATGCCCGCGCCCAAAAAGCCGATCCCCGAGACGATCTGTGCCGCCACGCGCGAGGCGTCCGCCTCGATACTGTCCCCGAAGCCGTATTTGGACACCACCATGATGAGCGCGCTCCCCGCGCACACGATGGTGTGCGTGCGGATGCCCGCCTCCTTATAACGCAGCTTCCGCTCGTACCCGATCGCAAACCCCAGCACCACCGCAAGCAGAATGTCCAACAGGTAATACAATTCCTCTATCATGGTTTCTCCTTTTTCTGCCCGTGCGGCGTCGTGATGGCGGCATACAGCCTGCGGGCGATCTCCGCCATGCCCCTGTCTCCCGGATGCAGGGCAACGCCCGCGTGTGCGAACCTGCCCGTCGCCTTCATCTCCTCCCTGCTTCCGAGATCGTGCAGCTGCACAAACAGATCCCCTTCCCGCGCGGCGAGCTCTTTGACGAAGCCGTCAAAGGGCGGATATGCCCAGAAGAGATCGGTGAGCACGACCGTCGCGCCGCCCGCGCGCAGACGATGCGTCAGCTCCGCATAACAGCATTGAAACGCCGCCAGGTGTTCCGCGAGCTGCGCGTTCTCGCCCAGCCGCACGACGGCGATGTCCGCGCCGAAGGAGAAGACAGGCGCATAGCGCGTTTCAAGCAGCCGCATCTCCCGCGAGCGTTCCCATTCCGAAAGGTTTGCGACGCAGCATGCGACGCGCCGCCCCGCGCCTTCCAGAAGCGCGCAGAGCCTGTGAACGTAGTCATTTTCGCGGCAGGACGCCGCCATGCCCCAATCGCCCTGCCAGCCGAGCGCCTCCGCGCGCCCGTGGCGGGTGATGGAATTTCCCAAAAACGCGATCTTCAGGTCGGGATGAGCCGCCCCGAAATACCGGATGCTCTCCTCCGCGCGCAGCTGCCCTGCGGCGGGCACATCGTTTCGTTCAAGGTCGGAACACATGTACAGCCCCCTTCCCGCCCCGTTGGCACGCCGACGGGACGCTTCGTTCAAACATCGGACAATTTTGTAAATACAACGGTATTTTCCCCGGGCACAAGCGCCGCCGTATCCGTCCGCCAGCCCGCGGGCGGAACAAGTTCCGTTTGGAGCCGCGCAGGGACCGTGACGCGACATGTCGCCGTCTGCCCGTCATGCGCGATCTCCACAAAGAATGTTCCGCACGGGAAACGATGTTCCGCTTTCACATGCCTGACGGCGCCCGCGAACTGCGGCGCAAAGCGCACGGCATCGGGCGCATCGATGTTGATCCCCGCAAGGTATCTGTACCAGAACGCGGAAATGTCGCCCCAGAAATGATGATTGAACGACCAGAACCCGTCCGGCAGATCGGCGGGAACGTGCGCCATGTCCCCGTCAAACCATTCAAACCCTTCCCACAGCGTCGTCATGTCGTGATCGAGAAGCGCCGCAAAGGAAGGATAGGTCGCATGCAGCATGATCCCGAGCGCCTCATCGACGCCGAGACAGTCCCCCGCCACGCGCCAGAACACACGGTTTGCAAGTGCGCCGAAGTCCATGTGCCCGCCCGCCTGAGCGATCCTGTAACGCAGCTTCCGGACTGCCGACGGCATTTCGGATGCGTCATACATGCCGTAATATATGGACATGGCGTGCGTTGCCGTCGTGTTGTTGGCGCCGAGCGGACCGTCCGCCTCCCACGGGCGCAAGACCTCTTTGCGGAATGCGCGCCTGATCTTGGAAGACAGACTTTTTGCATACCGCGCCTCCTTCTGCATGCCGAGCACCGCAAAACACTTTGCCGCGGTATCCGCCATCGACTTGCACACAATGGTGTCCGTGACCGCGAGCGGCGTATGCACGTTGACGGGCAGCCAATCCTCCAAGCCGTAGGCGAACAGACCGCGTTCGTCGCGCTTGCTCTCCATATAGGCGAGATACTTGCGCATGTGCGGCGCGCACAGTGCAAGCACGTCCGTTCTGCCCGTATACACATAGATGCGGTACGGAAGCTCGAACAGGACGTTGTCCCACGCAGGTCCCGCGCCCCATGCGTAGCCCCAGGTATCCGTGGGAACGATCCCGGGAAGGGAACCGTCCTCCCGCTGCGCCTTGCAGATATTTTCCAGCCAGACGATCAGCGAACGCGCGCAATCGAAGTTGAGCAAAAACTGCTCGGCGGAGAGTGCCGCGTCGCCCGTCCAGCCGTTCTTTTCCCGCTGCGGACAATCGAGCGGGAAGTGGATGAAGTTCGACCTGTCGGAAGCAAGCACGCACTGTTGCAGGCGGTTGATCGCCTCGTGATCGCAGACAAACGAACCCGCCGCACCGAACGCGTTGGAAAACATCAGAAAGGTGATGTCGAGGGAACGCGCCTGTTCGGGCGTCAGCCCGACGATCTCCGCATAGCGGAACCCTTTGAAGGAAAAGCGCGGCTCGAACTCATCCTCTTCGCCGGAGAGCGTCAGGGTGTCGCGCTGCACCTCCTGCGCGATCGCATCGCTGAGCGACCAGCAGTACAGATTGCGGTTGGTCGTCCGCTGCCCTTCGATGACGCAGTCCGCGGTGTACACGCGCAGCACCTGCCCGCGCCTGCCCTTGATGCGCAGACGGTATGTCCCCGCACCGCTCACGCCGAAGTCATAGAGGTACCCCCGCACCCCCTTCCACATCGCAACGGGGCTGCGGCATTCATATACCCTGACGGGATCGGATTCGCACAGCTTTTTCTCCCCGTTCGGCGCCGCGGCGGGCGTCACCCGTTCCCACGCGGAATCGTCGTAGTCCGCCTGCGTCCACCCCTTTCGCACAAGGCGCGCATCGATGTACTCCGTACAGTGCCAATCGTTGTACGTCACTTCCCCGCCCGCCGTCACGAAAGCGGACGCATCAAAGAGCGGTTTGCCGTCCGCCTCCGCCGCAAGCGCAAACTTCGGTGCGCTCCGCCACGGATATCGATCGTTGCCCCATACGGGCATGTTGGAGGAAAGGATGCCGTTGCCGAGTGCAAGCGCCACAACGTTTTTGCCGATGCGCAGCGCGTCGGCAAGGTCGTAATGGTCGTAGTATACAAAATGATCGGGGTTGCTGCGGTACGGAGCGAGGTAGCCCTTTGTCACCCGCCTGCCGTTGACATACAGTTCATAGACCCCAAGCCCGCAGACCGTCACTTCAAAGCGGGCGGGAAGCACGTCAAGCGTGAACGACTTGCGGAAGAGCGGTGCCGGAACGTGCTCCGCAAGCGTACAGACGCGGCTGTCGCCGCCGTAAAATGCATCGGACAAGATCATGTTTCACCTCGTCGGCTGTTATTATGTCTCTTCGTCCAACCAGACGGAAAGAATGGCGTTTTCGTTGAGCCATTGTTTCCCGCAGGACGCATAGTCGGTCAGAAGCAGTTCCCCGTCCGCCGTTTTCAGCGCGATGCGGACGAGCTCCCCCGCTGCGGGAGGCAGCACGCGGAATACGGGCTGCCTTCCGCCCAAACGGACGGGGCGCCTGATGTCGCGCTCCGTTTTCAGGGCATCGGCGGCGAGCGTCAACGGTCCATAGAAAAAGGCGATCTTTCCGTTCAGACGCACTGCCCGCAGGGATAATTCATAAGCAACGTCGATGGTGTCCCCGCTGCGGAACGTCCCGCGCACCGTGCAGAAATCCTCTTTTGAAAAACGTCTGCCGTTCACCGTCAGGACAGGGCACCACGCGGGACGGCGGATGCGGATGCAAAGTTCCCGTTCTCCTTCGCAGAAGACGGTGATCGTCCCCTTTGCGTCGCGCGGATAGGCGCTCTTCACGCAGACGGAAAACCCGTCCGCTTGCGCTTCGCCGTCGCACAGGGCATTGACGATGAGACTGCCGTCCTCGTCCTGCATGAGCGCGGTCATGGGCATGAGCGCAATGCCGCAGGCGCCGATGGCGGCGCAGCAGCCGAAATATCCGCCGCTTGCAAATTCCTTGAACCCGCCGATGCCGCGCCCGCGCTTGTTCATATAGAGCGGGCTGTAACTGTCGAACGCCATCGCGGGGAGATAGGCACGGCGTTCAAAACTGTATTGCTCGTTCCCCTCCGTGTTCAGGCTGCCGTAGAGCGCGTTCCATCCGGAACATTCGAGGCGGTCGATGTAGCACGCCTTCCCGCTCAGGCGGTACAGGCGGAACAAAAGGCGCATCCACGTCACGGTGACGCAGGTCTCCTGCATGATGACGTCGCTGTATTCCGTCTGACGGAGCGCGGCGTTGTCGAAACATTCGTGCGTGCAGCCTGCGCAGCCGATCGCCGTGATGTCCCCCGCCTGAACGCCTTCCGCAAAGTTGCATACCGCACGGTAATAGGGTTCCTCGCCCGTGACTTCATAATAGGCGAGCAAGCCTTCGAAGAAGGACATCACCTCATATGCTTTGACGACGGGATATTCGTGGGGAAGTTTTTTCCCTTCAAGCGCGAGGGCAACGAGGTCGCCGTCCGCACAGCCGCCCGTGGAAATGATGTATTTTGCGAAGGCGAGATATTCCGCCTTCCCCGTGCGGCGGTACAGTTCGACAACGGGTTCCAGAACGGAACAGGAATTGACGCCGCTCCACCATTCGGATGTTGCCGTGATGGCGATGCGCCCCTCTTCGCTGCCGATGTGTGCGATCATATAATCGACATGCCGCTCCATCGCCTGCACGATGCGCGTTTTGAGCGCTTCGTCACGGCAAACGTCGCAGTAGTGCAGCATCCCCGTGAGAAGATATTTCCTGCCCCATACGTCCCAGCCCGTGAACTCCTTCTCCTGCGTGTAGGAAGAGAACCTGCCGTTCTCCTCCTGCCGCGGGAGCATATTGAGGACCGCCTCGGTCATGACGTCATACAGTTCCTCGTCGCGGCTGTATAAATATATCCACACCGCGCCGCGCATCATTTTCCCGAAGTACTCCGCCCGCCAGCCCTCGTCTGCGGTATCCTCTTTTGTGGAAAACACTTCGCAGAACTTGTTCCAATACGCACGGTTTTTGAGCTGCCGCGCGATGACGAACCGGACATTTTCGTCCATCCTTCCTTTCAGGCAAATCCGCCGTAACAATTGTATCATTTCAGTCTCTCCCGACGATCTGCACGATCTCGGAAAACTGTCCGAGGTCGTAAGTTGCGATATGCGCTTCGGCGGCATCGCCGAGTGCGGCGCAGTCCATGCCGCCCGCCTGTGCCGCGCGCACGCCCGCGACGGCATCCTCCACCACAAGACAATCCCGCCCGTTCATCCCGAGCCTTTCCCGCGCCTTGACGAACACTTCGGGATCGGGTTTGGAACGCGTGATGTCCGTTCCGTCAACGACGGCGTCGAAAAATTCTCCCAGCCCGATCTTTTGCAGGATGAATTTTGCATTGGCGGAACTGCTCCCGACGGCAAGTTTCACCCCCGCCGCGCGCAGGGCGAACAGCGCGGAAAGCACGTCCCTTCCGACGTCCGCGGGCGTCATACGGCTCAGAAACCCCCTGTATATTTCGTTTTTTTCCTCCGCAAGGCGCGCCTGCTCCTCTGCGGAATAGCAAACGGGAGACCGTTCCAGCACGATGGAAAGGCTCTCCATGCGGGAGACGCCGCGCAGGCGGCGGTTGACCTCTTCATCAAAGGGGATCCCCAGCCTGTCTGCGAGCTGCTTCCATGCAAGAAAATGGTAACGGTCGGTGCTGACGAGCACCCCGTCCAGATCGAAAATGACTGCCTGATAGCGCATGTGCGCACTCCTCCCATATTTTTCCGTGCCCCGTCCGCGGGGCAAAATTTATTCCCGTTCCCTGACGGACGTCAGCGACATGCGGTCCGCGAGCGTCCGCCGCCCGCGCCTGTCAAACAGCAAACAGACAAACGAGGCGAGGAGCAGCGCGACCGCGGCGAGAAAGAGCATGTAAAAGCGCACGCCGCCGAACAGGTCGCACATCAGAAAATAGGACGCATACCTGCCGTAGTTGAGCAGGATGACGAAGATGACGTTCCCAAAGCAAATCAGATACTCCGCAAGGGCGCGCAGCACGAGATTGTACCACCGGAGCCGGATCCCCGACGCGTGGATACACCGCCCGCGCAGGAACAAAACCGACGCCGTCTGCCCCTTGCAGCACAGCGGAACGAGCAGAAAACAGATGCAGACCGCAAGCGCGTATGCAAGCGCGAGTTCGCCGATCCGAAATGCGATGAGCTGCTCCCGCGCGGCGGAAAAGTCCGCTTGTAGCTGCACGCAGGGCGCATATTGCGTGGACAGTTCGCTGCGCGCTTCCCGCAAAATATCATGGAACGTCTCATACAGTTCCACATAGATCTCCGCGGCGGGATAGACGATCCCGTCGATCTGCACCCTTTCTTCCCCGAAACAGATGAGCCTGTCGAGCGCCGCCGCGACGTCGCCGTCCAGCAGCGGGAACCCCTCCTCCGCGAAATAGCCGTTGGCGGCATTGTCGCAGCCCGTCAAAAACCGCGTGCGGATATACTCCGCACCGAAGGCTTCATCCCCGCCCGAAAACGCCTCCCTGTGCGCGGGCTTGAATGTCCCGTAGTAATACAGCACGGAGCGCTCCGTCTCTGCAAGGTCGCCGTAAATATGCTCCCCCGCATACGGCGCGGCGTCCGAAACGCCGTCGCCGAGCGTGGAAAGCACCAGCGAATACAAAAACGCTTCGCCCTGGACGGGGTCCTCGGCGGCAGTCTGCGTCTGCTCGTCGTAGAGCATCAGCTGCGCCTGCGTGTATTGCCCGACAATTTCCCGCGAGCATTGCTCCATGGAAGCGTTCAGCCCGCGCAGGCGCGTGCTCCACGCACCGAAACAGACCTCCGTCAGCTGAAAGGCGAGGATGGTCGCAAGCACGAGGAGCAGGCTGTCGATGAGGAACTGCATCACCCGCTTGGAAACAGAAAAAGGAGAGTTGAACTGATATTCGCTGTCTACGACTTTGTTTTGCATGTTCCTCTCCTTTTCTTATTCAATTTTCTGCGCCGCGTCACTCCTTGCCCCCGCCCACAGAGATGCCTTCGATGAAGAATCTCTGGAAGACGATATAGACAATGATGAGCGGTACAAGCGCGATGAGACAGCTTGCGCAGACCTGCCCCGGCTGGTTGTAGAAGATCCGCAGTTCGGTGATGACGAGCTGCAGCGTGTAGTGCTGCGGGTCGTCGGACAGATAGAGCAGCGGCCCCATATAGTTGTTGTATCCGCCGACAAAGGCAAAGATGAACTGCGCGATGAACGCAGGGACTGCCTGCGGCAGCACGATCCTCAAAAAGATGCGGAAGGGACCTAAGCGATCGATCTTTGCCGCCTCGATGGTCTCATTCGGAATGGACGCCATATAGCTGCGCAAAAAGAAGATGGTCGTCGCGCTGCCGAACATGCCCGGAATGAGGATGGGGAACCAGCTGAACGTCCAGCCGAGCGCCTCGTAATAGATGAGCGAAGGGACGGTCATCGTCGCCATCGGGATCATCATGGTGGCGATCTCGATCATGAACAGCACTTCCTTCCCCTTGAAGCGGATCTTGGAATAGCAATACGCCGCCAGCCCGCTGACGAAGAGCGAGACGATGGTGGTAAGGAGCGTGGACCACAGCGTATTCAAAAATCCGTGCAGGATGGGAACGCCGATCTCGCTTGCCAGAAGATTGTCCGTTGTGATAAACGGGACGAAGGCGTCCCATGTGACCTCTTCGGGCCACCAGATGAAGCTCATGGACCCCATGAGTTCTTCATAGGGCGTGATACTCGTGACAAACAGCACATAAAACGGCAGCATGAGCGCGACGGCATAGACGAGAAGAATGGCAAATACGACGATCTTTCCGATGATGCCCGTCGTCTTTCTTGCGCGGCGTTCGCGCACCTCTTCATAGGTCGGCACGCGGGCGGCGACATTGTGCAGCGTTGCATGGACGGTGCTCTTGAAAGGTTTCATACGTTCACCCACCTCTTTCTTAACTTATAGTTGATGAGGGAGAGCGTCAGAATGACGAGGAACAACCCCCACGAGGCGACGGATGCCGCAGGAATATTATAATACAGCGTGCCCTCTCTGTAAATATAGAACACCGTCGTAAGCCCGATATTGTCCGGACCCGCCGTGCCCGTCCACGAATCCGCCGACCACGAGGCAAACAGCTTGGCGATGTCGAACGTCTGCAATCCCGCGATGATGCCCGTCATGAGCAGATAGAAGGTCGTGGGAGCGATGCTCGGAAAGGTGATGCGCCAGAACTTTTTCCATGCGGAGGCGCCGTCGATGTCGCTTGCTTCATACAGCGAAGGGTTGACGGCGTCGAACGCCGCCTTGTACATGACGATGCCGTAACCGGGCGCCTGCCAGACGGTGGTGATGATGATCGCCGCAACGTATGCCGCGGGGTCGGCTGTCCAGCTCACGCGCGCGCTCTCCCCGAAGATGGCAACGAGCACGGAGTTGATGATGCCGTAGTTGGGATCGAACATCGTCATCCACATATATGCCGTGGCGACGCTGCTGCAGATGTACGGGATAAAGAACAGGATCTGGAAGATTTTTCTGCCGCGCGGTTTTTTGGAGAGCAGAAAGGAAATGAACAGCGCGACGATGAGGCTGATGAGCTGGCTCATGGAGAGCATGAGCGTGACAAGCAGCGACTTCCAGAAATCATCATCCGACAGCACGACCTTGAAGGTCTCGAAGTTGTTCCATGTCATGGTGTTCAGATCGTAATATTCCATCGTCGTGAACGTGGAAATGAGCGATATGAGCAGCGGCACGACGCTGAACATTGTAAAGCCGAAGAGCGGAATGCACACGCAGATGTAGGCAAAGATTTTTTCGCCGTCCACCCGCTTTTTGGCATGCAGATCGGGCGTAAGACCGTGCGAGGCAAATTTTTCCATGATTCCCCTCCCGCGGTTTACTCTTTTCCGTGCAACTTGAATTTGTACTCTTTCAGGAGCGCGTCGGTCGCCGGCTCATATGTCGCAAAGAACGTCGCGAGGGACATCTCACCGTTGCGCACGTCGTCATTGAGGGTCAACGACCAATCCGTGATCCATTCACCGTTTTCGAAATATGACCAGTCGCCGATCTCGCAGACCTCGGACATGATGGAGAGCGCTCGGTAATTGGAGCATTTCTTATTCTCTTTGTTGTAGAACTCCTCGCTCGTCACAAGCGTCGAGTTGGAGGGAACACCCGCATCGTGCTTGGCGAAGACGCGCTGCGCCTCTTCGGAAGTGAGATATTGCAGGAACTTCCATGCGGCGTCCTTATGCCTGGAATTTGCAGGGATCGCATATCCGAAGTTGATGCTCGAAGCGCCGAGCTTGCCGACGATCTTCGTGCCGTCCTGCGTTCTCAGTTCCCCTTCAAAGCCGCTCTTGCCGATAACGGCAAGCGTGCCGGACGGATCGGGGTCCTCCCCTTCAAATTCACGGTAGGTATACATGAGCGCCGCATTCCACGTTGTATCGCTGTTGCGCAGCGCATTGCCGATGGAGTCCATGGCATTGGCGCCCTCGGCGACCATGGCGACCTCGCCCGACGTGAAGTACGTGATCTTGGACGTCTGACCGAGCGTAGCGGGAGAGGGCGAGATCCCGTAGCCGACAAATTCCTCATCGACGTCAACGCCCTTCACCTGCGACCATGCGCAGAATTCGCGGAACTGCTCGTACTGCGAGGGAAGCTCATAGAGGTGCTTGGAAAGTTCCGCGTCGGGATGTGCCGCGAGATACTTCCCGTCGCGGTAGGTGAGGATGTCCCCCGCCGCATAGTCGTGACCGTTGACGCTGAGAGCCTCCGTCACAAGATAGTTGGGCTGTTCGCTGCCGAGGGTAAAGACATACTGCCCCTTCTCCTCGTCATACTTGACGCAGTCACCGCCGACCGCCCAGCCGTGCGAGAACCACCACTCATTGAGAATGCCGTATTTGGAGGGAGACGACTTTGCATTCCACGCTTCGGAGAAATATTTTGCAAGCGTGTTGACTTCCAGAAAGCTCATGGGAATGAGGTTGTTGAACACCTTGACGACCGTTTCGCCTGCAAGATTTTTGGAAGTTGCAAGCCCCGATTCGGGGGACGACGCCGCCGTATATTCCGCATAGCCGCGCGGCGCATACGTCGTGCCGTGCGCCGTGTTGTAGGCGTCCAGCTCGTCCTCCGGGACAGAGATGATGTGGATGCCCGCCTCTTCGAAATACGTCTCGTTATAATAGAGCACGCAGGCGTTGCTCAGGATGGGCAGCGCATACAGGTCCTCCCCTTCGCCCGCCTCGCGCGTGTCCACGTTGAAACGGTAGCGGTCGAGGTTGTTTGCCGCATAATTGGCGACGTCGAAGTAGGCTTCGCCGTCCTCGTTCTTGGTATATGTGGACGCATCGTCCACATAGTCCTGCAAATTCGTATAGAACCCCTGTGCGATGTTGTTGAACGCATAACGGTCGTTGACGGCAATGAGGTCGACCTGGCTCCCCTTGCCCGTACAGTATTGGATATGCGAATTAGACTGATCGCTCTTGATCAACGCTTTCACATATACGCCGTCCGTCTTCCCCTGTCCGGCGTTGTACGTGTTGACGATCTCCACATACGGGTCCGCATTGAACTGATCGGCGGTGTACCAGAACGTGATGCGCTCCCCGTTCCCCGCTGCGCCGTCGGGATTTCCGCAGCCCGCCAACCCCGCTGCGGCGAGGACGGCGGTCAGCGAAAGTGCGACAATTTTGCTTTTCAAATGCCTCATGATATTCACCCCTTATCCTTTTAAGATGGTTTTTGTGGTCTCTGCGTCGAAGAGATACAGTTTGCCCGCATCCACCCCGACGACGATGGGATCGCCTTCGGCGACCGCAGGACGATAATTGAGTTTGAGAATGATGTTTGCGCCGTTGAACGTCGTGTAGATGTTGGTCTCGCTGCCGAGAAGTTCCACTTCGGAGACGGTGCAGGCGAATCCGCTGCCGTCCTTGGAGAGGAAGAAGTTCTCCGAACGGATGCCGAGCACGACGTCGTGCGGTTCTCCGTCCAGGTAGCGATCGTCCACGGGACGCATCTTCTTTTTCTCGCAGGTGAGTACGCTGTCATTGCCGAAGCTGAACTGCACCTTGGTCCCCACGGCGCGCATCTGCACGCGGAACATGTTCATCTGCGGAGTCCCGATGAACCCTGCAACAAAGGTGTTGACGGGATTGTCGAACAGGTTGACGGGCGTGTCGATCTGCTGCACCTCGCCGTCCTTCATGACGACGATGCGGGTGCCCATCGTCATGGCTTCGACCTGATCGTGCGTGACGTAGATGAACGTCGTTTTGAGCTGTTTGTGGAGCTTGACGATCTCGCTGCGCATGGAGGTACGCAGTTTGGCATCGAGGTTGGACAGGGGCTCGTCCAGAAGGAACACCTTCGGTTCGCGCACGATCGCCCGTCCGAGCGCAATGCGCTGACGCTGCCCGCCCGACATCTCACGCGGTTTGCGTTTGAGGAGTTTTTTGATGTCGAGGATCTCGGCGGCGCGCATGACCTTCCTGTCGATCTCCGTTTTGGTATAGCGGCGGAAACGGTAGGCGGGCTGCGGCGTTGCGGCGTAAAATTCGCGTTCGCCGTCGATGCGCGCGAGATTTTCGTCGATGCTCTCCCGCCGCCGCGCAAGCACGTCCAGCTCCTCTTGGTAGCGCCCGATCAGTTCGCGCAAGCCCGCAATGCGCAGCTCCTCGGCGGTGGCGGGAGCGTCCTCCGTCCCTTCCCCCTCCACTGCGGCAGCCTCCCCTTCGGGAAGCAGCGAACCGAGTTCTTCTTCGAGCTTTGCAAGCTGCGCCTCGTCCTGTTCGCGCACGGCATTGTCGCCTGCGCGCAGCTTCAAATAGTACGCCTTGTGTTTTTCCAGCTCTTTGAGCTTCTTGTCGTCAATGCGCAGAAGGCAGCGATCCTTGATGCTCTCCTGCTTGGCGCAGATGTCGGCTTCCAGCTCATCCAGCCGTTCTTTTCCGGACGCGATCGCCGCGCGCAGACCTTCCGCCGTCTGCATGTTCGTTTCGATCGCCGCGCGCAGACCTTCCGCACGGGCGCTCAGGCGCTGCACGGCGTTTTGCACCTCCGGAAGATGGATGCCGCGGTCCTTGGTGCGGCGCTCCTTCTCGCGGACGGCGTCGATGGCTTTCAGATAAGCGGTATTCTTTTTGTCGAGCGCGTCGATCTGCTTCTCCGCTGCGGCGATGCTCCTGCATTCCGCGCGCATCTGCGCCCGCGCCGCCGCGATCTCCGATAGCACGTTTGCGACATCCTCGCTCTGTTCGTAGATGGGTTCCCGAATGCGCTGCAACGTCAGTCCGAAAGAGATGTTCTGATATGCCGTCATGTGCGGATAGAGCGCATAGTTCTGGAACACCATGGCGATATTCCGGTCCTTGGCGGGAACATCGTTGACGTAGACGCCGTCGATGTAGAGATCGCCGCCGGAAATATCTTCCAGACCCGCGATCATTCTGAGCGTCGTCGATTTTCCGCACCCGGACGGTCCGACAAAGACGATGAATTCCTCGTCGCGGATGTCCATGGTGAAATCTTTGACGGCGAGAACGCCCCTGTGTCCGCGTTCCCTGCTGTCGTACACTTTACAAATGTTTTTTAAGGTCACTTCTGCCACTGAGCTTTTCCTCCATACTCTTCCCTGCGGCGGACCTGCCCCGCCCGTATCAGGACACGGACGGGGGGTGCCGCGTTCTGCGGGAGACAGCGGGTTAGTCCGCCGCCCCCGCGATCTGTTTGCCTGTGATAAGCTCAATGAGCTGCGCGTCCGTCGTGTACGTTGCGGCAAAGTTGCCGTACACCGTGGTGCCCTTCATCCCGAAGTTGCCTTCCGATACGATCCGCATAAAGTGAGGATCGGTCCCCTGCCTGTTATGCACGAGCAAATCGATGGACTTATACGATGTCATCGTAGCATCGTCATCCGTATAAACGCCGACCAGCTCAAAGGCGTTGCCGTCCTGTGCATACAGTCTGTGTTCCACGCCGTCTTTTACCAATAGAATTTTCAGCCCGTTCCCGGATGCCGCCGCGGTCAGCTGTGCATCACTGAGCTTGTAAGCGGCAGAAATCTTGTTGGCGCCGCGCATATCATAGCCCGTGCCCATATACCATCCGTCGCTCTTTCTGCCGATCACGACATCTGCGCAGGTGAAGGCGCCGCCGCCAGCCGTGTTCGTCAGATACACCCGCATGCCGAATGCAACGTTTTCCGCAGAAACCGACGCAATTTCCGGCATGTAGAAATTGCTTTCGATGACAGACATCGGAGACAGATAATTGCCGTTACTGTGATACAGATTATCCGTTGCAAGTGCATTGGAAACCAGCATATCGCTGTCGCTGAAGTTGTTGACAATATCGCCCTTGCCTGCGTACACGATGGCATCGACGGTAGATTGTACCTGAACGGTGATGCCCGTGATGTCGTCGGGAAGCGGGTAAGAATAGGAACCCGCGCTTTCCGTAACTTCCACACCGTTGACGGTGACCTTTGTGACCGTTGCAAAGCGGTCGGGCGTCACGGTGAAGGTGAGCGTATCACCTGCCTGATAGCTTGCGGAAAGACCGCCAACGGTGACGTTGGGCGCATCGGTGACGACGGGATACCGCACCTGCGCGTCGGCATCCTCGGTGAGCAGGCGGATGAGTGCCGTATCCGTGAGCGTCTCGTCAAAGCCGCCGTACACCGTGGTGCCCTTCACGCCGAAGTCGCCGTCACCGCTGCGCATCATGGCTGCGGCAGCGCCGTTGACAACGAGGTCGATGGACTTGTACGTCGTTCTGTTTCCTTCCTGAACCGAAAACGTTTCAACAAGTTCAAATGCTCCGTTATCCTCCGCATAGAGTGCAAACTGTACCCCGTCCGCCAAACTTGTCTGAACAATGGCGATCTGCAACCCCGCGTCTGTTTTAAGAGCATTGAATTGTTCATCGCTGAGCGGATAACCTGTCGCAGGAGTAACACTATTTTGTGCAACTGCGTTTCCGATATCAAGCACCCATTTGTTATTCTGCCTTGCAACGATCACGTCGATAAAGCCTTGGTTGCCGTTATCGTTATTCGGATTGGGACAGGTATAGATTCGCATTCCGAAGCGGCAACCGCTCGGGGCATTCTGCTCATCGGGAAGCGCGGACGCATAGAAATTGCTGACGATCACAGAAGTGGTCGGAAGCATATTGGAATGGTCGGAATAGGTATACAATGTCCCCTGCCCCGCCACAACACTTCCAGAACTGCTTTCCGATGTGATCTGCGCCGCATCGCGCAATGTTTTGAAATTCTTGACAATATCGCCCTTGCCTGCATACACGATGGCATCGACGGTAGATTGTACCTGAACGGTGATGCCCGTGATGTCGTCGGGAAGCTTGTAAGAATAGGAACCCGCGCTTTCCATAACTTCCACACCGTTGACGGTGACCTTTGTGACCGTTGCAAAGCGGCCGGGCGTCACGGTGAAGGTGAGCGTATCACCTGCCTGATAGCTTGCGGAAAGACCGCCAACGGTGACGTTGGGCGCATCGGTGACGACGGGATACCGCACCTGCGCGTCGGCGTCCTCGGTGAGCAGGCGGATGAGCGCCGTATCCGTGAGCGTCTCGTCAAAGCCGCCGTACACCGTGGTGCCCTTCACGCCGAAGTCGCCTTTTCCGCGGGATGCCGCCGTTGCGGGGTTTGTAACAAGATCGATCGTCGCAAAAGCAGTCCTGACAGGTTTGTCAGCGGGAGCGTCTGTGAAGGCTTCAACAAAGTCAAAGCCGCCGTCGTCTTCGGCATACAACCTGTAAACATTGTCTGCCTGAACGATCAGCACCCGCAATCCGTCTGCACAAACCGCTGCAAACTGTTGTGAGCTGAGTGCATACTTTGTCTCCGGTTTCAACTTATCATTTACAAGGTCTGCACCGATGTCCAAATACCATTGATTGTTTTCATTTGCAATGACAACATCGATATAACCGGTATTGCTAAGATCGTCCGTTTGCTTGCTGTAAAAACGCAACCCGAAGCGCACACCGTTTTCCGTGACGCTGCTCAAAGACGGTGCTTGGAACTTGCTCTCGACGACAGTAAACTCCTGCAACTTTGCGCTCGCATGCGTTGCGTAATTGTATACGGTACCCTGAATGGTGTCATCTTCAACTTCGCTGAATGCTTTTGTTGCATCTGTGCCTGCATACACGATGGCATCGGCGGTGGCATCCACCGTGATGGTGATGCCGTTCAGGATGTCCTCTGCCCGGATGACGTAGGAATAGGTGTCTCCTACCGCCGTCAGCGGCGTGCCGTTGACGGAGACCGATTGCAGTTCGGCAAAGCGGTCAAGCTGCACCTTGAAGGTGAGCGTCGCGCCGACGGAGTAATCCTCGGACATGTCGACGACCTGCGCATGCTCCGCCTCGACGACGGGCTTTACGCGGACGGTGCCGTTGACGAGCGCCTTGATGAGGGAGATATCACTTGCGTCGATGCCGTCCGCATAATTGGTATACACCGTGGTGCCCTTCATGCCGAATGCGCCGACGCCGCTGCCCGCCGTATCCTTGTGGGTGATGAGGTCGATGGTCGCAAAGGAGACGAGCGTATCGTCGTCATCCGTATAGCCGGCAACATACTCATAGTCGTCGCCGTTGAGAGCATACAGCCTGTGTTCCACGCCCTCCTTGATGACGAGCACCTTGAACGTGCCCTCCTGCACCGCCGTGACCTGCTCCTCGCTGAGCTTGTACGTTCCGACGTCATTGGCAATGAGGTCATAGCCGATACCGAGATACCAGCCGTCCGCCTTTTTGCCGAGAACGACGTCCGCAACGGAAAAATCCCCGCCGCCGCCCGCATTCTTCAAATAAATGC
Source organism: uncultured Clostridia bacterium (assembly GCA_944343275.1). Taxonomy (GTDB): domain Bacteria; phylum Bacillota; class Clostridia; order Christensenellales; family Borkfalkiaceae; genus Gallimonas. Next base: position 17,231 of record CALVMH010000014.1, on the reverse strand, counting down.
GCATGCCGAACTTGATGTTGTCCGTCATGATAGAGCCGATGGACGGCGCATAGAAAGCGCTTTCGAACGTGACCTGCGAAGGATACGTTTCGCCGTTATCCTTGTTGTCGTAGAGAATGCCCTGCTGCTGGGCGGCTGTCGCATCGCTGAAATTCTTTGTGAAGTCCTCTTTGCCTTCGAGGATGTCGGCATCGAGGGTCTTTTCGATCGATATGTCGCAGGTCGCCGCAGCGGACAGGCTGCCCGTCTGTTGTGCGACGACGGTGCCGTCCTCCTTGGTCAGAATGAGGATATACTCTCCTGCGGGAAGGTCGACCGAGTACCCCCCCCCGTTTTGGAAGTCCGCATCGAAGAACGCGCCGCGGCAGCATGCCTGCAAGGTAAGTTCCGAGAACCGCGCGTCGGGAAGGGGCGCGCCGAAGTATTCGATGTCGCCCGTGAGTGCATAGCGCTCCGTGGGGAAGCGCTCGAACTCCGCCTCAACGGTGATGTCCTGCGCCACATTGTCGATGACGACTTTCATGGCGCCGTCTTCAATGAACAGCTTGTCGGTATAGTCCGTACCGCCGCACTTGACGGATTTGATGGAATAGTCCGTATCGGGCGTGACGGTCAGTTCGAGCGACTCGCCGTTCACGACAAAGCTGTTGCCGTCAAGCGTTCCGTTGCCGTCCGTCTGCAAAGTGACGAGCCATGCGTCCAGCCCGCCCTCCTTGAACTGCCACCATGTGGTGGGATTGGAGAAACTGTATCCCTTTTTGCATTCTAGCCCGAAGTTGTGCCAGACGCGCTGACTATATTCGTTGTCCACAAGATCGTAGGCACGCAAAAGAACGGGGTTCAGCGCAAGCGCATCCAGCCCGCCTTCGTCGATCCCGAAGAACCCGTAAGGGAAGAAGGCTTCCATCGTGTAGCCCTCGGTGCCCTCCGCGCCGACAGCGCCGCCCTTTCCGACGGAACGCATGAAGGGCGTATCCTCCTTGGCGGTGAGCATGGCGACAAATCCGCCGTTGCGCTGCAAGCGCGTGGAGACCATATCGATTCCGGGGGTGAAGTCGATCTCCCAGCCCTCCCCTTCGATGTGGTCGACGCCCGCCTCGGCGAGATAGAGCTCGATGCCGCTGTTCCACGAAGGGTTGCGGTCGGGGTTGATAAAGACGGCGGGGTCGTCCACGTCAAACAGGAGGAAGACGCCCTTTTCGCCGAAATATGCCGACATCCGCACGGTTACGGTCACGTTATTCGTGACGTATTCGTTTTCCAGCCAGCGCAGCTGTGCATACGCGGCATCATTGAGCACGCCGTCCATCTTGATGTCGGCATCGTATGCGGGAAGGTCTTCCTGCGGTTTCTCCACCGTGTAGGGCGGATCGTCGATGATCGGCGGCGCGCATGCCGCGACAGTCCCCGCCACGCCCGTAAGCAGCGTTGCGGCACACAAACAAGTCAGTAGCCGAATGTTCTTTTTGTTTCTCATCATTGATTCCCTCTCTTTATTTCCCTAATACTCTGATCTCGGAGACGGAGAGTTCGGGCATATCGTCCATTCCGTGTACCGCGATCTGTTCCTCCGTTGCAGGCGCAATGGTGATGCGGATCGTCTTGCACCGAATCTCGGCAAATTCCGCAAACGCCGCGGATGCAGGGCGGATGACGTCGGGGTCTCCGGCGGTATACGCCTTCCAATCGAACGCAAGCCGATCGATAAAGCGCGTGACCTCGGAACCGTCCTCCTCCTTGCAGTCAAATTCGATGCGCTCGATTTCGTAGAAGGCGCTCTGCATGTTCTTGGAATTGTAGACCATGAGCGCGCGCACCGTCTTGTAGTCGTCAAACGTCAGTGTGACGGTCGTCTTTCCCGTAAAGGCGGATTCCTGCACATAGGTCTCCACCATATCGTAGTTCATGTAACGGTTGACGGAAAGCAGCCCGTCCGTCATCCACGATGCGCTGCTGCCGTCGGCAAGCGCCGTCGCCTCCACCTCCGCTTCCGCAGCGATGTTGCGGTATTCTGCCGCATATTCGGGCAGCGGCTGAACGGACGTCGTGGGACCGTTCACATACATGACGGGAAGATCGTTGCCGGCGCCGTCCTTGACGGTGACCCACTCGATGGGATCGAAGGCAAGGTGACGGCTGAACCCGCCCGCCTCCACGGAATTGTGGCTGTGATAGAGGATATATTCCTTCCCCCCGACGGTGACGATGGTGTGATGCCCCGTTCCCGAAACATCGTCACGCGAGGAGTCTGCCGACAGCAGAACGGCGCCCTCTGCCTCCGTCAGCTTGCGGAAGGGACCGAGCGGCGTATCGCCCACCGCCTGGCAGACGGAATATCCGTGCAGCGTGGAACTGTTGATGGAGAAGGTGAGATAGTACTTCCCGCCGTGTTCCGTCATCCAGGGTCCCTCGTTCACATGGTTGTTCGTCGATTCGTAGGTGAGGTCTTTCTCCTCCGCGGTCATCGAAGAATATCCGGGGCGCGTCAGAACGACGAGCGACGAATACACGGGCGTGTTCCAATCCTCCATCTTCATGCCGCAAATGTAAGAGTTGTGGCTGAGCGCAAAGTAGAGGTATTTCTCCTGCGTGGCGGGATCGACATACGGATGGAAGTCGATGGCGCGGATCAGGTCGCAGCCATCCTCCGAGACGCCGAGCGTTTCCAGCTGCTGATGCATCGAATAGGGATCGAACGTCATATAGCGCTGGAAGAAGCAATCCTGATTCTCGTCAAGATTGCCCACTTCGCTCAGCGGCGTGCCCTCCGTCGTCTTGTATGCCGCCTTATGGTCGATGAGGTTGAACGGGCCGCGCGGCGAATCACTCACGGCAACATACGGAATGCACTGATACTCCATGGTGGGTCTGGCGCTGTCCGTATTGACGGGCGTATCGGGCGTGGCGCTGAAAAACAGGTACCACTTGTCCTCTTCCTCGTCATAGATGACTTCGGGCGCCCAGATGTCCTGTTTGAGCGACCTTGCCTCCGTGGACTTGAAGTCATCGTATTTGAGCGCATACCCTATGGCATCCCAATTGAGGAGGTCTTCGCTCTTCCAGCAGAAGAACCCCGTCGTGCTGCTTGTCGTCCCGTACAGGAAATAGCTTCCGTAATCGGGATCCGCTTCATCCGATACGTATACGACGCTCGGATCGGCGATGTCCACCTGACGCGTATTGCGGTAGAACAGATTTTCGTTGATGATGCTGTATTCGGCACCCTCTTCGTAAGTCGTCCCGTCGTAATACGACATCCTGACATACTGCTTGTCCCCTTCGCATCCGGCAGCAATAACGGCAACCAGCATCATGGGTGCGATCGTTGCTGCCAACAGTCTCGTTTTGTTCACCTCTTTCCTCCTTGTTGCAAGATTTTCTCTCTGCGCTATCATTATAGCATAGGGATTATGAAAAAAATATAATGATAATGCAAAAAAATTGTATAATAGTACAAAGATGATTGACTTTTTCAAATCAATCATGTATAATTAAAAAAACAAAATGGAGATTGAACAAATGGAACATTCCCCCGCGTTTCTCGAAAAACACCCGAAAACAACGTCCTTCAATCTCAACGATGCGCGCTTTTCGCTGCGCGATCATCTTGCATACTATCATGACGATGAATTTCCGCTGCTCATGCATGCGCACGATTTCTATGAACTCAACATCATCGTAAAAGGCAGGGGCAGACATTACATCGAGGACAAGAACTTCCCCTTTTCCCCCGGCGCCGTCTTTGTCATCCCGCCGCGCATCGAACACGGCTATTGGGCGGAAGACAACGACGCGAGCATCTTCCACCTGCTCATCGACCAACGCATGCTGCAAAAGTATTCCCTCGAACTCAACAGCTTTTCGGGATACTACCTCCTCTTCGAAACGGAACCCGAACTGCGCAAGAGCATCGCATCCACCGCGTTCTTTTTGCAGCTCGGTCCGCTGCAGCTGCGCGAAAAAACGCTGCTCATGGACAAACTCACGCGCCTTGCCAAGACCACCGAGCACCCCATTCTCTTCGAGACCTATGCCATGGCGCTCATCTATGACCTCTCCGCGCTCATCGAAAAGGCGTACAGCGCGCCCGACCGCCCCGACGCACAGAAGAACTATCTGTATATCGTCAATTCCGTCAATTATATCATTCAGCATCTGTCGGAGCCGTTCCGCCTGGACGACCTTGCGCATCTTGCAATGGAATCGCGCACGAGCTACATCGAGAAATTCAAACACCTCTTCAAACTGACCCCCTTCGAATATATCCGCAAACTGCGCGTCAACCATGCCATCGAGCTGCTCGTTGCCACGTCGCAGCCTGTGTCCCTCATTGCGCAGTCGTGCGGGTTTTCCGACTCTGCGCACTTCATCAAGATCTTCAAGGAGGATACGGGCGAAACGCCCGCGCGCTTCCGCCACACCCACCGTATGCAGGACGGCGCGCCCTTCCCCCCACAAAGGCTCGCAACCAACTCAGAAAAACAAGGAGCACACTATGCAACATCCCGAACGCAAACAGGCACGGGGCATTGACACGCCCGGACGCAGCCGCCGCTTTACGGATGCCGTTTACAGCGGCGCAGGCGACGCAAAAGCGCTGTATGCCGAACTGCAAGCGGCACAGCACGCCTTTGACCCGCCACCCCCCGAATACAAGCTCTTCATCGGCGAAATGCACGGGCACACCTCCCTCTCGGACGGCGATCCCGACATCGACCGCTATTTTACGCATCTGCGCGACGAACTCAAACTTGACTTCGGCGCCGTTTCCGACCACGATCACGGCGGCGTCGGCAAGCCCGAACTGTGGGTGGGCAATCCTTCCAAATGGAACGTCATCCAAGAAAAGGTCAAAGAATATTACCGCCCCGGCACGTTCACTACCCTGCTCGCCTATGAACGGGACGCCTATCCCTACTATAATAACATGGTCATTTACTACCGCGGACATGAAGGTAAGATGTTCCGCGGCGTGCACGACGGGGAGATCACCGCGGCGGAACTGCGCTCCCTGCTGGCGGACAAAAACATCCTTGTCATCCCGCATGACACCTATTATCTGTCTGCGGGTGCGGATTTCAACGCCATTCCGACGGAACTCATCCCGCCGCTCATCGAGATCTATTCCCGCGGGGACGCAACGGAATACATGGGCAATCCCGCCAACGATCTCGACGCGCTCATCGAGGGCGGCTGGTGGCAGGATGCCCTCAGAAAGGGCGCGCACATGGGCTGTATTGCGGGATCGGACGACCATTTCTGCAAGAACGGCGTCATCCTCAAAGATGTCCTCTATCCGCACAACTTCCCCGGACTTACGGGCGTATGGACAACGGAAAACACTGCGGAAGGCATCTTCGACGCGCTCCGCGCAAGGCGCTGTTACGGTTTTATGGGCGGGAACGTGCGCATCGACTTCCGGATCAACGGGCATTGGATGGGCGAAGCGTTCGCCTGCCCCGCCCGGCAGGAACGCACCGTCTGGTACAATATCACCGCCGATGCAGACGTCAGGCGCGTGACCGTAGTAAAAAATTGCCGCGATCAATGCATCTTCGGGCAGCCGTCCATGCTCTATTTCGACTACCGGCAGGAGCGGGAGGAGGACTGCTACTATCTGCGCATCGAACTTGCGGACGGACGCTTTGCGTGGACGAGCCCCATCTGGATCCGCACCGCATCCGAACCGCAGCAATGACTGCACGCCCGCCGCGGAAAAAGGCGGGCGCCGATACAAAAAGCCCCCGCGTCATGAGGCTTCGGGAGCATGCCGAGCAAACAAGAAAAACGGAGCGCAGAGCGCTCCGTTTTTCTTTCATCTTTGGTTTTTCGATGCTCAGTCGTTCGACTCGTAGTAACAGTCGGAACGCTGCGTGGGAGGCATCGTTTCGCCTTCGCCCACGTAGATGGTGTTGACCACGTTGCCCTGCGCGTCCACTACTTTGTAGGAACCCGTCTTGGGGCAGGTATCACCGCAATTGAGTCTCATACTTCACCTCCGATATTCCTATGTTGCGCAGGAGGCGAAGGGTTATGCATGTTCTTAAAAAATTCCCAATGCGTTCAGCCAGAAACAGGTGAGAGACAGGCAGACGAGATAGACGCTGAACCACATATAATTCGCCTTGCGGATGACGCGCAGCATGAGTTTGATGGCAAGAACGCCGAACACGGCGGCGAGCACGACGCCCACGGCGATGCCGACAAAGCCGTTCGTGCCGATGTCCGCCACGGCGGAAGGTTCCTTGATGACGCCGTACACCTCCACCGCAAAGCTGCCCAGAATGACGGGAATGCTCATGAGGAAGGAGAAGGAAGCGACCTGTTCCCGATCGGCTCCCGCGACCGTTCCCGCCACGATGGTGGAACCGCTCCTGGAAATGCCCGGAAACAGAGCGACCGCCTGCATCAGCCCCATGGCGGTACTGCTTCCCCAGCTCAAGGGATGTACCTTTTTGCGGCGCCTTGCGACAAGTTCCGCAACGAGCAGCATGAGCCCCGTCACCGCAAAGCAGACAGCGAGCTTGAGAAGCGCCGTCGGACCCTGAAAGAGCGCATCGATCTTATCGTTGAACAGCAGCCCCACGACGCCCGCGGGAATGGTGGCAACAATGAGCATGAAAAGCGTCTTGAAGGGCTTTTTGAACAGTGCCAGAATGTCCCGCCAAAATACGGCGACGACGGCGACGAGCGTGCCGAGGTGCATCATGATGTTGACGAACATCATCATGTCGTCGCCGAACCCAAGCCCCAGAAGCTGTAAAAAAGTGAGGTGTCCGCTTGACGAAACGGGCAGGAACTCCGTGAGTCCCTGCACCGTTCCGAGGATCGCCGATTTCCAGACGGCTTCCCAAAGTTCCATATTGTCTCCTTATGCGCGCGGCTTACGAAGCCGTATCCAGCCCCGTGAGGTCGGCATAGCGTTCCTCATACACCGTTGCACAATCCAAATAGGTGTTGATGGCTTCCGTCTGCATGTTGCTTGCATAATCGCTTACGAACGCCTCGCAGATGGCTTCATAGAAGAGATAGGAGAACGTCCCCTCCTCTTCGCGCTTCGCATAGTCAAAGGTGAACGGTTTGATCGTTCCGTCCGTCCCCTCCACGAAGGAGAAGGTGCAGTACATAATGTGCCAGCCGTAATCGGTGGCGACGACCGCGTAGCTGCCCGCACCCTGACGGCACAGATACTGCGCCGCATACTCGAATTCGGGGACATAATCCGTCTTGCCCGTGGAGACCGCATATCCGAGATAGCTGTTGAGCCCCGCCGTATCGGTATTGTATGCAAAGGAGAGTTCGTTGATGACGGAGAACGCCGTGTTCTCCGCAGAACCTTCGCGGAAGATCTCGTTCGCGTCGTAGCCGTCCGCTCCGAAGTCCACCTTGCCCGCATAGTAGACGAACTTGCTGTAATCCACCGTTTTATCTACCGTATAATAATCGGCTGCCTTGCGGTTGAAGTACGCCGTGCCATCGCTTTCCGGAGCGATCCGATCGTCCGGACCGATGGAGGCAACATATTGTCCTTCGGGAACGGTATAACCCGTGCTGCCCGCCGCCGCTGTGAGATACCCTTTCATCTCCTCAAGGAATCCGTCGATGGTGATGCGGTTGGGCGTGAGGACGTATTCATCGTCCGCGTTCTTGGTGACGCTGCCGTTATAGGTATATCTGCCGTAGTAGTTCGGCACGCGCTCGTACTGCGTGTTCTCCGTGACGCTGTCTTCAAAGAAGAGGTATTTGCGGTCCGCGTTGCCGCCCTGGTATGCATCGCTCACTTCGGAATCCGCTACGACGAAGGAGTAGTCCTCCGCGCCCGTGAACCACGTTCCGCGCTGGTCGGTCGCCTGCAGGACGCGCAGCTGATTGGCGCGCTGCACGAAGTGATTGCCCTTGGGGTCGCCGAGGTCGGGCTTTGCCGCGGAGAGCGCATCGGACGCCGACGCCGAGAAGGGAAGCAGGATGTTGATGACAAAGCCGTAATACTGTTCGGGCGCGGTCAGCACGAAGGAAGTGTCCGACATACCGTCCAGAGCGGATTCAAACGCCTCTTCATCCGCCGCAAATGCCGCCTGCTGTCCTGCATACACCGTATCGTAAACCTCTTGGGCGACACCCTGCGTGACCGTCGCGCGGATGCGCTCCTCAAACAGATCGCTCAGCTTGTTGATGAGCGCCGCCTCGTAAGCGTTTTTGAGTTCCAATTTGAAGTAAGAAAGATTTTCGATGTTGCTCGTGTCCTCGTCGGCAAAGATGAGATCGTTGGAACGAAGACTTGCAAGGAAGGAAGAGTATGCCTTTCTGCGCGTGGTAGAGGTGGAGCCGTCCTGCGCTTCATACCCGACGCACTGCGTGAGGTTGGCGCCCGTGTAGACCCTATACGCCGTGTTGTAGTACTCCTCGTCCTCGGTGTCGATCCCCGTGGGCGTGGTGCGCGCCGTCTCCGTGCTCGCATCCTCATCCTCGTCCTTGATGAAATTGTTGAGCTCTTCCGAATCAATGGAGTTATTGAACATGACGCGCGTATCGTAGAGCGCCTTTTCCTCCTCCTCGACGGTGAGGAAATAGGCGAGCGCCGCAAGATCTTTTTCGCCCGCCGGCGCGGCGGCGACGGCATCGTTGAACCCTGCAATGGTAACCTCTGGGTCCGCGTCCGAAGCGGCATCGCGCAGCAGATAGAGCATGGCGTATTGGATGTAGATCTGACGGTTGACGAGCGTCGAGCTGATCATGTTGAACGTATCGTGATACGTCCAGCCGTAGTTCTGCATCATCGAATATCCCGTGGATACGAAATAGGCGACCATGTCGCGCTTGGTGATCTCCGCCGTCTGAATGGCATCCGCATAGACGGAATATTCGCTGTCCGCGAAATTCTCGCTGTTCGTGATGTTCACCGTTGCGATGACCTGCGCGAAATCCTTGTTGTAGTTGGTCGTCGTCAGACCGCAGCCCGCCAACGTTCCCGCGCTGAGCGCGGCGGCAAGTGCGATTGCCGCAACTTTCGTCCTGTTCTTCATCTTTTACTCCGAAACGGTTTTGCGGGGAATCCCCCACATTCCACTTTAATACCCGATTATTATACCGTATTTGTCCGATTTACGCAATAGTTTCGCGGTGAAAATCATGCAAAAGTTCGTGCAAACTTCAAAAATTTTGTCATGAGGATCATGGTTTTGCCGCCGTCCGCCTGCGGGCGGAAGGTGATGACGGGCGCGCTCGTCATGTCCATGCCCACATTCCCCGCAAATTTTTCCATGGCGGCGGCGATCCCCTTGTCGCCGAGTTTGGAAAGCGAAGAAAATTCCAGCGCGCCGCCCCGCTTGTTCACCGCGATGCGCCGCACGCCGAAGGGCGCGGCATAGCTCTTCAAAACGGCGACGACGAGCAGGTTGAGCGTCTCGGGCGGGAGCGGACCATAAGTCTCCTCCATCGAACGGCACACCCGCTTGTAGTCGGACAGCGAACGGATGTCGGAGATCTGCTTGTAGCAATCCATGCGCCCCGCGCCCGATTCCACATAGCTTTCGGGAATGTACGCGGTCGCCTTGATGTCGAGATCGACGCTCTCCTGCCGCTCTCCCGTCAGCTCCTCTTTCAGGATCTTGGCGTACAGTTCGTACCCCACCTTGTCCATGTGTCCGTGCTGCTCGGCGCCCAGAACGTTGCCCGCGCCGCGGATCTCCAGATCGCGCATGGCGATCTTGAACCCGGAACCGAGCTCGGTAAACTGCATGATGGCTTTGAGGCGTTCGGCGGCGGTCTGCGTCATGACGCGCTCTGGCTTGTAGGTAAAGTAGGCATGCGCGAGGCGGGCGCCCCGCCCCACCCTTCCACGCAGCTGATAGAGCTGGGAAATGCCCAGCCTGTCCGCATCGATGACGATGAGCGTGTTCGCATTGGGAAGGTCGATGCCGTTCTCGATGATGGTGGTCGTGACGAGCACGTCGTATTCCCCGCGGTAGAACCCGAACACGTTCTTTTCGAGCGTAGCCCTGTCCATTCTGCCGTGCGCCACGCAGACGCGCGCCTCCGGAACGAACTCCGAGAGCCGCTTTGCATAGGAATAAATGCTCTCCACGCGGTTGTAGAGCAGGAACACCTGCCCCTTGCGCGCGATCTCCCGCAGCACGGCGTCGCGGATGAGCGTCTCTGTCTCCTCAGCGACATACGTCTGTACGGGCAGGCGCGCGGAGGGCGGCGTCTGGATGGTGGAGATGTCGCGGATGCCCGAAAGGGAGAGGTGCAGCGTTCTCGGGATGGGCGTCGCCGTCATCGTGAGGCAATCGACGTCCCGCTTATAGTTCTTGATCTTCTCCTTGTGTTCGACGCCGAAGCGCTGTTCTTCGTCGAGGATGAGAAGTCCCAGATCGTGAAACTTCACGTCGGCGGAGAGCAGGCGGTGCGTGCCGATGACGAGGTCGATGTTCCCCGCAGCCAGCCCCGCAAGGATGTCCGCCGTCTCCTTTTCCGTGCGGAAACGGTTGAGACAGGCAATGCGCACGCCGAATTCCTTCATGCGCGCGGTTGCCGTTGTGAAATGCTGTTCGGAGAGCACGGTGGACGGGCACATGAGCGCCGCCTGCCTGCCCGCGAGCACGCACAGATAGACGGCGCGCAGGGCGACTTCCGTCTTGCCGAACCCCACATCCCCGCACAGCAGCCTGTCCATCACCTTGCCGGAACGCATGTCGGACAAAATTTCCTCGGTGGATTCCGCCTGATCGGGGGTGTCCTCATAGGGAAACGCGGCAATGAATTCGTCCATCTCCTCAAAATAATCGGGAAAGACGAACCCCTTTTTCTCCTGCCGCTCTGCATAGAGCGCTTTCAAATCAAAGGCGAGTTTTTTGAGAGAGGCGCGCACGCGCGCCTTGACGCGTTCGAACTCCCCGCCCCCGATCTTGGAGAGCGCGGGCTCGTCCCCGCCCATGTATTTGGACAGCACGTCCATCTGCTCGACGGGAACGTGCAGCATGTCTCCCCCCTTATAGACAAGGGAGACGTATTCCTTGGTGCCGTCCGTCGTCTCGATGCGCTCCACGCCCGTCACTTTGCCGACGCCGTACACCTCATGCACGGCATAATCGCCGATTTCGGGGGCAAAAAAGAGGTCGCCCCGCCTGTGACGGATGCGCCGCGCACCCGCCGCCTTGGGGAAGAGGTCGGCACTGCCGATGACGGCGAGCTTGCTCTCGTGCAGCAAAAAGCCCTTTTCCAACGGTTCTTCGAGCACGGCGACGTCCGTAAACCCTGCAAGGTGCGCGGGCAGCTCCCGCACGGGCAGGAACTCCTCCGAAAGCGCCTCCCGCATCTTCTGCGCGCGCTCCGGCGTTCCGCAGAAGAGGATGACGCGATACCCCGTCCTGCCCCATGTTTTGAGATCGGTGATGAGGTCGGGCAGGGAGCCGAGATACCTGCGCGCGGGCGAAGAGGTGAACGTGAACATCCTGAGCGGCTCGAAGAAATAGGTATTCCCCGCAAACGTCTGCAACGCGACGCAGCGGTGCCCCGCGGGATGTTCCGCCCGTTCTGCGGGAATGAGCTGTTCCGCCGAAAAGCTCATTGCCTCGCCTCCCCGTTTCAGCTCCGCAAACCGCTCGAAGTGCTCCTTGTACAACCCTTCCAGCTTATCGCGGATGAGTTTGCACTCGTCAAAGACAAGCAGCGTATCCGCCGGAAGAAGGGAGAAAAGGTCCCGCGCGTTTTTAAGAAGCGGGAGGATAAAATCGGTGACGTTCCCCCCTTCGATGTCCTCCGCAATCTGCGCAAGGCGGGAGGCGGCGGAAGCGGACTCCGCCCGCTTGCATTCGCCGCGCAGGCGCGCATGCACGTTTTCCCGTTCCCCTTCCGCAAAGACGACGTCCGTTGCCGCACAAATCTCAATGCGGGTCAGCTTTTCATAGCGCTCCCCCGTCACTTCGTCGTAGGGCTTGATGCTCTCCACTTCGTCGCCGAAAAAGTCGATGCGCACGGGATGTTCCGCATTGACGGGGAAAATGTCCAGAACGTCCCCGCGCACGGCAAACGTGCCGCGGCTCTCCGGCGCATATTCGCGCACATACCCCGCGGCAACGAGTTCGTCGACGAAGGCGCGCATCTCCCGTTCCTTCCCCGTTTCAAGGCAAAAGACGGGCAGGTGCGCGGGAACGAGCTGGACGGCGGCTTCGATATCGGCAACCAGCACCTCCGCCCCCGCCTGCCAGGCGGCAAGCGCCGAGAGCCGCTTATAGAGCGCGTCCTTGGACCCCGCCTTGCGGTATGTGAGCACTTCATCCTTGGCGGCAAGCAGTGCGACGCGCTTTCCCGAGAGCGTCCCGATGGCGGCTGCCGCCCGCTGCGCCGAGAGCGCATCCGCCGTGAGATAGACGATGCGCCCCGCGAACAGCGAGGCGATCAGATATTTTTGTGCGTCCGAAACGCCTGCAACGGACACAGGAATGCCGTTCGAGACGGCGGCACCCAGCAAAGGATAGTCGCCGCCCAACGTTTCAAACGCAAAAAAACCGCGCTTCATCCGTTGTACCTGCCCATCACGAGATCGATGCGCTCCCCGCGTGCAAGTGCGACCGCCGCCTCCGCCGCCCTGCGGCATGCCGAAGTGAAGAGCGGATAGTCCTCCTTCTTCACATCGCACAGAACATAGTTGATGATGGGGATGTTCACGGCGTCATCGCGGATGCCGATGCGGATGCGGGCAAATTCCGTAAGTCCCGTCTCGGCGATGACCGAACGCATGCCGTTGTGCGTTCCCGCGCTCCCCGAAGGACGGATGCGGACATGCCCCTTGGGGAGATCGTAATCGTCATAGAGGACGACCATCTCCGCAGGGGAAACTTTATACCGCGCCATGAGCTGCTTCACCGCCCTGCCCGAAGCGTTCATGTAAGTGAGCGGACGGGCGATGATGACTTTCTCACCGCCGAGGAACGCCTCGGCGATGCTCGCCTCGCACTCCTTCTTTTTGAATTTGACACCGAGAAGCTCCGCAGCGTCCGCTGCGGCAAGAAAGCCCATGTTATGAAAGGTCTTGGCGTATTTTTCTTCGGGATTGCCCAATCCGACAATGAGAAACATAGCGCTCCTTTTCAAAAAGGACCGCCGCGCACGGAGTGCGCGGCGGAAAACAGTTAGTCGTAAATCTTGCTCATCGGCTTATCGAGATAGACGTTCTCGATCGCTGCGGCAAAGATGTCCGCCGTCGTGATGATCTTCATCTTGGAAAGCCGCTTTTCGGGAGGGAGATAGATGGTATCGAGCACGACAAGCTCCTCGATGGGAGATTTTTCGATACGCTCGATGGCAGGACCCGACAAAACGGCATGCGTGCAGCAGGCGTAGATGTTGGTCGCGCCCGCGTCGACGAGCGCCTGCGCGCCCTGCACGATGGTCCCGCCCGTGTCGATCATGTCGTCCACCAAAAGGCACTTCTTTCCCTCGACGTTACCGATGATGTTCATGACTTCCATCACGTTCGCCTTGGGGCGGCGCTTATCGATGATCGCCATGGGGCAGCCGAGGCGCTCCGCCACCTTGCGCGCGCGGTTGACACTGCCGACATCGGGCGAAACAACGATGAAATTATCATCCATGTGCTCGGCAAAATAGTTGTAGAGCGTGGGACCGCCAAGAAGATTGTCCACGGGGATATTGAAAAATCCCTGGATCTGCGCCGCGTGCAGGTCCATGGTGAGGACGCGGTCGGCGCCCGCGCTCGTCAGAAGGTCGGCAACGAGCTTTGCCGTGATGGGATCGCGCGAGCGCGCCTTCCTGTCCTGACGGGCATAGCCGAAATAGGGCATGACCGCCGTGACGCGCCCCGCCGAAGCGCGCTTTGCCGCATCGATCATGATGAGCAATTCCATTAAATTATCATTGACGGGCGTGGAAGTGGATTGGATGATAAAGAGGTCGCGTCCGCGCACCGTCTCTGCAATGTGCACGCTCGTCTCTCCGTCCGAGAACTTTCCGACTTCGATGGCGCCCAGCGTGGTGTTGAGCCGCGCCGCGATCGCCTCCGCGAGGGGCCTGTTGGAGCTCCCGGCAAACAACTTGATTTCGTTACCGTGTGTGATCATGCCTTCTCCTGTGTTAAGGCGCAATGCGCCGTTTTTTTCTGACCGTGACCGGGCGGCATCCCCCCGCACCCGCAGCATCTGCGCCGCCGCAGCGGCAATACATGCATTATTATACACGAACGGAAAGCCTTCGTCAATCATTCTGACGGCATTCCCGCACCCGCCGCACAAAAATATTTTGCGCCGTCCGCATACGGTAAGACCCGCGCAGCCAAAAAAACTGCGCGGGTCTCCCCCCATATAGTTTGCATGCAGGATATCCCCGCATGCTTTGGCAAAGGATCAGCGCGTGCGCACACGGAATGCCGTAACGCTCAGCGGCGCGATCTCATACCCGAAAATGTTGCCGTCGGTGAATGCACCGATGGAATGCACGGGAACGGTGTAGACCCCCTCCCGCAGTTCTCCATTCCTGTCCAACTCGTTGACGCTGCCGTATTCCTCGCCGAGCACCTCGTACACCTGCGCATAGTCGGCGGAGCGAACGCCCGTAAGCCCCGCAAGCGAGACGTTGAGGCGGACGGACGTCTCCCCTGCGTTGACGATCTTGACGAGAATATCCCCCGTCTCTTTGTCCATGCTCGTCACGGAATAGAGTTGATCGACGGTGCGCGAGGCGCCGCCCGAGCCCTCAAAGGACAGCGTCGGCATGCCGCCCGCGGCAAACGTGAGTTCGGAAGAAACTTTATAATCGCCGCTGTTGTGCATAAAGAGCTGCTGCACATAGTAACTCGGCGTGCGGACGAGCTGCGTGTTCGTATAGTACATCATGTCCACGCCCCACTGACGGAATCCGTCCAGATTGGCGAACATGGGCGCATAGGCTGCAAGTTTTACGATGTCGCCGTTGCGCTCGAATCCCGTCATCATGGCTGCCTCCGACAGCGCATTGATCCAGCTGCTCTCCGTCGGGGCATGATCGTTGAACTTGGTGACATCGACAGTGCAGTTCTCCCCCGCGTCGGAGGAAACCAACGCGGCGTTTGCGGCATATTCCCCGACAAAGACATCGTAATATCCGTTCGGATCGTCGGCGGGACGCGCATAGCCGTCATACAGGTCGTGATGAACAAAGAGGTCGGTATAATTGACGTAATAGTGCTGATCCACCACGCCGTATTCCGCCACCGAACCGATGGCAAACCCGCCGTCCGCCGTGCTGTTCGCCTCGGAATCCAGAAAGTGTTCCGCCGCTTCCTGCGCTATGCCATCGCGTCCCGCGGCGGGGTTTTCACAGTTTCCGAACCGCGTGCAGTTCCCGACGATGGGGCGCACGCTCCGGTACAGGTCGTTGTCCGCCTCTGCAAACGCGATGAGAAATTTTTCGTAATAATCTGTGTAGTATTCGCCCCACTGTTCGTTGCCGATGCCGAGATAGTCCATGGCGAAGGGCTCCGGGTGCCCCATATTGACGCGCACCTGCGCCCAATATGCCTCGTTCGCGTCCGAAGAAGCGGGATCGCCCTTGGCAAATGCGATGAGATCGAAGGCATCCTGAATAAAGTCCGCGATCCCGTTGTTATGACGCCCTTTCAGCGCCTTCCCGCCGAGCACCTGACAGCTCAGCCCGCAATTGAGGATGGGAATGGCTTTGGCGCCGAGTTCTTCACAAAGCAGGAAATATTCATAAAAACCGAGCCCGTACTCCATCTGATAATAGGATTCCGACGCACCCTGCGCTTTTTGAAGATACCAGCGGTTGGTGTTATAGGTGCGCGTCGCCTGTTCGCCGTAGGAGGTGACCTGTTCCGTCTTGCCGTCCTCACGGAGCGTATAGGTGAATGCGGGAACGGTGTCCCCGTCCTGCGCGGCGACCGCGCCGACGGAATTTTTCCAATCGTAATACCCTTCGTCCGTGCCCGTCCCCTCGATGATGCACCCGCCCGGGAAGCGGAAGAACTTGGGCGAGAGCGCCTCGATCGCCTCATAGAGATAGCGTTTGATGCCCGTCGCCTCGTTTTTGTCCTGCGTTTCCAGCATGACGTTGTCCAGATAAACGGTCCCCGTTCCGTCAAACGTCATGACGAAGGAAAGGTCTTCCGCGGCAGTCCCCGTTGCCGTGAGCGTCGTCCGATACTTCACCCATTCATTCCCGCTCACCGCAAGTTCGCTCTCGGCATAGACATCGCCGCCCTTGCGGACGGAGAGCCCGATGTTCCCCGTATACCCCTTGATAAAGGCAGAGAACACATACTGCGTTCCCGCCTCCACCGCAATGGGAACGACGGGATGCCCCGCATTGGAGAGCGTTGCGCCGTCGCGCAGCGTCAGTTTCAGGTGCTCCTCATTGACATAGCTGCCGTCCTCATTGCGGAACTGCCGATCGCCCGAAAGTACGCCGCCTTCCCGCACGGATGCCATGTCCGCGTTCTCCGCATACCAACCGTGGAGCGCGCCGCCGCTGAGCGCAGTCTGCTTGTTCTCAAAAGAACTGTTGATGAGAAGATTGTCGTCCAGCGCGAAGGACGCGAAGTTGATGTCTTCCAAAAACAGTCCGAACAGATCGGCGGAGATCGCGTTCGCTTCCGATGTCTTGTCGATCTCGCCGCTTAATGTGAGCGTCGCCGCCGCATCGGAGAACGCAGGCGCCTTTTCATCGGGCGTTTCGGGCGTAAACGTGCAGGCGCTCAGGAGCGCCGACGCCCCCACCGCCCCCGCGATCAGCACCGCAATCGCTCTCTTATTCATAAAATTTCCCCCCTGTTGCTTTTCTGCAAGCGTATTATAGCACATTTTTTTGCATTCGGCAAGCCTTCTCGGAAAATTTTTTTACTTTTTTTTCAAATAGTTTAATTATAGCTAAACCTTTTGCGAATCTCCTGCCCGTTCAAAAAGCGCGGCGACGCCCCGAAGGGAGCCTTAGCTTCGTCGGCGGAATACGGTTTCCATCCCTGTCACGCTCCGCGCTCCGCCGCCTCCTCGCGCGAACCTCCGCGAATTCGGAGTTCCTTTCTGCCTCTTCTCTGCGCCACGCAAAAAGCCCGCCAAAAGGCGGGCTTTTAGAGGATTTTCTTCGGCTGCGCCTCGAAAGCTTCGTCGGCGGAATACGGTTCCCGTCCCTGTCCCGCTCCGTGCTCCGCCGCCTCCTCGCGCGAACCTCCGCGAATTCGGAGTTCCTTTCTGCCTCTTCTCTGCGCCACGCAAAAAGCC
>CALVMH010000013.1 GCA_944343275.1 uncultured Clostridia bacterium | reverse complement strand
CTGACATCCTATTCCGACTTGCAGGAAGATTTCTTCAACAAAATTTCCTGCAAGTACGGCGCGGTACGCGGCGAGAGCAAGTCGCTCCTCAAAAACACCAACGCCGAACAGGCGCAACGCTTTGCACGAGCGAGCGGCGACCTCTACGACGAGCCCCCGCCCTTTGACGATATGCCATATTAGGAAACTCGTCATCCCGCCAACTGACGGTAAAATCTATCGCCAACTGACGGTAAAATCTATCGCCAACTGACGGTAAAATGCTGTGCACACAAAGCGCGGCGAGCGTTCTTTCAATCATTTTCGGCGAACAGCCGAAAATTTCCGTTCCGGGCCTTGACTTTTTGGAAAAGGTCCGCTATCATCGTATCAACTTCCCGAACAGGGAACATTTATCGCGGCAAAGGCCGAACGAACAGCGACGCCTTTGCCCGCAAAAATCTATATGAAAGGAGGATCTTTGTGTTACATGGTAAGAGAACATAGTAGCCATTGGGAGAGGGAACACGCTATCCCCACAAATCAAAAAATAAGGAGAATTGAACTATCGGAAAACACAAGGTAACACCGCACTTGCCGCAGCGCCGCTCGCGGCGCTCTACGGGCAGATGCGCGCCATCCGTCAAGCGATGGACGCCATCGCCCTGAACAGGGAAAACGGGAAACTTTCTGAACAAGGCAAAAACGGTTTCAAACTCACCAAACAGGAGATCAAAACCATGCCCGAACATATCAGAAAGATTTTTATCGCAAACAACTACATCGTAAACTACCGCATCACTTCCAACGGCTATTTTGAGGCGCGCATTCGCCGCAAGGGGCTGTATGTGGAGGCCTCGGGACGAGACTTCGAGACCATGCGCCGCCGCTTTATGGACAGGCTCTCCGCCTGCTATACGGCGATTGCCGCACCCGAAGAACCCGCCAAAGAGGAACGCACCGCCAAGACCGTCCTCTTTGTGGACTACGCCCGCGAATGGCTGAAGATCAAGGAGCAGACGACGAAACCCTCCACCTTCAAGGAATACGAACGCTCCTTCCGCGTGGACCTGGAGCCCATGTTCGGCAGCAAGCCGCTTGCAGAGATCACAAGGAACGATCTGCAAAACT
Organism: uncultured Clostridia bacterium; assembly: GCA_944343275.1. Lineage (GTDB taxonomy): Bacteria > Bacillota > Clostridia > Christensenellales > Borkfalkiaceae > Gallimonas. The sequence goes on along the minus strand of CALVMH010000013.1, from coordinate 51,299 downwards.
ACCTCTTCGGCATCGTGGGCGAAAACAAACACCGCAAAGCGGAAAAGCTGGCGCTCATGCTCAACTGCATCTTCGACATGGCGGCAGAGGACTTCAACCTCCCCTCCCCCATGAAAAAGGTGGTGCTGCCCGCCTATCAGACGCGGCGCGGACAGGCGCTCACGAAGGACGAAGAGGCGCGGCTCGTCAACTACTGCAAAACACATAAGAATGTGGAAGGCACGGACGCTCTGCTCGTTTTACTTTACTTTGGGCTGCGCAAGTCGGAGCTCAAAAGTATCGAGATCGTCGACGGCAAGTGGCTGCAATGCGAAACGAGCAAAGAACGACTCGGACAGAACGTGGTCCTTCGGAAAATTCCCTTCACGCCGATGGTGAAGAAAGTACTGCCCTATATCGACTTCGAGCGGGCAAAAAACACCAACCTCAACACCATCTCCACGCGCATGAAGCGGCTGCTGCCCGAACGCCACCCGCATGAGCTGCGGCATACCTTCATCAGCCGCTGCAAGGAGGCAGGCGTTTTGAGTGAGGTCGTCAGCATCTGGGCGGGGCACAGTTTGAGCGGCACGATCACTTCCACCGTTTACACGCACTACTCGGAGGAATTTCAGCTCAAAGAGGCGGAGAAGATCGTTTACTGACAAATCTTTCCCCAAACCACATTTTTGAAGAAGCGAAAACATAACAAAAAAGCCCGCTATTGCGGGCAAAACAGACAAAAAAACGGGGCGAAAAACAAAATTTAATCCGAAAAGTTTCCCCAATCTTTTCCCCAATTTGGGGAAGAAGCAAAAAAGCGCAAAAAGAAAGACGCCATATTTTGTGTTTCTTTATCTGAAAACCACAATATATAGCGTCTAATGGCTGGGGTAGCTGGATTCGAACCAACGAATGACGGAGTCAGAGTCCGTTGCCTTACCGCTTGGCGACACCCCAATCTTCAATTTTCTGCGGCGCGGATGCAAGCCCCTATACAGACAACCGCAGGCACAAACACCTCTGCGCTGCAAGCGCCCTTATGCAGGCAAACGCAGACACGCGCCCGTGTACACCGCACATACGGGCGGCTGCCGCATGGCACCGAAGCGCCGCAAGACGCCCGCATGCCGTAAGTGGATTTTATTCTACCACCGAAACGGAAAATTATCAAGCGTTTTTGCCGCATTTGACAAAAAAATTTCATTTCAGGCAAAAAATTTTCCGCTATCCGCCCAAGCACCGTCATAAGATAAGGCAAGAGGTGGAACATGCTGATCACATCACTTGTCGGAAAGAGCGTCCTGTCCCGCGCGGGAGAACATCTCGGATACGTTTTGGCAGTGCGCCCTGCACGCGATTTTACAAAGCCCGCATGCCTTGTGTGCGCGGACGAAGAGGAGGAACCTTTTTATCTGCCCGCACGCGCCGTGCTCTCGGCGGAAGACGCCGTCATTGCAGGGAACGGGCGCAGCAAGACGCCCACGGGCGTCGAAAGCCCCGTCTCCCGCCCCGTGTACACGTCGACGGGCGAAAGTCTCGGCTGCGTCGCGGACATGGTCCTCGGAGAACTGCCCGAAATCGTCCTTTCCGGGGCGGACGCACGGCATATCCCCATACCATGTACGGTTTTGGGGGAAACCGTTATCGTCTATCCGACGGAGGAGGCACGCCGCAAAGCATGCCGCGGAACATGCAAAAAGGCAAAAGACGGCACCCATGTCCGCCATCAACGTACAAAACGGGCATCCGCCGCCCCTCCAGCGCAAACGGTGCAGCCGGAAGGACAAACGGCGGAACGACCGCCGCAAGCGCCGCCGCAGCCAACGGCACCGCCCGCTCCCGCCATCCGGGCGCAGCCGCAGACGACGATGCGGATCGACCGCACCAACCTGTTGGGACGGCGCGTCAAGCGCAGCGTTTTTGACGCACAGGGCGCACCCGTTGCGCTTGCGGGAGAACGCATCACGCCGGACATCCTTGCCCGCGCGCGGAACAGCAACCGCCTTCTGGCGCTCACCGTCAACACGCTGACCAACCTGTACTGAACGTCCCCGCGCGGCGCGCCGCCCCCCTTTCGGAGGGCGGCGCGCCGCGTATTGTTTCCATGCGCTGTGCGGCGTCAAAAACGCCTTCCGTTTTTGGGAAATTTTGCCGGGGATGCCCCGTCGGTCTTATGCATTTTTGCAGCTTATGACGGATATCGGAATACATTATATGCGTTTTGCATATATGCATGTGAAAAGTATATGAAACCCTCTTCTTTTTTCGATCACGGCGGCGAAAAATTTTGACACATTGCCGAAATTGTGATATGATTATGGGAGCAATGTGCAAAGCTATATGGTCCGCGCGCGCGAGGAGCACATGCCGCCGCTTTTACACGGGGAGAACAGCACGCAGGACGAAGGAGCAGAAGTATGAAAAAGCACAGTACACGCAGGCGTTTCGGCATCCTGACCGCCGTATCCGCACTGGCATGCTGCCTTGCGGCGGCGTCCGTGCTGACGGCATGCAAAGAGGGTGAGACCGCAGCGCAGGCGGGAGAAGAGGCAGGCGTCTACTATTACGACGCAGGGAACGAAGAATATCTCCTGACGCTGGGCGGCGCGGACAAGACCTGCACGTTCACGCTTGCCATCCGGGACGAAGCGGTGCAGGGAACGTACACCGTCGACAAGGAGGACATCGTGCTTGCAGGCGACGGCGTTACCTATTCCGCCGAACTGAAAGGCACCATGCTCATCCTCACCGATGAAGACGACCACGAGATGAGCTTCTACAAGAAAGTCTATTACACGGTCACGTTCAGCGAGGGCGGATCGCAGACCGTGCAAACGCTCAACGGCAAGGCGGCGCCGCTGCCCGCCGACCCGCAGAAGGCGGGTCAGGTGTTTATCGGCTGGTATAAGGACGCCGCGTTCAAGGCGCCCTATCTGAACGAGCCGATCACGCAGAACACGACGCTCTACGCGCGCTGGGCGACCCCTTCCGAGACGGAATACACCGTCTCCTTTGACCTCGGCTACGCGGAAGGCACGGCGCCCGCCGCAGTGCAGACGGTTGGCAATAAGCTGTACTCCGTTCCGGACGTGCAAAGGAACGGCTACACCTTTGCCGGCTGGTATGTGAGCATGGAGAACAAGGCGGACCGCCTGAGCTATGCCTATACCGCGGACACCGTGTTCGACGCGGACACCACGCTGTTTGCCGTCTGGCAGGAAAACGGCGCGCAGCCCGCGCCCGCCGTAAGCGTCTCGGCAACGGATGTGACGTGGAGCGCCGTCCAAGGCGCCAACTCCTACCGCGTCCGGATCACCGCGCCCGACGGCTCGGAGGCGGCAACGCAAACGGTCACGGCGCCCGTCTTCACGAACGTCCCGTTTGACGACGCAGGCGTCTACACAGTCGTCGTGACGGCGCTCAACGCGGGCGGCACGGAACTTTCCGAAGCCACGCGCTACTATGTGCACAACGGACTTGCGCGCGTCTCGGACATCCGCGTGCTGGAGACGAGCGTGCTCACCTTCCGCGGCGTAGAGAACGCCGAGAAGTACCTGATCACCGTGGACTGCGGCGACGAGGCGCACGTTCACACGCAGTACGACAACGGCACGTCCCTCTATTTCAACTTTTCTAATTGCGCCATGCAGCGGGGCGGGATCCGGTTCACCATCGAAGCGGTGGCGGACGGCTATGCGACGTCGGCGGCGACCTTCGTCTATGAGCGTCACCTCGGCGCGCTGCAAGCGCTCGCGGAAGAGGACGGCATCCTCACTTGGAACGCCGTTGCGGGCGCGACGCACTATCTTGTGGAAGTCAACAACGAAGATGCGGTCCCCGTGTTCGGAACGCAGTTCTCCCTCAAAGACAGGGCGGCGGGCGAATACACCGTCTCGGTGACGCCCGTGGCGCGCGGCTACAACTCCCCCGACGCGGAGAGCATCACCGTCCAAAAAACGACCCCCCCCCTGCCCGCCGAGCTCCTCCTCAACGACATGCAGCTCTCGTGGACAGCGGAAGACGGCATCGACTACTTTGTCGTATACGACGGCAAGGAAACGGAAGCGCAAAAAGGGACGTTTGACCTTACAAGCCTTCTGTCCGATTGGGCGACCGAAGGCGACTACACCGTCTTCCTCAAAGCGGTCAGCGGAACAAGCGAAACGCTCTCGGAGCCGTTCACCTTCCGCTATCAGGCGCTCGACCCCGTGCTCTCCTATGAAGACGGCATCCTCTCCTGGAAGCCCGTTGCGGGCGCGACGCAGTACGAAGTCCTTGTGAACGGCACCTCCGCCGCCACCATCGGAAACGGCGCGAGCGAATGCGAAATCGCCCTTACGAAGGCGGGCGAGAACACCGTCACCGTCAGGGCGTCCCTCGAAAGCACCACGCCCGAAACGAGCATCACCGTGACGGCGCATGCCGTGACGCTGGACGTCCGCGGCGGCGGCGCGCTCGATACGAACGTTTTCTACAAGGCTGTGGGCGACAGCATGGAGCTCCCCTCCCCCGCCGCCCCCGAAGGTCATGAATTTGCAGGCTGGTACACGACGCCGAACGGTCCGAAGGCCAACGGCGCGAAGTACGAAGACGCCTTCTTTGTGAGCGCGGGCGAGCTTGTGCTCTATGCCTACTACAAGCCGCAGAGCTACACGGTCACCTTCGGCAATGCCCAATTGGAGGCAGTCCCCGTCTCCTACGGGGAAGACTACACCCTGCCCGTTCCCGCAGCGGCGGACGCGACGACCGCGTTCGGCGGCTGGTACAGTGCGCAGTACGGCGCGGGAACGCAGTACACCGATGCCGACGGCAAGTCCGTCAGCCCGTGGGCGCTGACGCAGGGCGCCACGCTCTATGCCTATTGGGTGGAAGGCGTGCTCTCCTACCGTTGGAGCAACGGCGGCTATGTGGTGAGTGCAGGCGCGCGCATCGGCGAGCTGACCTCCGTCACCGTTCCCGCCAAGCATAACGACGGCAGAGCCATCACGCAGGTGGAAAGCGGCGCCTTCAAGGGCTGTACGACCCTTACCGAGATCAACCTGCCCGATACGATGACGACGATCCCGGCGAACGCCTTTGAGGGCTGCAAGCAGCTTACGTCCATCAACATCTATGCGGCAGACAACCCCGACGTTCCCAAATTCTCCTCGGAAGACGGCGTGCTCTATGAAGGCAACGCCATCCGCGTTGTCCCCGCCGCCAAGACGGGCACCTACCGCATCCCCGACGGCGTGAAGTCCATCCCCGCGGAAGCCTTTGCGGGCAGCGGCATCGAGCGCGTCATCATTCCGGACAGCGTGACGGAAATCGGACGGGAAGCGTTTGCAGACTGCGAAAACCTTGCGGAAGTGACCTTTGAGAACGCCGCATCTGCGGGCGGTTCGCTCACCGTGGGCGCACGCGCGTTCATGAACACGGCGCTCACGTCCATCACCTTCCCCGCACGGCTTTCGGAAAGCTCCTTCCTGAAATATGACCCTGCACTTGTCAACCAGAACTTTGACAGCCCCGCGGACCTGACGGCAACGGCAGCCGACCCCTTTATGGGCTGTGAGGACTTTTCTGCCATCAACATTGCGGGCAGCAACAAAACGTACCGCTCCGTGGACGGCGTTCTTTTCCGGGGCAATACGCTCATTTACTTCCCTGCCTATAAACACGTCTCGGACTACACGATCCCCGCAACCGTCGGAGCCATCGGCGCGGGCGCGTTCATGAACGTCAATTTCGACAGTGACGACGCCATCGTGCTCCCCGCTCCCGTTGCAGTCGGCGATTTCGCCTTTGCGGGCGGCTCCTTCGGCTCCGTCACCTTTACGTCGCTTACGGGAAGCGCGTTCGGCGAAACGACCGTCGGCAGCTATGCCTTCTATCAATGCGAATCTCTCCGCGTCATCAACTTTACTACGGATGACGACGACGACGAACAGGAAAGCTGCGTGACCACAATCGGAAAGGCGGCATTCAAGGATTGCGCGGCGTTCTACTCTCTGGCCATCCCCGCGAGCGTCACCGAGATCGGCGACGAAGCCTTTGCCAACTGCGCAACAGACCATGAAGGATGGTCGAAGCTTGAAATCACGGACGGCAACCTTCCTCTGGAGCTCGGCAACGCGGTCTTCTCCGGAACGGAGATGTATTACTCCTCTATGGAATTTCAAATCCCCGCCCGCGCCACCCTTGCCGACGGTTTCTTCAGCGGATTTGACGTCTCGAAGATCACGGTTGCCAGCGGTCATCAGACGCTCGGTTCGGACACGGACGGCAACCTCTATCGCAAAGACGGCAGCGGCGCCCTTGCAACGCTTTTGCGCTATCAATCGGATAAAACAAGCTTTACGATCCCCACAAGCGTCACCACCATTGCGGCAAACGCCTTTACAGGCAGCAACATTACATCCGTTACCATACCCGCGAGCGTGACCGAGATCGGCGAGGAAGCCTTTGCAGACACCTCTCTCAGCTCCGTCACCTTTACGGAAGGCAATACGCCGCTCATCATCGGCGCACGCGCGTTCATGAACACGGAGATCGCCACGATCACGTTGCCCGCACGGCTCACCGAACTCGGCGAGAACGCCTTCGTCCACACCGATTCTTGGGGCGACATTGAAAGCAACAGCACGCTGACAAGCGTCACCTTTGAAGAGAACAGCAGCCTTACGACCATCGGCGATTATGCATTTGCCAGAACAGGGCTTAGCAGCGTCACCATTCCTGCAAGCGTGACAAGCATCGGCGATTATGCGTTCTACTATACGCAATCTCTAACGAGAGTCACCTTTGAAAAGAACAGCAGCCTTACGGCCATCGGCGATCATGCCTTCTACTATTCGGCGCTCAAGACCATCGCATTGCCCGAGAGCAGCGTGACGATCGGCAGCTATGCGTTTGCGAATATCACGGAGTATAGCGAAAAGTGCACCACGTCGATCAACCTCGGCGGGACGACCGTCATCGGCGATCACGCCTTCTATCAGACGGGCTCTCCCTCTCTTACGGTAGAAATCCCTGCAAGCGTCACCGAGATCGGTGCAAGCGCCTTTGAAGGAGGGTACAGCAGCACAAGCAAATATCTTTCCGCCGTCACCTTTGAAGAGAACAGCAGCCTTACGACCATCGGCGAAAGCGCGTTCACGAACAGCGCAATCACAACGATCAACATTCCCGCGAGCGTAACAAGCATCGGCGCGAGCGCCTTCTCCGGCAGCGCCCTGGAGAGCGTCACCTTTACGGACGGCGACGGCACGCTCACCATCGGGCGCGGCGCATTCAACAACACGCAGATCACCACTGTCACCCTGCCCAAACAGTTTGCAAACTTCTCGGCAGATATCTTCTCCACAGGCTCGGACGGCAGCGTGCTGAACACGATCAACGTCTCCCAAGACAATCCGCACTACGCCGTGTACGAAGGCATTCTGTACACCAAGGACTACTCCGAACTGCTCTTCTGCCCGCCCGAATTTAATGGCAACAGCGGCAGTGTCACCGTTCACAACAACGCCAAGACCATCGCGGCGAGGGCGTTCTATGAGTGCGGCGACATCACGCAGATCAACTTCGGCACGGCACAGTTGACGAGCGTGGGCGACGAGGCGTTCCGCTCCACGGGGCTCACCTCCATCGAGCTGCCCGACAGCGTGCAGACCATCGGCGGCATGGCATTTATCAATGCCGAACAGCTCACCTCCTTCCGGGTGCCGCAGAACCTTGTCTCCTTTGACACCTCCGCGTTAGGGCTTGACTATCTGACGACGCTCACCGCAAGCGAGGGCGGCCGTTACAAGGTCGATCGGAACGCGGCGCTCCTGCTCACCGAGGGCGAAGAGGCCACGCTCATCTACTTCCTGCGCACAAGCAGCGTAACGGACTACACCGTTCCCGCAGGCACCACGCAAATCGGAGAAAACGCGTTTGACGGCAGCAGCATTGAAAAAGTCACCATTCCCGCAAGCGTCACGCACATTGCGCGGAACGCCTTCCGCAACTGCTACGACCTCACCACGGTGACATTCAACCAAGACGAAGGCGAACAGCTCGTCATCGGCAAAAACGCGTTTGAAAACGCGGGCATCCAAGGAACACTTGCCCTTCCCGCGCGCACTGCCGCCATTGACGACGCCGCCTTCTACAACTGTTCCGATTTGGAAAGCGTCACCTTCGGGAAAGGCAGCATCCTCTCCTCGCTCGGCGACTCCGTGTTCTTCAATTCCGGGCTGGAAAACATTGCCCTTCCCGCAAGCCTTGTGACGATGGGCGACGGCGTGTTCAGAAAAACCGCAAGCCTTACCACCGTCACCCTCCCGGAAGGACTGACGACCATGGGGAACGAGACGTTCGCGGAATCGGAACTTACGGACATCACCCTCCCCGCCGGTCTTCGCACCATCGGCACGGCGACGTTTATGGATTCCTCGCTGCAAACGATCGGCTTTGCGACGGGCTTCCGCCTGACGACGCTCCCCGTCGACACCTTCAAGGGCTCCAAGCTGACCACCGTTACCATCCCCGCAAGTTTCACACAGATCGCGGGCGAAACGGACGAAAACAATTCCGTCACGGGCGGTTTGTTCTACGGGCTGTCCACGCTGAAGACCGTGACCTTTGAAGACGGCAGCAAGTGCCTGACGATCGGCGCGGGCGCCTTCTGTCAGACGGGCATCACGGAAATCGAGATCCCCGCAAGCGTCACGACCATCGGCAGAGAGGCCTTCGCATCCTCCGCTCTTACAGAACTTGACCTTCCGCGAACGGTCGTGCGCGTGGACGATTATGCATTCTACAATTGCTCCGCGCTGACCACGGTCTCCATCGGCGCAGGGCTCAACGCCATTCCCGCCAATACGTTCGGGAACTGTTCCAAACTTTCCGAAATCGAGCTTTCGGCAAGCAGCCCCTATTTCTCCTTGGTCGGGGACGTCCTGTTCACCAAGGACGAATCGGAGATCGTGCTCATGCCCGCCACGCTCACGGAGTTCACCATCCCTGCGGGGATGACCTCTGCCGACGTCTTCGTCCGCCTTGCAGAAATCCAAAGCCTTAAGGTCGTCTACGTCGAGGCAGGCAACACCGCCTACAAGGCTCTGGAAGGCGCCGTGTACGACGCGCAGGACGTGCTTGTCTTTGTCCCGCGCGCCATGACCACCTTCACGATCCCCGACGAGATCGAAACGCTGTCTGTGAATACGACCCAAATGTTCACAAACGCCGCAGTGCAGACCGTCACCTACAACCAAAGCCGAACGAAGCCTCTGACGATCCAGAGCGCGTCTTTCCCCTCGGCAGGCGTCTTTGCCTATGCGTCCGCGCTGACGACCGTAACACTGCCCGCTTCTGCCACGATCGGCGCATACGCGTTCAGCGGCTGTTCCGGCCTGCAATCCGTGACGATCGGAGACGGCAGCACCGTCCATAACGGCGCATTCAACAATTGCGCGGCGCTTACGAACGTTACCTTTGCCTCCGCAAACGTCACACTCCAGGGCAATCCCTTCACGCGCTGCGCTCCCGTAACCACTATCACGGTCATCGGATCGACCGATTACGCCAAGATCGTTTTGGAGGACAAAGTCCTGTACGACAAGGACAAGACGACGGTCTATCTGATGCAGTCCGACATCACGTCCTTCGAGATCCCCGCAACGCTTACCGACGATTCGTTCATCGATCTGCTGAAAGCGCTTTCTTCTCTTTCGTCCGTCACCGCAGAAGCAAACGGGAACTATTCCGTGACAGACAATGTTCTTTACGGCAGCGATGGCAGCATCAAGCTCATCCTTCCTTCGGCGACAACGCTGACCATTCCCGAGAATGTGACCATCGATAGCAACTATATTTCCTCTCTCAAAGAGCTGCTTGAAGGCACCGAGGTTGCGAGCATTGCAATCGAAGCAGGAAATATGAGCAATTACAGAGCTTTGCATGGCGTACTGTATGACAGCAGCTTGGCGCCCGTCCTGATCCCCGCCGGAATGACAACGTATACCATCCCGAAAGACATGACGACGCTGAACGATAACGACTATTTTGTAGGCACCAACATCACAAAGGTCACCTTTGAAGCACGCACCGAAACGCTCACGATCAGTGGGACATCCGAGAGCCCCTTCCACGACGCGCCCGTCGAGGAAGTGGAACTTCCGGGAACGACCGTGCTCGGCGGCTATGCGTTCGCATACATGACGTCTTTGAAAAAGGTCACCCTGAACAAAGGCATTACAAAAATCGGAGATTCCTCCTCTACGTATTGTGTCTTTTCCGGCTGCGAAAACTTACAAACGATCGTTATTCCTGACTCGGTCACGGAAATCGGCTATAAGGCATTCGAAAACTGCACAAGCCTGAAGTCCATCGATCTTACCAACATTCAGACGCTCGACCAGAGTTTCCAAGGATGGACAAGCAGCCAGACCATCAAAGTTCCGTTTGCAGAAGGCGGGAATGCTCCCGACGGATGGTCTCCTTCTTGGCAATCCGGCTGCAGTGCCCAGATCATCTACGCCACGGAACAGGAAACAGCGTAACCGCTTCGGCGCACGCAGCGGGGCAGCCGCCCATGCGGTGTTGCCCCGCACAACGCGCCGCCCCTGCCGCGGCAGGACACCTCCTTCAACACACTCTCTACACACAGGTCCACGATGAAACAAGAAAACAACACCGCGCAAGAGCGTCCCCTCACGCAGGAAGACCTCTTCCGCAAACAAAACGCACTCTTCCACAAATATCACAAGCGCATGAACGCCGCGGCGATCGTGTCAAGCGTATGTTTCGGGCTTGCCATCGGCGCGGGGACGGCGTTCCTGTTTGCGCTGTTCGGCTGGCTGTTCAGCTTCGGCGGCGTGTGGCTCCCCGTGGGAACGGGGCTTGGCGCTGCCGTGCTTTCGGGCTTCCTGCTCTACTTCCTCAAATTCCGCCCCACCGAGGCGGACGTGGTGCGCCGCATCGACAGCATGGGGCTGGAAGAACGCATGGTCACCATGATGGAACTGCGCGGGAGCAATTCCGAAATGGCGGCATTGCAGCGCGCAGACGCGGCATCGACGCTGAAAAACGTCCCGAAGCAGCAAGTGGAACGTTCCTTCCCCTTCTTTGCCATCGGAAAGACGGCAGCCATCGTCATGGGCGTGGTGCTCGTTGCGGGCATTGCGATGACGACGGTCAACGGACTGACGGACGCGGGCGCCATTCCCTCCCCGGGCATCGTCACGCCGGAGCGCGAACAGTTCGTCACCGTCACCTATCTCACCGAAGGGGACGGGGAAATTCTGGACGCCTCCGGAAGCGACGACCCGACCGTCACGGAACAGATCCTCTCCCGCGGGGAGAACGCCGTCACCGTGCAGGCGGTCGTCTCCCCCGAAGACGAAGAGCTCGGCTGGTATTTCCTGCGTTGGAGCGACGGCAACACGAGCGACACGCGCACCGACCTCAACGTCACGGCGGACCTGACGGTGACAGCCATCTTCCGCCAGGATGAAAGCCTCATCCCCGAGGAGGGCGACGGAACGGAGATCGACAAAGACACCGACGGCGACCAGGACGCGGACGCTCCCAACCCCGACGAGAGCGCGGGAGCAGGCTCCGGCGGACAGGGCGACGGCGGACAGGGCGACGGCGACGGCGCCCACGGCGAAGGCTCCGGGCAGGGCTCCGGCGGCGAAGAGGGCGCGGGCGACGGGCAAGGACAAGGTCAGGGTTCGGGCGGCGGCTGGTCGGACACCGGCGTCATCATCGACGGCAGCACCGACTACCGCGACGTGTTCGACGCATACTATCAGCTCGCCATGCAATTCGTGCAGAACAATCAGGAGATCCCCTCCGACCTTCTGCAATTCGTCGAAGATTATTTCAACAATCTATAAAAATACTATAAGGAAACACTTTCGGCAATGATCACAGAACAGAGCATTTTGAAATTCAGCAAGCAGTGCGAAAACATCTTCGCGCAGATCCGGCGGGACGTCATCGGGCAACAGGAAGTGGTGGAAGGCACGGTCATCGCCATGATCGCGGGCGGAAACGTCCTTTTGGAAGGCGTGCCGGGCGTCGGCAAGACGCGCCTTGTGCGCACGCTGGGACGGGTGTTCGATCTGCCCTTCTCGCGCATCCAATTCACGCCCGACCTGATGCCCGCGGACGTGACGGGCACCAACATCATCGTAAAGGACGACAAGGGCAACTCCACCTTCCAATTCCAGCCCGGTCCCGTCTTCTCCAACATCATCCTCGCGGACGAGATCAACCGTGCGACGCCCAAGACGCAGTCGGCGCTCCTCGAAGCCATGCAGGAGCACACGGTGACGGTCATGGGCGTCTCGCGGCGCATGAACGAGCCCTTCTTTGTGCTTGCCACGCAGAACCCCGTGGAGCAGGACGGAACGTATCCCCTTCCGGAGGCGCAGATGGACCGCTTCATGTTCAAGCTCATCGTGCCCAACCCCAGCCTGGACGAGCTGATGTCCATCGTGGACATGACGCAAAAGACGATGGCGGAAGTCTCGGAGGCGGCTTGCAGCGGGGAAGAACTGCTGGAAATGCGCGCAACGGCGAATCAGATCCCCGTTGCGGAGGACGTCATGCGGTATGCGATGATGCTGTGTTCCGCAACGCACCCCGACAGCGAATGCGCCTCGGAAGCGGCTAAAAAGTATATCCGCCTCGGCGCAAGCCCGCGTGCGGGGCAGGCGCTCATTTCGGCGGCGAAGGTGAAGGCGCTCATGAAGGGGCGCTACAACGTCGCGTATGTGGACGTCAACGAACTTGCCTATCCCGTTCTGCGCCACAGGATGAAGATGAATTTCGAAGCCATCGCAGAGCGCGTGTCGCCCGATGCGGTCATTTCGATGATCGTGGACGAGGTGAGCAGACGGTTCGGCACGGACGGCGCGAAAGCCGCCGCGCCCGCCGCTGCGGAAGAAGCGCCCAAGAAGAAGCGTTTCGGGAAAAAATAATGGCGGTCTCCTTTCTGAACGATGATTTTTTCAGCCGTCTCGAAACGTGCGCGCTCAACCTGCGCAGCGACCTGAGAGGGTTTTTCGGCGGAAAACATCTCGTAAAAACATACGGTCAGACGGTGGAATTTGCCGACTACCGCGAATACATGCTCGGCGACGACATCCGCCGCATCGATTGGAACCTGTTCAGCCGCTTTGAAAAGTACTTTTTGAAGCTGTTCACCGACGAACGGCAGATGCACACGCAGATCTATCTCGACTGTTCCGCCTCGATGGGCAAAGCCAACCCCAAAAAGGGCGCCTATGCCGTGGCGTTTGCCGCCGCCCTCGGATTTTTGTCCGTGCACAACATGGACAAACTGAGCTACCACTTTATCCGCGGCGCCGCCTCGGACGATCCATACGGCGTCATCGTCGGCAAAAACGCCTTCTTCCGCGCCGTCAGCGACTTCGACACGCTGGAATTCGGCAGCGAAGCGGACCTTGCGCAGGGCATCCTCGGCGGGGCGGACGTTTCGCAGGGGAACGGGCTGAGCGTCATCATTTCCGACTTTTTCACCGACAGCGATTGGCGCAAGGCGGTGGATTATCTGTGCTTCAAAAACCGTCAGGTACTGCTGGTGCAGGTGCTGACGCCCGAAGAGACGGAGCCGCTGTATTCGGGCAGGGTGAGCCTTATCGACGCGGAGTCGGAGGACGTGCTCGACGAACGCAACATGAAAGTGCGCATCACGCGCAGCATGCAGCAGGCATACGAAGAGGCGCTGCATGATTTTCTGGAAGGCATTACAACGTTCTGCGCCTCGCGCGGGGTGGGCTATGCCGCCGTGCGGTGCGACGTCCCCATCGAAAAAGTCCTCTTCGGCGAACTACTCAAAACCGGGTTATTGCAATGACGTTATTACTCCCCTTGGGGCTGCTGGGGCTTGTATCGCTTGCGGCGCTGCTCATCATCTACATCCTCCGCCCCAACTACCAGCAAAAGCTCGTTTCCAGCACCTACATCTGGAAGCTGAGTTTCAAATACAGGAAAAAACGCATTCCCGTCAGCAAGCTGCGCAACATCCTCATCCTCATCTTCCAGCTGCTGCTGCTCATCTGCCTGACCCTGCTGATCGCGCGGCCCGCGCTTGTGACGGCGGCGCAGACGTCGGACAACGAAGTCGTTGCCATTATCGACGCCTCCGCAGGCATGCGCGCCGCTCACGGCGGCAAGAGCCGCTATGCACGGGCGGTCGAGGAGGCGGGCACGCTTGCCCGCACGACGCTCGACGCCGCGGACGGCGTGTTCTCCGTCATTCTCGCGGACGACGAAGCGCACTTCGCCGACGGGCTCTCCCGCCTGGAAGCGGAGGACAAGGACGAGCTTGACGAACATCTCCTTGCCCTGTCCGAGACGCAGTGCGGCTACGGCGCCGCGGACATCGAGGGCGCCGCGGAGCTTGCCCGTCAGGTGCTTGCCCTCAACCCGAAGGCGCAGGTGCTGCTGTATACGGCGACGGAATACCTCGACACAGGGGCGTTCCGCGTGGTCGATATGCGCACGGAAGGCGAATGGAACGCCGCCATCCTCGACGCAGCCCCCGTGCTCTCCGACAACAACGTCTATACCTTTACGGTGGATGCGGCGTGCTACGGCGCGGCAAGACCCGTGACCGTCTACTGCACGCTCTACGGCGTGAACGGGAATGCCGCCGCCACCCTGCGCGCGAGCAAGACGGAGTATTTCACAGACCTCGAACCCGAAAAGACCATCGAATTCGCTGCGGCGGATTTCAACGGCAGCGGCGCGGCGATCGTCTCCTTTGACTCGATGAACGTCGCCGTCGACGAAGAGGACAGCTTTCAGGACGACAACACCTTCAACGTCTACGGCGGAACGCGCCCCACGCTCAAAGTGCAGTATGCGAGCAGCGCGCACGAGAACTTCATCTGGACCGTGCTCTACCGCCTGCGCTCCAACAAGAGCAAGCATTGGAACATCGAAATCACGCAAAGTTCCCCCGACAACGCCGCGACCAGCGGTTTCGACTTTTACATCTTCGAACACACGATGCCCGCCGTGCTCCCCACGGACGGCGCGGTGCTGCTTGTCGATCCGAATGCGTCGCCGGAGGGCAGCGGGCTGAGCCTCGGCTCCCTCGTGGACGTCTCGACGGACAACGTCCTTCTGACGCTGGGTGAAACGCACCCCGTGACGCGCTACATCGATCCTTCGTTCATCCCCAACATCATCACGCAATACCGCGCCATTCTTCCCTCGGAGGGATATTCGGAACTCTTATATCTCAACGGCGACCCCATCCTGCTCGTCCGGAAGGAGGCGCAGCTCAAAGCGGCGGTGCTGGCGCTCAACTTCGAGCTTGCCGATTTCAGCGTGGTGCCCGCCTTCCCCCTCATGATGTACAACCTCTTCGATTACTTCTTCCCCGTAACGCTTTCCGGGCACGCCTTTGAAGTGGGCGAGACGGTGACCGTCAACGCTCGCGGCGAGGACCTCAAGATATTCTTGCCCAATTCGGAGACCGTAACGCCGGACCTGCTGCCCGCGCAGTACCTCGCGCAGCAGCCCGGAAACTACACGGTGACACAGACGGATATGCGCGGCGCGACCGTGGTGGATCAGTTCTATGTCCACATCCCCGCCGCCGAGAGCAACCTCTTCCGCACCGAGGAACGCCTTCCCGCCATCTATTCGGACGACGCCGCGCAGGAGGGCGTCCGTGAACTTGCCATCTGGTTCGCCTGTGCAGCGCTCATTCTGCTTGTGACGGAATGGTTCCTGCACGCGCGCGAAAATCTATAATATAAGGAACGGGCTATGCAAGATTTTACCATCACTCTCCAACACCCGTGGCTGCTGTTCCTGCTCATCCCGGCACTTTTATGCACGCTCATCCCCTTCTTCCGCATTCCGAAGAAGTTCCGAAGGACGCGCAACCGCGTGATCTCCGTCACGCTGCACGCCCTGGCGGTCGTTTTGTGCGTGACGCTGATCGCAGGCATGTCCTTTGCGTATACCGTGCCCAACCGCGAAAACGAACTTCTCATCCTCGTGGACATCACGGACAGCAATCAGGAGCAGGAAGACGTCAAGGACGAATATGTCCAGACCATCACCAACCTCTGCGGCAACGACTACAAAATGGGCATCATCCCCTTCGGATACCGTCCCGCACAGGCGGCGCCCTTCACCTATAACGCACGCGAGGCATACCGCCAATACCTGAGCATCAAGAACTCTGCAACGGAGCGCGAAAAGCTCGACACCACGGCGACCGACATCGCCGCCGCCCTCGAATATGCCGCGCAGCAATTTACCAATCCCCGCACCGCAAAGATCGTTCTTTTGTCGGACGGGCTGGAAACGGACAGCGATGCGATGACGGCTGCCGAACTCATTGCGGCGCGCGGGATCAAGATCGACACCGTCTCCTTCCCCGGCGAAGCGCACGGCGAAGTGCAGATCACGGGCGTGACGCTCCCTGCGGAGCGCGTCGTCCCCGACGTGGAAGTGGACCTGCATCTGACGGTGGAAAGCTCCGTCGACGCGCCCACCCTCGTCACCGTCACCCTCTACGACAACACGACGCCGGACACCGCGATCAGCGCCACCCTGCAAAAGGGAGAACAGACGATCACCGTTCCGCATACCTTTCAGACGGACGGGGCGCACGATCTGTGGTTCGAACTCAAAAGCGACAACGACCATTGGGCGAACAACAACGTCTGTCAGACCTATCTCGACATCTCGGCGTTTGACGGCATCCTCATCCTCGAAAGCATCGAGGGCGAATCGAATGGCATTGAAAGTGCCCTCATGACGAACGGCTACCTCCCGGACGTCAGGCACATTTACGACGACCGCGACCTCATTCCCAAGACATCGCGCGAGCTGTGCGCCTATCAGCAGGTCATCCTCGTCAACATCTCCAACCGAGACCTCAAATCGGTGGACGAACACTTCGACGCCGCGCTCTATGAATATGTGCACGAACTCGGCGGCAGCATGCTGACGGTGGGCGGCGAGCACGACACCGTCGGCAACGTCACCACCCCGCACGCCTACAACCGCGAGGACATGAAGGGCTCGCTGCTGCAGCAGATGCTGCCCGTCGAAGTCTTTGAGGACAGCCCGCCCGTCGCCGTCATGCTCGTCGTGGACTCCTCAGGCTCCATGAGCAGCGGACGGTTCCGCGCCGCCCTCGACGGCGCGGAAAGCATCGTCGAAAACTCCCTCTCCGAACAGGACTACTGCGGCGTGATGACCTTTACGACAAGCGCCTCGGAAGAGGCGTCCGTGCTGCCCATGTCGCGCAAGGAGGACATCCTTGCCGCCATCGACCGCCTCAGGGCGACGGGCGGCGGAGAGGGTTCCGGCACGGGCGGAACGGTGTTCTCCGGCGCCATCGAACGCGCGGGCATCGCCCTCGCCGCGACGGATGCGGACAGAAAGCACATCATCCTCATCACGGACGGCGACCCCTCCGACCACCTCGAAGCGACGGACGACAACGACGACAACACCTACGGAAAGTACATCGACCGCAACGTGGAACGCGGCGTCAGCATGTCCGTCGTCACGCTCGGTTTGTCCGAAAACGATTCGCGCTACACCATAATGGAAAAGACCGCCGAACGCGGACAGGGCAAGCACTATAACGTCGCATCCGGCGACGACGATTACAGCGAAGTTTCCTCGCTGCTCGGACAAGATTTGGAAGCGGTCCCCCTTGCCGAATTCATGGACGGCATCAAATACTCCCCCACCGTCGGCGACCGCACCTCCATCTTCCGCGACATCGATGTCTCCGCCACCTTCCCCACCCTGACGGGCTACTACGGGGTGCGCGCCAAGGACGACGAAAACGTGGTCGTTCCCCTCGAATACGGCTATCTCCCCGTCTATGCGGCATGGAAGTTCGGCGCGGGCAATGTGGGCAGTTTTCTGGGCACGGGCATCGACACGTTTTTAGCGGACAACCTCGGCAGCACGCTCTTTGGCAACATTTCCGAGAGCCTTGCCCCGATGCAGCCGCCCGATCCCGACACGCTCGACTTCGTCATCGAGCAAAAGGAAGATAACTATTCCACCCGCCTCAACGTCTTTTCCGACTGTGCGGAGGGGGAACAGGTGCGCGTGACGGTCCGTGCGATCTCCGCAGACGCACAGAGCATGTATCCGAACGGCGTGGAAGTGACGTCCGTCGGGAACAACGTGGGATTTGACTTCACCGTCCTCATCCGTGGCGTCTACGAGATCGTCATCGAAAAGGTGGACGCGCAGGGTGTGGTGCTCTCCGACGTCGTGCTCACGAAGACGTTCTCCTATTCGGAGGAATACGACGCCATCCACGAGGACGGCGAGGGCGAGCGCTTTCTTGCCTCCCTTGCGCAAAGAGGCGGCGGAACGGCGATCGCGGACCCCGTGGAGATCTTTGCCTCCTTCGAAGAATTCGTCCGCAAGACGTTCGATCCCGCCCTCACCTTCCTGATCGTCATCATGGTGTGCGTCCTTCTGGACATTGCCGTGCGCAAATTCAAATTCAAGTGGCTGCACGAGATCCTGCGTGAAAGAAAGGAACGCAAAGAAACGGCAGCACAAGGAGGCGGACATGAACGCTCGTAAACGGCTGCGCCTTCCCTATCTGCTTTTCAGCATCGTGCTGTGCGGAATGCTCGTTCTGCTCACCGCCTGCAAGCCGGCGCTTCCCGCCCCTTCGGGCGTCAATGTGGATGCCGTTGAACTCAAACTGTATTGGAACCCCGTCTGGGGTCCGGATGCGGCGGACGCAGGCTATTATACCGTCCGCATCGAGGGCGAAGACGGCGTGCAGGAAGTGGACCGAAGCGACAACAGCTATCCGCTCGACGGGCTTGCCGAAGGCAGCTATACGCTGTATGTGAAGGCTGTGGCGGGCGGTTCGGGCACGCACGGCGACTCCGCGTGGTCGGCAGGCGTCCCCTTCGTGCGGGAGCACGAATCGGGGCTCATCCTCGAAGTCACCAACGGCAACACCGCCTTTACGGTCACGGGACAAGGGCTTGCCAAGGGGGACATCGTCATCCCCGACATCTACCGCGGCTTACCCGTGACGGGCATTGCGGAACAGGCGTTTTTCAACAGCAACAGCATCACCTCCGTCTCCGTCGGCGCGAATGTCCGAGAGATCGGCAAACAGGCATTTGCGGGATGTACCAACCTCGAACGCCTGCGCCTTGCCGAAGGGCTGACGGAAATCGGCGAACAGGCATTTTCCAACTGCCGTAAATTGACGGGCACGCTTGCCCTGCCCGACAGCCTGATCACGATCGGCGAACAGGCATTTTCCTACTGCCGCGTGCTGCCCTCGGTGACCTTCGGCAAGGGGCTCGTCTCCATCGGCGAGAGCGCGTTTGCCGGCTGTTGGGCGCTCGGCGAAGCGGTGCTCCCCGCAAACGTGACGCAATTGGGCGCAGGCGCGTTTTCCGATTGCAAGGCGCTTGCCAAAGCGGACGTCGGCGGCGTCACCGCCCTGCCGGAGAGCGCCTATCAGAACTGCATCGCCCTTGCGGACGTCGGCTTACAAAGCGTGACTTCCATCGGCGCAAACGCCTTTCAGGGCTGCACCGCCCTTCAAACCGTCTCTCTCCCGCAGACGCTCACCGACGTGGGCGACAAAGCGTTCTTCGGCTCCGCCCTTCAAACCGTCTCCCTTCCCCAAAGCGTCACGCGCGTCGGCAAAGACGCCTTCGTCCAAGCCTCAGAAGAAGGCGGAAAGACCTATCTTCCCGCCGTCACGCGGGAGGACGACAACTTCTATCTCGGCGGCTGGCTGCTCGGAACAAGCTCCGAAAACAGCGTCACGGCCAAAGCGGAGACCGTCGGCATTGCGGACGGCGCCCTGCAAGGCTCCGCCATCACGCAGATCAACCTTACAGACACCCAAGTAGCACACATCGGCGCAAACGCCTTCAAGGACTGCGTCAGCCTGACGGCATTCCTCCTCGGCGAACGGGTGCAGACGATCGGCGAAAAAGCCTTTGACGGCTGCACGGCGCTTGAGACCGCCATCCTCGGCGCAAACGGCGGCAGCAATTCCGACCCCGCGCTCGGCGCAAGCAATCTTGCGGACATCGGCAGCTATGCCTTTCAGAACTGCACCTTGCTGACGGACATCGACCTGCCCCAAAGCGTCACGCACATCGGCACCTACGCCTTCCACGGCAGCGGCATCTACAAGAACGCCCCGCGCGAAGTGTTTGCGGACGACTGGCTGGTGGAATGTAAGGCGGACACCTTTGAAGGAAACTTGTCCACGGACAAGACGGACGAAAATGACAAGCCCGTGGAAGGCTTTACGCTGCGCGGCATCGCCGACTACGCCGTCTATGACTGCGATTTCATCACGGGTGCGACCCTCCCCGAAAGCGTTGAGATCATCGGCAGAGGCGCCTTTCAGAAGAGCGAGAAGCTCGCCGCCATTGTGCTGCCGAGCGGGTTGAAAGTCATCGACGAATACACCTTCTACGGCTGCACCGCACTCACCAAGGTGCAAACGCGCGAAAAAGACGAGGAGGGTGTGCTGCGAATGGTCGACGGGCTGCCCGCCGCGCTGACGAAGATCGGCAAGAGCGCGTTCTACCGCTGCCCCCTTGCCGCAGAAGATGAGGAAATGAAGGTCCTTGCCATCCCCGCAGGCGTCACCGAGATCGGCGATTTCGCCTTCTACGGCTGCGGCGCATCCCACATGCAGGGGAACGGGGAAGAGCTTGAAGTCGGCATCACCGCCTTTGAACTCGGCGACGGCGTGCAGACCATCGGCGAAAAGGCATTTGCTTACAACAACGCCCTGCGGAGCGTCACCTTCGGCGAAAACGTGCAGACCATCGGCGAACGCGCCTTCTACGGCTGCGGCGCGCTGGTGGACGCCACATTCACGGGCAGCAAGCTGACCTCCGTCGGCGAACGCGCCTTCTACGGCTGTTCCATGCTCAAAGAGGCGCTCCTGCCCGAAAGCGTCACCGAGATCGGCGATTACGCCTTCTACCGCTGCGCGTCCCTCGAACGCGTCACGCTGGGCAGCATTACGGCGATCGGCGCGCAGACCTTCCTCGGCTGTTCGTCGCTCACGGACGTCGTGATCCCCGCGAGCGTGACGTCCGTCGGCACGCAGGCGTTCCGCGGCTGCACCGCGCTCGGCGGGCTTGTCCTGCGCGCGAGCGTGACGTCCGTCGGCACGCACGCCTTCTTCGGATGCAGGAACCTGACCGTCTACACGGACGCCGCCGCAGACCAAAGCGGCTGGCAGCTACGCTGGAATTCCTCCTACCGTCCCGTCGTCTACGGCTGCACGCTCTCGGCGAACGGGGAACTTGCAGGCTTTACGACGGGCAACATCGTGAACATGACCGCCGTCACGCAGCTTTCGGCGCCCGTGCACGCGGGCGGCACGTTTGCCGGCTGGGCAACGCGCGCGGGCGGTGACGCCGTGTATACCATGCAGGACCTCCTCTCCCTGCCGGACGGCACCGCACTCTATCCCGTCTGGTACAACGCTTAAAAAACCGCGCGGCGCGCGCCGCGTTCGATACAGGAGTACACTATGAAAAAACGCTTGCTCATCGGCATTGCCGCCTTTTTGCTGCTGCTCGGCGCACTGTTCGCCGTTACGGGATGCAGCCCGAAGGCGGAGACCGTCACGGTCAACAGCCGTAACATGCCGCAGAACACCTATGTGCTCGGCACCGACCTCAACCGCTCCGTCGGTTCCATTCTGGCAGACGGTACCCCCGTTCCGCTCAACGACGAGCACGTCACCATCGAGGGCTATGACAAAAACACGCTCGGCGAACAGATGCTGACCATCTCCTACGGCGGACAGTCGGTGCAGTTCAAGGTGACCGTCGTGCCCCGTTTCAGCACACAGAAGACGTATGTCTACTTCACGGGCGAACTGTTTTCCGACGCCTCCCCTCTGCTCACCGTCACCAAAGACGACGGCACCCGCTTCAACGTACAAGCGGACGACCCCGCACTGACGCTGACGAACTTCGACACCGCAAAACCCGCCGAAACGCTCACCGTCGGCGCCGCCTACGAAAAGAACGGCGAGCACTACGAGGGCGCCTTCGACATCAGCGTCGTGACGCCGGTCATCACGTTCAACGACACTTCTGCATCTCTGAAAAAGGAATACGGCAGCCATCAGGCGGCGGACGAACTTGACTTAACGGGCGCATCCGCCCGCCTCGCCTCGCCCGATAAGACGACGCAGCGCGTCGTCACCGCCGAGAAGCTGACGGCAACGGGCTTTGACCCTACCGCCGTCAACAAGGATCAGCCAGACGACGTCGAGCAGACCATCCAAGTCTTCTACCGCGGGAACGCGGTGGGCAGCTATCAGATCACCGTCTCTTACAGCGATGTCTCCAAGTTCAAGGACTTTGCCGCGACCGTTGCAGGGCTCGATTGGAACTGCTACAAACAGCCCACGGCGCAAAACCCCGGCATGGTGTTCCCCGCCAATACGACGGAGGAGATGAAGACGGACGCCGTCGAGATGTTTGAAAGCTACCTTGGTATGAAAGACGACGAAGCCTCTTACATCACGGCAGAGGAACTTGCCGCCGTTGCGCGCATCGCCGTCATACACGGCTACAACACCTGGCGCAGCACCGTCAACAGCGCGTTCAAAGACTATTTCACGGTGGACGAATACGCCGCCATCACCTACACCTGCGATACGTTGCAAGAGGCTCAGACGGCACTTGACATTCTGAAAACGCAGAACGACAATAAGCCGGATTCCGACCTTCAAACGCTTCTTCGTTACTCCGAGATGCTCAACCACCTCTACGTCGGGCTGCTCTCCGATACCCTGCTCTATACGGGGTCCGCGGACGGCGAGACTTACGAGGACGGATACGGGATCAAGATCACCGAACTTGCCGACCTCATCCCCACGACCGAATACTTCATCGCCGTGCAGGACGTGCTCGGTTGGGCAATCGACGCCTATCAAAAAGGCAAAACGGAAGATGCCTTGAAGACCAACGTCGAGGGGGCGGACGGCATCTATGAGCGCGTTGTCACGGAGATCGGCAGCCGCTCCTATCAGAAAGAGGATTGGACGGACCAGCTTGCGATCGACATGGCGGGCGGTTTCAGCATCTACGAGATGATGAACGCATGGACGGAGGCCGACACGGAGTACCAGCGCAAGAAAGGCGACTTCTTCGAAGGGGTCTATCGGTATTACTATCAGATGCTGAAAAAAGCCGTAGCCGAGAAGGATTCGGACGCCGAGAAAACCGCCAGAAGCCGCATCGACGATCTGCACCCGTGCATCGACCCGCAGCCCCTCCAAGAAATCCGCTCATGGTTTGAAAACGGAACGCAGATACAGCTGTTCCTGAGCGGCTCCATGGCATCCCCGGAACCGATCTACGAGAGCACGCTCTTCATCTATCTGTACAACGAAGCCGTCCAAAAGAGCGAGGACTTCATTACGCAGTACAAAGGCAAAGATGACATGTACATGTTCCTGTTTACGCAGTACTTCGGTTCGGCGCTGACGAGCATGCTGAGCGGGACAAGCGGCTATCTGGACCTGCTCGACGCCGCAGCGTATGACGACAAGGTCGCCGCACTCTGGCAGCAATACATCGAGATCTGGCTCGCAGCCGACGCCGACCCCGAATATACGGCAAAAGACGAATTTGCGACCAAGACGCAAAAAATGTTCGAGGCGTTCCTTGCCCTCAAACCCGCCGAACAGATCTACTTCATCCGTTCGATGAACTACGAATATGTCAACGGCACACCGAACGTTGCGCTCTATCCGGATGAAAACGACAACTTCTATTCCGACTTCACCCGCTTTATCTATCTCTGTTTTTCAGACAAGATCGAGCAGCAGGTAGCCGACGACACCGAGGCGGGCAATACAGTCTATACCCTCTTTGCCGACATGATGCTCGCGCTGGAATTCTATCTCAACAGCGACTTCAACGGCTTCTGCAACACCATGGAAACCGTTATCTCAACGTATGACGGATGGAACCAAGTGGGGACCGCCTACACCGCATTCAACACCCTGTTTGGCACGTTCTACCAAACGCAGCTCGCAAGATGGAATACGTTCGAAAAAATCCTTGACGGCGACGACAAGCCCGTGGAGGATGAGTACGGCGCAACCTGGCAGCTGAAAACACAAAAAGAGGAGCTGACCTCGAAGCAGCAAGCCGACATCGACGCGCTGACCGATTCCATCACGGTGCTCAATGTTGCGGAATCCTACATCGACGGTCTGCTTGCCGATCTCGGGCTCAGCGTTCCGCTCTATGTCAACTACCTTGCTTCCTACGAGCACTACAAAGAACTTTCCACCGACTTCCTTTCGACATACGGGAGCAATTCCGACGTCATGGCGGTATACAACGGCATGCCGGTCGGCGGTATGGAGACCGGCACGCTCGCATACTTCTCCTATCTGTATGAGGGCAAGTATGCGCTGTATCTCAACTCCCTCGGCTTTGACAAGGCGACGTATGAATTGGATGACTATCAGCCGCTGCGCAACTTCCTGAAAACATACGACAACTACTTCTGGGCGATCGCAAGCCTGATGACGCAGGGAGTCGTCACCGACCCCTATGCACCGGAGGACAAGGAAGACGACCCCGATGCGGACGCCGCAGTGAAGGCGGAGGAGGTCAGCCGTCAGTTTGCATTCAACGCAAAAAACATCGCCGCCCTGCTTGCAGCTTTCTATGACGACGATATGACCGAGCAGCTGCAACAGGCGTTCCTGCTCATCGACGGCAACAACTTCCTGCATGAGGGGCTGAACGTCTTTGCGGAACAGCTTCTCTTCCCGGACAACACAACCGCGCAGCAGCTTGTGGATGCCCTGCTCTCCGTGCAGGTCAACTATATCGGCTATCAGATCGCCGGCGAGGAAGACAAAGCTGCCATGCTGGAAGACATTCAGACGGCTTGGGCGACCGTACAGGAAAAGTACGAGGCGCTGCAATCTGCCGAAAGCGCCGCGCAAGCGGACGGAACGGACGGCACGGACGAGCAGCAGAGCGACTTTGAAGTGTTTGAAAATTATTTCGGCGACATGTATGACCATTACGCAAGCGTCGTCAGCGGTCTTCTCGCGGACAGCACGCAGCAGCCTGCCGCATAACGGGACCGCGGGGACGCATTCCCCTTCCCCGATCGGAAGACCTCACAGAAAAAGCCGTTGTGCTTCCGCACAACGGCTTTTTGGATGCCCCATGCCCTCCGAAGGCGCGGCTTTGCCGCCCCCATCCGTCATTCCGATCTGAGCGGCGCAGCCGCGGAGCGCGAGAATCCCATGGCGAGGTGCCGACCGCGCACGGTCTGTCCCCCGAACAGGAAAAACCACGTGCATGGCACGTGGTTTTTCCTTCCGCAAAATGACGCCCCGACCGCCCGTTACAGCTTATACTTTGCCGTCAGTTTGAGCACGGAGGCAAGACAGTCGTTGAGGACGCCGCGCTCCGTTTCATCGAGCGTGCGGCATTTGAGCGCCGAAACGCTGCGCATCAGCACATCCGCTTCCAGACGGTCGGCGGCGGTGAGCTTTTCACGCTGCAGCTTTTGCAGCAGGGAGAGCGCATGCGAAAGTTCGGGCGGCGCCTCGGCGGGCGCCTCCTCCCCGAAACAGCGTTCAAAGGCGGGCTGCGCCGCGTAAGGCGCGGCGGCAAGCGGTTCGCCGCGGAACTTCTGATAGATGCGCTCCTCCCGCGAAGTGCGCCGCTTCCTTCCGGGAAGGGTCGGGCAGAAGAACAGCAGGCGCAGGAGCGCCGCAAGCACGGCGAACAAGCCGCCGTAGACAAACGCCGCCGAAAGCGCATCGCGGCTGCACAGCAGCACGAACCCCGCCCCGCCCAGCGCAACGGACACGGCGGGATAGGCGCGCCGCCCGCCCAGCAGTGTAAAGAGCGCGGCAGCCGCCGCTTCGAGTGCGGGCAGCAGAATGAACACCACCCAATCGGGACACGCCTGCAACGCGTCCGGTATGGCAAGAAACAGCTCCATAACGTCACCTCCCGTTCATGATACCCCTTTAGGGGCGGAAAAATACCTCACATTCTGTCGGAAAACCGCGCCTTTGCTACATGACGATCTCACGGCAGCGCGCAATGTTGACGATGCGCGCGCGCACGTCCTTCTCCGCCGTGCCCGTCACGCAAGCCGCCGCCTTTTTATAGAGTGCGATCTGCACGGCGTACTTTTCGGCAAGCGCCGCGTCGGAGAGCACGGAATATTTATAGTCGATGACCTCATACGTCCCGTCTTGTTCCGTGAGAAGGTCGATCGCGCCCTGGAACACGATCTCGTCCTCCGGCGCGCCCGCCGTCATTTCGGAAGCGGGAAGCCGCATCAAAAAGGTCTGTTCGCGCAGCACGCGCTTGGCGGGAAGCTCCCGCAGGGCGGGCAGTTCCAGAACGGCGCGCAGGTGTTCCACCTCCAAAAGCGCCGCCTGCTGCGCGGTGAGCGCCCCCTCCCGCACCATGCGGGCAAGTTCTGCGGCGGCGTCCGCCCCGAAGCGGACATGCTGCAAAAAGGCGTGATAGGCGATGCCCGCCTCCTTGCTCGTTTTGCCCGTGAAGGGTTCGTCCGCGTCGAGATACGCCGTATCTGCGGCGGGCAGGAACTTTCCCGTGCGGGTGCGCAGGAGCTCGGTCGCCGAGCTCTTGACGCGCAGACAAGTACTTTCCGCAAAGGGATACGGGCGGCAATAGACGCGCAGCACGTCCTGCGTCATCCCCTCGTCCGGGCGGTAGGCGAGCGCACGGCGGGCGGGCGCGGCGCCTTCCGCATCCGCCTCGGAGACGAACAGATCGCCGAGGGCGGCGAAATCAAAGAACTCCGCACCGCGCATTGCAAGCCGCGGCGAAAGGACGCCCCCTTCCCGATCGCGGAAGACGATGTGCAGGCGGTATTTCGCGCGCGTCATGCCCACATACAGCAGATTGCGTTCCTGTTCCCGCTCCTCCGCCAGCGACGAAAGCGCCGCCGCCCGCCGCACGACGGTGGTATAAGCGATCCTGTTCTCCCTGTCATACGCCTTGGGCGCGGCAAGGAAGCGTTCCGTGCGGATGACCTCCTCCTGTTCGCCCGCGCCGCGGAACCTGACGTCCGTGCCCGCAAGGATGACGACGGGATATTCCAGCCCCTTGGAGGCGTGCATGGTGACGATCCTGACGGAATCCTCGCCGCCGCTTTCGGAAAACCCCAGCGTAAAGTCCGAGGCGCGCAGGCGGGAGAGGAAGGCGTTGACGCTCAGCCCCTCCCCTTCGGCGACCAGCCGCGCGACGCGCGCAAGGCGGCTCTCGCCCCCCGGTTTTGCGGCGATCTGCGCCTCCAACCCCGCGGCAAGCAGCTCGTTCATCACCTCCGCCGCCGTCCGCACGCGCGCATGCACGCGCAGCGCAGCGGCGCGGGCGTAAAATGCCGTCAGCTTGCGGGCAACGGGGTCGGCGGGATGCGCCGCCGCAAACGCCTCGCAAGCCGCCGTGAACGCGCCCGTCCCGCCCTCCGGAGAGAGGCGCACGCGCGCAAGTTCCTCCTCCGTCAGTCCGCCGACGGCGGAGAGCAGCGCCGCTGCAAGCGGGATGTCCTGCGCGGCGTTGTCGAGATAGGAGAGCCAATCGATGAGCAGGCGCGCCTCAAAGAAATCACAGATGTTGACCTCCGCCGCCGTGGTGACGGGGATGCCGCGCGACAAGAGCGCCCGCGCAACGAGCTGCGCCTCCCCGCCCCGCCTGCGCGTCAGCACGGCGATGTCGCCGAACGTCACCTGTTTTTCCCGCCCTTCGTCGGCGTCGAACCACGTTTTGTGCAGTTCCTCTTCCACGAGGCGCGCCACCTTTTCGCCGAGGGGGTCCGCCGTCTCCTCCCCCGCATGTTCCGCAACGGAATACACGTCCTGCGGCGGCGTGCGCTCCGCCTTTTCCTTGGGCAGAAGATGCAGCCGCACTTCCCCCGCGTGTCCCGCGTACCGTTCCCCTCCCTGCATGGGAACATAGTCCCTGTCGAGCGGCGCAAAGACGCGGTTGACCGCGTCCAGCACGGCGGGCGCGGAACGGAAATTGACGGACAGATCGAGCGAAACGGGGAACGTGCGCGCCTTTTCGGTAAAATAGCGCGAACGGCTGCCGCGGAATCCGTAGATCGCCTGCTTGGAATCCCCCACGAGAAAGACGTCCTCCCCCGCAAGACGGGAAATGAGCTGTTCCTGCACGGGATTGACGTCCTGATATTCGTCCACGAACACGGCGCGGAACCTGCCCTGTAAGTCCCTGCGCACCTCTTCGTTTTCCAGAAGACGCAGCGCGAGATGTTCGAGGTCGTTGTAATCGAGCACGCCCGCGTCCGCCTTCTCCTGTGCATAATACGCATCGTATGCGAGCGCCATCCTGCCAAGCGCCCCCGCAAGGCGGGCGGCATCCGCACAGCGCGCCCGCTCCGTCTCCCGCTCGGCGAACGCGGACAGTTCTTCCCGCACGGCGCCGAGCAGCTTTTTGGCGCCCGAAAGGCAGGCGAGGGCGGCGCGTTCCTCCGCCGAGGCGTTGCGCCTGACGACCATGCGCCCCGTCGGGGGCGCAAGGAGCGCTTCCTCCCGCATGGCAAAGAGGCCGCCGCACGCCTGCAAGCGCCGCCAGCCCTCCGTCACTTCGTCCGCGAGCGCCGCAGCCTTTTCGCCGAGCGCAGCATAGACATGTCCGTATCCCGCAAGGGAGGTGAGCACCATGTCCGCGCGCGCCGCCACGTCCGCACGGATGTCCTCGCACGCCTCTTCGAAGCGATCGGAGGCACCCATGTCCGCGAGCAGCGTCCGATAATCCGCCATGCCGCGCGCGTAGGCATGCACCGACGCGACAAGCCGTTTCAGATTGTCGTCCCTGCGGCGGCGGAAGTATACGCCGAGCAGCAGGGCAAGGTCCTTGCTGTCCTCCCGGTATGCCTGTTCGAATGCGGCGTCCATCGCACGGGCGGAGAGCTCCTTGCCGTCGGCATCCTCCCCTCCCGCAATGCGGAAGGCGGGATCGACGCCCGCCGCATAAAAATAGGTACGCACCAGCCGCCCGCAGAATGCGTGGATGGTGCTGATCTCCGCAAGGGGCAGCGCGGCGAGCTGCGCTTTGAGCCGCTCCCGCTCCGCGCCCGAACGCGCCGCAATGCCCGCAAGCAGCGCGCTCCTGAGCCGCTCGCGCATCTGTGCCGCCGCCTTGTTGGTGAACGTCACGGCAAGGATGTTGCGCACGTCCTCGCCGCCGAGGATGAGGGAGACGAGCCGCTCGATCATGACGAACGTCTTTCCGCTCCCCGCCGACGCGGAGACGATGACGTGCCCGCGCGCGGAAACGGCGGCATGCTGCTGCTCCGTCAGATGTACGCTCATTGTCCGCCCTCCCCGCGCGCCCGCGCCGCGATGCGCGCGATGTCCGCACACTTTACGCCCCGTTCCCTGCGTTCCGCGCCCGCAAATCCGCACGCGCCCTTGAAGGCGCAGTAGGCGCAACTGCCCTCATAGGGCGACGGCGTCACGTTCCCTGCCATGAGTTCCTCCCGTGCGCGCTGCGCGACGAGCGCGGCATAGCGCAAAAAGTCGGAAAACTCCGCCGCATCCAGCCCGCGCGAGGCGGCGCCGTCGAAATAGGCGCTCTTGCTGCCCGCTTCCGGGTCGAAAAGGGACGCGGCGTCCCGGTCGTAAAACCCCTGCATGCGGAAGCGGGCGTCGTCCTCGGACAGGAACCTGTCCTCGGCGGGAAAGTAGAACGCGCCTGCGGGCCGCTCCCCTTGGGCGGCAGCCAGCAGATAGAGTTCGAGCTGTAAGCTCCTGCCCGTATAATATGCCGCGGGCGAAGGATCGAACCTGCCCGTCTTATAGTCGATGACGCGCACATACCCCTCTGCCGCGTCCACCCTGTCCGCCTTTCCCCGCAATCCGAGTTCCGGAAGCCGCACCGCGACTTCCCCCCCGCGCACGCGGAACGCGGAATGCCGCAGGGCGCGGAAGGCGGCAAGCACCGCCTGCGTGCTCTCTTCGAGCAGCCGCCCGCCCGCATATCTGCCTGCATCCGTATCGCCGAGCGCCGCATAGCGCCTGTTGGCAAGCAGTTCCCGCCCGATCTGTTCCGCCAGCGCGCGGCACGCGCCTTCATCGGGCAGCGTGTTGAATTGCAGCGCCGCACGGTCGAGCACCGCATGCACGAAGTCCCCCGCCGCCCGCGCGGGCACCGCGCGCTCCTCGCGCTCCGTCAGGCGCAGCACGTTCTTCATGAAGCCCGCATAGGGACAGGCGAAATAGCTCTCCAAAAGGGTGGGCGAGATCTCGCCCGCAAACCGTTCCGCCGCAGCGGGCACGGGCGCTTTTTCGCCGTTCTCCGTGATGACGGAGAGCGCTTCCCCGCGCGACGAGAGCGCCGCCCAGACGGAGGAGAAGGGACGCTCGTCATGCGTTTTCCCCTCTTCGAACGCGGCGCGCTGCCTGAGAAGGTACATGAGCGCGGGCGTGCGTTCGGAACACTCATAGGGAAAGAGCTCGGGCACGGGCGCGCTTTCAAAGAGCCGCGCGCAGGAGGAAAACAGCTCGCCCGCGGGCGCCTCCTCCCCCTTGCGCATGAGGGGGCGGCTGACGTAGAGCGCCTCCGAAAAGGCGCACACGTTGAGGGCAAGGCTCTCCCGCGCGCGCGCATTCACCACCGAAATGGCGGGCCGGATATCCACGCCGCGCGCACCGAGCCTGCCGATCTCCTTGTCCGTGATGAGCGCGGTGTCCTCCCCCGCGGCGGGAAGGGCGTCCGTCGCTCCCGTCACAAAGAGCACTTTGACGCGCGCGAACCGCGCGGACGCGGCATCTCCCGCAAAGACGGCATCCGCAAAGACGGGGATCATCGCCTTTTTGAGCGCCTCGGCGCTGCTTGTAAAGAGCGCGGCGAATTCCCGCGCCGTCATCTGCTTGCCGCCCGCAACGGTATCCGCCTCCGCAAGCAGCCCGTCGAGCGCGTCGAGCGCCAGAAAATCGCGCTCCGCTCCCGCAAAGTGCGCGGCGAGCTCCCCGCACACCTCGTCCGCACGGCAGAGCGCGCGCAGGGCGCGCACCCCTTCCGTAAAGGCGTGCACCGTTCCGCTGCGCGGGAAACATCCGAGCGCGGCGATCATGCGTTCGCGGCAGGCGCACAGCGCGGCGGCGTCCTCGCCGTCCTCCGCGGCGATCTCCTTGCGGTAGGCGCCCCGCCAGCCGCCGTATCTGAGAAGATGGTTGCGATATGCGTCGCTTTCGCCGAAGCAGACGTTCGCCGCCACGGCATCCACCGAGGCGGGCAGCCCGCCGTCCGCCACCGCGCGCAGCACCGCTGCGGTATACGCACAGAAGGGATGGCGGGAAAAGGGACGCCGGACGTCGGCAAAATACGGGATGCGGAAGGCTTCGAACGCCTTTTCAAGGGGGGACAACGCCTCCTGCGAGGGAACGAGGACGGCGATGTCCCGATAGCGCATCCCCTCCGCCGTATACTTTTTGATGAGCGCGCACACCTGCCGCGCCTCCTCCGCCTCGTCCTGCGCGCGGAAGAGGTGCACCGCCTGCGCCCTGCGGGGCGCGAGCAGATGCGCCTCCGGAGAAAAGAGATGGCGGCGCAGATGTTCCGCATCCCCCGCAAGCGTGCTCCCGACACAAACCGTCTGCACTTCCCCCGCCCCGCCGCACGCCTCGCAGAAGACATGCACGCTCTCGTTGGTATAAAAGGCGGAATCCCCCGCGGGGAAGATGCCCGTGACGCTCTTGGCGCACTGCGCGGCGGCACGGATGCCCTCCGCCGCCTGCACGGTGAACGACATGAACCCGAACAGGATGACATGGACGGTCTGCAAGCCGCCCGCGCGCAGACGTTCGGGCAGGAGCGCGAGATACCCGCTCTCGTCGAGCAGACCCCGTTCCCGCAGGAACGCGGCGTATTGTTCATAGACGTGGGCGAGGTCGAAGAGCTTTGCGCGCAGCACCCCCTCCGACTTCTCCGCACCCGCGCGCAGCATGGCAACGTCCACGCGGGATGCGGCGAGCTGGGCAATGGTCTCGTACACCGCCTCGGCGGCGTTTGCCGAAAAACAGGCGAGGGAGGCGCTCTCCGACAAAATGGCGGAGACCGCCGCGACGGAACCTTGCTTGGAGATCGCCCGCCCCGCGCCCGAAAGATAGCGCGCAAAGGTGGTGACTTCCGTCAGGAACGTCGCCTTGCGCGCACGCAGCACGGCGCGCTCGGCAAGCAGCGTGAGCGCGTCCTCACAAAAGACGAGCGTGCGTTCGCCGCGCGCTTCGTTCTCCTCCGCGCAGCGGGCAAGGGCAAGCAGGGCGTCGTCCTGCGTCGGCGCACAGATACATTTTATCATGTCACCATTATAGCATATCGGCGGCATATTTCATGAAAATTTCTTGTAAATTTGCCGATTATTTTTTACAAACGCAAAAAATTGTGCTATAATGGGCAAAAGATACCCAACGGAGCTTGCAATGAACAAGAAATCTTTTGCATGTCTGGCGCTCGCCGCGCCCATGCTCGTCCTGACCGCATGCGCGGACAACACGCCCGGCCTTGCGTTTTCTTCCAATTGGTACGCGCAGACGGACGGCAATATCGACATCGGAAACACGCGCGAGACGCTCACTTATGCCGTCGGCTTCGAAGCGGCGGACGGCAACGATTACCTCACATACAAGGACGGGACGTACACCGCGACCCTCACGGCGAAGTCCACGGCGCTCGGCGACGGAAGCAGTTCGGAGCCGTGCTATCATCTCGACACCACGCTCACCGTCACCGTCGTCTATACCGTCGGCGGGGAGAGCAAGGAATATACGGACACGGTGACGTCGCATGTGGAGTTCCGGGATGTCCGCCTGGCGCTGCGCCCCGTGCGCAGCACGAAAACGGTCGTCTCGCACATTCCCGCCTCCATGTACGCGCCCGAAACGCTTGACAAAGCGTGCAACGAATACAGCTATACCTATTCGACGGAATACGATACCGAATGCACCAAGGCGACCATCAAGACGAAGTATACCGCTCCCGAACGGGACGAACAGACGTATGAAGTGCAGCTTTCGGGGGGCGGGACCTATCTCGACAACGAACAGATCCTCTTTGCCATGCGCGGGCTGGATATGAAGTCGGCGGTGCGCTTCCGCTCCGTCAATCCCGTCAGCCGCAACGTCTCGACCCTCTCCATGACGGCGACCCCCGCCTCCGAAACATACAAATCCACCTTCTCCGTGGGAGACGAGGCGGCAAAGGAACACGAACTGACGGCATACACCTTCTCGCTCGGTTACAGCGGCAGCAATCCCGGACAGCCGCAGAAGATGACCTATGCGGCAGTCACGAGCACTTCCGACAATGCCTACCGGAACGTGATGCTGCGCATGGAGACCCCCGTCATCTATTCCCTCGGCACGCTCGTCTATACCCTCACCGCGGCACAATTTTCATAAAAAACCACGCCCCCGCAAACGACATGCGGGGGCTTTTTCCGCAAACAAAAAGGCAAGGGCGGACCTTGCCTTTTTCTGTCGGCATCCTGCGGCGCGCGTTTGCCGCAAACGGGCAGCGCCCATGCGCCGCTTGCCGTCAGACAGCTTTCAGGTGTTTTAAGGACAGATCGAGAATGGGGGCGCTGTGGGTGAGCGCGCCGGAAGAGATATAATCGACGCCCAGCACGACGTATTGCCGTACGTTCTCCCGCGTGACGTTCCCCGAAATTTCCGTCTGCGCCCTGCCCTTTGCGCGGCGCACCGCTTCGGCGAGCAGTTCGCCCTTCATGTTGTCGAGCATGACAATGTCCGCGCCTGCGGCGAGTGCCTCGTCCAGCTCTTCGAGCGTCTCCACTTCCACCTCGATCTTGCGGACGAACGGGGCGTATTCGCGCGCGCGGCGGATGGCATTGGCAACGCCGCCCGCGGCACCGATGTGGTTGTCCTTCAAGAGCACCCCGTCGGAGAGGTTGAAACGGTGATTGCGCCCGCCGCCCACCGTGACGGCATATTTTTCGAAGGAACGCAGCAGCGGCGTCGTCTTGCGGGTATCGAGCAGAACGGTGTGCGTTCCTTCCAGCAGGCGCGCCGTCTCGCGCGTGTACGTTGCGATACCGCTCATGCGCTGCAAGAAATTGAGCGCCGTGCGCTCGCCGGAAAGGATGGCGCGCATGTTGCCCGTGACTTCCGCCACGCGCTCGCCCGCATGCACTTCTTCTCCCTCCCGTTTATGCAGGACGACCTCGGCGGCGTCGTCCAGAAGCGCGAACGTGCGCGCAAAGACGGGCAGCCCCGCCAGAACGCCGTCCGCCTTGGCGATGAGGTCGGCGTGTCCGCGCGCATCCTCCCCGATGACGGCGTTCGCCGATACATCCTCCCACGGAATGTCCTCTTTCAGAGCGGCGAGGATGAGCTCGTCCCAATGCAGTCTGATCGTCGTGTTACTCGTCTTCATGATTTGTCTCCCGTTTGACCCATGCGCGCCGTTCCCGTTCGAGCGCGGCGGCTTGCTTTTGCGTCAGATTCCACGCCACCGTTCCCTTTGCCCTGTTCCCCGCGCCGATGTCCTGCGCGGCACGGCGGGCGAAGAGGATGGATTCGAGCAGCGAATTGGATGCCAGCCTGTTTTTTCCGTGAATGCCGTTGCAGCACGTCTCGCCCACGGCGTAGAGGTGCGGCGCCGAAGTCCTGCCCCACAGATCGCTCTTCACGCCGCCCATAAAATAGTGCTGCGCGGGAACGACGGGAACGGGCTCTTTGAGAACGTCGTAGCCCTCCTTCTCACAGCGGCGCACAATGCCGGGGAAGTGCTTTTTCAGCGTCTCCTCCCCGCCCCGCACGCAGGAGAGATCGAGGCGGACATGGTCGCTGCCTTCCCTGCGCATCTCCCTGCGGATGGCTGCCGTGACGACGTCGCGCGGGAGCAGTTCGTCCACGAACCGCTCGCCCGCCGCATTGAGGAGATGCGCCCCCTCCCCGCGTACCGATTCGGAGATGAGGAAGCGCCTGCCCCGCCCCTTTTTGTAGAGCGTGGTAGGATGGATCTGAACATAGTCGAGATGTTCGGTGGCGACACCGTGCGCCATGCAGGCGCCCACGCCGTCCCCCGTCAGGATACGGTAATTGGTGGAGTGCGCAAACAGTCCGCCCACGCCGCCCGTGGCGAGCACGGTGTTCCCCGCATAGATGAGGGAGAGCTCCCCCGAACGTCCGCGCACGGCTGCGCCGATACAGCTCCCGTCCTCTGCAAAGAGCAGATCGACCATCGTCGTATTGGGACGCAGCTCGATGTTCGGGCGCTTGGATGCCGCGGCGAGCAGATGCGAAGCGATCTCCTTTCCCGTGCAGTCCGCATGAAAGACGATGCGCGGACGGGAATGCGCGCCCTCGCGCGTGTAGGCAAGTTCTCCGTCCTCCCCGCGCGCGAAGCGCACGCCGAAGGAGATGAGTTCGTCGATGGTCTCCCGCGAATGGGCGATCATGCAGCGCACGGCGGCGGGATCGTTCTCGTAATGCCCCGCACGCATCGTGTCCTCAAAGTAACTTTCCGCGTCCTCCGCGTCGTGCAGAACGCAGATCCCCCCCTGCGCGAGAAAGGAATCGCTCTCTTTCAGCCCGCCCTTGCACACGACGAGCACGTCGGACGAGGCGGGCAGATGCAGCGCGCAGTTGAGCCCCGCCGCCCCCGCGCCGATGATGAGCGTCTCACGGAATTCCCGCTTCATTGCGCCAGCTCCAGCATGCGGACGAGCGCGCGGCGCGCGCCTTCCGCCGTGCGTTCCTCCACCTCGACCCGCGTTCCCCCGCCCGCAAAGACGGCGTCGAGCGCGGCTTTTGTCACCTTTTTCATGTCCGCGCAGACGAAGTCCGCACGCGTCGTGAAAAACGCCTTTCCGGGGCAGCGGCGGGAGAGCTCGTAGAGCGTGCCCTCCTCCGTCGCCAC
Source organism: uncultured Clostridia bacterium (assembly GCA_944343275.1). Taxonomy (GTDB): domain Bacteria; phylum Bacillota; class Clostridia; order Christensenellales; family Borkfalkiaceae; genus Gallimonas. Next base: position 15,366 of record CALVMH010000013.1, on the reverse strand, counting down.
GAGAAATTCGCGGGCGGCGCTCTTCTCGGCAAAGGCGATCATGCCCGCCGTGCTCCCCACGAACGCGGCGCGCTCCCGCACGGCGGCGGGGCACTCCGCATGCGCAAGCAGCAGGGCGCCCGGATGCGCGGCAAACGACGCCTCTACCTCGGACACGGTCGTCCCCTCGTGCACGGGACAGTACCCATGTCCGAGGATGAAGTTCTTTTCCGGCAGCTGCGCCGCCACGAACGCGCCGAGGTTTTTATCGGGGATAAAACAGATGTTCTTCTCTTTCAGGCGGGAGACCACCTTCACCGCATTGGCGCTGGTGACCACCACGTCGGCAAGCGCCTTGATGCGCGCCGAAGAATTGACATAGACGACGACGGCGAGGTCCTCCACCGTCTCGCGGATATGTAAGATCTCTTGTTCCGCCGCCATCTCCGCAAGCGCGCAGCGCGCATCGGGCACGGGGAGTAGGACCTCCTTTTCGGGACAGAGGATCTTGACGCTTTCCCCCATGAACGTGACGCCGCAAAAGACGATGACGGGCTTGTCACTTCTGACCGCCTGCTGCGCGAGGGCGAAGCTGTCGCCCACGAAGTCCGCCGCCGCCTGAACGGCAGGCGGAGCGTAATAGTGCGCAAGCACGAGCGCATTGTTCCGTTCGATGTGCATGGTTTTCTCTCCCGTATGTGTTCCGAGCGAACGTCCATAAGTATAAAAAATTATGCAAAAAAAGTCAAGCTCTTTTCCGTTTACGGACGCAGAAGCTGCAAATATTGTGCAAGCGCGGGCAGTTCCGCCCCCACCTGCCGTGCAAAGTACGCCCCCAGAAGACGCAGGGCGCGGACAATGCCGTCCGCCGACGCCGTGCCCGTTCCGTTTGCGGCACGGATGGCGGCAAAGGTGCCCTCGCTGGCGGGGACGGCATCGGGAAGGCAGCCGTCGCAAAAGAACGCGCCGTCCGGAAAGGAAAAGCGCATCCTGCCCGCAGGGAGCCTGCCGCAGACGGGACAGGCGCCCGCTTCCACGGGGTAGCCCGCAAAGGCAAGCGCCCGCAATAAAAAGCGCACGAGGGCGAGCGCATCGTCCGCGCAGATGTTTTCCAGCGCGGTGACGGCGGCGACGAGCAGCTCCCCCGCCTGCATGCCTTCGAGGGCGAGCGCATCGCACGCGCCCGTGACGACGGCGGCGGCATAGTAGCGCGCGACGTCCTCGCAGAGCGGGAAAAACCCGTCGTAAAGGGAGGCGGACGTCACCACGTTCCTGCCCCCGCGCGCGGCAAAGACATATTCGGCAAAACAAAAAGGCTGGGCGGCAAACCGCAGTTTTGCCCCCGCCTTCTTCACCCCTTTGAGCGTTGCGGCGATCTTGCCGCGTTCCGCCGTCAGGAGCGTCACGATCCTGTCGTATTCTCCGTAATCGACCGCGCGCAGCAGCAGCGCGTCTGCCTTGAAATCCATCGCTTATCCTCTGCCGTCAAACTTCAGACGCTTGTACAGCATGTAATAGGTAAAATTCCCCGTGTGTTCGAAGAGCTCCCAGGCGATCTCCGCCGCGTCCTTCTCCCGCATAGCCACCCCCTCGGGGACAGTATGTGAGGCTTTTCCGAAAACTTGCACGCCGCCGCGAACAGCCCCCTGTGCGGGACACGCAGTCCCTTGTCCGCTCAGCCAGAAAGAACAAGGAACGCGCCCCGAAAACTTTTGTGTGCTTCTTTACTCCTCGCCGTAGCCCATCTCCCGGATGAGGCGTTCGCTGTCCCGCCAATCCTCGCGCACCTTGACATACGTCGTCAGAAACACCTTTCCGCCCAAAAATTTTTCCATGTCCGTGCGGGCGAAGGAGGCGGCTTCTTTCAGGGCTTTGCCCTGCCTGCCGATGAGGATCGCCTTGTGCGCGCGCTTCTCGCAGACGATGTCCGCGCCCACTTCGTACACGCCGTCCTCCCGCCGCCGGAAGGTGTGGATGATGACGGCGACGCCGTGCGGGACCTCCTCGTCATATTTGAGGAGGATCTTCTCGCGCAAGAGCTCTCCGAGCATGAATTTTTCGCTCCTGTCGGAAATGACGTCGTCCGGGAAGAGCCGCTCGCCCTCCGGAAGCACGGCGGCGATGCCCGCTTCCAGCCGTTTCAGGTTGCGCCCCTTGCGCGCCGAAACAGGATAGACGTCCGCCTCCACCCCCGCGTCCGCAAGGAACTTCACCGCGGCGGGAATATTTTCCTGCGGCATGATGTCCGTCTTGGTGAGCGCGACGAGCAGCGGAACGCCGAGCGCGGCATACCTTTTGATGAGCGCCGCGTCCTCCTCCCGCACACCCGCATGGGCGTCGAGCACGAAGAGGATGGCGTCCACGTCATGCGACGTATCCTCCGTCGTCTTCATCATGTCCTGCGTCAGGACGTTCCTGCTCTTGTAAATGCCGGGCGTATCGGCAAAGACGATCTGATACCCGTCGCGCGTCAGGATGCCGAGGATCCTGTCCCGCGTGGTCTGGGGCTTGGGCGAGACGATGGCGACTTTTTCCCCCACCAGGACGTTGATGAGCGTGCTCTTTCCCGCATTCGCCCTGCCGATGACGGCGACCGTTCCGCTTTTCATGTTCCCTCCGAAAGATTCTTTCTGTATGTCCGGCAAGCGCCCTTTTCCCGCATGACGCGATCAGCCGTCCCTGCGAAGGTCGAGCTTTTGCATGACGCTCTCCTCTTTTGCGCGCATTTCCCGCTTGTCCGCCTCGGTTATATGATCGTAGCCGAGGCAGTGCAGCAAGCCGTGCACGGCGAGATACCACAGTTCCCGCTCGTAAGAATGCCCGTACTCTTCCGCCTGTTCGTGCGCGCGCCCTTCACAGATGACGACGCTGCCCAAAAAGACGTTACCGTTTTCGTCCACCTCCTCGCCGTGTTCCGCGGCGAGGACGGGCATGCCCTTGATGCCGTCCATCGAGGGAAAGCTCAGAACGTCGGTGACGGCATCGACGCCGCGCGTACGCGCATTGAGGGAGCGGATTTCCGCCTCGGAGACGAGCAAAATTTCCGCCGCGAGAGCGTCCCCCTCCCACAGCCCCTCCATTGCCGCGGCAAGCCGTTCAAGCCCCGCGGCGGGGAGGTCGGAATCGAACACGATCATTTGTCCTGCACCTCCTCCTTCATCGCCTGCCGTTCGCGGTTGAAGCGGATGGCGGGATATTCCACACGGTGATGGTGCACGCCGGAGAGCGTCTCCACGAGCGTCTTGCGGATGACGGACAGGTCGCGGATGGTGATGTCGCAGTCGGCAAATTGATCGAGGTCCATGCGTTCCTCGATGATGGAACGCACGGTGCGCTCCACGTTTTCGGGGGAACGGTCGGGAAGGGCGCGCGTCGCCGCCTCCGAGGCGTCGGCGATCATCACGATCGCCGCGATGCGCGTTCCGGGGGTGGGACCCAGATAGGAATAATCCTTGACGTCGGCATCCCCGCCTGAAAGTTTCATCGCCTTGTCGTAAAAGTACTTGATGGGCAGGGTGCCGTGGTGCTCGCGCGCAATGTCGCAGATGATCTGCGGGAAGTGCGCCGCCGTCAGCAGTTCGTAGCCGTCCCTCGCGTGCGAACGGATGATGTCGGCGGAGAGTTCGGGCATGAGCTCGTCATGCACGTTGTAGCCCGTCTGGTTCTCCGTGAAGCAGTCGGGCTGCTTCAATTTCCCGACGTCGTGATAATACGCCGCGGCACGGGCGAGCTCGGCATTCTCGCCGATGGCGACGGCGCACGATTCGGCGAGCTGTGCCACGACGAGCGAATGGTTGAAGGTACCGGGTGCCTCCTGTTTGAGCCTGACGAGCAGGGGCGCGTTGGTGGAAGTGAGTTCCCGCAGGCGGAACACGGTGAGGCGGTTGAAGATCGCCTCGAAGACGGGAAGCCCCGCAAGCGCCAGGATCGCGGAAATGAGGCAGCCCACGATGGAGTAACCGACGGATGCGACAAAGGCGATCCAATCCGCGGCAATGCCCGCGACTTGCAGCAGCGTGACGATGACCACGGTGGGCACGGCGACGACGCAGCCCGTCAGCAGCAGGCGCGCACGCGTCTTGTTGCCGCCCGCCGCAAAGATGGAAAAGGTGCCGCACACGAAGTTGAGCATGAGCGAATAGTACACCTGTTTGGTGGCGCCGTCCGCCGAGAAGTTGTTGGTGTATGTGTCGATGACGAACATCAGGATGGAAAAGATGAAGTTGAGCATGATCGCCTGCCTGCGGTTGAACAAGAAGACGCACAGCAGCGCGAAAAGGGCGCAGGGGCGGGCATAGATGTTGACGTATTTTCCGAACACATAGCTCAGCACGACGCACACCGTGACGAGCGTAAAGACGAGCAGCACGTTGCGGGATTTTGCAAGAAATTCCCGTTCTTCGAAATAGTAGTAGTAATAGATGATGAAGAACAGCAGCAACGTACAGACGGCGAGCGTCAGGAGCCCCGCATAGTTCCCGACGCAAAACGCGATCCAGCCGTCCGGTTCGTTGATGACGATCATGAGGAAAATGACGAGGCACAGGAAAATATAGCACGCCGCAAACACGAACGCGCTGCCGATCAGCTTTGCGCTGCGGACTTTATCGTTCTGCGTTGCCGCAGCGGTCTCATCGCTCTTCATCGCTTGTCTCCTTTTCTTCTGCGCTGTTCCTCCCGCTCATAGGCGCGCACGATGCGCGAAACGAGGGGATGCCGCACGACGTCCCGCTCGCTGAGCGCGACGACGGCGATGTCTTCCACGTCCCCGAGGACAGAGACGGCATGCTTTAAGCCGCTCGTCTTGCCGTCGGGCAGGTCGGTCTGGGTGAGGTCGCCCGTGACGACCATCTTGCTGCCCTCGCCCAGGCGCGTCAAAAACATCTTCATCTGTTCGCGCGTGGCGTTCTGCGCCTCGTCCAAAATGACGAAGGCGTTCGAGAGCGTCCTGCCGCGCATGTAGGCAAGGGGCGCGACTTCGATGACGCCCTTTTCCATGAGTTTCGTGTACGTCTCCATGCCGAAGAGTTCCTGCAAGGCATCGTATAAGGGGCGCAGATAGGGATCGACCTTGGTCTGCAGATCGCCGGGAAGGAACCCGAGCTTTTCCCCCGCCTCGACGGCGGGACGGGTCAGGATGATCTTTTCCACCTGTTTTGCCTTGTAGCAGGCGACGGCATAGCTGACGGCAAGGTATGTTTTGCCCGTGCCCGCGGGTCCCGTGCCGAAGGTAATGGTGTTCTTGCGCATGGCGGCGACATACGTCTGCTGCCCCACCGTCTTGCACTTGACGGGCTTGCCGCGGGACGTGACGGCGACCACGTCTTTGAGAACGCCGCCGATGTCCCCCGCGCTCCCCTCGCGTGCGAGCGAAATGCAGTATAAAAGCGCACTTTTGTCAATGTTCTCGCCCGCTTCCGCCACGGAGAGCAGGCTGTGGATGACGGCGGCGCCCGTCTGCGCCTCTTCCCCCGTAAGAACGATCCTCGTTCCGTCGATGCGGGTGGAGAGCGCGAGTTCGCGCGCGATGACCGTCAGATTTTCGTCGAGGACGCCGAGCACCGTCCGGAGCCTGTCCAGACTGCCCGCATCCACCGTGACCGTCGTTTCCGTAATATCCTCCTCAGCCGAGGTTGAGCGCCGCCTGCACGAGCACCTCGCCCGTGACGCGCCAGCCGTCCCCGGTCTTTTGCGTATGTATGTTTTCCAACGCGCCGTATTCGAGATACGCCTGCGCGAGCGCATGCGCCTCGTCGCCCGCGTATTCCGCGTCCACCGTGCAGCGCACCGCGGCGCCCGCAATGACGGTGACGGGCAGGCGCACTTCCCCGACCGGCGTGACGTTCTCGACGAGCAGATCCCCCTTCCCGACGCTGTCCCCCACGGCGGCGCAGGGCGTGCCCGAGAGCACGACGAGCGTTTCCAGCACGCCGTCCGCGGGCGCATACAGACAGCCGCCGACGGGCGGGACCGCCTCGTCCGACACCTCCACGCGCACCGTGAGCACGCCGCCCGCATGGGAGACGGAACAAAAGCTCACGCGCGGAAGGGACATGATTTCCGCCGTGATGCGCGCCTTCTGCGCGGGCGGGGGCGAACAGAACGACACGCCGCTGCGCGCAAGAACGCCGAGCGCCTCCGCGCGGTAGTATGCGCCGCTGCCCACCACCTCGATGCGCAGCACGCGCCCCTGAAAAAAGAGTACGCACAGGGCAAAGACCAGCGCGCCCGCCAGAAGACCCGCCCGTTTGCAGCACAGTTTCCACAGGCGGAGAACGCCTTTGGGCGCCGTCTTTTTCCCATTATAACACGAACCGCGCAAAATTGCAAAAACTTTTTTGCGGTGTTTGCCGTCCACGCGCACCGTGACGCCCTTTTTTTGCACGCGCGCGCCGAGCACGGGCACGCCGCCCTGCACGAGCTTTTCCACCGCGCGCGCCGCACCCAGCCCTTCGATGAATACTTCCAGGCTCCTCATTCCCCTTCCCCTTCGCAGAAGACGCCGCGGATGCGCCCGCGCACGACAAGATCGCCCGCCTCGTACTTTCCGAGCGAGAGCCCCGTTCCCTCCACGCGCACCCTGCCCTTTCTGCCTTTGAGGACGATCGCCTCCTCCGAAAAGGACACAAGACGGACGACATTCTGAAAATAGCCGCCCCGCCCGTCCACGACGGTATAGTGGATGCGGAACGCCTCCGCCCCCAGCACCCGCCCGACTTCGCGCAGAAATTCCATACGAATATTGTATGCCGCGCGCACCCGTTTTACCACCCGCCCCGCCGCCCGCACAGACAAGGCGCCGTTTTGCCCCGTAAGGGCGCGGGGAAGGCGCCCCAAGGCGACCCACGAAACACGCCGCCCCGCGGCTTACAGGGCAAATTACGCGGCAATTTTGGCGTCCCGCGGAAAAAATTTCACGCGATCCGCCGCCGAATCGCTGTACTTTTTCGCGCGCGCGTGTTATAATAGTATAGTCACGGCGCATGTTCCGTGACCGCAGACAATTTTTTCATACGAGGTTTTTATGTCCGAAAAAGTGGAAAGCGCATACGGCGCGGAACAGATCCAGGTGCTCGACGGGCTCGAACACATCCGCAAGCGCCCCGGAATGTATATCAGTTCGACGGATGAAAAAGGACTTCATCACCTCGTCAGCGAGGTCGTCGACAACTCCATCGACGAAGCGCTGGCGGGCTATTGCGACCGCGTGGACGTCACCATCAACGCGGACGGCTCCTGCACCGTCGAGGACAACGGCAGAGGCATCCCCACCGAGATCCACCCCAAGGAGGGCGTCTCCACGGTGGAAGTCGTGTTCACCAAAGTGAACGCGGGCGGCAAGTTCGGCGGCGACTCCGGCTATAAGGTCTCCTCCGGGCTGCACGGCGTCGGCGTGAAGGCGGTCAACGCCCTCTCCGAATGGCTGGAAGCGGAAGTCTCCCAGAACGGGCACATCTACAAGCAGGTCTATAACCGCGGCGTTCCGCAGCGCCCCCTCGCCATCGTGGGCGATACAACCAAGACGGGCACCAAAGTCACCTTCTTCCCCGATGCGGAAATTTTCGAGACCATCGTCTTCAAATACGACATCCTGCGCGTGCGCCTCAAAGAACTCGCCTTCCTCAACAAGGGGCTGACGATCACGCTGACCGACAAGCGCGGCGAGAAGGAGCGCACGGACAGTTTCTGTTATGAAGGCGGCATCCGCGAGCTGGTCGAGGAACTCAACAAGGGCAACGAGACGCTCTTTGCCGAGCCCCTCTACTTCGAAGCGCAGGAGGGCACGACGGTGTGCGAGATCGCCCTGCAATACAATGAGGGCTATAACGAGGTCATCTACTCCTACGCCAACAACGTCAACACCATCGACGGCGGGACGCACGTTGACGGATTGAAGCTCGCGCTCACCAAAGTCATCAACGACGCGGGCAAAAAACTCAACATCTTAAAGGAGAGCGACAGGCTCACGGGCGAGGACGTCCGGGAAGGCATCACCGCCGTCGTCTCCGTCAAGCTCGAAAACGCGCAGTTCGAATCGCAGACCAAGGATAAGCTCAACAACTCCTTCATCCGCCCCTTCGTCTCCAAGTGCGTCGCCGACAAGTTCGGCACCTACATCGAGGAACACCCCGCCGAGGCGCGCGAGCTGGTCCTGCGGTGCATCACGGCGCAGAAGGCGCGCGACGCGGCGCGTTCCGCCCGCGAACTGACGCGCAGGAAGGGCGTGCTGGAATCGACGACGCTGCCCGGCAAACTTGCCGACTGCTCGGACAAGCGCCCCGAACTGTGCGAAATTTACATCGTCGAGGGCGATTCGGCAGGCGGCACGGCAAAGCAGGGGCGCGACAGGCGCTTTCAGGCGATCCTGCCGCTGCGCGGCAAGATCCTGAACGTGGAGAAGGTGCGCCTCAACCGCGTGCTGGAAAACGCCGAGATCAAGGCGATGATCACCGCGTTCGGCTGCGGCATTCTCGACGACTTCGACGAGAGCAAGCTGCGCTACGACCGCATCATCTCCATGACGGATGCCGACGTGGACGGCGCGCACATCCGCATCCTTCTTCTCACCTTCCTCTTCCGCTATATGCGCCCGCTCATCGAGCACGGGCACGTCTATTCCGCCATGCCGCCCCTTTACAAGGCGAGCGTCAAGGGCAAGGAGGACGTCTACCTCTATTCCGAAGAGGAAAAGACCGCCTACGACGCGGCAAACAACAACAAAGTGGAATATCAGCGCTATAAGGGGCTGGGCGAAATGAGCACCGAACAGCTCTGGGACACCACCATGAACCCCGCGACGCGGACGCTCGTGCGCGTCTCCATGCGCGATGCGATGGAGGCGGACAAAATGTTCACCATCCTGATGGGCGAAAGCCCCGCGCTCCGCCGCCAATTCATCGAACAGAACGCAACGCTTGTAAAAGATCTGGACATCTGATTCACGAAATTCTTTTTGAACTGACAAAAAGAATTTCCGTGAGGGGAGGAAAAACCCAACGTTCGCCTTTGGCTCTGCGTTCGGTTTTTCCCGCCGCCGCTTTATGGCAACATTTTAACGCGCGGCGGCTCCCTTTTCCGCAAAAACGCAGGTATGCGCAAATGTGGGGCGCGGGCGGAGGGGAACCCTCCTTGCGCGAGTATTTATAGCCCTCTTATCTTGCCCTCCCTGTGTAAGGGAGGGTGCCGAGCGCAGCGAGGCGGGAGGGTTGTCAAATCCGACCATGCAGCGCAAAAGCGTGGTTTTGCTTGCGGCGAAATTTTAGCCCTTATGTCCCCCCTTGCGAATGTCTCACAAAAATGCGTTGCATTTTTGCGGGAACCCTGTGCAGGGGGATAAGGGGGGCTCGTAAAGGCTTCCCCTTGGGGGGTGAGCCGCGCGTTATGCGCATCACCACGGTGTGGTGTGCGCGCGTGGCGAACTGAGGTTTTTGCCGTTGCGGGCAAAAACCGTGACCGCTGGCGGCGTCGCTCCTTGCGCCGCCGAGAAGCTGTCCCGAAGGGACTGAGGATTGTAAAGGCTTCCCCTTGGGGGGAAGCTGTCCCGAAGGGACTGATGAGGGGAAAAACGGGAAACGGTGCCCTGTGTGCCCCCCTCATCCGTCGCCGTTGGCGACACTTTTCCCGGCGGCGCAATGAATACAAGAAAATAATTCCGAGAGGAAACGAGATTGGCTAAAAAAGAGACGAGCCCCGAGCTCACAGAAGAATTCAAAAAGACACTCGAAATGACCAAGATCCTCGACGTCGAGGTGGATGACGAACTCAAACGCTCCTTCATCGCCTATGCGATGGCGGTCAACAAATCGCGCGCCATTCCCGACGTCAGGGACGGCTTAAAACCCGTTCACCGCCGCATCCTCTACTCCATGCATGAGATGGGGCTGTACAACGACAAGGCATACCGCAAGTGTGCCCGCATCGTCGGCGACGTTCTGGGTAAATTCCACCCGCACGGCGATTCCTCCGTGTATGACGCCCTCGTGCGGCTTGCGCAGGATTTCTCCATCAACTTCCCCCTCGTGGACGGGCACGGCAACTTCGGTTCGGTGGACGGAGACCCGCCCGCCGCCATGCGGTATACCGAAGCGCGCCTTAGCAAGCTCGCCGCGGAGATGCTGCGCGATCTGGACAAGGAGACGGTGGATTTCTTCCCCAACTTCGACGGGAACGAGATGGAACCCGCCGTTCTGACGGCGCGCTTTCCCAACCTGCTCGTCAACGGGTCGGACGGCATTGCCGTGGGCATGGCGACCAACATCCCGCCCCACAACCTTGCCGAGGTCATCGACGGCACCGTCGCCCTCATCGAAAACCCCGACATCACGGTGGACGAACTCATGGACTACATCCCCGCCCCCGACTTCCCCACGGGCGGCATCATCATGGGCAGGAGCGGGATCCGCAAGGCGTACCGCACGGGGCAGGGCAACATCGTCATCCGTTCCAAATGCGAGATCGAAGAGCACGGCACGGGCGCGAATCTCCGGAGCCGCATCATCGTCACCGAGATCCCCTATCAGGTCAATAAGGCGCAGCTCATCGAGACCATCGCCAACATGGTGCGCGACAAGCGGCTGGAAGGCATCTCCGACATCCGCGAGGAATCGGGCAGGGAGGGCATGCGCATCGTCATCGAATGCAAGAAGGACGCCAACGCGCAGGTCGTTCTCAATTCCCTCTACAAACACACCAACCTGCAGGTCTCGGACGGCATCATCCTTTTAGCGCTCGTGGAGAACGGCACCGAGCCCAGGATCCTGAATCTGAAGGACATCCTCGTCGCCTATCTCGCCCATCAGAAGGAAGTCATCACGCGCAGGACGAAGTTCGACCTTGCAAGAACGGAGGAGCGCGCGCACATCGTCGAAGGGCTTGTGCTGGCGCTCGCCAACATCGACGAAGTCATCCGCATCATCAAGGAGTCGTCCGACAAGAACGACGCCTGCGCAAAACTGACGGCGGCGTTTGAGCTCAGCGACAAACAGGCGAACGCCATCCTCGAAATGCGCTTGCAGCGCCTCACTTCCCTCGAAGTGGAGAAACTCAAAGAGGAGCTCGAAGGGCTGCGCGCGACCATCGCCGACCTCAAAGATATCCTTGCGAACGAGCAGCGCGTCCTCGACATCATCAAGACGGACCTCCTGACCATCAAGGGAAAATACCCCTCCGAGCGTCGGACGGAGATCTCAGTCGACTTCGGCGAGATCGAGGACGAGGACCTCATCGACCGGGAGGACGTCGTCATCTCCATGACGCACTCGGGCTATGTCAAACGGCTGCCCGTTGCCGAATACCGCGCGCAGAACCGCGGCGGCGTCGGGATCACGGCGCACCGCCCCAAGGAGGACGACTTTGTCGAGCAGATGTTCGTCTGCTCCACGCACGACAATATTTTGCTCTTCTCCAACTTCGGGAAGGTGTACTCCATCAAGGGCTATCACATCCCCGAAGCGGCGCGCACGGCGCGCGGGCGGGCGATCGTCAACATCGTGCAGCTCTCCGCGGGCGAAAAGATCGCCGCCATCCTGCCCGTTCCCGAACAGAATGCAGGCTATCTTGTGATGGCGACGCGCAACGGGCTCATCAAAAAGACGGCAACGAGCGAATTCGCCCACATCCTGCGCAGCGGCAAGATCGCCATCCGCATCGTGGAGGGAGACGAGCTCATCTCCGTGCAGTTCGCCGCAGGGCAGGACGAGATCGTCGTCGCGTCCCGCGCGGGCAAATGCATCCGCTTCTCCGAAGAGAACGTGCGCCCCATGGGCAGGGACACGATGGGCGTGCGCGCCATGACGCTCTCCGCGGGCGACGCCGTCGTCGACATGCTCGTCCTGCGGGAGGGAAGCGACATTCTCACCGTCTCCGAAAACGGCTACGGCAAGCGCACCGACCCCGCCGACTACCGCCTGCAATCGCGCGGCGGCAAGGGGATCAAGGCGGGCGTGTTCAACGAAAAGACGGGCGCGCTCGTCAACATGAAACTCGTCACCGATGAGAACGACGTCATGCTCGTCACCTCGGCGGGCATCGTCATCCGCATGCATGCGGACAGCATCTCGCACATCGGCAGGAACACGCGCGGCGTGCGCCTGATGAACGTCCGGGACGGTGCCGTGGCGACCGTCGCCGTCACCGAAAAGGACGAGGACGCCGAGGTGGAAGCCCCCGAAGAAACGGCGGCAGACCTTACGCCGGAAGACCTTGCGGAGGGCGCGGAACCGGAAGAAGATGCCACCGTGTCCGAAGGCGGCGCCGCGGACATGCCCGCCCCCGACGCGCAGAACGACGACTGACCGCAGACATGCCCCCATCGTTTTTGACCATGCCACAAGGCTCCCTCGCTGAGGGAGCCTTGTGGATTTTCCCCTTCCGCCGCCGCGATTGTGACACACCGCCCCCGCAAAGGTTGTGAGGGGCATGAAAAAAGCCCCTCAAACGAGGGGCTTTTTCGGAAAATTCGTTATTTGAGTTCCGCGAAGTACTTGATCGTGCGGACCATCTGGCTGGTGTACGAATTCTCGTTATCGTACCAGGAGACGACCTTGACGAGCGTCGTGCCGTCGCCGATGGGCATGCACTTGGTCTGCGTTGCATCGAACAGCGAACCATAGGTGATGCCGATGATGTCGGAGGAGACGATCTCCTCTTCGGTATAACCGAAGGAAGCGGACGCAGCGTCCTTCATCGCCTTGTTGACGTCTTCCGCCTTCACTTCGCCCTCGCAGATGGCGATGAGCTGGGTGAGGGAACCCGTGGGAACGGGAACGCGCTGTGCGCAGCCGTCCAGAACGCCGTTGAGTTCGGGAATGACGAGCCCGATCGCCTTGGCAGCGCCCGTGGAGTTGGGAACGACGTTCACGGCAGCGGCGCGTGCGCGGCGCAGGTCGCCCTTGCGGTGAGGTCCGTCAAGCACCATCTGATCGCCCGTGTAGGCGTGGATGGTCGTCATGTAGCCCTTCTTGATCTTAGCGAACTTGTTGAGGGTGTCCGCCATGGGTGCGAGGCAGTTGGTCGTGCAGGAAGCGGCGGAGATGATGGTGTCCGTCTTTTTCAGCGTCTTCTCGTTGACGCTGTACACGATGGTGGGCAGGTCGTTTCCGGCAGGAGCGGAGATGATGACCTTCTTTGCGCCTGCGTCGATGTGCGCCTGCGACTTCGCCTTGGACGTATAGAAGCCCGTGCATTCGAGCACGACGTCCACGTCAAGCTCCTTCCAGGGAAGGTTGACGGCGTCCTTCTCCTTATAGATGCGGATGGTCTTGCCGTCGACGGTGATGGTGCCTGCCTCGTCGTCTGCGCTGACGGTGTCCGCAAGAGCGTACTTGCCCTGCGCGGAATCGTACTTCAGGAGATGTGCAAGCATCTTGGGGCTGGTGAGGTCGTTGATCGCAACGATCTCATAACCCTTCGCACCGAACATCTGACGGAACGCGAGACGGCCGATACGGCCGAATCCGTTGATCGCAACCTTTACGTTTGCCATGTTGAAATTCCTCCGAACACAATTTTTGACGCCATCTGCGGCGTCCTTGTCCAAAATATATTGTACTACACTTTTGCCCGCCTGTCAACGATTTTCTCGGAAATTTCCCGTGTTTGAATTTCCCTTCCGAAATTCGGGCGAAACTGTTGCAATTTGCGGCGAAAAGAATTATAATATAAGAAAAACTCGGAGGACAACTTCATGCCTTTGGTCACTACGACTGAAATGTTCAAGAAGGCGTATGCGGGCGGCTATGCGGTCGGCGCATTCAACGTCAACAATATGGAGATGATCCAGGCGATCGTGGAAGCGGCAAACGAATGCCGTTCCCCCGTCATCCTGCAAGTCTCCGCGGGCGCGAGAAAGTACGCCAACCCCGTCTATCTTCGCCACCTCGTCGAAGCAGCGGTGGAGACGACGGACATCCCCATCGCCATGCACCTTGATCACGGTGCGGATTTTGAAATCTGCAAGGCGTCCATCGACGGCGGATTTACGTCCGTCATGATCGACGCTTCCTCCAAACCGTGGGAGGAAAACATCGCCCTCACCAAGAAGGTCGTCGAATACGCACACTCCAAGGGCGTGGTCGTCGAAGCGGAGCTCGGAAAACTCGCGGGCGTCGAGGACGACGTGAAGGTGGAAGCGCACGATGCCATGTTCACCTCTCCCGACGAAGTGGAGGAGTTCACTCAAAGAACGGGGTGCGATTCCCTTGCCATCGCCATCGGCACCAGCCACGGCGCCTATAAATTCAAGCCCGGTCAGGACCCCAAACTGCGCATCGACATTCTGGAAGAGATCGGCAGGCGCCTGCCCGGCTTCCCCATCGTGCTGCACGGCGCATCCAGCGTGCCGCAGGAGCAGGTCGCCGTCGTCAATCAGTACGGCGGTTCCATGCCCAACGCCATCGGCATTCCCGAATCGGAACTGCGCAAAGCGGCGAAGCTCGCCGTCTGCAAGATCAACATCGACTCCGACCTGCGCGTCGCGTTCACGGCTGCCGTCCGGAAGCATTTCAGCGAGCACCCCGACCACTTCGATCCCCGCCAATACCTCGGCGACGCCCGCGCAAACATGAAAGAGATGGTCAAGCACAAGATCGTCGACGTGCTGGGCTGCGAAAACAAGGCATAACGGCTCGTTCTTTGTGAATTTTGCAAATGCGGCGGCGGTTTTTCCCGCCGCCGCATTGATTGTAAAAAAAGCCTTCCCGCGCGGGAAGGCTTTTTGCATGCTCTGCATCAATAATAAGCGGGACCCCCCGAAACATACGAGACAACGATGCCGCCGATCACGATCGCCAAGGTCAGCGAACAGATCACGATCGCCGCGATGCAGCCGCCTATTTTGCCTTTGCCTCTGCGCGCGTGCACCCCGACGGACGCCGCGACCAATCCGGAGAGCGCGGCGGCGCCGAATAAAGAAACAACCGCATAAGCAATCAGAATCGACATCAAGTCATTCCCGCCATTTTTAACGCAGTTCGGAAGATAAAACACAAACAGGAGATTGAAGGTCATGACGACACCGTTGAGTGCCATTCCCCAGCCGCCCGTCTTGCGCAGCGAACGCGTCTTCTTTTTGCGGTTGAGCACGGCGCCCGCCACGCTCAGCCCGAAGCCGATGAATGCAACGATGCCCGCTCCGAGCAAGGCACCGAACACCGAAGCCCTGCCGATTGCATGGTTTATCATTTCCGTCCCCTGCCGGAACGCCTCCCCGAACGACAATCCGCCCGCGATCCACCCATTGAAGCTCGATGACAGGACCATCATTTCCGTCTCCGCGGTGCCAAAATCCACCGTGCAGAGCGCGACGAGTACAGCGACGAAGAAACACAAAAATCCCGCAAGGTTGAAGGCGCCCGCAATGGTCATGCCCGCCCCTTCTTTCTTGCGCTC
>CALVMH010000012.1 GCA_944343275.1 uncultured Clostridia bacterium | reverse complement strand
TGCACCTGTCGGCGCCGCTCACCACGCAGGAGACGCACATGCTGCGCGCGGCGAACGAGGGGCTCGTCTCCCTCATCGTGCGCACGCAGGCGCAGGAGGCGGCTGCGGGGGTGCGCCGCAGCACGCTCTCCGCGGGCGAGCTGTTTTCGGAGTACTACCGTTCGGTATACGGCGAGGCGCCTGCGGACGCCCTGAAAGAGGCCTTTCTCAGGCTGTTGCAGGAGGACGCATGAAACCTGTCAGCCTGACGTTTTGCGGCATCAATTCCTTTTCGGAGCCGGCTTCCATCGATTTCACGCAGCTTCTGGAGTTCGGGATCTTCGGCATTTTCGGGGATACCGGATCGGGCAAGAGCACCATTCTCGACTGCATCGGCTTTGCGCTGTACGGAAACGTGGCGCGCGCCAAGGGCAGCATTGCGGACATCATCCATTACGCCGCAGACAGGGCGTATGTGCATTTTACCTTTGAGATCGTCTTTGAAGGCAGACGCAGGACCTTCCTTGCGGAGCGTGAATTGAAGCGCAAAAATGCCGCGCAGTCCCTCAAAGTGTACGAAAAAGAGGGGGAGGCGTTCATCGTCCGCGCGGACGGCGTGCGCGAGGGCAACGCCCTTTTGGAGCGCATCGTCGGATTGGAGCAGAAGGACTTCGAAAAGTGCATCGCCCTTCCGCAAGGCGAATTTGCACAGTTCGTGCGCTCCGCGCGCGGGGAACGGCTGCGGCTCGTCTCCCGCCTCTTCGATCTGGAAACTTACGGCGACGGGCTCGTCCGCCGCGCCGGGGCGAAGCTGTCGCAGGCGCGGGAGGCGCTCGGCGCCGCGCAGGCGCGGCTCGAACAGTATCGGGACGTCACCGAAGACGCCTGCGCCGCATGCAGGCAGCGCAACGAAGCGCTCGCAAAGGAGGAAGCCGCGCTCGCGGCGGAACTTGCCGCGCTGCGCGAGCGGGAGAAGACGCTCGTCGTGCAGGTGAAGCTGCGCAAGGAGCAGCAGTCGCTCTCCGCCGAGATGGAGCGTCTCGATGCGGAGAAGGCGCGCATGCGCGCCCTCAGCGAGGGGTTGGAGCGCCTCGGCAGGGCGGATGCGGCGGTGCGGGACGCGCAGGAGGCGGAACGCGCCGCGCGGCGCAGTGCGGAATGCGATGGCGCCATGGCAAAGGCACAGGCGGCGCAGGATGCCGCGCAAAAGGCGCTGGACGCCGCCCTTTTGTGGGACGTAGCCAAGGCGGAAGCGGAGGAGAACGCACTTTCCGCGCGCATCGCGCAGGCAAAGGCGGATGCCTTCCGCACGGCGGAGCTGGAAAAGGCGCGCAAAAAACTTGCGGAGGTCGAGCGCCGTCTCGCGGAGGAACGCGCACTCTTTCCGGGGTTTTCCTATGACAGGGAGCGCGCGCGGCTCGAACAGGCGCTTGCGGCGCAGGGCAGCGGGGATTTCTTGTCCTTCGCGGAGAAGAACGGGAAGGCGGCGCTGCTGCACCGGGAATACGGCGTGTTCGCGGACGAACTCGGCGGACTGACCCGGAAACATCCCGCGATCGAGGCGGACAGCCGTCCGCTCATCGAAAAATATACCGCGCTCGCGCAGGGCGGAACGACGGACCTGCGGGAACTGCGCGCCGCATACGACGCGGCGGAGCGGGAGCGCGAACGCCTGCGCGGGGAACTCCTCGCGCTCGAAAAGGCAAAGGGCAGGTACGATGCCCATCTTGCCGAATTGCAGTCGCTCGCCGAAGCGCGCCGCGAGGCGGCGCAGGCGGTGCAGGCGCTTTCGGAGGGACTCACGCCCGATGCGGAACATGCGGATGCGCTGGAAGAACGGCTCCGGCTGGCGCGGCGGGAACGCAAGCGCCGCATCGAGGAGCGTGAACTTGCGCAGCGGGCGCTCGCCGATGCGCGCACGCACTGTGCCGCCGCGAGCGAACAGGCGCGTTCCGCACGGGAGAATGCGCGGCAGGCGGCGGACAGGCTCGCCGCTTCCCTCGCGGAAGGGGGCTTTGCGGACGTCTCCGAGGCGTCTGCCCTGCGCGCCGCGTATGGCGATCCCGCCGCCGCAAAAGCGCGCGTGGAGGCATATAAGGAGCGTTACGCCGCGGTGCGTTCCCGCCTGCGGGTGCTGGCGGCGGAGGACCTTGCAGAGGCGAGCGAGGAGGCGCATGCCGCGCTCGCGGGGCAGATCGCCGAACGGGATGCGCGCCTTGCGCAGTGCACCAAGGAGCTTGCCGTCGGGCGGGATACGCTTGCCCGCAGCGAAGAGGGCTTGCGCCGCAAAGGGGCGCTGGAAGAGGAGCGCGCCGCCCTCGAACAGACCTTTTCCTGTTACGAGCGTCTCAGAAAGCTGCTCGAAGGCAATAAATTCATGGAGTTCGTCGCCGAGGAATATTTGCAGACGGTGGCGGAAAACGCAAGCGGACGGCTGTTATCGCTCACGGACGGCAGATATTTCCTGCGCTACGAGGGCGGGTTTTTCGTCGGGGACAACTTCAACGGCGGGGCGCTGCGGGGCGTCTTTACGCTTTCGGGCGGGGAGACCTTCCTCGTGTCCCTGTCGCTCGCGCTCGCGCTGAGCGCGGAGATCTGCGCGCGCAGCCTCAGACCCATCGAGTTTTTCTTTTTGGACGAGGGCTTCGGCACGCTGGACGAACATCTCGTGGACGTGGTGATGGACAGCCTCGAACGGCTGAAAAACGAGCATTTCTGCATCGGCATCATCTCGCACGTTGAGGAATTGAAGCACAGGATCGACCGCAGGCTGTCGGTGAAAAAGGCGACCGAACGGCGCGGCTCACAGATCGTTATGGAATGAGGTGAAATTTGAGTACCTTTCTGACGCCCGTCACACTCTGGAAAGATTTTGACGACACGCTCCCGCTCAATGTCGAGACGCTCTCCGAACGCAGGGAGGAGGGCGCCGTCTGCCGCGAACTGTATTTCTCGGGCAGACAGGCGGGAGAGGGGCGGGTGAAGATCTACGCGCAGTACTTTCTGCCCGCGGGGGAGGAACGCTTCCCCGCCGTCCTCGTGCTCTTTGAGGCGGGCAGTCCCTTCGACGCGGCGTTCGTGCGCCGCTTTACGGCGCGCGGCTACGGCGTTCTGTGCGTCGATTACTGCGGGGAGAACGGCATGTCCGCGCATACCGTATACCCCGAAGCCGTCGGCTATGCCAACTTCCGGCGGGCGGGGGAACTGTGCCGCGCGGAGCCTTCCGCAAGGGAGACTTGCTGGTATGAATGGGCGGCGGTCGCGCGGTATGCGGCAAAATTCCTCGCCTCGCGCGGGGAGATCACGCGTTTCGGCGCCATCGGGCTGCGGACGGGGGGCGAAGTGCTCTTCAAGGCGGCGCCCTATGCGCAGTTTTCCTGCATGATCTCGGTGTGCGCGGCGGGCTGGCTCGCCTACCGCGGCATGGAAAAGTTTGCCGAAGGGGAGAAGAAGGTGTTCGACGAGGAGCACCACCGCTTTATCGCGGGGCTGGATTCGCAGAGCTATGCGCCCTATGTGACGTGCCCCGTGCTGCTGCTCTCCGCCGTCAACGATAAAAAGCACGATTACGACAGGGTGTACGACACCTTCCGTCTGCTCCCGCCCGCCATCGACAAGGCGTTTCTCTATTCGGCGCACGGGAACGGGCTGATCGGCAAGCATTCGCTCGCCGATGTCGATCTGTTCCTCGACAAATATCTGAAAGAGCGTTCCGTGTTCGTGAGCGGACCCATCGGACTGACGGTGGAGGAGGACGGGGAGGGCAACCTCGTCGCGCGCGTCAAATTCGACGAGGAGGGGGAACTGCACGAGTGCGGCATCTTCTATACGGAGCGCATCACAGGCTCGCATGCGCGCGATTGGACGCGCGTCCTCGGCAACCCTTCCGCCGTCAGGGACGGCGTGGGCGTCTTTCCGCTCTCACTCTATGAAAAGAGCGACCGCGCCCTCGTATATGCCTTTGCCAACTATACCAACAATTTTTCGGTGACGTCCAAGATCCGCGAAGTCGTCGTTGAAAAGCCCTATAAAAACGCGTGCATCGGAAGCCGCATCGTCTATTCCTCCGAACGGGACGGGCTGAACGGAGTGTCGGGATTCCGCCGCCGCGCACGTTCCGTTGCCGACTGTTTTGCGGACGGCAACGGGGTGGACGCGCGGCTGGAGGCGGGATACGGCGGCATTTTGGGCGCAACGGCGGAGGCGGGGCTCGTCTCCTACCGCGTCAACGAACCGCGTTATGCGGCGCCGGAGGGCGTGTCGCTCAGGCTGGACGCCTACTGCAAGGAGGACGCCCTCTTGAAGATCGTCTTTTATTTCGATGACGACGAGGAGAACGGTTACAGCGCCGAAGTCCGCGTTGCGGGCGGCGGAAAATGGAAGGGCATTTTTCTGGATGCGTCCGATTTCAAGACGGCGACGGGCGCGCACATGGAGCGTTTTGCGGGGGCGCTCTCCCTCGTGTTTGTGAGCAGTGCGGAGGTCTTGGTCAACAACATCGTATGGATCTGACAATGCTGCGCCTTCACACCGTCGTGGAGACCAAAAAACCGCACCCATGCGGCGGCAAGCGCTGGGAGATCGTGCGCACGGGCGCCGATTATAAGATTCGGTGCCTCACCTGCGGCAGGGTGATCATGCTGACGCCCGACGAGCTGCTGCACCGCGTCAGGCGCATTGCGGAGGACGCATGATCCGCCGCCCCGCCATGCTCAACGAGCGCAGGGAGGGAAAGGCGTCCTTCGTCGTGCTGTGCATCGTGTTTGCGCTCGTCATACTCATTCTCGTGCTCGACGCGCTGCGTGCGCAGTTTTGCATCATTGTGGAAGTGAAGGGGGACTCCATGCGCGATACGCTCTACGGCGGCGTGGAGAGCGGTGCGGACTACGAAGGGGGGGACATCGTGTATGCCGTGCGCACGCACAGTGTTTCCCGCGGCGACATCGTCATCCTCGACACGACCGCAAGTGACGCTTACGATCCCGCGGGCGGCTCCGTGTTCACGGCTGCCACCATTGTCAAACGCATCGTCGCCGTGGAGGGGGACTGCATCCGCTGCACGGGCGGCGTCGTATACCGCAAAGAGGCGGGCGGGGAGTATCGTGCCCTGCAAGAGGGGTATGTAAAGGGCGTCACGCCCGATTTCGGGGAAGTGCGTCTCGGCGAGGGGGAAATTTTCTTTCTCGGCGACAACCGCGCAAGCAGCGCCGACTCCGAGGACCTCGTCCGGGCGGGCTATGCGCTGTTCACCGAGGAGGACGTCATCGGCGTCGTGCCCGGCTGGGCGCTCGCCTGCAAGGGATTTACGACGGTATGGGAAAACTTCCGCGCCGCCGTCCATGGCTTTTTCACGGGGACATCCCGTTCATAAATCAAAAACAAATCGGAGGGACCTTATGATCCAGATCACGGCAGACAGCACCTGCGACCTCGGTGCAAGCATCAAACAGCGCGACATCGGCATCATGCCGCTTTCCGTCATCCTTGGCGGAACGCCCCACCTTGACGGCGTCGACATCGTTCCGCAGGACATCTTTGACTATGTTGCGCGCACGGAGCAGCTCCCCAAGACCGCCGCGCCCTCTGCGGGCGATTACGAGGAGTTTTTTCGTCCCTATGCGGAAGCGGGCAAGACGGTCATCCATTTCAGCATCTCTTCCGGAGCGTCGTCCTCCTGCTCCTATGCGCAGGAAGCGGCAAAGGCGTTCGGCGGAAAGGTGTTCGTGGTGGACAGCAAGGCGCTCTCCACGGGGCAGGGGCTGCTCATTCTGAAAGCTGCCGACCTGCGCGACGCGGGCAAGAGCGCGGAGGAGATCGTGGAAGCGGTCAACGCGCTGCGCCCCTTGGTCAACACCTCCTTCGTTCCCGACAGGCTCGACTACCTCTACAAGGGCGGCAGATGCTCGCGCATGGCGCTCTACGGGGCGAACCTTTTGAAGATCCACCCCCTCATCGAGATGAACGACGGGCAGCTCGTCGCGGGGAAGAAGTATCACGGTAGCATGGTCAAATGCATCGAACGGTATGTGGACGACCTTGCCGTGAAATATCCGAAATATGACAGGACGCGCTGCTTCGTCACGCACAGCATGGCGGACGAGGACGTCGTGGCTGCCGCAAAGAAAAAGGTTGCCGAAAACTTCCGTTTCGACGAAGTGTTGGAAACGGTCGCAGGGTCCGTCATCACGGGGCACTGCGGCAGGAACACGCTCGGCGTTTTGTTCATTGCGGAGGAAAACGCATGACGCGGCTGTATACGGACGCCGACCTCTATGCCGCCTACATGCAGCGCCGCCGCATTTTAGGCGTGTTCTTTGCGGTGACGGGCGTGTATGCCGCCGCCTTTATCGGGCTGCTCGTCTATTATATCATGCTGCCCTATGAGGACCCCAACCAGGATTGGGTCATCGGCGTCACATGCGCTCTGACGGCGCTCTATATCATCTTTCTCTTTCCCTATATGGGCATCTCCTTCAAGCGCTGCAACGCCTATTGCAAGATGCTCAAATTCATCTCCGTCGGGCTGAAAGAGTATACCGTGGCGCCCTTCGCGGGCGTCGACGATTGGACGACGCGGGACGGGGTGGACGTCAACGTCGCCACCTTCCGCGTGCACAACTATAAGCGGGACGAAGACATGATCCGTCAGATCTATGTGGACGGGGAGAAGGACTTTCCGCCCTTTGAGGAAGGGAAGACCGTCCGTCTCATCTCACAGGGCAATCTGCTCATCGAATACGAAATGCAAAAGGAGGAAGGCGCATGCGCGCAGTCGTGACCGTCACGGGTTCGGACAGAAGGGGCATCATCGCAAAGGTGAGCGGCTTTTTGTTTGAACGCAACGTCAACATCGAAGATATATCCCAGACCATTCTGGGGGACCAATTCGCCATGATTATGATGGTGGATACCTCGGAGAGCAAGGTGGAATTTGCCGCGCTCGCCAAAGAACTTGCAGACATGGGCACCAAGATCGGCATGAGCGTCAGGTTGCAGCACGCCGACATCTTCGACGCCATGCACAACGTATAACGGTATGTTCAGCAAATTTGACGTCATAGAGACCATTGACATGATCGAGAAGGAGCACCTCGACATCCGCACGGTGACGATGGGCATTTCGCTCCTCTCCTGCATCCGCGCGACGGCAAAGGGGACGGCACAGGCGGTCTACGACCTCGTCATGAAAAAGGCGGAAAAGCTCGTTCCCACCGCCGAGGCGCTCTCCGGGGAATACGGTATCCCCATCGTCAACAAGCGCATTTCGGTGACGCCCGTCTCGCTCATCACGGCGGCATTTCCCCAAAAGAGCATGCTCGTCGGGCAGGCGCTCGACAGGGCGGCGCAGGCGCTCGGCATCGACTTTCTGGGCGGGTATTCCGCCCTCGTCCACAAGGGGACGGCGGATTACGAGGCGGCGTTCCTCGATACCGTTCCGGAGACGCTCGCCGCAACGGAGCGCCTGTGCTCGTCGGTGAACGTCGGCTCTTCCAAGTCGGGCATCAACATGGACGCCGTCCGCACGATGGGCGAGATCGTCTTAAAAACGGCGCAGCTCACCAAGGAGCGGGACGGGCTGGGCTGCGCCAAGCTCGTGGTGTTCTGCAACGCGGTGGAGGATAAT
Source organism: uncultured Clostridia bacterium (assembly GCA_944343275.1). Lineage (GTDB taxonomy): Bacteria > Bacillota > Clostridia > Christensenellales > Borkfalkiaceae > Gallimonas. Next base: position 46,156 of record CALVMH010000012.1, on the reverse strand, counting down.
CCCTTCATGGCGGGCGCCTTCCACGGCGTGGGCGAAGGGGACACCGTCATCAATGTGGGGGTCTCCGGTCCCGGCGTCGTGCAGCACGCTCTCAAATTCGTGCCGGAGGCAGACCTTACGGATGCCGCCGAAGTCATCAAACGCACCGCGTTCAAGATCACGCGCGCGGGGCAGCTCATCGCGCGGGAGGCGGCAAAGCGCCTTTCGGCGCGCTTCGGCATCGTCGATCTGTCCCTTGCGCCCACGCCCGCGCGGGGGGATTCCGTCGCGCACATCTTGGAGGAACTCGGTCTGGAAGTCGTGGGCTGTCACGGAACGACGGCGGCGCTCGCCATGCTCAACGATGCGGTGAAGAAGGGGGGCGTCATGGCGTCCTCGCGCGTCGGCGGGCTTTCGGGCGCGTTCATTCCCGTCTCCGAGGACATCGGCATGATCGAATCGGCGTCCGCGGGGAAAATTTCCATCGACAAATTGGAGGCGATGACCTGCGTCTGCTCGGTGGGGCTGGACATGATCGCCATCCCGGGCGATACGCCCGCTTCGACCATTGCTGCCATCATCGCGGACGAGGCGGCGATCGGCATGGTCAACAACAAGACGACGGCGGTGCGCGTCATCCCCGCGCCCGGCAAAACGGTGGGAGAGGAAGTCAGCTTCGGCGGGCTTTTGGGGCGCGCGCCCGTCATGCCCGTTCACACGGGGGACGCGGGAGCGTTCATCCGCCGCGGCGGGCTCATCCCTGCGCCCATCCATAGTTTCAAGAACTGAAAAGGAGTCAACATGCAACGCAAAGAAGTCATGGAAACATATCGCTGGCAGATCGAGGACGTATTTGCAGACGATGCGGCGTGGGAGCAGGAGTTCTCCGCGCTCGAACAACTGCCCGATTTTGCCGCCTTCCGCGGGAAGCTGACCTCTTCGGAGAACCTGGCGGCGTTCTATGCGCAGACGGAGGCGTATGAAAAGCGGCTCATGCTGCTCTATCTCTATGCGCATTCCAAGAACGATGAAGACATCCGCGTGACCAAATACAGCGCATACATGGCAAAGACCGTGAGCCTGTTCACGAAGTACGCCGCGGCGGTCTCCTTTGCGGAGCCGGAGCTGACCGCCCTTCCGGAGGAGACGCTGCTCTCCTTCGCGCGGGACGAGAAGCTCAAAGACCACGACTACGCCCTCCGCTGCATGATCCGCCGCAAGCAGCACGTTCTCTCGGACAAGGAGGAGGCGATCCTTGCGCAGACGGCGGAGCCGATGAGCGTCGCATCCGACGTGTTCGACATGCTCGACGACGCCGAACTCAACCTTCCCTTCATGGTGTACGGCGGCAAGCGCACCCGCCTGTCGCACGGGCTGTATTCCGTCATCCTGAACGGCGAGGACAGGGCTGCGCGCGCCGCGGCATTCCGGAAGTACTATTCCGCCTATCAGAAGATCGTCAACACCCTTGCGACGACGTACTACGGAAACGTCAAAAAGGACATCTTTTATAAGAACGTCCGCGGGTATCCGAGCTGCCTCGAGATGGCGCTCGACGAAGAGGACGTCACGCGCGACGTCTACGAGAACCTCATTGCCGCCGTCCATGCAGGTGCGCCCGTCATGCACCGTTATATGCAGGTGCGTAAGGCGGCGCTGGGGTACGATCGGATGCACATGTACGACATCTATCTTCCTCTCGTGAAGAATGCCGACCTGCGGCTTTCGTATGAACAGGCGTTCGAACTCGTTTTGAAGGGGCTTTCCCCCTTGGGAGAGGACTATCTTGCCTTACTGAAAAAGGGCAGGGACGAGCGCTGGATCGACGTCTGCGAGACGGAGGGCAAGGCGAGCGGCGCCTATTCCATCGGCGTATACGGCATGCATCCCTATGTGCTGCTCAACTACCAGCCCACCACGCACGACGTGTTCACCATCGCCCATGAGATGGGGCATGCGCTGCATTCCTACTTCTCCAACAAGTATCAGCCCTATGCCAAGGCGGATTATAAAATTTTTGTTGCCGAAGTCGCCAGCACCGTCAACGAAGTGCTGCTTCTCAAATACTTGCTGCGGACGTCGGAGGACGCGACCCTCAAAAAGTACCTGCTCAATTACTTTATGGACATGATCCGCACGACGCTCTTCCGCCAGACGCAGTTTGCGGAATTCGAACAGCAGGCGCACGCCATGGCGGAACGCGGCGAGCCGCTCAACAAAGACAATCTGTCCGCCCTTTATTATTCGCTCAACAAGCAGTACTACGGAAAGGCGCTCACGCACGACAAGCAGATCGCCATCGAATGGGCGCGCATCCCGCACTTCTACCGCTCCTTCTATGTCTATAAGTATGCGACGGGCATCACCGCGGCGATCGCCATCGCGGAAAAGATCCTCGAAGAGGGCGCGCCCGCCGTGGAACGCTATTTTGCCTTCTTAAAGGGCGGCTGTTCCACAGACCCCGTCAGCCTTTTGAAGGGGGCGGGGGCGGACCTTACCAAAAAAGAGACGTTCGATGCGGCGATCGGGGCGTTCTCCGATGCGCTCGCACAGTTTGAAGCGCTTGCATGAACGATAAGGAAACACACACTATGGCAAACAATCAGATGCCGCACAACCTCGAAGCGGAAGCGGCGATCCTCGGATGCATCATCATCGACGGCGACATCCAATCCGAACTGCTCGAAACGCTGCGCGCCGATGACTTTTATCAGGAATCCAACATGCTCGTCTATGAGGCGATGAAGAAGGTGTACGCCGCCCACAAACCCGTGGACGTCGTCACCCTAACCGATATGCTCGAACGCGAGGGCACGCTCGAACGCGCGGGCGGCTTGCAGCGCATCACCGAGCTCGCCGAAGTCACGCCTTCCGCGGCAAATTACAAACAGTATTTCGAGATCGTCCGCCGCGACGCCATCCGCCGCAGCCTCATCCGTGCCGCAAAAGGCATCATCGAAGTGAGCACGGAGGGGACGGAGGCGCGCGACGCCGTCGCCTATGCGGAGAAGCAGGTGTACGACATCTCCAAACAGGAGGACAACAGCCAGCTTGCGGGGCTTGCGGACGGCGCCGTCATCCGCGAAGTGTTGGGCAAGTTCGAGGACATCCAATCCGACCCCAACGCCTTCCGCGGGTTGGAGACGGGGTTCAAACAGCTCGACCGCATCACCAACGGGCTGCAAAGGTCCGATCTCATCGTCATTGCGGCGCGTCCCGGCATGGGAAAGACGTCGCTCGCCATGAACATCGTGGAGAACGTCTGCCTCAACAAGGGGCGGACGGCGGCGGTCTTTTCCCTGGAAATGCCGCGCAGCCAGATCGTGCAGCGCCTTCTGTGCGCGCACGCGGAAGTCAGCATGGAAAAGGCGCTTTCGGGCAAGCTCGCGCAGAAGGAGTGGAAAAACCTGATGATCGCAAGCGACAGGCTGCAAAAGAGCAAACTCTTTATTGACGATTCCTCCCGCGTCACTCCGCAGGAGATCTTGTCCAAATGCCGCCGTCTCTCCGCGTCCGTCGGTTCGCTCGACCTCATCATGATCGACTATATCCAGCTCATGGGGGGCGCCGCGGGCAGCGGCAAGGGCGGTTCGTTCGAGAACCGCCAGCAGGAGATCGCCTCCATCACGCGCGACTTAAAGATCATGGCAAAGGAGCTCGACGTCCCCGTCATCGCACTCTCGCAGCTCAGGCGCATCCAGACCAAGGAGCCGCAGCTCTCCGATCTGAGGGAATCGGGCGCCATCGAGCAGGACGCCGACATCGTCATGTTCATCAACCGGCCCGACGTCACGGCGACCGCCGAGGAACTTGCCAAAAAGACCATCGTCAAGGGGGCGGCGGAACTCATCCTCGCCAAGCACAGAAACGGTTCGCTGGGGCGCATCCAGCTGCGCTTTATCGGCGAGAGCACCAAGTTCGTGGATGTGGACGATCAGAACTTGCCCGACGAGGAGCCGACGGGCTATGCCCTTCCGCCGGAGGATATTTCGGAGGAAGACGTCTTCGGCGATACGGGGATCCCCGAATGACCACGCGCATTCTGCCCGTTACCGAGGCGTCGCTCGCCGATGCAAAACAGCTCATCGGGGCGGGGGAAGTGGTCGCCTTTCACACCGAGACGGTGTACGGGCTGGGCGCGGACGCCATGAACGACGAAGCGGTGCAAAAAATCTTTTCCCTGAAAGGGCGCCCCGCCGACAATCCGCTCATTGCCCACGTTCACAAGGATTACGACATCACGCAGCTCGTCTCGCCGCCCGCATGGACAAAACGCCTGCGGGACAGGTTTTTACCAGGACCTTTGACCATGGTCTATCCCTCCAAGGGGCGGGAGAGCAAGTTTGTTTCAAGCGGGCTTCCCACGCTCTCCGTGCGCGTGCCGTCCTCGCCCGCGGCGCAGGCATTTTTGCGCGCGGTGGACCGTCCCATCGCCGCGCCCAGCGCCAACCGTTCCAAACACGTCTCGCCCGTCACGGCGCAGCACGTCTATGATGACTTTGCGGGGGACATCCCGCTCATTCTGGACGGCGGCGCTTCCGCGGGCGGCATCGAGAGCACCGTGCTCGACTGCACGGGGGACATCCCGCTCATCCTGCGGGCGGGGCTCGTCACGCGCGAGATGATCGCCGCAGAGGTGGGCGCGTGCGAAAACTATGTCTTAAAAGAGGGTGAAAAGCCCAAGAGCCCCGGCATGGCGTACAGGCACTACGCCCCGCGCTGCAAGACGGCGTTCTTCGGGGAAGGGGACACGGATGCGGCGCTGCGGCTTTACCGGGAGGAGGCGCGCGCGGGCGTGCCCGTCATCCTCTGCGACCATGCCGCCGCACAGACGTTTGCGGGCTGCCGCGTGCTCGATCTGGGCGCGACGCCCGCGGAGATGGCATCCAACCTCTACGCGCACCTGCGCACGGCGGAGGGGTGTGCGACGCTGCTCATCGGAATCCTGCCGCATGCGCGCGGCGGCGTCATGGACGGGGTCCTCAACCGCATGCTGCGCGCTTTCGGACAGCAATAGGGAACCAGTATGAAGCACAAGAAGATCGTATTTGTCTGCACGGGCAACACCTGCCGTTCGCCCATGGCGGAGGCGGCGCTGCGTGAGGAGCTCCGCCGCCGCAAGATCAGGTGGTATACCGTTCTTTCCGCGGGCATCGCCGCGCAGGAGGGGGCGCCCATGGCGCCGAACGCCTGCCTTGCGCTGCGGGAAGCCAGCATCGCCTTCCGGGAGGACTTCCGCGCCCGCCGCATGACGGAAAAACTGCAGCGGGAGGCGTATGCCGTCATCTGCATGACGCGGGAACAGGCGGCAGCCCTCGGCGGCAGGAACGTGACGTCCATGTCCGTGTTCGCGGGGCGGGACATCCCCGATCCCTACGGGCAGAGCGCCGCCGTCTACCGCGAGACGCTGCGGGCGATTTGCGCCTGCCTGCCGCAGCTCATCGCCATTCTCGACATCGGAAACGAAAAATAAATTTCAGAGGACAGGATCATGAAGAACATCGCCATTGCATGCGATCACGGCGGACTGACGCTCAAAAACACACTTGCCGCCTGGCTCAAAGACAACGGGTATATCGTCCGCGATTTCGGAACGGACAGCTTTGCCTCCTGCGACTATCCCGAATTCGCGCAGGCTGCCGCGGAAGCGGTCGCGGCGGGGGAGTGCGATCGCGGCGTGCTTGTCTGCACGACGGGCATCGGCATCTCCATTGCGGCGAACAAGGTGCCCGGCATCCGCTGCGCCCTGTGTTCGGAGCCGCTCTCCGCAAAGATGACGCGGCTGCACAACGACGCCAACATGCTCGCCCTCGGCGGCGGCATGGTGGGGGGGAACCTTGCCGTCGAGATATTAAAGACCTTTCTGGAAACGCCCTTTTCCGGAGAGGAAAAGCATGCCCGCCGCATCGCCGAGATCGCGGACATCGAACGCAAGTATGCAAAATAATTTGCAGGAGGCCGCAAGATGAAGGCGCTGCGCGACAAGATCGTCGAATCGCTGACTTCCATTCTGCCCATCGCGCTCATCGTTCTGGTGCTGAGCGTCGCCTTCGTGCCCCTCGACGCGGGAATCTTTTTGCTCTTCCTGACGGGCGTCGTGCTGCTCATCGTGGGGCTGGGGTGCTTCATGCTGGGCGCAGACATGTCCATGCTCGTCATCGGCGAAAAGATCGGTTCGACGATGACCCATTCCAGAAAGATCTGGCTCATCGCGCTGCTGTCCTTTGTCATCGGGATCATCGTGACCGTCGCGGAACCCGATCTGCAGATCCTCGCCGGGCAGGTGCCCGCCATTGCGCAAAAAACGCCGCTCGGAAACTATCTGCTCATCCTGACCGTCGCCGTGGGCGTGGGGATCTTTCTCACCGTCGGCATGCTCCGCATCGTCTTCCACATCCCGCTCAACATCCTGCTCGTCGTATTTTATGTCGCTGCGTTCGTTTTGAGCATCTTTGTCGATCCCGCGTTCTGGGCGGTCTCCTTTGATTCGGGCGGCGTGACGACGGGACCCATGACGGTGCCGTTCATCATGTCCCTCGGCGTGGGCGTCGCGTCCATCCGCAGCGGGCACGGCAGCCAGAACGATTCCTTCGGGCTTGTCGCGCTGTCCAGCATCGGTCCCATCATCGCCGTCCTGACGCTCGGCATCATCTTCCGCATCGGGAATGTGGAGTACGTTCCGGAAGCGCTCACGCCCGTGGAAGATACGCGCGGCGCGTTCTTTGCCTATCTCGAAGGGTTCGGGGACCATGCCGCGGAGGTCGCCGTCGCGCTTGCGCCCATCCTTGTGTTCTTTTTGTTGTTCCAGCTTGCGGCGCGCGTCTTCCGTAAACGGCAGATCGTGCGCATCCTTGTCGGTTTTTTGTATACGTTTGTCGGGCTGGCAGTCTTCCTGACGGGGGCGAACGTCGGGTTCATGCCCGTCGGGCGCCTCGTGGGACAGGGGCTTGCCTCCGTATGGGGCGGATGGCTGCTCATCCCCGTCGGCATGGTCATCGGGTATTTCGTCGTCGCGGCGGAACCTGCCGTCCACGTGCTCAACAAGCAGGTGGAACGCCTGAGCGCCGGGGCGATCACCGCTTCCGCCATGATGAATGGGCTGTGCATCGGCGTGTGCATCTCCATCGGGCTTGCCATGCTGCGCATTTTAACGGGCATCAATATCATGTACATCCTCGTTCCGGGGTATCTCATTGCCCTTGTGCTCACCTTCTTCACGCCTCCCATGTTCGCGGGAATCGCCTTCGATTCGGGCGGCGTCGCCAGCGGAGCGATGGTCTCTTCCTTCGTTCTGCCGCTCGCCATCGGCGCATGCAGCGTGCTTGCGCCCGCCGAGATCATGACGCAGGCGTTCGGGTGCGTCTCCTTTGTTGCGCTGACGCCACTTATCTCCATCCAGATCCTCGGCATTCTCTATAAGCACCGGACCAAGAAGATCAAACGTACCTTCCTCACCGTCGAGGACAGGGTGCTCGAATACGAGGTGGCATGATGGCACGCGGAGAAAAACGTCCCCGCGGGGAAAATGTGCGCGGCGCGCTGCGCGCCGCAGGGGAGGCGCTCGGCTCGCGGCTGGGCGTGCGGCCCGCGCAACGGCGCGCGGACCGCGTCAAACTGCTCGTCGGTATCGTCAACGAAAAGGATGCCGCGCGCTTCAAAGAGGCGGTGGATGAGGGGTCCGTCGCCTGGTCGGTCGCGTTTGCGGCAACGGGTACGGCGCATTCGCAGGTCCTCGATTATCTCGGGATCGGCGAGACGGAGAAGCGCGTCGTGTTGTCGCTCGTTCCCGAAAGCGACGAAGGAGCGATCATGTGCAAGCTGCGCGCGAAGATCGCACTGTATCTGGTGGGGCGCGGGATCGCGTTCACCGTTCCGCTGACGGGGGTCTCGGAGATCGTGGCAAACGGCATCGTGAGCGCCGCATCCGGAAAGGCGGAAGGAGGGGACATTATGACGAACGAAACAAGACAGTATGACCTCATCGTGGCTGCGGTCGCCGCGGGCTACGCCGAGGAAGCCATGGAGGCGGCGCGTTCCGCAGGTGCGGCAGGCGGTACGATCATCCATGCGCATGCGCTGGAAAACGCCAAGGCGGAACAATTTATCGGCGTCTCGTTGATGCAGGAGCAGGACGTCCTGCTCGTGCTCACAAAGCGGGAGGGAAAGCTCCCCATCATGCAGGCGATGTTCGAGCGGGTCGGCTTAAAGACGCAGGCGGGCGGCGTGATCTTTTCCCTTCCCGTTGACAGGACGGCGGGCATCTATGCTGCGGACGAAGCGGAGGAGGAAGGCAAGTGAAGCGCATCGTCGCCATCGGCGGCGGGGAACTCAAACGCGGCGAAACGCTCCCGGTCGATGCATATCTTGCTGCCGAAGCGCAGCGGTCGGCGGGAGAGCGGCGCGCCTGCGCCCTGTTCGTTCCCACGGCGAGCCACGACTGCATGCCCTATTATAATACCTTCCATAAGGTGTATACGGGCAGATTCGGGTTGAAAACGGACGTCGCGCTCACCATTTCCCGCCCGTTCGACACGGAAAAAATGCGCGCCAAGTTTGCGCGCGCGGACCTTATCTATGTCGGCGGGGGGAATACCGTGTTCATGCTGCAAAGCTGGAAGGAAAGCGGGCTTTTCGATTGTTTGCGCGAGGCATACGAACGCGGCACGCTCATCGCGGGACTTTCCGCAGGGGCGATCTGTTGGTTCGAGGAGATGTATTCCGACTCCGTCGTCGAGGGGGAATATGCCATGCATCCGGGGCTCGGCTGGATAAAAGGAAAAATTTCTCCGCATTACAATGAAAGAATGCTTGACTTTGACGGCATCGTGCTGTATAATAAATATCGCGCTTGGGGGTTGGAGAACGGCGCAGCGCTTGAATTTGCCGACGGCGTGCCCGTGAAAACGGTCGCGGGCGGCGGGAAAGTCTGGCTGCTCGACGGCTCCGACGGTGTTTCCGTCCACAAGACGGAATGGAACGCGGATCAGACGGAAAGTCCCGCTGCGGGTCATCCCCCCGCATAAAAATCAGGGAAAAATGCGGACGTGGCGAAATTGGCAGACGCGCAGGTTTCAGGTTCCTGTGGGAGACCATGGGGGTTCAAGTCCCTTCGTCCGCACCAATTTGGGCTGAAAAATGGCAAAAAATGCCGCTTTTCAGCCCTTTTTTTATGCTTTTTGGCATATTTTCGCCCTGAAATCTACCCGTTTTTGGGGGCAAATTTGGGGGCAAGGCAAAAAATTTTGGGGGCAAGTTCGTTTTCTAAACATTGTTGCCGCGGTCTTGCGGCACGTTTGTCGGCACAGGCGGCAGCTCATAATAAAGTTTTTCCGCCTCTGTTTTCAGAAATTCGTCGGAAACATCTGTGTAGGTGTTCCCCAACACGCCGAGCGAGTGCCCCATCATGAGCTTGCGCGCATTATCGTCTACATGGCATTCTACGCAGCGGGTGTTAAACGTCGTCCTGAGATCGTAAAGCTGATGCCCGTTGAACTTGCGCAGACGCTTGTACAGCGCTTGTGCCGTCGGGAACGTAAATTCCGTGATCCCTTCGATATGCGGTGCGAGCATCGGGTTGACGGGGATGCGCTTAAACGCCTCGCGCTTGTTTTTGCGCTTCTTGTTTTGAGCGATCAGCATGTCTCCTTCGCGTCGGAGCGTGGAGTATTCGCACGGGCGAAGACCGGTGTAAAGCGCAATGATGTAACAGAGCCGATAGGGAGAGGTGCAGTTGACGAGCTGCGCCTCTTCTTCTTTTGTAAGCGCGACGCCGTATTCCCGTTCGTGCTGCGTATGTACCACGATCGAAATGGGGTTGCGCGTGATGATCCCGTGTGCAAGCGCGCCCTTGAACACCTGATTCATGAGGCTGAAAACCTCATCTGCCGTTTTACCCATGCCTCTTTCCGAGATCGAATCCAGGATGTTTTGGCAGTCCGACGGCGTAATCTTCCTGATCTGTTTTTTTCCGATTGCCGGGAAGATATGAAGCCTCGATCTTCCCAAATCGTGACGATACGTTTCGGCAGACACTTTGCGCTTGCGGAACTTGTCGAAGTAGTAAAGGCAGAATTCCTCATAGGAGACGGACAGTCGTTTTTCCTCTGCTTTTTCCTGCTTGTCCCGTTCGGTGAACAGCTTTTCAATGAAGCGGTTTTTGGCTTCGTTGACGCTTGTCCCGCCTGCGCAGATATCGTAGCCCTGCATACGGCAGCGTACTTCGTAGTTGACCGATCCGCCGCGTATACGCTTGCGGATGTGGGCGCGCAGCCCGTTGATCATAAAAAGCTTCCTGAACTTTTGTGGCATTCTTGAAATCTCCTTTTTTGTGAATTTCAAGAACTTTTCCCACACATCTTCGCGGGGTATTCCCGCAAGCTCTTTTACGAGCTTATCCCGTTCGCCTGCATCGGCAGTTGTCGCAAGCTGAATGAGCTTGACGACGAGTTCATTGTCCAACATATCAAATCCTCCTTCGCAAACATTTTTGTTTGCGCAAGGAGGATCATTGCTCTAACATGAGCCTACCCATTTCCATGAACAGGCGCTGCATATCGGCGCCTTTTTTTCTGCCTAACTCACGGTAGAGCACAAGAAGATTGTCCTCTTCGGCGGTGATAGAAACGCGGAGCATATCTGTTACACCTGCTAAACGCTCTGCTGTTGTCGGCTCAGGCAATCGTAAGCCTAATGCCTGTTCAATTGCTTCTATGGTGGATTTACGCGGATCATGGACGATTCCAAAAAGTACTTTTTCCACTGTACCTTTTGGAAGATTGGCTCGTTCTGCCAATTCAGCAATGGAAAGCTTTTGCTTTTTGCGTTCCTGATTAAGTTGATTTATATCCATGGTTTTCCCTCCTTAATGTAAAGTATAAAAAAAACTCCATTTAAGGCAATGAAATATCATAAATTCGCTTGACTTAATCCAAATATGTAGTATAATAAGATAAAAACTACAAATATGGAGTTTCAAAGGGAGTTATAAGATGTTGGAGCGGAAACCAATGATGAATTTAAAGCTGATGCGGATCAAAAGAAATCTATCGCAGGTTGAGCTTGCGAAAAAGGCGCATATAGCTCAGAATGCATTATCGGCGTATGAATGTGGCAAAATCAGTCCGAAAGTAGAAGTGTTGTGCAAGCTTGCCGAAGCCCTTGAATGCGACATTAAGGACATCATCTGAAACCTTGTTTTCCCAAGGGAAAGCAAGGGAAAGCAAGGGAAACCCAGCAAAAACAAGGGAAAGCAAGGGAAAGCAAGGAAAAACAAGGGGGACGGAATGTTCGGACGGAAGCGGAAGAAAGAGCCGATGACGGCGCAGCGTTTTATTTGTGTATTCTTTCCGAAGCTGCTGATGGCGGTATCGGTCATTGCGTATCTGATCGGCGGGACGGTATTATTCATGGCGGACGAAGGCGCATGGCAGGCGGCGATCACGCCGTGGGGGATCGTCGAGGTGGTGCTGCTGACGATGTTTGCGGCATGGCTGGGGATCGGAAAGGCGTTTCAGAAGAAGAAGGAAAGCGATGAACATCAGAAGTTGTAAGAAGTGCGGTTGTTTATACGATCGGGACAAAACGCGCAGCTACTTTTGTGAACAGTGTAAAGCCGTCAAAGCGAAGGAATACAAGTGGAACACGGCGTTGCACACGTTGACCAACGCGGTCCGTTCGCCCGGCAGGGTGATCCGCTGCGACATTTGCGGGAAGGAGTTTGTTGCGCGGGTCAATCAGATCTATTGCGATGATTGTCGAGCGACGCGTATGTCTGAGCGATATCCGAAGCGCAAATTCCCTCCGGAGCGATATTACAAAGACGAGCACGGAAAAATCATTCTGCGAGGGATCGCATGCGCGCAGTGCGGGAAAGTATTTGACGGACCCCCGCGAAGGAAATTTTGCTCGAAAGAGTGTAAGGAAGCGTTTCAAAAAATTCACAAGGCAATGGAGAAGAGACAATGAAAATGAATGTAAATCAATTCCGGGAGTACATTCCCGAGGAACTGAAATCATTGGCGCAGTGGGCGGTGTATAAGACATATTGGCAGCCTGATAAAGGAAAGAAGGGAAAGGCGATCCTGAAACCGTTCGCGGGGAAGGAGCCTGACGAAGGGAAGTGGGCGAAGTCGAATGATCCGTCAACATGGCGGGATTTTGAGAGCGCGCTCAAATTTGGACAAGAGAACGGGTGTGCGGGATTGTCGTTCGCGCTGACCAAGGAGAGTAACGTCACATGCATCGATTTGGATAAGTGTACAGACAGAAACGGCAGGCCCACGGCGCTTGCACGGAAGATCCTCGATCTGTTTCCCGGTACATACACGGAAACGAGTGCGAGCGGGAACGGGCTGCATATCTTCGTGCGCGGTGACCTTACGGAGAACGGGACATATAAGAACAGGACGGTGACGTCGGACGGCGAGATCGAAGTATACAGCGCAGGGCGGTTCATCTCAATGACGGGGAACAGCGTGGACGGCGTCAAGACGCTTGCAAGCCCGTCTGATTTTGCGGTGGATGAACTGCAAAGAATGCTCGGACGACGCATTGTGCCGATGCAGGTCATGCAGACGGCGTCCGAACATATGGCGAGCGATGCGGAAGTATTGGAGCGCATCCGCAAATCCAAGCGCGCGACGGAATACGAAACGTTGGCGCGCGGCGAGAATGTGACGGGCGACCGTTCGCGGAACGATTGGCAGATGGCAAAGATCCTTGCATTTTTCACGTCGGGCGATGCGCAGCAGGTGGCGCGGCTCATGCGGCAGAGCGGAATCAACCGCCCCGACAAGCCAGACGTATATTACGAACGGACGGCGCAGAAGGCGGTGGAAAGTCTGTCGGCGCGATACGGAAACGGACAAGGGAAACCTTGGTTCAGCAAGGGAAACCCGGTAAAAACAAGGGAAAACAAGGGAACGCAAGACGATCTGTTTTCGGGGAGATGGAATTAATGAAAGTGATAGCGATCTTCAATCAGAAGGGCGGTGTCGGGAAGAGCACGACGGCGGGGAATCTGATGGCGGAGCTTAGCAGCCGCGGGAAGGCGGTGCTCGGCGTGGACATTGATCCGCAATCGCATTTAACGAAGTTTTTGCTGCATGAAGAAGCGGAGACAGATGGCGCGACGATCTGCGAGCTGCTGAGCGGCAAGGCGGGTTTTATGGATGTGGCGCAAAGTTCCAAGTACGGCGACTTTGTCCCGTCGGACCGGAGTCTTGCGACGCGCCTGCCTACGTTGGCGGGCAATCCTGCGTTTGTGTTTCGCTTGCGGGAAATTCTTGCGGAGCAGACGGACATTTATGACTATGTCCTCATTGATTGTCCGCCCGCGGTGAACGCTCTCACCGTTGCGGCGCTGGTTGCGAGCGACTACGTTCTGATTCCGACGGAAGCGGAGTATTTCTCGATGGACGGAGTTTGTGAGATTGCCCGAACGATCGAACAGGTGCGCGGAAGTAAGTTCATGAATCCGCTGTTGAAAGTTGCCGGAATCTTCTTTACGCGGTACCGCTCGAATCTCACGATTGCACGGGACATGGGCGAAGTGATGGAGCAGGCTGCGAAGGAGCTGTTCGGTTCGCGGGTGATGACGACGCGTATCCCGCTTACATGCGATATTCCCGAATCGCAGGCGGCGCGGAAAGCGGTAAAGGATTACAGGGCAGCCTCAAAGGCAGCGTTGGCGTACAGCGCTCTTACGGATGAATTGATGGAGGAGATCGGATGAGTAAGGGTTACGATTTGGGCGATCTGTTCCGCAGCGCGAGACCGAAAGCGGAAGCGCGGTCCGTTGCGGAGCCAAACACCGAACAGGAGCAGCGGCTGCCGTCCTGCGCTGCGACGGTACAGTCGTGCGGAAAGCTCACAAGAAAAGCGACGTATGAGCTGGATGCGGAGCTTTTGAAGCGCGTAAACGACTATGCCAAAGCGCGGGACATGAAAAAACTTGCGGTCATAGAGCGCGCTTTACAAGAGTATCTCGACCGCAACGGTGTTTGAAATGATCGAATTTGAGCAGATACACGGTCTTATCAAGGACATTTCGTCGGATGAGGAGCGGTTTGCGCGGTTCATCCGCCTGCGCGCCCGTTCGGACGAGGAGCTGGATTATACGCAGCTGTTGGATATTTTCAACAGGGAAAACAGCGCGACGGAAGTGCATACCTATGACGGGTGGAAGAAGCTCAAACGGTATGTACGGCGCGGGGAGCACGGCATCCCGTATGCGGACGAGAACAGCCCGTATCGCTCCAAGGTATCGTATGCGTTCGATATCACGCAGACGGACGGCGTGCCGTTGCCGAAGCGGGTATTGACGCGGGAGCGGGTGTCGGAGATCTATGACGATCTTTGTGACCTCTGCGAAGCGTATACGGGAGAGCAGGTAACATTTTCGGAAGAAAAGATCGCCGAGCGGCTCGGCGTGACGAAAAAAATCGGGAAGGAGAAAGGGAATGAGCGGACAATCGCAATTCATGAAGGCAATGTCGTACGGGACACCGAAACAGAAGATCGACAAATACAGTCTGACAGTCGAGCAGATCGAGGAAATGGACGCGGCGCACGCGCGCGGGGAGATCAGCGAGATCGAGAACAGCTTACCCTCTTTGACGGATTTGAAACGGAAGGCCGGATGGTACGGGAAGATGGCTTACGAGCACATGCTGTACACGAACTTCCCGAAGTTCATGCGGATGCGGGCGGATTTCTCGCTGTGGGAGGAATTGGCGAAACTTCCGGAGAAGATCGAGGCGTTCAAGGACGAGATGTGGGCGGTGTACGAGCGACCGCAGACGAACGACCCGATCGAGCGGATCAGCCATCGGCGGATGTACGAGAGCATGATCGAGGAGCGGGTGTTCGAGGAGATCATCAAACCCTTCTGCGCGGGCGAGTAACGCCGTACTATGCGGCGTATACCGCCGCGCAGGAAGAAAACCCCGCTGCGGTGTGCGCGGTACGCGTCGGGGATTTCTACGAGGTATTCGGAGACGGTGCGGTGACGGCTGCCGAGGAGGCAGGGCTGACGCTCACAAGCCGCGACGTGGGGCTCAAAGACCGCGTGCCGATGTGCGGATTCCCGTTCTTTTCCGCGCAGGCATATTTCGAGAAATTGCTGGACAAGCACGATGTACTTGTCTTGGAGGACGGTAAAGAGCCACTGCTCATCAAGTCGCACGCGCCCGCAGGCGTACAGGCGGCGCAGCAGAAAGGGATCAAAGACCGCGCTCAAAAACAGCCTACACTTTTTGACCTTGCCGCGCCCGCCGAAAAGAGCGCAAAGGAACAGCTCATAGAACGTATTTTGAAGCGCGGGAGCGGGTTCGAGGACGGAAGGATCAGGATCTACGAAAAATACCGCAAAAATCCCACTGCCGAAGAGTTTGCCCGCTTCCTGAAAGACGAGTACGGGATCGGCGGGTTTGGCGGGTACGGCGGAGATAATTGCGATCATGATTCCAAGGGCATCCGTATGTCGTATTTGGGGGATCATGGCGAGAAAATCGACGAGACGTCCCTGACATGGCGGGAGGCGGCAACGCGGATCGCCGATCTCATCGACGCGGACGAATACCTTTCGGACGAGGAGAAGGCGAAGCTCGGCAAAATCGAGAAAATCGTCGGCGGGATGGTGGAAAGCGGCACGCGGAACACCAACGACAGCAGTTGGGTGACTTACTTCAACGAATTTGCCGAAGATGAGGATTTCGTTCGTAAAAACGAGCGGATGATCCTCGGCAAGCTCTCCGAACGGGAAGAAGTCGCCGAGGTGGAGCGGTTAGAAAACGGCATAGACCTCACGTTTTATCTCAAATACTGCCCGAACTATGAAGATATTTGGGATGAGTTTGGTGCACCTGCGGCAGAACCGCAGGCGAGCGCACAAGAAAAGGAGGAGAGCGCGCCGCAGCGGAACTACCGCATGACGGACGCGGACTTCGAGGTGCGGCCGCCGAAGGCGCGTGTGCGGGATAATATCGCCGCGATCCGCACGGTGCAGGCGCTCGTCTCCGAGAATCGCATTGCGACGTCGGCGGAACAGGAGAGCCTTGCAAAGTACGTCGGATGGGGCGGTCTTGCGGAGGTCTTCGACGAGAGCAAGTCGGGCTGGGCACAGGAGCGCGGCGAGCTGAAAAAACTCCTCACGAAACGCGAGTACGAGGGCGCGAAAGAGAGCACGCTGAACGCGCATTTCACGCCGAAGGCGGTCATAGACGGGATCTATGCGGGTTTGGCGCGGCTGGGTGTGCGGGATGCGCAGGTATTGGAGCCGTCGTGCGGGACGGGAAATTTCATCGGCTGCGCGCCCGAGGAAATGAAACTCAGGTTCGATGGCGTGGAGATAGACCCGCTTACGGCGCAGATCGGAAAATCGCTGTATCCCGAAGCGAAGATCGCAAACAGCGGGTTTGAGGACGTCGCCGTCAAAAAGGACGGGTACGATGTTGTCGTCGGGAACGTGCCGTTCGGGAATTATAAGCTCTATGACGCGGCATATGCGCGCGAAAACTTCCTCATCCACGACTATTTCATCGCAAAGGGGTTGGACGAACTGCGCGCGGGCGGCGTGATGGCGGTCGTAACGTCGAGCGGCACGCTGGATAAAGCGGACAGCCGTGCGCGCAACTATTTTGCGCAGCGGGCGGAGCTGTTGGGTGCGTACCGCCTGCCGGATAATACGTTCGGCGGGAACGCGGGCACGGAGACGGTGACGGATATCCTGTTTTTCCGCAAGCGGGAAGAGGCTCTTTCCGCCGAAGCGGCGGAAAAAGAGGCATGGGTCAGTGCTGTTGCGCAGACGGACGGGCTGGGTACGCTGAATACGCATTTTGTCAGACATTCGGAGCACGTCCTCGGCACGTTTACGCGGGTAAGCGGGCGATTCGGCGACGAACGCACCGTAAAAGCGAACGGGAAAGAACTCCGTGAGCAAATCAGAAGCGCGGTTGAAGATCTTCCGCAGGGGATATACCGCGCGGCGGAGAGCGTTCCCGCCGAAACCCGTGACGATACAGAGCTTGCGGGGAAGGATTATAACTACATCCTTGACGGAAACCGCGTATACATCAAGGCAGGCGCGGAGCGGTGGGAGTCGCAGAGTAAGCAGCTGCAAGGCGAACTCACGCAATCCATGTTAAAGCGCGTGCAGGCGTATATCACGCTCCGCGATACCGTAAATGTGCTGATTCAAGTTCAAGTAGACGGTTGCAGTGACGAAGTGCTGGCAGAAAAGCAGGCTCAGCTGAACGTGCAGTATGACGCGTTCGTCAAGAGTTACGGCTGTCTGACCGCGCCGCAGAACGAAGTGCTTTTCCGTGGTGACAACGATTATGCGCTTGTCTCGACGTTGGAAAATTACGACAAAGAGACAAAGACGGCGGAGAAGACCGAGATGTTTACGCGGCGGACGATCCGCCGTGCAGAGAGGAAGACGCACACGGACGACGTGTTCGAGGCGGTGGACCTGAGCCGTAATCACACGGGCGGCGTGGACCTGCGGTATATCGAACGTCTGACGGGGCTTGGGTACGAGGAGATTGTTTCTCGGCTCAAAGAGCATATTTTTCAGGAGCTCACGCCCGCCGATATTTCTGCGGGGCGAGCAGACCGTTACACGGGCTGGCGCACGCGGGACGAGTATCTTTCGGGAAACGTCGTGGAGAAGCTCAAAGCGTGCCGTGCGGCGCTTGCGGTGCTGGACGCGACGGAGACGGAAGAAAAAGCCATGCTCCACGCGCGGCTCAGGCATAATGAAGAAGCGCTCATCGGTATTCAGCCCAAACCACTCACGAGCAGCGAGATCCGTGCGCGTATGGGGGCGACATGGGTGGAAGCGGACGACTATTGGAATTTTTTGGAGCACCTTGTCGCCAACGACGGATATATCCGAAAATATTCATCGGACGGCATTGAATACAGCAGTTATAACGGACAATGGTATGTTCATGCGCAGCCCGGCTACCGTCACCGCGTGGAGGCGCGGTCCGTATGGGGAACGGAGCGGATGAACGCGCTCGATATTTTTGATTGTGCGCTCAACAGCCGTGCGCCAACCGTGTACGATAAGGTCCGAGATGCGGACGGCAGAGAGCGGCAGGTGACGAACCAGGCAGAAACTGCAATGGCGCGGGAGAAACTGCGCGCCATGCAGGAGGAGTTCGGGAAATGGTTGTGGACAAATCCGCGCCGGAAAGAAAAGTACGAGCGGATTTATAACGAGCGGTTCAACAATACCGTTCTTCCCGAGTATCATGGCGGGTACCTGACCTTTGACGGCATGAATGCGACGATGCGCTTGAAGGAGCATCAGAAAGACGCGGTCGCGCGGATCGCGGCGGGCGGGAACGTGCTCCTGCATCATTGCGTCGGCGCAGGAAAGACGTATGAGATGATCGCAGGCGCGATGAAACTCAAAGAATACGGGATTGCCGCAAAGCCGATGTTCGTTGTGCCCAACGCCATCATCGGGCAATGGGCAAAGGAGATCAAGACACTGTATCCGCAGGCGAAAGTGCTCGTGACGACGAAGGACGAGTTCGAGAAAAAGAACCGCGGGCGGTTCATCTCCAAGATCGCTGCGGGGAATTGGGACATGGTCGTCATTTCCGAATCGCAGTTTTCCAAGATTCCCGTGTCGCCTGAGCGGCAGCTGCAAAAGCTGGAAGCGGAGAAAGAACATATTGAACATGCATTGAGCGAGGTGCGGGAGCGCGGATATTACCGCGACGGCGCGCGCCTTACCGTGAAGGCGCTTTCCGAAGCAAAAAAGCGGTGCGAGGCAAAGGTCAAGTCTGTCATGGACAGGGTCGGAAAGCGGCAGGATCATCTCCTTACGTTCGAACAGCTCGGCGTGGACTATCTTTTTGTGGACGAAGCGCATGCGTATAAGAACAAAGAACTTGTTACGCAGATGCGGAACGTGGCGGGACTGTCCACGGGCGGCAGCGAGCGCGCATTCGACATGGAAATGAAGCTCGAGTATCTTTCGGAACAGCATGGCGGCGCGGACAAGGGCGTGATCTTTGCAACGGGTACGCCGATCTCCAACAGCATGGCGGAGATGCACACAATGCAATCCTATCTCGGCAAGAACGACCTGCGCCGAGCGGGCGTGCAGTTTTTCGATGCGTGGGCGAATACGTTCGGGGAGACGGTGACGTCGTTGGAATTAAAGCCGTCGGGCGACGGTGTACGCCCGCGGACGCGGTTTTCTCGTTTTGTGAACTTGCCCGAATTGCAGCTCATGTACCGCAAGTTTGCCGACGTCAAGACGGCGGAAATGCTTGATCTTCCCGTGCCGGAAGCGGAGCGGATCACGCACACGCTGCCTGCAACGGAGCAGATCCTTGAATATAACGACGAGATCGTCGCCCGCGGCGCGGCGATCGAGCGCGGCGGTGTGGACCCGTCGCGGGATAATATGCTGAAACTCACGTCGGACGGAAAGAAACTTGCGCTCGATCCGCGGTGCTACGATCCGTCTGCAAAGGACGAGCCGCACACCAAAGTCAACGAATGCGTTCAGATCGCCCATAGCATTTATGAACGGACGGCACAAGAACAGGGGGCGCAGGTCATCTTCTGCGACCAAAGCACGCCAAAGGGAAGCGAGTGGAGCGTATACCGCGATATCCGTGAAAAGCTCATTGCGGCGGGTGTGAATGCAGACGAGATCGCATTCATCCATGACGCGAACACGGATGCGAAGCGGGATAAGCTGTTCAATGAGATGAACGAAGGAAAAGTGCGTATCCTGTTGGGCAGCACGCAGAAATGCGGCGTGGGCGCAAACTTCCAAAAACGGCTTAAAGCGCTGCACCATCTGGACGTGCCGTACCGTCCCGCGGATATGCAGCAGCGCGAGGGGCGCATCATCCGTCAGGGGAATCTGAATGAGCGCGTCGAGATACATACCTATGTTACGGAAAAGACGTTTGACGGATATTCGTATCAGATCTTGGAGAATAAGCAGCGGTTCATCTCGCAGATCGACAAGGGCGATATGAGCGTGCGCGAGGCAAGCGACATCGACGATACGACGATGTCGTATGCACAGATCAAGGCGATCGCCACGGCGAATCCCGACTTTTTGCGGCAAATGCAGGTCATTTCCGATATGAAAACCCTGCAAATGCTCAAACAGAAGCATGCGGAAACGCAGTCTGCGCTGCGCAGGCGGATCTCGGTCGAGCTTCCGCAGGAGCTGGCAGCATCCGAAACCCGGCTTGCGCAGCTCCGTTCGGACCTTGAAGGGTACGCGGGGGCGCCCGTGCTGGAACTTGACGGAAAGCGCTACGGGAATTTGACGGATGAAGCAGCGGAGCAATTCCGTTCGCTCTGCGCAAAAGCGCCGAACGGACAGGCAGTGGGGTCATACGGCGGCATGAAAATTACCGTGCGGACGGCCCAATCGTTTACGGGCGCAGCCGTCGGACAGGAGATCATGCTGACGGGCGCGGGATGTTACCGTATCGACGCGGGGCAAAGTGCGCGCGGGAATCTGACAAAGATCGTGAATCTGTACAAAGGTCTTCCCGATATGGAAAAGGATCTGCAAGCACGGCTCGGATTTTTGCGGAATCAACTTTCCGAGAGCGCAAAGCAAGCAGAAAAGCCCTTTGAGCGAGAAGAAGAGCTTTTGGCACTGCAACGGGAACTTGACGGGATCAATGCGCGGTTGCAGGTAGATAAAGATGAAGTCGCGGTCGAAATAAGAGAGGAGACGCCTGTCCGCGGCGCGGAGGAGACATCGGACCATGAAAAGGAAAATGTCGTCACGAGGGAAAATATTAGACCTTAGGATATCGTTGTTGGATTATGCGATCTGGCTTGTCGGCATGCTGATCGGCGCCTATATTCTTTGCGTGTTTGCTGGCTGCTTTGCGTTGGGGGTAGGCTTGGGCGGGATATTGTATGCCATGAATCATCGGTATGTGATCGCAGCGACGATCCTCGTGACGCTTGTCGGGTATGTTCCGCTCGTGTTTGTCATGCGATTTCAGCTCGAACAGCATTATGTGATGCGGCGGTTGAGAAATGCCAAGCGCGGCATCGAAGGGAACCTTGAAAATTCTCATTTTCAGACGCTGAGGGAAATGACGCAGAACGGTTACCGCATTTACAACACGGTAGAGGAACTTGCCGGGGCGGAGAGCGGGATCATCCTTACCCTCGAAGAGCGCGGCAGGGGCAAGATGCGCACGGTATTTTCTCCCGACCCCATTCACACGCTCGTTATCGGGACGACGGGCAGCGGCAAGACATCGGGTTATATCATTCCCAGCATCAAGGCGTTGGCACTGACGAAGGAAGAGAGCCGCCCGTCATTTTTATTCACGGACCCCAAGGGGGAGCTGTACGACAAGACGGCGTGGTATCTCGAAGGGCACGGATACCGTGTTCTGACGCTTGACTTTCGTCATCCTGAGCGTTCGCGCAGATGGAACCCGCTTTCTTATGCGTGGAGCAAGATGTGCGAAGCGCAGAGCGTGCTCGATAAGATCGTGATGCGGCAGGGGGACGGCGGGGAGCCGCAGTATCTTCTGAACGGGCGTGAGTACGACGGGCATGAGATCAACGGAGCGGCGCGCGCCGAGGTCCAGCGGCTGGAAGACGAAGCGTATGAGGAGATCATCAATATCGTGGCCGCACTGTGCCCCGTGACGAGCACCAAGGACCCCATTTGGGACCAGGGCGCGAAGGGGCTCATACAGGGCGTGGTGATGGCAATGCTTGAGGACGGGATGTCGCCCGATGACGTCGGTATGACGGCGGAAAAATTCAATTTTTACAATCTGCATCAGATCTGTACGCATGCGGGCGCCGGGTATCAGAACCTCATAACATACTTTAAGTACCGTGATAAAAAGAGCAGAGCGGTGTCGAGCGCGGAGATCGTGCTTGTCGCGCCGCAGCAGCAACAAGGGAGCTATATGTCGTCCGTACAACAGAAATTGCAGCTGTTCAACGATCGCGGGATCTGCAATATGACGTCGGGAAGCGAGATCGACGTCAAGGCAATGGACGAGCAGCCTACGGCAATCTATCTCATCCTGCCGGACGAAAAGGAGGGGCGGCACCCGTTGGGGTCCCTGTTCATTTCGCAATGTTACAAAAAGCTCGTGGAAAAAGCCGTTGAAAACGGCGGTTCGCTCAAACGGAAAGTATTCTTTATGATGGACGAATACGGGAACATGCCCAAGATCAACGGTGTGCAGAGCATGTATACGGTGGGGCGGTCGCGCGGGATCATACAAATTCCCGTGATTCAATCCTATTCGCAGATCATCGATAAATACGGTCAGGAGACGGCGCGGACCATCTTCGGGAACTGCAACACGGAGGTGTTCATCGGGTCCAAAGATGATGTAACGTGCAAGCAGTTTTCCGAGAAGTTGGGCAATTACACGGTGCTTTCGGCAAGTGTTACGGGCGGGAAGCACGGGATCGAGCATCAATACAGCGAATCCGTGAAGGAGCGTCCGCTCATGTACCCGCGGGAATTGACGCTGCTCAATAATAAACATGATATGGGGAACGTGGTCGTCGTCAATCAGGGCTATTCGCCGATGCTTGGAACGTTCACGCCTTATTTCAAGAGCAAGGTGTTCCCGCTCGGTGAAACGGCGGGGAAGGCATACCCGCCGCGGGCGTTGGACGAGGATGCGGTACTGTACGACTTCACCGCCCGCGCACGGGCGATCGTCGCCGATTACGAAGCGGCGATGGCGGGCGCGGATACCTTGGACGGCGGCGAGCGGAACATTCGTGAGGTCGGCATACAAGGGGATGCGGCGGAACAGGCGGCTGTGGTCACGGAACGGCTCAACGCGCTTGGCGCGTCTTACGGTCTGAAATTTTCCGAAAACATTACGGAAAACATGGAAATGCTGGAAGCGCTCATCGATGCGCTGCGTGCGGACATGAAAATGACGCTCATGAACGAAGCGATGAAGTTAAGATCGGACTATCTTAATGCTGTCGGTGCCGACAGCGGGAGGACACAAGAAGAAGTATGATGGGACTGCTCAAAAACAAGATCAAGGCGATCGGTGTGCTGTGCGGGCTATTGATCTGCCTCTGCCTGACTGCCGTTCTGTTGCTGTTTCCGGGCGCGCGTCGGAATGCGTATGCGTTTGGTTATGATAGCTTTTATACTGAGTTTTTATATTTTGCAGACGGAGTACATTATTATGTAGCGAATCTGGGCTATGTTTCCTCAGTGGATTCGCCATGGACAGCAGAAAATTTTGACATGAAGTTGTATACGACCGATTTGACATGGTCAATCTTTGGTCCGTCTTTCAACAATGTCAACGTGACGTTGCATCGCCCGGACGGATCGACGCGGTCCCATGCAATCACCCCCGGCATCCCGCAGACGCTCTTTCAGGAGACGTTTTTTTCGACGGACGATCTGAAAGACGGCAGCGGAAATTGGGTAGAGGGTACATATACCGTCAAGGCAAGCGGCAATCTGGTTGGCCTCACGTCGCAGGCGCAGACCGCGAGCTTTACCTTTCATGTTAACATCTATGCGCCGGAGATAACGCTGACCGCCAACGACTCGAAATTGAAAGAAATCATCACCAATTCGGACGTGACGGTCACGGCAACTGACACGGACGGCATATCGCGCTTGGAATACGGACGCTCGACAACGAGCTCTTATGTTACGCCGAACACCGAAATGCTGAACGGGCGTGTTCTGACGAGCGAAGGGATGTATAGCGTGAAGGCGACGGATCACAACGGGCGTTCCACATCGAGATCGTTTATTATTGACAAGACCGCGCCCACGCTTACGCTGCAAGGCGTAACGGACGGCGGCATCACGCGCGGGGACGTGCGGGCGGTGTGGAGTACAGAGGTGGGCGGCGTCGGGGCGCAGCTCGTAAGCAGGACGGAAGATCGGCTGACCGTCAAATATTCGCGCAGCACGACATCCGCATTCCCGACGTCGGCAACCACCGATTATACAAGCGGGACGTCCCTGACGGCAGAGGGAAATTACCTGATGACGATCACGGACAAGGCGGGGAACAGCACGAGCTACACGTTCACCATCGACAAGTCGGCGCCGACGCTATCCTTGAAAGGCGTGACGGACGGCGGATTTACCCAAAGCGCCGTAAAAGCGGAATGGGAAACGGAGATAGGCGGCGTCGGGGCGCAGCTCGCCAACGCCAAGGACGCCCTGACCGTCAAATATTCATACAGCACGACTGCGGCGTTCCCGACTGCCGCGAAGACGGACTATTCGAAGGGGACCTCTCTGACGAAGGAGGGGAATTACCTGATGACGATCACAGACAAGGCGGGGAATGAAAGGCGGTACACGTTTTCCATAGACACCGTCGCACCGACGCTTTCCATGTCGGATGTTGCAGACGGCGGCTTTACAAAGGATGACGTCGATCTTGTGTGGGAGACGGCGGCAGGCGGTGTCGGAGCGCAGTGCATGAATGCGAACGATAAGCTGAGTGTATTTTACGCGCGCAGTGCAACATCGGAATTTCCGACGTTCGCCGAAACCGAATACACAGGCACACTGACCGAGGAGGGGAACTATTTCGTTCTCATCAGAGATCGGGCGGGAAACAGCACGAGCTACACATTCACCATCGATAAGACCGCGCCGACGCTATCCCTGCAAGGCGTTACGGACGATGGCGCAACGAACGGGGATGTCGCGCTAAGTTGGGCTACGGAGACGGGCGGCGTCGGGGCACAGCTCATCAACGCCAAAGATGCCCTGACGGTGAAATACGCATATTCGGACGGCAGCTACCCCGATGCCGTACAACGGTTGTACACGGGGCAGCTCACGGCGCAGGGCTGGTATCTTGTTGCCATTTCGGACCTGGCGGGCAACTGCACGAAATATCACTTTATCATAGATAAGACAGCGCCTGTCTTGCGTGTGAACGCGGACATGGTAGGGGTGGAACTTGTCTACGGCGGCACGCCGCGCGTGACATGGGAGGATAATTACCTCTCCGTTTCCGAGGTCCGCATCACCTGCGCGGCGCTTGACGTCGGCACGCAGTCGATCACGGTGGGAGCGGTGACGGACATTGGGCTGTCGGACGGCGACGTGCTGCAAAAGAACGGGGTCTATACGGTGACGCTGACGGACGACGTCGGCAATGTCAGCAGCACAACGTTTGCCGTTGTGGGCGCGGTCAATTCTTATAATCATGAGCAGCTCACGGGGAGCGGGTATTTGAAGACGGGGAATTACCGTGTGAAGATTCCGTATATGAAGTCGGTGACCGTTCCCGCAAAGGGGAAGGATGAAAAGGCGACCGCATATCCCGGCACGTGGTCCAATGCGAACACCTATGTGTTTGCAAGCTACGAAAACGCGCTTCGGTTCATGACGGAGATCGAGATGGAGGAAGCCGTCACTGCAAACGGGAACGGGATGTATACCTATTATCAGCTGAACAATCATTCCGTAACGACAACATACGGGCAGGGCGGGCGTGCCACGATGGAGGAATTTTACGCGGCGCTTGAAAAGTACGCATCGGCGTATGTCAGCGCATACAGCGTTCCGTCGCTCAGCTCGCCGTATATCGGGAGCAATACCGTCATCATGGATGCCGAAGTGCTTGCGGGGACCACAGAGGACGGGGTGCAGCGCATCGGCGGAGACTATGTGTTCAAAGACAAGGATTATTCGTTTGAATATAACGGGCATACGTTCGCATACAGTGCGCTTGCGGCATTGAAGATCGCGCAGGGAGAAGGGAAGACGGTCTACGACGGAGTGCTCCGTGCGAGCGAGACGTTTCTTGGTTATGTCGGGTCGGGAAGCGCATCGGGCACGTCGGGCGGGGTCTATACGGTCACGGAGACGGATTCGCTCGGAAATACGTTCACCTATCTTGTGTATTTTGACCGCACCGCGCCCACATTTCTTGCGGAATACACCTATTACCACGCATATACGGACAAAGACGGAGACATGCAGACGGAGGTCCTGACCGAGGAGTTGGAGCTGTCCTCGAATTTGCAGATCGACGGGAATCTGCGTTCGCTGCGCATTTTGCAGCTTTTCGATAATGCGGACAAGATCGTGACGGCGGTAGTGGTCCTGCCGGACGGGACGGTGTTCACGGCGGCAGACCTTTCCGCGCTGACATTTGGAGCGGACGGGAATTACACGGACGGCGGAGAATACCACGTCAGGCTGTATGACCGCACGGGGAACCTGTTTGATTATGTGTTCACCATCTACGGCGGTGCGCCGCGCGTACAGACGCAGATCCGCGGCACGGGCGATAACCGCAGTATGACGCTCACGTTTGCGAACGCCAATTCCTATTCGTCCATCGTGCGGTTTGCGATCTATCGTTACGGCACCCGTCTTCCCGAAGGGGAGTACGTTGAATCGGTGGACGGAAAGGTCCTCAATACCCTTTATATCGAGCAAAGTACATGGTCGTATCGGTTTTTACTCGGCGGAGTATATACCGTGCGGTTTGAAGACAGCTTCGGGAACGTGACCGATAGCGAGGAGATCGTGTTTTCCAAAGGCTTGCCGGAGTATACGTTATCGGGCGTTGCGGACGGCGGAAAGACGCGCAAGAGCGTCACGCTGGCGTTTGAAAATTCGGCGGGATATGAAGCGCTGCGCAACGGCGAGCCCGTCCTGCTGCCCGTAACGGACACGCTGAACGGGCAGACGATCGAGATCCCCGCGACGGCGGAAAACAACGGAACGTGGGAGGTGAAGCTGTATGTCAGGAGCGATCCCGATACCTATGTCATCGTCCGTTTCGCCATTGACACCGTGGCGCCGACGGCATCGGCGGAGGATGCGGACGGTACGCGGATCGGCTGGGAAACGACGACGCGGGAAGGGTTCCGCATCGTATGGCAGGATACGGACGTGGCGCGCGTGCGTTATCAGATAGACGGCGGAACTTTGAAGACGTACACTGTGGGGGAACTGCTGACACAGGACGGCGTGTATACGGTGACGATCACGGACGACGTCGGGAACAGCAGTACATATTCCATCACGCGGGATACGAAGGTGGAACACAAGCTCAATTTTAACGGGACAAATATCGAACAGGGCGGTGTATTTTATGTCCGCGGCGGATTTTCCGTTACCAACGGCGAATGGCTGCAAATGACGATATACCGCGACGGGTCTGCGATCGAAGCGCCGCGTTTTTCCTATGAGTATATCACCGAAGGCGTGTACAAGATTGCGCTGACGGACGGGGTCGGAAACGTGGCGGAGCTCACGGTCGTGATCGACAAGACGGCGCCTGAGATCATATTCCGGCGGGGCGAGGATGCGTATGCGCCCGTCACCGTTGAAGTCGAGAGCGGGGATGTCGCCGCCATGACGGTACGCAAAGACGGCAAGGCATACGACGTCGAACTTGCGGATGAGATGACGTTTTCGGCATGGGGGACTTATGAGATCACACTGAAAGACGTTCTCGGCAATGCGTGCACGGAGACGTTCACGATCTCCAAGATCCCGCCCAAGGTCGAGATATTCACGACGGGCGGCGAAACAGTTGCAGACGGCGGAGCGACGAACGGTTCGGTCTATGTCGTATGGGACGACGCGGATGCAACGGCGCGCATAACGCTTCCGGACGGGATGTCACGGACATATACCGCCAAGACGGTGCTTGTGGACGAGGGGACCTACACGATCAGAGTGACGGACACGGCAAAGAACGTCGTCAGCGTGACGGTGACGATCCTGCGGACAGTCTCTTATGATTTGATTGGCGCGGACGGCGCGAAGTTTGAGCCCGTCTGGATGAACGGCATGCTGCATGCGGCGCAGGATTTTGTTGTCACGTTCGGCACGAATGTTGCCGTCACGGCGACCAAGGACGGCGCGCCGTATTCCTATGCGAGCGGACAGCTTGTGACGGCGGACGCCGTATATGAGTTCTGCCTGACGGATACGGTGGGGAACCGGGAAACGATCGTCATCCGTCATGACGTCACGCCGCCTGCGGCAGAGGTTGTGACGGGAGCCGAGGCGACGGATGCGGTGACGGTCCGTCTCTCGGAGGCGGATGCCGTTGTGCGGCTCACGCATGTTGCCGCGGGCAACAGGTTCTCGGCGGAACTCACGGGAAAGACGCAATACATCTTTGAGGATTGGGGTGAGTACACATTGGAAATCTCCGACGCGCTCGGCAATACCGTCATAAAGACGTTCACGATCGCCAAGCTTCCGCCGCAGATCAATGTCATGACGACGGCGGGGATCCTCGTAAAAGACGGCGCTTGCATCAATTCGCCCGTGTACATTGAATGCGATGAAGAGAATGCCGTCATCCGTTATCGTGTGGGAGGGGATTCGATCAGCCGTATCTATAAATCCGGCACCGTTTTGTCGGGGCAGGGCGTCTATGAAGTCACGGCAACGGATATCGCGGGGACGACGGTGACACTGCACTTCACGCTCGATTCCGAAGTGCTTATCGAGGCGTGGTTGGACGGAGAATTTGTCCGCACGCTCGGCGATCGCCTTGCGGGAAGGGAGTATATCGATTTCGAGTTTGGCGAGGCCCTGACGCTTGATTGCAGGCGGAACGGCGTGTTGTATCGCGTTGCGGCAGAGGGCGGAACCCTGCGCATTTCGGAGGAGGGGGATTACATCCTGACACTGACGGACGGCGTGGGGAACGTTTTGACGGTTGAGTTCGTCATCGACCGCACCGCACCCGTGTTCAGCGTGTCTACGGATGAGGCGGTTACAAAGGATGACGTTGCCGTAATTTTGGAGGACCTGTCCGATGTGGAGAGTTATAAGCTCACGGAGAACGGGCGCAAGTCGAACAACTTTGTGCTTTCCGCGCTCAACACGTTCGATGCCGAAGCGGAGTATGTCCTTACGCTGGCAGATGCGCTCGGCAACAGTGCGTCTGCAACCTTCACGATCCGTCGCACGATCGCGTATGTGCTGAATATCCCGGAGGGGTTTATGACGGCGGATGGCGCGATCCTCACGCTCAGACAGAGCGATGTGACTGTCCGTGCCGAAAGGGACGGAGCAGACGCCGAGGCAAAGGCGGAGAACGGGGCATACACTTTCACGGCAGACGGGGAGTATCTTCTCACGCTGGAAGACGCGCTCGGAAACATCGTCATGCTGACGTTCACGATCGAGAGCAATCCGTATACGGCGAAGTTCGAATACACCATTCCGCGCGACAGCACCTGCAAACTTGTTTCGGACGGCGTGACATTGCCGGAAGAGGAGTATGTGCAGGGCGACAAGATCGTGGTGACGAAGGACGGAGAGTATACGCTTACGCTGCGCCGCGGCGGACGGACGGGGATGTTCACGTTCATCGTCGATACGATGCTTCCCGCGCTCGTCCTTAACGGAACGGAGTATGCAAGCGGCGATTTCATTCCGAATCTGAAAGCCGATTTTACGATCGCCGCCAACAAGACGGCATGCACGATCGAGGTGTTTTATAACGGTGCATCCGTACCGTACAGTACGGATGCGCAGAGCGCCAACGGGCGGTATAAAGTGGTTATTACAGATGCGGTCGGCAACGTAGCGACGTATGAATTTCAAAAGGATTTTACCTTCAATGCAGGCGCGATCGCTCTGTTTTCCGTGGGTGGCGCGGCGGTCGTTCTGGTCGTGCTGCTTCTGCTGAGAAGGCGGATCAAGATGCGTATCAGGTAGGGCTGATGACGCCCGACGACCCCGTCGGCGCAGCGCAAAACGGTTTCCGTTTTCGCGCAAAAAGAGGTGCCACACGGGTGCCACAAATGCGGTACATTTGTGGCAGCGACTTAATATATACGTAGTATATATTAAAAGTCGCAAAAACGGGCACTTGTGGCACCTTCTTATCTTGCCTGACGTAAAATTTCGGGATTTTTGCAATACAAACGGAGGTTCAGAGGTGAGGAAAATAGAGAAACCGTCTGTCAGGATTTATGCAAGGGTATATGACGAGGAGCTGCTCACGGAAATGGAGCATTTGGTTCAGAATGGCAGCTTTGATTCAAAGTCCGACATTGTCGGGCGCTGCATCGAACTCGCGCTGCCCGTGCTTGCGGGCCGCACGGGGAAAGATGCGAGCGGCGGACAAAGGGAGTACGATATTGCAAAGGCTGTCAAGCAGCAATCGGCGGCGCTCAGGGAACTCTCCGTGCAGACGACGATGGCGTTCAATCTGCTCGTTGGGCTGTTCCGCGAACGGGAACTTACGCTCTGCGGGACGCGGACGAACGGTCAGGACCTCGCGGAGGGCAAGTACGAGATCTTATCGGAATACTACCGCGACCGCATGAACGAGCTCATGAAAATGCTCTGACGTCACCCGACGGGCGGCGCTCCAAAGCCGCGCGGCTTGGCGCTCAGGCGGCGCGTCTGTCTGAGCGATTTGCAAATCGCGGCCGGGCGTCCGCCAAGCCCCGCAGGGGCTTGACGGACGCAAAAAGCACAAGGGAAAACGAGGTGTACCATGGCGCAGACATCGTCGGCAAACGTCGTCATGCTTCTGGCATTTACAAGACCCGCGCCGCCTGCCGGCGTGAAGGGACAACAGCGGCTTGCATACATGGAAGAACGTGCATGGTTTTCGGGCGATCACATCGATTATGCGGGACGCATGGGAAAGTACGCGGACAAGGCGGAATCGCACGATGAGATCTTCGCACAGGTCCCGTCACACGGGAATTTCATGGACTATGTTTCGCGGCAGGGAACGTTTGCGGGGAAGGGCGAAGGGGGCGGGCATGCGCCTTCCGGCACGGGTGTATTCGGGCGACAGGGCGCCATCGAAGGAAAAGCGCTGGACGCCCTGCGTGAAGAGTTGAAGAGCACAAAGAGCATCATCTGGCACGGCGTCATTTCGCCGCGCAAAGAGGTGGGGGACAGGCTGCTTGCAAACAAGGAGGCGGCGATGCAGTTCATGGAAGCCAACTTCGACCGTTTCCTCAACATGACGCATCTCAAAGCAAAAAATGTGGAGTGGTATGCGGGCTGGCATGATGACAGTTCAAGCGGGATCAAGCATATTCAATTCGCTTTTTGGGAGAAAGCGCCGCATCCGAACGCCAAGGGCGGCATGTCCTATACGCGCTTCGGCTGCGTCAAAAAACAGGCGCTTGCGGACGGGCTTGAACAGTTTGAAGAATATTTTTCGGGGCATCAGCACGATGTGCATATCGTCCGCGACAATCTGAGCAAATATTTGAAACAGGCATCGCCCAAGGAAGTCAAGCGGGATATCGCCAACGACCTCATAGCGCTTGCCAAAGTGCTGCCGAATGTGCGCGGGCATGCGGGATACAATCATCCCGATTACGCGCCGTACAGGAAACAGATCGACGCCATCGCTTTGAAGCTCGTGCGCGATGTGCCCGCCGTCCGCGAGCGGTATCAGGCGGTCATGGAGCGGGTCGCGGAGCGGGAAGCGCGGCACAAGGCGGTTGCGGAAAACATGAAGAATATGCAGCCGTCCGCCGATAAAATGGACAAGCTGCGGGCGGATATCCGGGCGCGGCTCGGGAATTCGGTCATCGGCATGGCAAAGCGGTTTGCCTATGACGAGAAGACCGTCGAGTGGGCGAAGTACCGCGAAGAACAGGATTATCTGCGGCAGAATGCGCTCAAACGCCGTGCCAGACAGCAGCAGGAGCGCATGCGGAATAAGAACTTCAAACGCATGTCCCGCATGTTCGACGCATGGTATGCGTCCGAGGGGCGGGAAGTGCTGGACTATTACGAGGAGATCGAGAGCATACAGACGTCCTGGAAGGACAGAAGTACTTTCAAATAATCAAAGGAGCAGTTCATGGGATATTGTGAGATTTTGGTACCCTTGACGGGTACGCCGAAACAGCAAAATAAGCAATTGCGAAAATTACAGCAGCAGGCTTCGAGGACGCCGAATGTCGAAGTATTCGATACGTTGCTTTTTGCAAAACGTGATATGGAGATCCGCCGATCTTTTTTCGGGATAGAAGCGGCGAGCCATTTTATAAAAGCCGGAGATACCTTTGCAGTCATTGGCGGCGAGAGATTTGACATAAAGATGCTTGGCGGAAGAGGGAAATACGAATTTGAAAGTTTTTATGACCCGTTTTTGAAGGGTTTGATCAATGAAAACGGGAAATTTTTGCCCGTAAAATCGGGAGAACGGCTCGAAGGCGACCACTGTACGTTATTTTGCATGAGCCGCACGGATGACGGGAATTACATGTTTCCTGTCGAGGGGATTCCAAAGCCACTGACGGCAAACGCCGAGGTGAATATACAAAAAGGAGGTTCATCAAAGATGAACAACGAAGTAACGTTGCAGGGCAAGCTCGTTGAAGAGGTCCAATTAGAGACCTCGAAAAACGGAAAGCATTTTGCCCGCGGCAAACTTGCGATCGAGCAGGCGCACGGAGAAGATGTCAAGACACATACCTATCCGTTCACCGTGTTCGGCGCGGTTGCCGAACAGCTCGCCGACTATAAGGCGGGTGCACAGCTGGAGGTGGCGGGGCAATTAAACCGCGACGACTACACCAAGTCGGATGGGACGAAGCATACGTCGTTCTCGGTCGTCGGACGGGAAGTCAAGCGCCCGCAGGAAGTCGGGTCGAAAAACGTGCTGCGGCTTTCGGGGTTTGTGCAGTCGCAGGAGGACGACGGCTCCCTTGCGCTCAAAACGTCGCAGGACGGGAAGATGCAGTATGTCAATTTCGGGTTGGCGGTCAAGCGCGACAGCTTCCGCCGCGAAGGTGAGCCGAAACCGAAAGCACAGTACGATACGTTCTATCTTACGGCGTTCGGCGAGGCGGCAAAGCAGATCGTATCGGGCTATCACAAAGGCGACCTTGCGGAATTTAACGGCAGCCTCAGCATGGGCAAAAACGGAATCTCGCCGATCGCAGCGTCAGGAAAAATGATCCGCGAAGCGTCTGTCGCCGAAGAGGTGCAGGCTGACATGCAGCAGACAAACGGGAACGCGAAGACCGCGAAGTCGGAGCGCGTACATATCAATTGAACATTATATAAGGAGAATATGTCATGTTCTTATCTGATGAGATTGTTGAATCTTTTTACAACGAGGTGTTCAAAAAGCCGATGTGCAAATTCCTGAACACCTTCGACGCGGCTATGATTGATCTCATGGCGAAGATGCAGGGCGCGCCGCCCATTGTGAAATGTTGTGGCGCGGTGCTCTTGTGCTATATGCTGCTGCTCCCGCCGAGAACGACCGAATCGCGGAACGCGAAGACCGAAAAGTCGGAGCGTGTACATACCAATTGACAGGAGGGATATGATGAAGAATACCTATGAAACTTTTGTCAGCTCGGGAGCAAAGCCGCTGTATGACTTTCTCAACGCCGCACTGCCCGTGCTCATCGGCGTTGCATGCATCATTTGCCTGTTCTTTGCCATAATCAAGCTCATTCAGGCAGCTAAGGCGGAGGACGACGGTGAAGCAGTCAAAAAGCGCCGTGCGGCGATCGTTTGTTTTATCACGATGCTCGCGTTTGTCGTCATCGTAGCGATCTATGTTGCGGTGCAGCCGCTGCTGCTCGAGCTTATCGCAGGCTATCTCGAGTCGATGCCGACCAACTGACATGATGCGGCTTTCGTTCACGACGCGCCTCACAATAGCGATCGCGCTCGGCGGGATCTGTACGGTTTTGCTGGTCATTTTGGCACTCTGCGGCGGCTCGTCTGCCTCGGCGCGGGAAGCGGAGGCGCGCAGCGCATATACGGCGGACGCGTTCGAGCTGGAATACGGCGCCATCTATACGGGCAACCCTGTGGACATCTCCGCGGTGAACGGGGACGGCAAAAGCGACGTCCTGCGTGCATTCGTGCTTGTCGCCAAAGACACGGTGCATGTTACGGGTCTGACCGTCGTGACAGACAAGCTCACCTCTGCCGCCCGGCTGTATCTGACGGCGAACAAAGAGGACGAGGAAGAGGGAGGGATCGATCTCCCCGTCTCTTCCGTCGCGGCAGACGCCGGGGACACGGGCTTTTCCGCCGCGATCTCCGTCGTCCTGCCTACGGGGTGCTGGCTCATCGTGACATTTTCGGAGGAACTGCCTGTACAGGCGATTTTCGTAAACTATTCAAAATAAGGAGACATACGGCATGAACAAATTTTTACTGATCGGCAACCTTACGCGCGACCCCGAATTTTCGGAAACGGCGGGCGGGCATAAAGTGTGCCGCTTTACGGTGGCGGTCAACCGCCCGTTCACGGACAAGGACAACGAGCGCAAGACGGACTTCTTCGATTTTACCGCCTTCCGCACGCTTGCGGAGACGGTTGCAAAGTACTGTAAAAAGGGCAACAAAGTCGGGGTCGAAGCGCGGATCGAGACCAACAACTATGAGGATGCGCAGGGGAACAAGCGCTATGGCTACAACTTCATCGCACTTGAAGTGGAGTTTCTGACGCCCAGGGAAAAGAGCGATGCCGCCGAGTGACGGCGGCACGGGGAGAGGGGTATGTTAGGTCTTGATACGCTGTTCCATAAGCTGTTGTTCGGCATCATTGCGACGGTAGCGAACATCGTGGACGTCCTCATCGATTTCATCCGCATGATCTTGGGGCTTTCGCCGCTCGAAGGCACGGACGGCGTGGTGAATCTCTTGCAGGACAACCTTTGGACGGAAGTCGTCCTGCAAGCGTTCGGCGTCATTGTGGCGCTTGCGGTGATCATCAGCTTCGCCTTTGCGCTCGTCCGCCTTGTCCGCGCGAATATCGCGGATAAGGACGAGGGCGGGCATTGGAAGGCGTCGCGCGGGCTCATCGAATCGCTCGTCCTGATGTTTATCATCCCGCTGTTCGCGGGCGTCATCATCCTCGCCGTGTCCGTCACCGCGCAGGCGATCGACACCGCCACCCGCGATACGCAGGGCGCGAACATCTCCTATTCCACCGAGGTCGTCTTTTCCACCGTCGATCAAGACATGCTGACGGGAGAAGGCTCAAAATGGTTTCGTGGAAACCAGAACGGCTATACCATCTATGACGGCTACGGAAATCAGGTGACGGGGATGACCGCCGTCAAGCTCATCTACGGCGGCTGGACGAACGGCGTGGAAGCGGAGGACAAGTACTATTCGGACGCGCAGCGCTCCGTCGTGCTGGAACCGCCTCTTGCGGGTTGGAGCGATTTTGACCGCCTGACGCATCTCGCTTCGGAAGGGGCGTATTTCGATACCTTCATCCTGCCCATGCTCGGCGGGTTCGTCATGCTCTGTGCGCTTGCCATGGCAAGCATCACCATCACGCAGCGGATATTCTCCGTCATCTTCCTGTTCATCATCGCGCCCATTCCCGCATCCGTGCGCCCGCTCGATGACGGTGCGCGGTACAAGAAGTGGTCGGAGATCTTCCTCGGCAAAGTGCTCGGCGGTTATGGCATCATCTTTGCGCTCAACGTGTTCTTTTCTTTGTGTCCTCTCATCGTATCGCAGACTTTCTTCTACGATGCGTTTGCCAACGGTGTGGCTAAGCTCATCGTCTACATTGCGGGTGTGGTATTCGCTACGGGTGCCAACGTGCTCATCGGTCAGCTCATCGGCGCCGATGCAGGCATGGCGGAACGCGATCAGACTACGCAAAACTTCCGTTCCGCCATGTCGGGCGCCTATTGGACGGGATCAGCCGTCCGCGGCGTGCGCCGTTTGGCGGGTTATCCGTTCGGGCGCAGCAAGAGCGCCCGCAGGAGCTCACTGTCCGGTATGGGCGGCAGCGCAGGCGTCGGGAAAACGCCGGGCGGGGCGGATGCCGCGCTCACTGCCGGCGCGGGCGAAGCGGGCGGGACGCAGTCCGTCTCCGCGCGCATCGGCGGTGCGATGGGCGCAATGGGAGCAGCGTTTGCCAAGGGGCATGCGGGCGAAGGGCTCAAAAGTGCCGCAAAGGGTGCGGGCAACCGCATTGCATCCACGCGGATCGCAAAGGCAGCCGTCGGCACGGCAATGTTTGTGGGCGGGCTTGCCGCAGGCGGCGTGCGCGCCGCCCGCGCGGGCTGGTACCGCGGCGCAGGCAAAAATACATACGGCGGGCTCACATACCGGGCGCGGCGTGCCCTTGAAAAATACAAGGCAGCAACGCCCGAAGCGCGCGCTAACTTGCGTCCGCAGCTGCGGGCGCTGTTGGCGAAGCGCACGCAAGCAAAAAAGCAGCTGGTCCAAAAACAGGCGCTTGCGGCGGACAATGCAGGCAAAAAACAGGCGGACAGGAGTCTGAGCGCCGACGTGCGCAAGCCCTCCGGACCGCCGAAAAAGTGAAAGGGCAGCAAAAGGGCGCCGCCCTTCGGCAGCGCCCTCAACTCCCTTGCTTATACGGGGTAAAATTCAATT
The DNA here is from genome assembly GCA_944343275.1 of uncultured Clostridia bacterium. Classification (GTDB taxonomy): domain Bacteria; phylum Bacillota; class Clostridia; order Christensenellales; family Borkfalkiaceae; genus Gallimonas. The sequence continues at coordinate 9,822 of CALVMH010000012.1, read as the reverse complement.
TTCAGGTTGCGGACGGCAAAACTCCAGAGACATTTCGGAAGGCGTGCGATCCATACTTCTTGCCCAGCCTTCCAGACGCCGTCCGGGATGGAGGTAAAGTTTGTGGAAGCGTTGGCGGACGAGGCGGGGGTCATCACGAAATCGAAGGAATAATCTTTGCTGTCGCGGGGGAAGGTCACGTTGTTCACAAACACGTCCGTGGTCACTTCCTTCATGTGCCTGAGCGGATTTTCGTCCGATCTGTACCAATCCCAATTGTAGTAGGCGGTGCCCGTGATCTTTGTGACGACGACGTCTACAAGCGGTGCAAGCATTGTATCGTGATCGTCTGTCGGGATATCGCTTCCGAACATCACTTTGTTGGTCACGGTGATCTCAAAATAATCTTCCACATTGTATTCCGCGTTGGGATCGGGGGTGTTGTTGCAGGCGGCAAAGGGCACAAGAAAGGCACATGCGAGCGTTGCAGCCAACAGCAGTTTCGGCAAGTTTTTCATCAGAAAACACCTCGTTTTGTAAGTTGTTTGATCAATGATATTATACCATAAATGCGCCGAAATTGCAATAAAAAAGCAAAAAAAATCATCAAAAATAGCAAAGTAAAAAAACATTCAGGAGGGAACAATCGTCATGCAGCGCATGATCCCGAAGCAGTCCAAAACACAATTCACGGTCAAGGGGATGACCATCCGCGACATTCTGTTTTTAACGGTGTGCCTTGCGGTCTTCGTGCTCTTTCTCGTTTCCAACTTTACATATCACTACTATATCGCAGCCGCCTGGGTGTTGCTCGTGGGCGTGTTGTTCTTCTTCAAGATAGACGACAGGCTGTACTATGAAATTTACACCATTCTTTTGTTTGTGTTCTCCCGCAAGAAGTGGGAAGGGCGGGACCTTTCCGCCCTTGCCGCGGTGGACGGCAATCTTTTACGCTTCAAAGACGGCTACTGTGCTGGCGTGCTGCGCATAGACAGCACGGAGTTCTTTCTGCTCAGGGAAGAGGAGCAGGACAGGATGATCGATGCCTTTTCAGGGGTGTTCAAGAACCTGAATGCCGGGCAGAAGATCTCCCTCATCCGCATGGACAGACCCGTATTCCTTGATGACTGCCTCAAAGCATTGCAGGAGAAAGAGGTGAAGCGCATGCGCGGAAACGCTGCGGGGGAGCGCGCCGTGCAATTTATCCGTGCCGAACGCCTGAAAAACTTGGCATACGTCAATACAAACGAGAACTGTTTCTATTATAATAGTTATTACATCGTCCTGTATGCACAAAGCGGCGCCGTCGTCGATAAGACGCTGTTTGCAGATCTGCGGGACCTGTGTGCGAACGGATTACGGGCAGTGCGCATCGAGGGGGCGGAACTTTTGGGATTCGCGCGGCGCACGCTGTGTGCCGCATTTGACGAGCGGGAGGCGGCGAAAGTCGTCGGGGAAAAGGCGCAGCAGGAGTTCGTCGCGCCGAAGGCGGTCGCGTTCCGTGCAAAGTGCGCCGAGGTAGACGGGATCGCGGAGAACACCTTTGTCATCACGCGTTATCCGACGCAGACGTTCAACGCCTGGGCAAGAGCGCTGTGCGATATGCCGTATACAAAGGTCGTTATTTCCGCAACGCCCATCGAGGCAGAGAAGGCGGTGCGTGCCATTGACCGCACCACGGCGGAGCTCAAAGAGAAGTATGCCATGTCTTCGAAACTGAGTTCGGATACGAACACGCAGCTGCACTATGAGAGCCTGCAATACCTCATGGAGGAACTGATGAGCTCCAATGAGGTCATGCTCAATGTGTGCACGACGGTGACGGCGTATGACTATGCGGGCGAGGGGAAGGAATTCCGCCGCGCCATGCGCAAAGCGATCAACCGCCTTGGGTTCCGCACAAGTTATATGCTCTGCCGTCAGGCGGAGGCATTCCGTGCCGCAACGCTGAACGCGGCATTTCCCAAGCCTCCCGTCTATACGCAGGGCATCAACTCCTCGGCGCTTGCGGCGGCATATCCGTTTGTCGATACGCAGATCATCGAGCCGAACGGCATCATGCTCGGACAGAACTCCGCGCCCGTTATCGTGGATTTTTCCAAGCGTTCCGACTTTTATAAGAACTCTAACATCGTCATCCTCGGCGGCGTCGGCGGGGGAAAGTCCTTCTTTGCCAAATCTTTGTTTGTGAACTTGTTCTCCGAAGGGGAACGCATCTTCATTCTCGATCCCGAAAACGAGTACGGCATTCTTGCCGATAACCTCGGCGGAAAGGTCATCGACATGGGCATGGGCGGCAACATCATCAACCCGTTCGCCGTCCTGACCGACGTCAACGACGACGATGATACGGGAAATTTGCTGCTTGCGCACATCACCTTTCTCGAAGAGTTCTTTCGCACCACGTTGAACGGGCTGGACAGCGAGAATATCGAGCTGTGCCTTTCGCTCATTCCGAAGGTGTACAAAAAGAAGCGCATCACGCCGCGGACGGACCTCAAAAACTTCAAAAGGAAGTTTCCGACCTTTGACGACTTTCTCGCCGTCCTCCGCGAAGAAGAGGCAAATGCGGATCCGTCCGAACGCGGAGCATACCGCATGATCGCAACCTTTTTGAGCAAGTTTGCAAAGGGCGGGCGGTTCAGTTACCTTTGGAACGGGCAGACCAACCTGAATGCAAACGAGGACTTTGTCGTGTTCAATTTTCAGACGCTGCTTGCGAATGCGAACAAGACCATCGTTGCGGCGCAGATGCTGCTTCTGACGCAGTTCCTCAACAATGAGCTCATCCATAACTTCAACCGCATCAAGCAGCAAAAGACGGCGTCGCCCATCACCATTGCCGTGGACGAGGCGCATGTCTTCATCGATCCGCACAATCCCGTGGCGTTGCGCTTTATGAAGAACACCGCCAAACGCTGCCGTAAGTATAACGGAAAGCAGATCGTGGCGACGCAGTCCGTCAATGACTTTTTGGGGAACGAGGACCTTGAACGGGAGAGCAAGTCGGTCATTACGGAATGTCAGTATACATTCGTATTTCCGCTCAATGCGAGCGGAGCGGCAGATTTCTTGCGGCTGTACGATAAGCTCGACATTACGGCAGAGGAGCAGAACGCGCTGTTGGATCTTGCCCGCGGGCATACGTTCTTCATCGCGCATCAGAAGATGCGCACGGAGTTCGAGATCGTCACCGCGCCCGCGCTCAGGCGGCTGTTTGAGGAACGCGGCGCGATGGACGCGCTCCTTGCGGAACAGGAAGCCGCTCAAGCCGCGGCAGAGCAGTCTGAGGATGCGGCACAGGCGGAAGCCGTGGCGCCTTCCGAGACGTCCGTGAAAACGCCGGAGAGCGATGCGTTGCCCACGGAAGACGAGACGGTGCCTGCATCGCAGGAGAGCGCACAAGAAGAATGTTTGGCGGTCCCCGACACGGCAGAGAAATAGTGCTCGCCGCGTTCCGAAGGACCATTGGACACGGATAACATCAAGAGCGGAAGATATGAACGAAAGAGCGGTACAACTGAATATTCCCGAAGAAAGCGGATGGGTCTATGTGCCGTATTCGTTCATCGGTGAGGAGGTCTGCGGCAGGAAGAAGCCGCAGACGGCGCTGCTCGTGGAGAGCATGATGTATTCCTTCTCTTCCGCAGACGGCGGGCGGGTCTGCCGACAGTCGTATGCAGACATCTGTGCGCGGCTGGGGGTATGCAACGACACGGTCGCGCGCAGCATTCATCTTCTCAAAGCGTGCGGGGCGGTCACGCAGGATAAGCGCGGCGGGATATGCGCAGAATACAGGCATAAAGCGCCGTCGCGGGATCTGAACGGCGTGGAGGTGCCGGACTTTCTGCTCACCGAGGCGTTGTCCATCCGCGGACGGAAACGGGACGGCGCAAGCGTCGTTCCCGATACGGTCCGTCCGCTGCGTCCGATGGAAGCGGTCATCCTCTGCGAGATCAGGCGTGCGCAGCAGAACGGCGCAAAGGAGTATGCGACGTCGGACAGCCGCCTTGCGAAAAGATTTTCGTTGAACAAGAGTACGGTCAGCGAGTATATCACTGCGCTGTTGCGCAGCGGCTTGTTGTTCCGGACACAGGAAGGACGCGGCTGCAACGGGCGGTATCTGAGCAAGTATACCGTCAACGAGAAATTGCTGCGCGTTTTACGAAAACGCAAAGCAAGGGAAAACAAGCAAAAACAAGGGAAGGCAAGGGAAGCCTTGTTTTCCGCGGGGAAACTTACGGACGACGAGCGGGCGAGGGCTGCACGGGAGATCGCTGAACGCAACGCACAAGCCGCAGCGCTCGATGCGCGTGCAGAACGCGAGCGCAGGTACGCCATGCGCCGCCGTGAAGCGGAAGACCGGGCGGAGCACTATCTGCGGATCGCGGAGCGCGATGAGGCGTTCCGTGCCGCACAGAAGGCGATCGGGCGGCTGGACATTCAGATCGCCCGGGCGGAAGTCTCTCGGCTGCCTGCGCTCGAAGCGCTCAAAGCGGAGCGCGTCAAGCAGTGCGCCGTTCGTGCCGTCAGGCTGGCGGCGCTGCACATCCGGGAAGAGGACCTGCACCCCGTGTGGCATTGTCAAAAGTGCAACGATACGGGGTTTGAGATACATACGGGACGACCATGCGACTGCGACTCATTGCCCGAAGGAGGCAGCGCATGAGGCGGCAGGGAAGGTGTAGGCAAACGGAATAGACAAAGAAAGCGCGGAGAGGTTCCGCGCTGTTCGGCGTGCAGTAAATCATGCAGGAAGGCGACCGCGGGGCATGTTCTCTGCGGCGTTTTTCTTTGTGCATTTTACCGTTCGGAAAATCGGATTTTATTTGTCTGTTTTTCCGAATGCCGTGCTCCGAAATTCCGAACGCATTATAAATAATATGAAATAGTAATTTGAAAAGGAAAGGCGCCTTTTCATAAAAGAAGGGAAACGGCACAAGAAAAAATCCCTTCCGACGGCAAAGCGATTGACCGCGGGAGGGGATATGTGATAGAATAGAAAAGGACGGCGCGAGCCGTTCAGAGCAATATGGATGCCATAGGCGGTTAGCCTCCTTGATAAGGGGGGAAATGTAAATTTTCCCACAAGGAGGTGATGCTGATGAAGCAAGAGTACATACTCCTTCTTCTCAACCTGATTGAGAAAGGTCTCGTCTCTTCGATCACAGTCTCCAAGACAATGGTCGTCATTCGCATAAAAAAAGATAACCGCCCTTGATGTGGTAGTCTGGCGATTATCTTTGATACGTTGGGCTAACCGCTGAACGGTATCCCTCTATTGCTCTTTTATTGTATCACCGATTTTGAACCATGTCAACCATTTGAGGGAAAGATTTTTTCGAGGGGATTGACAGGTGCGATAAATACTTTTTTATAAAGGGTTGACATTATGCGCATAACATGGTATAATGTACATACAATAAGACATGGGAGGCACTAACATGACCGCAAAAATCAATGTCAACACGGATGCTGAAACGAAGCGTGAGGCGGAGCAGCTTTTCAGCAAGCTCGGTATCAACATGACGACGGCTATCAATATGTTCCTGCACAGAGCAATACTTGAAAAGGGAATTCCTTTTGATGTCAGTGTAAATGTGCCCAACGCCGATACGCTTGACGCCATGAGGGAAGTCGCTGATATGAAAGCACACCCTGAAAAGTACCCGTCCTACAAGACCATTGGTGAGCTGAAAGCAGCGCTGGAGGCAGAATGAGCTACGAAATACGGTTTACCACCCGTTTCAAAAAGGACGTCAAGCTGATAAGCAAGCAGGGCAAGAAGCTCGATAAATTGTATGATATAGTCCAAAAGCTCGCAGATAAGATACCGCTCGAACAGAAATATCGGGATCATGAGCTGCACGGCGATTATGAGGGCTTTCGGGAGTGCCATATCGAACCTGATTGGCTGTTGATATATCAGATGGATGATCGAGAGATTATTCTGTTTCTGTCCCGCACAGGCTCACATTCTGACCTGTTTTAGCCCAAAGAGAGGTTTGTACAGTTTTCTTGTGCAGATCTTTTTTTCTATGCCAACACGAACGCTGCCGTTCCGTTGTTGAATAACAATTGTGATCAAATGCGGGTCAATATGTCATTACAGAAAATCGTGATCATAAAAAATAACCGCCCATGAGCCGGCGCCTCGGATAGGACGGTTATTTTAATCGGACTTCGTGGCTAACCGCTGAACGGAGTCCCTCAGTTGCTCTTTTGCTGTATCACCGATTTTGAGCGATGTCAACCGTTTGCGGGAAAGATTTTTCGAGGGGATTGACAGGAGCGGCATTTTGTGCTATTTTAGCGGAGGAGGAAAGGCATGAATAAAATGGTATTTGCGTTCGATGAGGAGCGCGCAAAGCGGGACGGGGTAGACCCCGCCGCGCTTTGGGCGATGGTGGACGGCTGGGTCGATGAATGTGTGAAAACGCACCACGGAGAGTATAAAAAAGAGCCCGATCCCGAAGGAGGGGTCGCCTATATCGGTTTAGGACATGAAACCGATTGGGATCCCGTCTTTATGGGTGTTATAATATGCAGTGCTTTTTCCGAACTAATGGCTCGATACGGAAAAAAATGGCTGTGGTTTTATGACAACGGTGAAGATATTGATGAGGATAATAGTTGTTGCGAAGATATTCTGACGCAACATTTTGAGAAGAATGAGTTTTATCAAAGGTATCATCAGAAATGAAGGATACTGCTACTTACAAGGCGATCAATTTCGATTTTGATACGAAAAAACTTGCTTTAGCGCGCGGGAGTGCTCCAAAGTGTTATTACGAGATCCGCAAGACAATGAAACGTCTTGGATTTGATCATCGTCAAGGCTCGGGATACGTTTCGAGAGAGAGGATGACAAAGTATGAGATTACAAAAGTAGTTCTGCAACTCTACGAAGCACACGAATGGCTGCCTGACTGTATCAAGGAGTTCGATGTCACAAACGTCACGAGACGGCAGTATTCCATGAAAGCGGAGTTTGCGCAGGTAAAAGCGCAAGTGGACGCACGCATGGCGGAAGATCCGTTGTACGCGATGCAGATCAAACGACAGCGTGAGCGCGTGCGCAGCGCCGGAGACGCGGCCGCGCATGTCGGGAACTCAGCCCGCCGCGCCGAACCTTTGAATGTCGATGGCAATTTCAGATAAAGCAAGGAAAAAACTTGTTTTTATTTTTTTAGAGTGACAAAGGACAAAATCTACGTGATCATAAAAAAATAACCGCCCTATAGTTGGTAGCTCAGGCGGTTATTTCATGTAACCATGCAGGGCTAACCGCTGAACGGCAACCCTCTATTGCTCTTTTATTTTATCACCGATTTTGAATCATGTCAACCATTTGAAGGAAATTATTTTTGTGTATGTAGGATTGACAGCGCCGTTCATTTGTGCTATTTTAGCAGAGGAGGAAGAATCATGAATAAGATGGTATTTGCGTTCGACGAAGCACGTGCAAAGCGGGATGGGGTAGATCCCGCTGCGCTTTGGGCGATGGTGGACGGCTGGGTCGATGAATGTGTGAAAACGCACCACGGAGAATATAAAAAAGAACCTGAGCCCGAAGGCGGTGTCGCCTATATCGGCATCGGCGTGGACGATGAGTGGATTCCCATTTTTGGGGGCGTTTATATCAATGTGAGCTTTTCCGACGAGATGGCAAAATATTGTTCTAAGTTTGAATTGTTTTATAATGAAGAAGAGGAAGAGTATTACGAGAACCCGCTGAAACACTTGTTAGAAAAAAATGAATTTTACCGTCGAGCAGATCGAACATGAAAAGCGAAAGTAAAACCTATAAGGCGATCAATTTCGATTTCGATACGAAAAAACTTGCTTTGGCGCGTGGGAGTGCGCCGAAGTGTTATTACGAGATCCGCAAGACGATGAAACGACTTGGATTTTCTCATAGACAAGGATCGGGATATTTATCTAACAACAAAATGTCTTTTGCTGAAATTTATGAAGTAGTTACAAAGCTCTACGAAGCACATGAATGGCTGCCTGACTGTATCAAGGAGTTCGACGTCACAAACGTCACGAGACGGCAGTATTCCATGAAAGCGGAGTTTGCGCAGGCAAAAGCGCAAGTGGACGCACGCATGGCGGAAGATCCGATGTACGCGATGCAGATCAAACGACAGCGCGAGCGCGTGCGCAGCGCCGGAGACGCGGCCGCGCATGTCGGGAACTCAGCCCGCCGCGCCGAGCCTACAAACTTTGACGGCAATTTCAGATAAAGCAAGGAAAAAACTTGTTTTTATTTTTTTAGAGTGACAAAGGACAAAATCTACGTGATCATAAAAAAATAACCGCCCAAGCGCTACCTTCGGAGACGGTTATTTAACAGAGCCGAGGGCTAACCGCTGAACGGTATCCCTTAGTTGCTCTTTTATTGTATCACCGATTTTGAGCGACGTCAACCGTTTGCGGGAAAGATTTTTTCGAGGAGATTGACAGGAGCGGCATTTTGTGCTATTTTAGCGGAGGAGGAAGAATCATGAATAAGATGATATTTGCGTTCGATGAGGAAGGAAACGAGGGTGGTCACAGGAATGAAAATATCGATCAGATTCTTTAACGATAAGGAAGTACGTGCGGCTTGGAATGGGGAAAACAACAAATGGTATTTCAGCGTTCTTGATGTTATCGGCGCGATTAGAAAAGAAGATAATTATGAGAAGTGCCGTAATTATTGGAAATACCTGAAAGCAAAGCTGAAAAAAGAAAACAGTGAGTTGGTTAGTGCCACTACCCAACTGAAATTGACAGCTGCCGACGGAAAAAAGTATAAGTCTGATGCCTTGGATGCCGATGGCGTTGTGAAACTTGCAGCAGAATTTCCGAGCAAAATCGGCGCAGAGTTCATCTCATGGTTTACGCGGTCGGATGACACGATTGACGGAAAAAGCAAGCAAAAAGCGTATGCGCTGTTTGATAGTTCCTTCATAGACGCGATTGAAGTGGGCACAATAAAAGGTTTACAGCAAATTCACGCGTACTTATTCGGCGGATTATACGATTTTGCCGGACAAATTCGTACACTTAACATCGCAAAGGGCGGTTTTGCATTTGCGCCTGCTATGTTCTTGCATGAGAATTTGCCGATAATAGAAAAGATGCCGGAAGACTCTCTTGAAAACATTATTAAGAAATATGTTGAAATGAATATCGCCCACCCTTTTCTGGAGGGCAACGGACGGAGCACGCGTATTTGGCTGGATTTAATTTTGAAAAAGAATCTGAAAAAATGTACTGATTGGAGTAAAATCGATAAACAGGAATACCTTACGGCTATGCAGGAAAGTCCTGTCGATCCAAGCCATGTTTATGAGCTTATAAAGGGCGCATTAACAGACGATATAAATAACCGCGAACTCTTCATGAAAGGGATTGATTATTCTTACTATTATGAGCAAGCCGACTGACGCTTGGTTAGAAGAGCATATAGGAGTGTCTATAAATGCATGAACGGCTGAATAGCGCCGCTATATTGCAATTAAGGGAAAGCAAGGGAACCCCGGGGAGCCTCGGGGGACCCTTGTTTTATTTATCGAGCAGAAAGCGAACGATATTGAAATGGCGTATGCCGTTCCGCGAAAAGTCGGGCAGATCGCCGGAGATGACGTATTTGGGGTAGTTGTCGTTGATCCTTTCAAGATTGCCGAACTCGCGTTCCACCGTTTCGGGGGAAGCGAGGAGATAACAGACCTGAACATAGATGCGCTCATTTCCTTTGTAGGCAATGAAGTCGATTTCATAGTTATCGGTTTTGCCGACTTTCACGTCATATCCGCGGGAGAGGAGTTCGAGATAGACGACGTTTTCATACAG
>CALVMH010000011.1 GCA_944343275.1 uncultured Clostridia bacterium | reverse complement strand
GATGCGTTTGTCACAATTATATCCTCCCCCCCCCGCATTTTGTCAAGGAATATATACACTGTTTTTGAAAAAATTTCAGCGTATTCCGACGACGCGGCGCACAAGCCCCGAAGGGATGAAGACGGCACCCGGGAATTTTCGCGTATGCAAAAGCGCCCGCCTTCGCGGAGGCGGGCGCGTCCGATCGCGCAGATGAGTTTTACTTTTTGCAGCAGCCCTTCCCCTGCGGGTAGAGCGGCAGTTCGAAGAACCCCGAACAGACTTCCTGCGAATATTCCTGTGCAGGCGGGATGGCGCAGTAGCCGTAGGCGGGCACAAGCAGCTCCACCTGCATGGCGACTTTCAGGATGCACGTCACGCACGCACTCACCGTAAAGGTGTTGCCCTGCGCGTTGAACGTGCCCTCCGGCACGACGCAGCTTGCCACCGCCGTCACGGTAAAGGGCATGACGGACGCGGACGGAACATACATGAGGACGTCCTCGTTGAGCGTAATGTTCGCCGTCGCCTTGCCCTCCGTGCCGTTCGCATCCGTATAGACGACCTCGACGGGAATGGTAATGGTCGCCTGCACGCGCGCGCAGCAGGAATCGGGCTGACGTTCCACATTGAGCCCCGAAACCGTTCCCGTGCCCGTCACGGAACGGGCGCTCACGAACGTCAATGGATATGTAGGGTCTGCGGGCGTGGGGTCTTCAAGCGTCAGCGTATAATTTTCAAGACGGGTCTGAACGATCCCCGCGTCGAAGATCTTTTCCGCCTGAATGCACACCTTTTCGCACAGTCCGCTCATCGGATTTCCCGTGATGGGACCGGGGCAATGATCGGACGAAAAGTTGGAAAAAAACGACATTGGTTACCTCCGTGTAACAAACGGGCGCCTTTCGCTTTCCCGTTCTATTCCATGCTATGCGGGGCGCCGCGCGGATGTGCAAGCGGCGGAGCGCCCTTTACAGCAGCACCGTCTGACCGGGATAGAAGCAGTGCGTCCCGTTCTTTTCGAAAAAGCGCGCGGGAGAGCCGCACAGCAGCGACTTTGTCTCGCCGCCGCGCACGCGGTACACATCCCCCGCAGGCGGGATGCGCAGGATGCGCCCCGCTTCGGGCGGCTCCGTAAGGCGGTTGCGGACGGCAAGCAGGCGGGGCGGGATGCCGAACGCCTCGGCAATGTCCGTGAGCGACTGTCCCTCCTTCACGCGGTAGATATCGGTCCTGACAAGGGTAAGTTCCATGCAGACAGTATATTCCCGCGCACATAAAAAGGTGAAGGCGGCGAATAGAATAGGACATGAATGTGTACCGCACCGCCGCCCTCGTGACCTTGTTTTCGGCGGCGGAACATTGCCTCGGCTTTTTATACCGCATCATCCTCTCGCGCGCCATCGGCTCCGAAGGGCTGGGCATCTATCAGGCGGCGTATTCCGTCTTTGCCGTCTTTTTGACCGTCGCGGCGAGCGGGCTGCCCGCCGCCCTCTCGCGCATCATCTCCCGCCACCGCGCGCGGGGAAGCCTGCACCGGGAACGCGCCGCCGTGTCGGGCGCCATCCTCATCACGCTTGCGTTCAGCCTTCCCGCCACACTGCTGCTCTTTTTGTTCCGCGGACAGTTCTCCCGCGTGTTTGCCGATGCGCGCAGCGCGGACGTCTTCTACATCCTGCTTGCGGGGCTGGCGCCGACCTGCGTCTATTCCGTTCTGCGCGGCAGTTTTTGGGGGAACAAGCGCTTTTTCGCCTATTCCTTTATCGAACTCGTCGAAGAGATCATCCGCATCGGCATCGGGATCTCTTTGCTGCTGTTCGTGTATACGGGACTGTACGGCGCGAACGTGGCGGCGATCGCCGTGCTCATCTCCTACATCTGTTCCTTCGCCATCGCCGTCGTCTGCTTCTTTGCAAGGGGCGGCAAACTGCGCGCGCCGCGCGGGGAACTGCGCCCCCTGCTCTCCGCCGCCATGCCCGTCACGGCGATGCGCGCCTCCTCCTCCCTCCTGTCCTCCCTCATCTCCGTGCTCTTCCCCATGCAGTTGCAGGCGGCGGGTTACTCCGCTGCCCGCGCCATGAGCGAATACGGCATCGTCTACGGGATGGTCATGCCCATCATGACCGTTCCCTGCGCCTTTATCGGTTCCATCGCGCTCGTGCTCGTTCCCGAACTCTCCGAACAGTACTACCGCGGGAACAGGCAGGAGGTGCGCGCGCTCACCGCCCGCGCGCTCAACGCGACGCTGCTCGTCGCATGCAGCCTCGTTCCCGTCTATCTCGTCCTCGGCGAGGATGTGGGCGTGCTGCTCTTTTCCAACGCCGAGAGCGGGCACATGCTCTCCGTCTGTGCCCTGCTGCTCCTGCCCATGAGCCTTACGATGATCTCGTCGAGCATGCTCAATTCCATCGGCTGCGAAAAGCATACGCTGGGCATCTTCCTCGCCGGCTCCGCCGCCATGCTCGCCTGCACCTTTTTTCTGCCGAAGTACCTCGGCGCGGGCGCGCTGCTTGCGGGAATGGCGTGCGACAGCTGCATCACCGCCCTGTTATCCCTTCTGCTGCTGCAAAAAAAGACGGGCAAACTGCGGTTTGCGGCATATCTCGGGCGCCTTGTCGCCGCGCTGACGCCCGCCGCGGCGGCGGGATGGCTGGTCCACGCCCTCCTCACGCGGTATCTGAGCTATCTCCCCGCCCTCTTTTGCACCCTCTTGGTGCTGCTTGCGGCGGAATGTGCCATGCTCGCCCTTTTCCGCCTGGTCGCGTTCAGAACGCTTTTGGCGCGCTTTTTTGCAAAAAAGCGCAAGAAACTCCCCGCGAAGCCTTGAAATCGTCCGTCAATTGTGGTACAATAAAGCAAATTTGTTCCAACGGAGGAAACCAACATGAAACTGACAGACGAACTGCGCAAGGCATGGCGCGTGCGCGTCGACTACACCAACATGACGGACAAATACATTGCGAAGGGCATCTCGCAAAAGACGCTCGACGCGCACAAAAAACTTGCCAAGTCGGCGCATGCCTTCGTAGCGGAGAACCGCGGCAAGGACGAGCTGTTCATGGGCTGGACGGAACTTCCCTACAATCAGGACGCCATCGTCGCGGACATCCTTGCAACGGCAAAGCTCGTGCGCAGGAAGTTTGAGAACTTCGTCGTTCTGGGCATCGGCGGTTCGGCGCTCGGTCCCATCATGGCGTTCAACGCCCTGTGCCACCTGCACTACAACGACCTGCCCAAGAGCAAGAGAAAGGGACCCAAATTCTTTGTGGAGGACAACGTCGATCCCGTCCGCATGAAGGAGCTTCTGGACGTCATCGACATCAAAAAGACCTGCTTCAACGTCATTTCCAAATCGGGCGCGACGAGCGAGACGATGGCGCAGTACCTCATCATCGCCGACCTTCTGAAAAAAGCGGGCGTCAGCATCCGGGAGAACGTCATCTTCACGACGGACGCCAAGAAGGGCAACCTTGTCAAGATCTCCAAATCGCTCGGCGGCGTGAAGAGCTATATTCTGCCCGACGGCGTGGGCGGAAGGTTTTCCGAACTCTCCCCCGTGGGGCTCCTGCCCGCGGCGGTGCTGGGCATCGACATCAAGGCGATGCTCAAAGGCGCGGCATATATGGACAAGCTGTGCAAGACGGCGGACCTCAAAAAGAACCCCGCGCTTCTGTGCGCGACGCTGCAATACATCTCGATGAACGACGGCAAGAACATCGGCGTCATGATGCCCTATTCGGACAATCTGAAATTCCTCTCCGATTGGTACGCGCAGCTCTGGGCGGAGTCGCTCGGCAAGAACGAGACGCTGGACGGCAAGCCCTGCAACGTCGGTCAGACGCCCGTCAAGGCGCTGGGCGTGACCGATCAGCACTCGCAGGTGCAGCTCTACACCGAGGGACCCTACGACAAGGTCATCACCTTCCTTGCGGTGGACAGCTACCGGGAAAAGACCCCCATCCCGCACGGCTGCGCGGACATTCCCGACGTCTCCTTCCTCGGCGGACACACGATGGAGGAACTCATCCGGGCGGAGAACAAGGCGACGGCGCACGCCCTGACGATGGCGGGACGGCTCAACTACACCATCCACGTTCCCGAAGTCAACGCCTTTACGCTGGGCGAGCTGTTGTTCCTGTTTGAATTGCAGACGGCGTATGCGGGCGCCATGTTCAACATCAACACCTTCAACCAGCCCGGCGTGGAAGCGGGCAAGAAGGCGACGTTCGCCCTCTTGGGCAAGCCCGGCTATGCCGACCAAAAGGCGGAGCTTGACGCCGCCGCGCCCGACGAAAATTATATTGTTTGAGCCCTCCCGTAAAAGGCACGCCTTTTTCAGGATACGATACAGGCGCGCCGCCCGCCGGGCGGCGCGCCTTGTGTTTCCGAAAAGTCCATAAAAGAGGTCGTCTATGAATTTCTGGAAAAAGCTGTTCGGCAAAAAGGACGGCAAACAAGACAAATGGTCCGCCATGTGGGAGGCGTGGGAGGCGGGCGGCATCCCCTCTCCCTACAACGAACTTCTCACCTACGACGATGAACTGCAAGACGGCGGGCATCTGCAATTCTTTCTGAACCGCGCGCTGCGCAAAGAGAATATGTTTTCCGTGATGGCGGCGCTCAAAGAGACGCTGCCCGCGGGACATGCCGACAATGTCGCACAGGCGTACCGGCAGTATTGCATGCTCGGCATCGACCCCGACGACGACGCCGCGATCGTGCAGGCGCTCGACGACGCGCCCCTTGCCGTGTTCGACCGTTACTATGCGGAACACGAAGAGGAGCTTCTGGACGTTCTGGAAGCCTACGCCGCATCCCTTTGAAGTCAAAACCCACGCCCGCCGCAGCTTGCGGCGGGCGTGGGTTTTGCGCGTCTGCACGCCAAAGGCGCGCGCTGCGGGCATTTCCGACACAAAAATATTGCAACGGGTATGCTTTTTTGTGTAATTTTATGAAAAAACCGCTTGCGGGACTTGCTTTTTGTCAGGATTTATACTATAATAAGAGCATCAAATCAACGGGGTGAATGCTATGGAGAACACCGAAGAACTGTTTTTGAAACGGCAGCAAGAGCTGGATGTGGAGAAGTGGCTCGCAAGCGAAGCCGCGGGATACGACCTGTGCGGCTCCTTCCCCTTCTGCACGCGCTGCGAACGCATGGAACCAAACCCCTGCGCCCATGCCGAGGCACGCTGGCAGGAAGCACAAACGCGCGACGAAGAGACCTTTGCGCAAGAACAGGCGGAAATGCAGGAAAACCCTGACCTGCCCGAAGATATTCAGCCCGCCGTGCAGGAAGAGGTCGCTGCCGCCGCCGCGCCCGCACAGCCGCCCGCGGGATACGAATTCGTCACGCGGTACCGCCGTTCCTTCAAGTCCCGCCTCATTCAGGACGAGAAGATGCAGGACTTTTACACCGACCTCAAAAACGCCTTTGCGGAGCTGACGGGCGTCAAGGCACGGCTGAGCCGCCACTGCGAAAATTTCCGCTTCCATGCCGACCGCATCGCCAAACTCAATGTGGGCGGCAAGACGCTCACCCTCTATCTGGCGCTCGATCCCGACAAGTATGAGGACACCAAGTACCGCTATGAGGACGTCTCCGACAAGCGTTCCTACCGCGAAACGCCCATGAAGATCCGCATCACGAGCAAGCGCATGGTGAAATACGCAAAGGAACTGCTTGCAGACCTTGCGGCAAAATTTTCCGTCACCGTATCGGGCGCCATCCCCATGGACTATCACATGAAATACCAATCGGACGAAGCGCTCATCAAAAAGGGGCTCATCAAGCCCTATGAAGTGCTCGTCAAGAAAAAGAAGAAATAATCACCACACAACCGACCGAGGGGCATTCCGTGTTACGGAATGCCCCTCGGTCGGCGTTCTTGCGTCTGCGCACCCTTTGCGGCGGGAGATCGCTCACTCTTCCTCAAAGGTAAACGCGCCGCCCTGTTCATCCACGATGACGGTCGCACCCGAAGAGATCCGCCCCTGCAAAATTTCCTCGGAGAGGCGGTCCTCGATGCGGCGGCGCACGACGCGCTTTAAGGGGCGCGCGCCGAAGTCCTCGCTGTATCCCTCCTCCACGAGCAGGGACAGCGCCCTGCCGCTCAATTTGAGCGCAATGCCGCGCGCCTGCAGGCGGGAGGCGAGCGCCGAGACGATGCGCTCGCAGATGCGCATGGCGTCCTCGCGCGAGAGCTTGTGGAAGATGATGATGTCGTCCAGACGGTTGAGGAACTCCGGACGGAACTGTTTTTTGAGCGCCGCTTCGATGCGCCCCTTCATGTCCTCGTATTCGCGCGCGTCGTCGGCGGAATAAAATCCGAGCGGCGCGGCTTCCTTGACTTCGTGCGCGCCGACGTTGCTCGTGAGGATGATGACGGTATTCTTGAAGGAGACCACCCTCCCGCGGCTGTCCGTCAGCCGTCCGTCGTCCAGCAGCTGCAAAAGGAGATTGAACACGTCGGGATGCGCCTTTTCCACCTCGTCAAAGAGCACGACGGAATAGGGATTGCGGCGGATGCGCTCGGTGAGCTGACCGCCCGATTCATCATACCCGACATACCCCGGCGGCGCGCCGATGAGTTTGGAGGTGCTGCTCTTTTCCATATACTCGGACATATCGAGGCGGACGAGCAGCTTCTCGTCGCCGAACAGGCACTCCGCGAGCGCCTTGGAAAGATCGGTCTTTCCCACGCCCGTGGGGCCGACGAAGATGAAGGACCCGATGGGCTTGCCCGCGTCTTTCAGCCCCGCACGCGCGCGGCGGATGGCTTTTGCGACGGCGGTGACCGCCTCGTCCTGCCCCACGATGCGGCGGTGCAGCTCCTCTTCGAGATGCAGCAGTTTTTCGCTCTCCGCCTCGGTGAGTTTGGCAACGGGCACCCCCGTTCTGCCGCTGACGATCTCGGCGACTTCCTCCGCGCCGATGGCGAGGTGCGCGGCGAGGCGCTGTTTGTTCCATGCGTCCTTTTTGCGCTGCGTATCGGCGGAGAGCGCGCCGATCTCCGCATCGAGACGGGACGCCCTTGCCGCATCGTTCCATTTGACGGCGTTCTCCCTGTCCGCCCTGAGGCGGGCGAGCTTTTCCTCTGCCTCGCGGAATTCCTCGGGGCCCGTGTAGGCATTGAGCCGCGCGCGGGACGCCGCCTCGTCGATGAGGTCGATCGCCTTATCGGGCAGGAAACGATCGGTGATGTAGCGGTCGGAGAGCCGCACCGCCGCCTCGATCGCCTGCTCCGTGATGACGACGTTGTGATGCGCCTCGTATTTGTCCTTTACGCCGCGCAGGATGGCGATGGTGTCCTCAATGGAAGGCTCCGCCACATTGACGGGCGTAAAGCGCCTTTCGAGCGCGGAATCCTTTTCGATATATTTGCGGTACTCTTCGAGCGTGGTCGCGCCGACCGTCTGCAATTCCCCGCGCGAGAGCATGGGCTTCAAGATGTTGGAGGCGTCCATGTTGCTGTCCGCAGAGGCGCCCGCCCCCACGATCATGTGGATCTCGTCGATGAACAGGATGATGTTCCTGTTCTCCCTGATTTCGGCGATGACGTTTTTCAGACGTTCTTCGAAATCGCCGCGATAGCGCGCGCCCGCCAGAAGCCCCGCAAGGTCGAGGGAGAACACCGTCTTCCCGCGCAGCAGTTCGGGCACTTCCCCCGACACGATCGCCGCCGCCAGCCCTTCCACGACGGCACTCTTTCCGACGCCCGGCTCGCCGATGAGCACGGGATTGTTTTTGGTGCGGCGGGAGAGGATCTGCACGACCTTTTCGATCTCCTTCCGCCTGCCGATGACGGGATCCACCTTCCCCTCCCGCGCCTTCTGCGTGAGGTCGGAACCGTAGGCGAGCAGCTCCGCCGAAAGGGGGGACGTCCCCTGTGAACGCGCCTTGCGCAGCAGCGGTTCGTCGGACGGCTCCTGTTCCTCTTCCTCCCGTTCGGCAGGCGCGATGAAGGAACCCGTCTTTTCGGCGAGAGCGGCAACGTCGACGCCGAGGCTTGCGAGGATATCCACCGCAAGGCTGCCGCGCACGGTGAGGATGGCGAGCAGAACATGCTCCGTGCCCGTGATAAAGCCCGTCTCGCCGGATTGCAGCGCGTACTCCTGGGCAAGCCCGAAGATGTGCTTCATGCGCGGCGTGAATCCGTGCACGGGGGAGTCGTGCTGCAAATTGCGGCGGAACACGGTACGGTATTTTTCCAGCCGCACGCCCGCCTCCGTCAGCAGGCGGCTCGCCGTGCTGTCCGTGACGCAGAGCATCGCCAGCAGGACATGCTCGCTGCCGACATAATTGGTGTTGTAGTGCTGCGCCGCTTCCTGCGCAAGCTCCACCGCCTGTTGCAGATGTTCCGAATAATGCGATGTATCCATACTTCTCCCTAATCGACGCCGAGCTCCATGGCACGGATCGCCTTGCGCACATATTCGGCGCGGTAGGCGTCCTGTTCCTGCTGTCCGAGCGGCGCGCCGTTCAGACGGTTGATGCCCGCGGGACGCATGGCAACGGAGAGCTCGTCGATCCCCGCCATCCATTCGCCGTCCTCCCCGCCCGTGAAATAGCCGAGCGCAAGTCCGAGGCGGATGTCCGCGAGGCGGCGCAGACACTCATGTTCTTCGAGCAGACGGCAGTTGGTGAGGACGCCATATGCGCGGCACAGCTTGTCGCGCAGGGCGATCCCCCCTTCCGCCTTCATGCGGCGGCGTTCCAGAAGCTCCGTCTGCACGACGCAGTCCACCGCCCTGCCGACGATGGAGAGGATCTCCTCCTCCGAAACGCCGAGCGTCACTTCGTTGCTGATCTGAAAGAGGTCGCCTTCCGCCCCGCTCCCCTCGCCGTAGGCACCGCGCGCGGTGAGCCCGAGGCGGACAAGTTCGGGAAGCAGGGTGCGCGACATCACGCCCCTGCGCGAGACGGCGGGCAGAAAGAGCATGACGGAGGCGCGCAGCCCCGTTCCGAGATTGGTGGGACAGGCGGTGAGATAGCCGAACTGCTCGTCAAACGCGAAGGGCACCCGCTCGGAAATGGCATCGTCCAGCCCCGCGATGCGCTCGTAGGCGCGGGGGAGGTCGAACCCGTGCATGAAGTACTGTTCGCGGACATGGTCCTCCTCGTTGAGCATGACGGAGATGATGCCGTCCGAGGAGATGAGTGCCGCCGAAATGCGGCGGTTGCGCAGCAGATCGCGCGAAATGAGGTTGCGTTCCAGAAGGAGCGCCGTACGTTCGGGCGAGAGCTTGTTCATTTCATACAGGGTGAAATCGTCCACCCCGGAGAGCGCCGCCGTGATGAGCCGCACGATCTCCTGCGCCTGTTCTTCGGCATGCGCATCCTGCATGAGCCGCCCCGGAAAGGGGTAATCGGCAAAGTTGCGCGCAAGCCGCATGCGCGTGGAGACGGCGACGCTTTCAAAGCTCTCCCTGACGCCGCTCATGCCTCTTCCTCCGAAAGGGTGCGCAGCGCCTTTTCCAGCTTACGCGCCGCCGCAAAATCGTGTTCGCGCACCGCCCGTTCGAGCTGTTCGCGCAGCGCTTCCCGCCGCGTGACGTAAGCGCGCATCCTGTCGTACCCCTCCTCCGTCTGCTGTTCGGGGCGCTTGCCCGTATGATACAGCTTGCCCTGCATGCCGCGCACGGTGGCGGAGAGCGCCTCGCGGAATGCCTGATAACACCCGGCACAGCCCAAAAGCCCCGACTTGCGGAATTGGGCAAAGGACGTTCCGCAGACGGGACAGACGGTATCCTCCCGCATCGCCCCGGCGAGGGCGGAAAACGCGGTGCTCTCCTTTTCCGGATAGAGCGCGCGGAAGCATTCGGGGCAGAGCTGCACATGCAGTTCCTTCCCGTTCACCGCCTTGACGAACGTCTGCGCGGGACGCTTCCCGCAGTTTTCGCAGAGCATGCCCTATTCCTCTTCAAACCTGTACCGCTGCTGCGCGGCAGGATATTTTGTTCTGTCTACCTCGGAGAGAAACGCCGCAAGCGGGCGCACCCACAGCGACCTGTCCCCATACAGGGCGCGGTAGACGACAAGTTCTTCGCCCGTTTCGCTGTCGCGGGCGACGCCCTCCACATAGTACCTGTTCCCTTTGAAATGGCGGTAAACGCCGTGCACCGTCAACGTTCTCATGCTTCCTGTACAAGCGCGGGGCGGAACGCGCGGATGAATTCGTATGCGCCGGCAACGTCGGGGATATGATAGCTCCCGTATTCGCATTCGGCGGCAATGTACTGCTTTTCCGCGATCGTCTCCGTTTTCACGCGCACCAGCTCCGTCCATTTCAAAAAGAACCTGTCCGCCTCGGGACGCCCGGATTCCTGCCAATAGATGCCCTCTTCATAGAGAGCGAGCACGCCCTTCGCGCGGACGAAGGCGAACAGCGAACGCCCCGCGAGAAAGACGCCGAACACGCTCAGGATGACGCCGACGAGCATGTAATCGCGCAGAAACACCGCAAGGAGCGCGCCGCCCGCCGTGAGCAGCGCACCTGCCCCCGCCACGATGAGGCTGCGCCGCCGCTTCTCCCCGTCGGGCAGCAAAAACTTCGTGCGCGGCTTGAAACGGACGTTTTTGCACGCCTGTCCGCGCGGAGGCTGTTCGCCGCGCAGAACGAGCCCGTGCGCTTCCAGCGTCTGATACAGCCGCTCCTTGCCGTCCGCTTCGATGAGCGCGCGGGGCGCATCCCCCCGCTTCATCACATAGTGCGCGGGCATTTCCAGAACGACGCTCCATGTCCCCTTTTCCTGCGGCTTGCGGCGGGTACAGACGGAGTGGAACCGGATGTCCGCATAGGGAACGCGGATGGGCTTCCCGCCCGTTTCCCCGCGGATGAGCAGGGCATCCTCCGTAAATTCGGCGATCGTCCCCTCCCCCACATAGAAGCACTGCTCCCCGTGGCAGCGTTCGCAAAAATCCCGATAGGTGCGCGTTGCCTCGTTCGAACACCTTCCGAAGAGCACCGCGCCGCCCGCAAACAGCACCGCGCCGCCCGCAAAACTGCCCGCGAGGATGTACAAAAGCGTGTCGCGCGCGGCGGAACGCTCCCCCGTTTCCAGCATGATGACGGCGACGAGCACGCCGATGAGACAGGCGATCGCAGCGATCGAAAGCCCTAACAGACAGATGTTGTACGCCTTGGCGAGGCGCTTTAAGCTGCGCGCCTTTTCTTCCTGCCGTGCCCGTTCCGCGGGCAGAGGGACGATCTTCATAATACCTCCGAAAATGCAAGCGGCGCGCGCCGCACGCGGCACGCGCAATGTTTACGCCTCGCGGTCCTCATCCGCCTTCCCGCCCTTGGAACGCTTTCCGAAGCGCGGCAGGCGGACATGCTTCCACGGCGAAAAGAAGATGAGCGCCAGGATCTGCAAGGGAACGCCGATGAAATAGACGTAATAGACGGGGATCTCGTGCATATCCACCCCGCACACGAGCGCGGTCAGATGGATGCAGGCAAGCGCCGTCCAGATGAGGACGGTGATGCAAGCGATGCGCAGTCCGCGGTACCCCCAGATGCACGAAAAGACCAGCGTGACGACGGCGGAAACGGGCACCGCATAGACGAATGCAAGCCAGGTGTTGCCGAGGGCGGGCGCGCCGATGCCGATAAAGACGAAGCATGCGACGGCAACCAGCCAGCACAGCCCGACGGAGAGCAGCATGACGACGATGCGGCGGATGAGCCGCGTCCTGCCGGGAAGGACGGGCGCCTCCTTATGCTCCCGCACCAGATCGTCCACCGAGACGTTGAACAGGTCGGCAAGCTGTACGAGGATGCGCACGTCGGGAATGCCGTTCCCCTGTTCCCACTTGGACACCGACTTGTCCGAATAGTTGATCTTTTCGGCAAGTTCGAGCTGCGTCATATTTGCCATGCGCCGCAGGCGCATGATGTTTTTTCCGATGGTGACGGCAAGAATATCCTCTTCCATGCCTGAATTATACTACAATTGCATGCGCCTTGTCAATGGGATTTACCGTTCTACCGTGAGTAGAGTGTGAAATTTCAACTCTACTTGTGCGAAACTTGATGATAGAACGCGTTTTTCAAAAAGTAGGTTGCATTTTTGCGCCGGCGCGCATATAATCAAACGTGTGAACGGGGAAAACCGTTCGGTGCGCGGCAGTCGGCCGGCGCACGGGGGAAGCGAAGGACCGAAGCGTCCTTCCTTCATTTGCCGAAAGGCGCAGTCCGGTTCCCTAGCCGCTGTGCTTTTTACTCTCCAATATTTTTTACAAGCCCCGCGGCAATGCCGCGGGGCTTGTAAATATTGTGCGCGCAAGGCGCCTTATTTTTGTAGGACCAGCACGGAATAGGGCTGCATGGTCACTTTGCCCGTATATTTTTTGCCCGTGATGAGATCGGTGTACGTTCCGTCCAGCGTCAGTTCCCCCGTGCGGCGCTCCGTTTCCAGCGCGATGATGCCGCTGCATTTGCCGCTGCGCCCGACGAGCGCGACGTTTTCGCTCGCCTGCGCCACGGGAGCGATCCCGACCAGGCGCAGCAGCGCCTCTTCCGTCGGAACGCCGCCCAGCACGATGACGCGCCCCTTGCCGACCTTGCGCTCCGTCACGGCGGGCATGCCCGCAAATTCGCCGTTCTCATAGACGGCAAGCGCCTTGGCGCCGCGCAGCTCATACGCCGCAAAGCAGGTATCGAGCGGGGAGACGCTCCCGTCCTGCCATTTTACGCGGTACTCCTCGTTCCCGACGGGCAGATCGTATGTCTCATACACACCCGCAAACTCTTCCAGGAAGCTGTGCGGCTTATCCGTGTACTTGCTTGCGTACTCCGTCATGAGGTCTGTCATGGGGCCGACGATCCACGTTCCGCCCTCCTCCACCCAGCGCATCACGCGGGCGGGCAGGTCGTTTTCTTCCGCCGCATAGAGGAAGGGCGAGATGAGCACGCGGTACCCTTCGAGCGTGTGCGGCGTATCGATGACGTCCACGTTATGGCGGCGCAGCGGCTTATGGAAGCGGTCGCAAATGAGCGCCTCGTAATTGAAGTTTTTCAGCATGGGCGCATATTCCGTGATCTTGCGGACGGTGGAGGAGAAATGCAGCGCGATGTCCGCACGCACGGTGCTCTCTTGCAGAAATGCGGAGCATGCCATCATCTCCTTCGAAGCGCGCGCGACTTCCTTTGTGACGCGGTACGCCCTGCCCGCCGTGTTGAAGAGCGCGCCGTGCGCAAGCTCGTGACCGTTGGGGTGCGCGCGGAACAGCCAATATTCCGTCATGCCGCCCCCCTTTGCGATGGGAAGCCATGTATTGACATAGCATTCCCCCTCCGGACGGTAGTCGTTCTCCGCAAAGAGGCTGCCGTTCCAGCCGACCTGCGTCTCCGTCACCCAGAAGGGCAGCTTTTTAACGGGGCGCAGAAAATCGTAATAGAACGCCGTTCCGGGCAATCCGGGTGCTTTCTCATAGTGATTGAACTGCACGATGTCCAGCTTTTCGTTGAGCTCGTAGTATCCTAAGAGGTTGGTCCGCATCATGTCCGTCCCGACGGGCACGTCCGTGTACCTGTGCAGGATGTCCGCCTGCTCGTTGACGTAGGAGATGATGGTCTCGCATTGGAACCTGACCCACTCCGTTTGCAGCGACGGGTGCTCCCACCGGACGCGCAGAGGCGGGATGACGTCGTCGAAGGACTGATATTCGAGCGACCAACGCTGCATCCCCCACTTTGCGTTGAGGTTCTCGGGTGTGCCGTACTTCTCTTTGAGATAGGCGCGGAACTTCTTCTGACACAGCGGGCAGTAACATCCGTCGCCGTAGGGATAGATCTCGTTATCGATCTGCCAACCGATGACGGCGGGGTGCTTCCCGAACGCCTTTGCAAGCTCCGTGACGATGATGCGGTTCTTCTCCCGCATGACGGGCGAAGTCTTGCACGGATGGCAGCGGGCAAAGACTTCCGTATGTTTCCCCTCCCCGAAGACGCTGCGCGTTTCGGGATACGCGCCGACGCTGCGCGTTTCGGGATACTTGTTGAGCAGCCATCTGGGCGGCGTGCAGGTGGGCGTACACATGATGACGTCAATGCCCGCCTTGTAGAGCTTATCCACCGCGCGTTCCAGCCAGCCGAGGTCGAACTTCCCCTCCGCGGGTTCCATTTTGCCCCACGCGAACTCCGCCACGCGGACAACATTCACGCCCGCTTCCTTCATGCGGACGATGTCCCGATCAATTTCGCTCTCTTCCCACATTTCGGGATAGTACGCTGCACCGACCATGATCTTTCCCATACCTGTATCTCCTTGTTTCCTGATGCTTTGTATACTATACTTCATTTTGCCTATTTTGTCAATATGGATTTTGAATTTTTTATGATTCTTTCCGAAAAAAACCTCGGCAAAAAGCCGAGGTTTTTTACATGCTTTTTTGTGTTAGTTGAAGTATCTCTTCAAGAGCCCCTTGAAGCCCGCGCCGTGGCGCGCTTCGTCCTTTGCCATCTCGTGCACGGTGTCGTGAACGGCGTCGTAGCCGAGCTCTTTGGCGCGCTTTGCGAGCATGAGCTTTCCTTCGCAGGCGCCCGCTTCGGCAGCCGCGCGCAGTTCCAGGTTTTTCTTGGTGGAATTTGTCACAACTTCGCCCAGAAGCTCTGCGAACTTGGAAGCGTGCTCCGCTTCCTCAAAGGCATAGCGCTTGTACGCCTCCGCGATCTCGGGATAGCCCTCCCGCTCGGCGACGCGCGCCATCGCAAGATACATGCCGACCTCGGTGCATTCGCCCGTGAAGTTGGCGCGCAGCCCTTCCATGACTTCCTTGTCCTCGACCACGCCGTCGCCGACATGGTGCTCACAGGCAAATTTGCTCTCCTCGACGGGAACAAACTTCTTGGCATGGCAGACGGGGCACTCCGTCACATCATCCGCGACGATCTCGCCGCAAACAGCACATCTTTTCATAATTGCATATCTCCTTTTCTTCCAAAGATTTTGGTATCTGTATTATATCATAATTGAGACTGAATATCAATAGTTTTCAGAAAAGTTTTTCAAGAATTTTTTGGAGCTCTTGGAAAGAGGCGGCAAAGCGGGTCGCGCCCGCCCCTTCGAGCTGCGCACGGGTGCGGTATCCCCACAGCGCGGAGACGCCCTGCATGCCCGCGTTGCGCGCGACGCGCGCGTCCGGTTCGCCGTCGCCGACGAAGGCGCATGCCGCAGGGGGGATGCGGAGCGTCATCGCAGCATAACGGGCGAGCGAGGGATCGGGCTTGCAGGGGAACATGCCCGTATCCCCGCCGACAAAATCGAAAAAACCGGCGGGAAAGAACTTGGAGAGCACGTTCCGTGCGGCGTCCTGCGGCTTATTGGTGACGACGCCCAGCCGCAGCCCCTTTGTTTTGAGGAAGGAGAGCACCTCCTTCTCGTCGGGATAGAGGCGGGTGCGTTCCGACTGATCGGCAGCGAACGCCGTGCGGAAATGTCCGTAGACGGCGTCCACGTCCGCGCAGCCCGCGGGCAGGGCGCGTTCGATGAGCTTTTTCGCCCCGTCGCCCACATAGGAGCAGGTCTGCGCATAGGTGATTTCGGGATAGCCGAATGCGGCAAGCGACGCATTGACGCACGCCATGATGTCGGGAACGGTGTCCAGCAGCGTCCCGTCCAGATCGAAAAAGACTGCTTTTAACATAGTAGCTCCGAATGTCACATCTTTTCCGGAACGCCGATGCCCAGAAGCGCAAGCCCGTTTTTGAGCACGGTACGCGCCGCCTTGGTGAGGGCAAGACGGAAGGCGCGCACGTCACCCTCCGCCTGCATGATCTTGCATTCGAGATAAAACCTGTTGAACAGCTTGGCGGTATCCAGCAGACAGCGCGAGACGACGGAAGGTTCGTACTTTTCCGCCGCCTGTTCGACCGCCTTGGGGAAGGCGGCGAGCTGCTTTAAGAGCTCCGCCTCCGCCGCACAGGGCGCAACGGCGGGAACGGTGTCCGCAGACAGCCCCTCCGCCGCCGCCTTGCCGAGCACGGACGCGGCGCGCGCGCAGGTATATTGCAGATAGACGCTCGTCTCGCCGTCGAAGTTGAGGGCGCGGTCGTAAGAAAAGACGATGTCCTTGATCTTATTGTTGCACAGCGCGCCGAAGGCGACGGCGCCCACGCCGACCAGCTCCGCCACTTCATCCTTGTTTTCCAGGGACGGGTTCTTTTCTTCGAGCACGGCGCGCGCCTTTTCAACGCACCGCGTGAGGACGTCTTCCAGCCATACGACCTTCCCCTTGCGCGTGGACATGGCGCCGTCCTCCAAAGAAACCATGCCGTAGGCGACGTGCACCATGTCCTTCGCCCAATCCCTGCCCATGAGTTCGAGCACCTTGAAGAGCTGCTTGAAATGCAGGTTCTGCTGATAGGCGACGACATAGAGGCACTTTGCAAAGTGATAGGTGTTGTAGCGATAGATGGCGGCGGCGAGGTCGCGCGTCAGATAGAGAGATGCCCCGTCCGAACGCAGGATGAGCGCGGGCGGCATGCCGTAGGGCTCCAGATCGACGATCTGCGCCCCCTCGCTCTCCTGCAAGAGGTGTTTTTCCCGGAGTTCCTCGACGACGGGCTCCATCTTGTCGGAATAGAACCGTTCGCCCGCATAGCTGTCAAAGGTGATGTGCAGGCGGTCATAGATTTTCTGAACGTATGCAAGGGTGAGCGATTTGAACCAATCGAAGAGCGCGTTCGCCTCCTTGTCGCCGCTCTCGATGAGGCGGAAATATTCGCGCGCCTCCGCCTCCATCGCCTCGTCCGCCTCGCTGTTGAAGCGCACATACAAGTCGTTGACGGCGTGGATGCCGCCCTGTTCCACCGTTTCCCTGTCCCCCCACTTTTTGTAGGCGGCGATGAGCTTGCCGAACTGCGTGCCGTAGTCGCCCAGATGGTTGATGCCCACGGCGCGGTAGCCGAGGAAGGTGAAGATGCGGTAGAGCGCTCCGCCGATGACGGTCGTCGAAAGATGCCCGATGTGGAAGGGCTTGGCGATGTTGACGGAAGAATAGTCGATGCAGACGACCTTGCCTTCCCCCATGCGGGAGGCGCCGTAGCGCTCCCCTTCGCGCAGGATGCGGACAAGGACGTCCTGCGCCATGCCCGCCTTGTTCACTTTGAAATTGAGATACCCGTTGAGCGCCGAGACTTCCGCGATGACGTCGTCCGCGGCGATCGCCGCCGCGAGCTCCTGCGCGATGAGCGCGGGGCTCTTTTTGAGGACCTTGGCAAAACGGAAACAGGGCAGGGCATAGTCACCCATGGCGGGATCGGGCGGGACGGCAAGCAGCGCGGCGATCTCCTCCGTGCGCATGCCCTCCACGCAAATTTTTTCTGCAATGTACTGTCTGTAATCCATAGCGCGCTCCATAACTGTTTTCGCGCATTATTTTACCATAAAATTTTGCAAATGGCAAACGAAAGGGTTTGCGTGAAAAAAAGAAATCGGCTATAATAATGACGGAAATCATTCACGGAGAAACAAAGAAGATGAAACTCGGTGTCGTGGGGCTGCCCAACGTCGGAAAGTCCACCCTCTTCAACGCGATCACACATGCAGGCGCGGACGCCGCCAACTATCCTTTCTGCACCATCGAACCCAACGTCGGCGTCGTTGCCGTTCCGGACGAGCGGCTCGACAAACTCGCCGCCCTCTACAACAGCAAAAAAGTCACCCCCGCCGTCATTGAATTCGTGGATATTGCGGGGCTCGTGAAGGGCGCCAGCCACGGCGAAGGGCTGGGGAACAAGTTCCTCTCCCACATCCGCGAGGTGGACGCCATCGTGCACGTCGTCAGATGCTTCGAGGATGAAAACGTCACCCACGTCGAAAATTCCGTCGACCCCGTGCGCGACATCGGGACCATCAATTTAGAACTCATCCTTGCCGACATCGAGGCGGTGCAAAAGCGCATGGACCGCGTGAAAAACGCGGCGCGCGGCGGTTCGGACAAGGCAGCCGCGGCGGAGTTCGCCTTCCTGCAAAAGCTGATGGCGCATCTCGAACAGGAGCAGCCCGCCCACTCAATGGAGGTGAGCGACGAGGAAAAGGAGCTGCTCGACAACCTCTTTCTGCTCTCCGCAAAGCCCGTCATCTACTGCGCGAACATCTCGGAGAAGGATATGGGCGCGGGCGAGGAGGACATCCCCCTCGTGGTCAAAGTGAAGGACTACGCCGCAAGCCACGGCGCGGGCGTCATTGTGGTGTGCGCCAAGACGGAGGAGGAACTCTCCCTGCTCTCTCCCGAAGAACAGGCGATGTTTTTGGAGGACTTCGGGCTCAAAGAGAGCGGGCTCAACAAGCTCATCAAAGCGTCCTATTCCCTGCTGGGGCTGATCTCCTATCTGACGGCGGGCGAAAAAGAGACGCGCGCATGGACGATCGTCAAAGGAACCAAGGCGCCGCAGGCGGCGGGCAAGATCCATTCCGATTTTGAAAAGGGATTCATCCGCGCCGAAGTCGTGGATTGGCAGACGCTTTTGGAATGCGGCGGGCTTGCAGGCGCGCGCGAAAAGGGAAAGGTGCGTTCGGAAGGCAAGGACTATGTGATGAAGGACGGCGACGTCGTGCTGTTCCGCTTCAACGTATGACCTTCAAAACATTGCAGACAGCGCGGCGGCGCGGACGAATTTCGTCCGCGCCGCCGCGCTTTATCCTTCCCGTTCCCGCCGCGAAAATTCGCAGCCGCAATAGTTCTGACGGTACAGTCCGAGCTCCGCGGAACGCTGCACCGATTGCAGATACCCGCCCCGCTTTTTGAAGTCGGTGGGCAGGTAAGCGACGCCGAATTTCTCCGCCGCCTCCTCCCCCACGCGGTTGATGAGCGCCGCGTTCTTCATGGGAGAGACGGTGAGCGTCGTGGCGAAGAGATCGTAGCCGCCCGCCTTTGCCTGCCGCGCCGTCTCTTCAAGGCGCAGACGGAAGCACCGTTCACAGCGAGCGCCGCCCTCCCGTTCCCCTTCCAGCCCCGCAGCCGCGGCAGCGAACTCTGCGTGGCGGTAGCCCGTTTCGAGGAGCTCCGCACCCTCCGCCGCGCACAGGCGGCGCAGCTCAAACAGCCGCTTTGCGTACTCCTCGGCGCTGTCCATGTTGGGATTATAGAAGAACGCCGTCACCTGCGTTCGTTTCATCGTCTCCGGCAGGCAGTAGGAAGCGCACGGCGCGCAGCATGCGTGCAGCAGCAGCCGTTTTCCCGCCGCCCCTTCGAGCATGCGCAGCATGACGGCGTCGAAATTGACCGCGTTCATGCGTCCAGAAGGTTATTGAGGGCGGAGACGAGCGCCTGCACGGACGCGATGGTGATGTCCGAATGCTCCCCCGCGCCCCAATAGACGTGCTCCCCGCAGGCGACGCCGAGATAGGAGATCGCCTGCGCGAAGGACCCGGACGAGAGCGCGTGCTGCTCGTATCCCGTCAGTTCGTACTGCACGCCGAAATGCTTTTTGAGGGCGTTGGAGACGGCGTCCAGCCGTCCGTTGCCCGTCGCTTCGACGACCGTTTTCCGCTTCCCCTCGATGATCTCGACCGTCGCGGTGATGCCGTCCTCCTGCCTGTAATGTACTTCTCCGAGCGTAAAATGCCCGCGGGGGGAGAGGAATTTCTGCGTAAACACGCCGAAAATCTCCTCCGCTTTCAGCTCTTTGTGCTCCATGTCGGAGACGTGCTTGACGGCATAGCCGACCGCCTCCTTCATGCGGGCGGGCAGTTTGACACCGAATGCATGTTCGAGCACATATCCCACGCCGCCCTTTCCGGACTGCGAATTGATGCGGATGACGTCCGATTCGTACTCCCTGCCCACGTCCTTGGGATCGATGGGAAGATAGGGAACGTCCCATACGGTGCGCCCCGTTTCCTCGCGGAAGCGCATGCCCTTTGCGATGGCGTCCTGATGCGATCCGGAAAACGCCGCGAACACGAGTTCCCCCGCATACGGCTGACGGGGGGAGATCTGCATGCCCGTAAAACTCTCGTACTGCGCCGAAATACCGGGCATGTCGCCGAAGTCGAGCCGTGGATCGACGCCCTGCGAATACATGTTCATGGCGAGCGTGACGACGTCGCAGTTGCCCGTGCGTTCGCCGTTGCCGAACAGGGTGCCCTCCACCCTGTCCGCGCCGGCAAGCAGCCCGAATTCCGCCGAAGCGACGCCGCAGCCGCGGTCGTTGTGCGGATGCAGCGACAAAACGACGTTGCCGCGGTAGTTGAGGTGCTTGTGGAGGTACTCCACCTGCTGCGCATAGACGTGCGGCATGGCGTTCTCCACCGTGGCGGGAAGGTTGACGATCGCCTTCCGGTCTGCCGTCGGCTGCCAGACGTCGAGAACGGCGTTGCACACTTCGAGGGCGTACTCCGGCTCCGTGCCCGTAAAACTTTCGGGCGAATATTCAAAACGGTACTTTGCCCCCGCGCGCTCCGTAAGCTCCTTCAAAAGGCGCGCGCCCTCGACGGCGATCGCCTTGATCTCCGCCTTATCCTTGCGGAACACCTGTTCGCGCTGGGCGACGGACGTGGAATTGTAGACGTGCACGATGACGTTCTTTGCCCCGTCGATCGCCTCGAACGTCTTTTTGATGATGTGCTCGCGCGCCTGCGTCAGCACCTGGATGGTGACGTCGTCGGGAATGAGCACGCGCTCGATGAGCGCGCGCAAAAAGGCGTATTCCGTCTCGCTGGCGGCGGGGAAACCGACCTCGATCTCCTTGAACCCGATCCTCACGAGCAATTTGAAAAATTCGAGCTTGGTCTCCAGCCCCATCGGTTCGATGAGTGCCTGATTGCCGTCCCGAAGATCGACGCTGCACCACACGGGCGCGCGCGTCACCATGGTCTGTTCCGCCCAATCCATACACCGTTCGGGCGGCAGGAGAAACTGCTTCCGATACTTTCCGACGTCCATTGCGTCCCCTCCTTGTTCCGATGAAAAAATGCGTCCCCTGCATTGCTGCAAGAGACGCTTTTGTGCGCGGTACCACTCTTCTTGCGGGAGATCTCCCGCCCCTCTGCGGACACAGTCATGTCCTTCCCGTATAACGGCGGGTGCCGTTCTTTGCTACTTGCGCGCCCTGCGGCGGCGTTCCCAAAGACCGCTCTGCGGCGAGTTCGCTCCCTTTTTTGCACCGCCTCGCACCGAACGGCGGCTCTCTGCAAACAAAAACCGGAAGTTACTGCTCCGCTTCACAGCGTTATTCTGTTTTTATCTTACCACATCCCGCCGCAAAATGCAAGCGTTTTTCCCCTCAATAATTTTCGGGTTTTACCTGGAAATATGCCTTGGGATGCGCGCAGACGGGGCAGACGTCGGGCGCTTCGCTCGCCTTGACGATGGCGCCGCAGTTGAGGCACTGCCAATACACCTCGCCGTCCTTGACGAACACCCTGCCCTCTTCCACGTTTTTGAGGAGCTTTTTGTATCTTGCCTCGTGCTCTTTTTCGACGCCCGCGACGTTTTCGAACATCTGCGCGATGGCGTCAAAGCCTTCTTCACGCGCGACTTTGGCGAACGTGGGATACATATTTGTCCATTCGTCGTTCTCGCCCTGCGCCGCCGCGGCAAGGTTTTCCGCCGTCGTGCCGATGCCGCCCGCGATGAGCTTGAACCACATCTTGGCGTGCTCGCGCTCGTTCCCGGACGTCTCCTCGAAGATGGCTGCGATCTGATTGTAGCCGTCCTTTTTCGCCTTGGAAGCGAAATAGGCGTACTTGTTGGTCGCCATGCTCTCGCCCGCGAATGCCGCCATCAGATTTTCCAGCGTCTTGGTCCCTTTGAGTTCCTTCATGATCGTTCTCCTTTATTCTTCATTTGCGTTTGCACGCATTTGTTCCTCGTTGCAATCCTTGCAAAGTCCCGTAAATTCCACGTCCCAGCCTTCCACATGAAAACCGCCGCAGATCGCCCCCGCCGCAACCGCGGCATAGTCGGGCAGAAAAATGTCGCACACCCGCCCGCAGATGCGGCATCTGCCGTGCGCGTGCGGCGCAAGCGTCGCGTCGAAGCGCGCATCACTGTCTGCCAGCGTCAGTCTGCGCACCTGCCCGCTCGCGGCGAATCCGCCCAACACGCGGAACACCGTCCCGCGCGAGACCCCGGGATGAACGGCGCGGACGCTTTCATACACCTCGGTCGCGGTCGGATGACCGAGGCGCTGCAATGCCTCGTACACCGCCTGCTTTTGCTTGGTATTGCGCGGCGCTCCCGCCATATCATTCTCCTTATCAGGATTTAATCTTGATAAGATTATAGCATAAAAAAAGAAGGCTGTCAAGCCTTCTTGCAAAAAAATTTCTGCCGTGCAGCCGCAGCGGCGCGCCGACGAACAGGAAGGCGCGCTCCGCGCATCGCGCGGGACGCAGGCGTTCATCGGGAATGCGGCAGACGCAAAAAGGCGCTTTACAGATCGTCCTCTTCCGCTCCGTCCAGCATGGCGGCTTCGTCGGCGTCCTCAAAGTCCTCATACTGCGCGCAGAATTCGGCGAACGCCTCGTCGAGCTCGTCGTCGTCCTCGATCTGCACAAGCCGCTCGTCCTCCTCGTCGCCCTCGATGCGGTAGATGGCAACTTCCTCCGCATCATCCTCCTCCGATGCCTCGGCTGCTTCGGCGAGCTGCGTCAGCGCGCAATACCATTTTCCCTTATACGAAAAGGTGAGAAGGTGCTCGTAGCGATAGGTCTTGCCGTCGTCGTCCACAAGTTCGACGATGTTGTCCTCGGTATAGTCGTTGCGTTCCTCTTTCATGTCTGTGCTCCTTGGCGTTGTTTTGCGAGATAACTTTCCAGAATATAGGCGGCGGCGATGGAATCCACCTGCTTCTTTTTCTTATCCTTCTTCTGCGAGACGCCCATGCCGATGAGGTCGTCCCGTGCGGCGCGCGTCGTATAGCGTTCGTCCTCGAACACGACGCAAAGCCCCTCCGCTTCGAGCGCGGCGGCAAAACGGCGCGTCTTTTCGCTCTGCACGCTCTCCGTTCCGTCCCGGTTGAGCGGAAGCCCCAGAACGGCGGTGACGACACCCCGCGCGCGCGCAATGTCTGCCAGCGCCCGGATGTCGGACGCAAAATCTCCCGTGCGGAAATAGGTATCGGAGGGAACGGCGTAATTTCTGAACGGGTCGCTGAACGCAACACCGACGCGCCTGTCCCCCACATCGAATGCGACGAGCTGTTCTGTCATGCTCCGATTATAGCACACTTCCCGCAAAAAGTAAACCGCTTATCGGGGTCTTACGTCACCCACTCCGTGAATGCGCGGAAAGCGGAGGGAAGCGCGTAGGTTTCCCGCAGTTCGCGCGCCGTCACCCAGACGTAGGGCGCAAGTTCGCTTTCCGTCTCTACAAGCCTGCCCGTCATGTGCCATTCGACATGGGTGAAGACGTGCTTGGCATGTTTTTCCGCGAGCGCTTCCCCGAACGCGGGCGCCTCCCCCTCGAACAAGGGAAATTGCCACAGTCCCGCCAGAAGCCCCTTTGCGGGGCGCTTTTCGAGCGCATATCTGCCGCCGCAGCGCAGCACGCACACCGTGGCATGCACGATGCGCCGCGCGCTCTTCTTTGCGCGCACGGGAAAGCGCGCCTCTGCACCCCCGAGATGTGCCTTGCAGAGTCCCGCCCACGGACATGCCCCGCACATCGGCGGTCCGTTGGGCACGCAGACGATGGCGCCGAGTTCCATGAGCGCCTCGCAGAAGTCCGCCGTTTCGGGCGGATAGACTTCGCCGAGCAGGGCGGCATAGCGCGCCCGCACCGCGCCGTCGTCCACGTTGGAATCATCCGCATACAGGCGGCTTAAAACGCGCAGTACGTTCCCGTCCACGGCGGGCACGGGAAGCCCCAAGGCAATGGAGCACACCGCCCCCGCCGTATAATCCCCCACCCCCGGAAGGGCGCGCACGCCCGCAAACGTCGTGGGAAAGCCGTGTTCCGCAATGATCTTTGCCGCCCTGTGCAGATTGCGCGCGCGGGAATAGTAGCCCAGCCCTTCCCAGAGTTTGAGCACTTCCTCCTCGGAAGCGCCGGCGAGCGCCCGCGCCGAGGGAAAGCGTGCAAGAAAGGCGACGTAACGCTCCTTCACCGCCTCGACGCGCGTCTGCTGCAACATGAGCTCGGCGACAAGCGCCGTATACGGTGTGCGGTCATGTCGCCACGGAAGGTCGCGCTTATGAATACGGTACCACGCCAGAAGGCGCGGTACCGCTTGCTGCAAACGTTCTTTCTGCATCAGAACAGCCCCGTGATGACGCCGTTTTCGTCCACGTCGATCTTCTCCGCCGCGGGCACGGGCGGCAGCCCCGGCATGGTGAGGATGTTCCCCGTATATACGACGACAAATCCTGCCCCCGCAGACACCTTTGCCCCGCGCACCGTGACGATGAACTGTGACGGCGCGCCCAATTTTTTGGCGTCGTCCGAGAAGGAATACTGCGTCTTTGCCATGCAGACGGGCAGTTTTCCGAAGCCGTGCCCCTCGATACGGGCGATGTCCGCCTCCGCCTCAGGCGTATATACGACGCCGTCGCCGCCGTACACCTTGGTGACGATGGCACCGATCTTCTCTTTGAGCGGAAGCGCCGCCTCGTAGCAGAACCTGAAATCGCTCCCGCGTTCGCACAGGGCGACGACCTCGCGCGCGAGCGCCTCGCCCCCCTTTCCGCCGTCCGCCCAGACGGTGGAGAGCGCCGTCTCCACACCGAGCGCCCTGCACTCTTGCATGACGAGCGCGATCTCCGCGTCGGTATCCGTCGGAAAGCGGTTGAGCGCGACGACCGTGGGAAGCCCGTACACCTGCTGCATATTCGCAACATGCCGCAAAAGATTGGGCAATCCCCGTCCGAGCGCCGCAAGGTCCTCCCTGCCGAGGTCCTGTTTCTGCACGCCGCCGTGCATTTTGAGCGCGCGGACGGTGGCAACAACCACGCAGGCGTCGGGTCTGAGCCCCGCGCTGCGGCACTTGATGTCGAGGAACTTTTCCGCGCCGAGGTCGGCACCGAACCCCGCTTCCGTGACGACATAATCGCCGAGGGAGAGCGCCGTGCGCGTGGCAATGACGGAGTTGCATCCGTGCGCGATGTTGGCGAAGGGTCCGCCGTGTACGATGGCGGGCGTCCCTTCGAGCGTCTGAACGAGATTGGGTTTCAGGGCGTCTTTGAGCAGCGCGCACATCGCACCCGCCGCCTTCAGATCGCCCGCCGTGACGGGCTTGCCCTCATAGGTATATCCGACGACGATGCGCGCGAGGCGGGCTTTCAGGTCGGAGAGCGACGTGGCAAGGCACAAAATCGCCATCACCTCGCTGGCGACGGTGATGTCGAACCCGTCCCTGCGCGGAACGCCGTTCTTGCCGCCGCCCAGACCGTCCTCCAAAAAGCGCAGCTGACGGTCATTCATATCCACGCAGCGCTTCCATGTGATGCTGTCCTTGTCGATGCCGAGCGCGTTCCCCTGGAAAATATGGTTGTCGAGCATGGCGGCAAGCAGGTTGTTGGCGGCGCCCACGGCATGGGCGTCCCCCGTGAAGTGCAGGTTGATGTCCTCCATGGGCACCACCTGCGCATACCCGCCGCCCGCGGCGCCCCCCTTGACGCCGAACACGGGACCGAGCGACGGCTCGCGCAGCGCCACGACGACGTTTTTGCCGAGACGGCGCATGCCGTCCGCAAGCCCGATGGTGGTGGTCGTCTTGCCCTCGCCTGCGGGCGTGGGCGTGATGGCGGTGACAAGGATGAGTTTGCCGCTCTTTTGGGCGCGCGACATGACGGAAAGCGAGATCTTCGCCTTGTACTTTCCGTAATATTCGATGTCGTCCTCCGCAAGCCCGACGCTCTTTGCAACGTCAAGAACGGGCTTCAACTTCGCGCTCTGCGCGATCTCGATATCGCTCTTCATCTGTTCTCCTCTCTCCTTTTGCCGATCAGCGGAAATAACGGACGGCACTCTCAAAGAGCTTCATGTCGTATTCGCCGGGCACGTTCTTGTAGAGCCCCGCGCCCTTGCGTTCGGAATGCCCCATCTTGCCGAACACCCTGCCATCGGGCGAAAGGATGCCCTCGATGGCAGCCGCGGAGCCGTTGGGGTTGAAGTGTACGTCCATCGAGGCATTGTCCGAAAGATCGACGTACTGCGTCATGATCTGTCCGTTCTCCGCGAGCTGCTCGATGAGCGCGCGGCTTGCGACGAACTTGCCTTCCCCGTGCGAAATGGGAACGGAGAACACCTGTCCCGCCTCCACGAGGGAGAGCCACGGCGACTGCACGCTCGCAACGCGCACGCGCACGATACGCGATTGGTGGCGCGCGATGTTGTTATAGGTGAGCGTAGGGCAATGTTCGTCGGTGTCGATGATCTTGCCGTAGGGCACGAGTCCGAGCTTGATGAGCGCCTGGAACCCGTTGCAGATGCCGCCCATCAGCCCACGGCGCTCGTCGAGAAGGCGGGTCACTTCCTCCTTGACGCGTTCGCCGCGGAAGAACGCCGTGATGAACTTGCCGGAGCCGTCCGGTTCGTCCCCGCCCGAAAATCCGCCCGGAATGAAGACGATCTGCGAAGAACGCACTTTGTCCGCAAAGTCCGCCGCGGAACGGGCGACCTCCTCCGCCGTGCGGTTGCGGATGACGAAAATTTCCGGCTGCGCGCCCGCATCGGCAAATGCCTTTGCCGTATCGTATTCGCAGTTGGTGCCGGGGAACACGGGAATGAGCACCCGCGGCTTTGCAAATTTGACTTCGCTTGCAAGCGCGCTGTGCGTGCGGAAGGTGACGTTCGAGACCTGTTCCGCGGGTGCGGGAATATTGCAGGCATAGACAGGTTCGAGCTTCTCTTCATAAATTTTCAAAAGATCGCCGAGCAGCAGCCGCTCGCCTCGGCAGACCACGGCGTTTGCCGCCGTCGTTTCGCCGAGCGGCGTGCCGACGGAGAGGTCTTCTGCAAGTTCCAGAATAAACGAGCCGTACCGGTACCCGAACAGCGTATCCTCCTGCACGCCGTCCGCATAGGAAAAGCCCACCATATTGCCGAAGCACATCTTCATGACGCCTTCCGCGACGCCGCCGTAGCCGGGCGTCCATGCGGAGACTGCCTTTCCGGAACGCAGCAGCGCGGTCGTCTTGGCGATGACGTTCATGAGGGACGCCGTCACGGGCAGCCCGTTTTCCCCGTACTCGGGGGACAGGAGCACCACCTTGTGCCCCGCGCCCTTGAATTCCGGCGTGACGACATCGTCTGCCTTCCCCGTCGTCACGGCGAAGGAGACAAGCATGGGCGGAACGTCGATGTGCTCGAAGGTGCCGCTCATGGAGTCCTTCCCGCCGATGGCGGCGATGCCGAGCTCTTTCTGCGCTTCGAACGCACCGAGCAGCGCCGACAGCGGCTGCCCCCAGCGCGCCGCATCGTGCCCCGGCTTTAAGAAATATTCCTGGAAGGTAAGATAGGTATCGTCCAGCGACGCCCCGGATGCGACGAGCTTGCACACGCTCTCCACGACGGCGAGGTATGCCCCGTGATAGGGACTTTTTTCGGTGACGTAGGGATTGCCGCCCCACGACATGAAGGAGACGGTATCCGTATGTCCCTTCTCCACGGAGACGAGGTGCACCATCGCCTGCGGCGGCGTGAGCTGATATTTCCCGCCGAAAGGCATGAGAACGGTGCCCGCGCCGATGGTGGAATCGAAGCGCTCCGAAAGCCCGCGCTTGGAGCAGACGTTGAGATCTCCCGCGAGACGTTCGTAATTTTCGCGGAAGGTGCCCTGCGTGCGGCGCTGCCAATCGCCGCATTTTTTTGCCTCGACGCGGATATGCTTTTCCGCGCCGTTGGAATTCAGAAACTCCCGCGAGACGTCGACGATGGTCTTGCCGTTCCAACGCATGACGAGGCGGGGCGTTTCGGTGACGGTGGCGACGACGGTCGCCTCCAGGTTCTCCCGCTCCGCAAGGGCGATGAACGCATCCGTCTTGTCCGCTTCGACGACGACCGCCATGCGCTCCTGCGATTCGGAGATGGCAAGTTCGGTGCCGTCCAGCCCGTCGTACTTCTTGGGCACGGCGTTGAGGTCGATGTCCAGCCCGTCGGCAAGTTCGCCGATGGCGACGCTCACACCGCCCGCGCCGAAATCGTTGCAGCGCTTGACGAGCAGCATGGCATCCTTATTGCGGAAGAGGCGCTGCAATTTGCGCTCTTCGGGCGCGTTGCCCTTTTGCACTTCCGCGCCGCAGTGCGTGAGCGATTGCAGCGTGTGCGACTTGCTGGAACCCGTGGCGCCGCCGCAGCCGTCCCTGCCCGTTCTGCCGCCCAGCAAAATGACCTTATCGCCGGGCGCGGGGACTTCCCTGCGCACGTTCTCCTGCGGGGTCGCCGCAATGACCGCGCCGATCTCCAGCCGTTTGGCGACATAGCCGGGGTGATAGAGTTCGTCCACCTGCCCCGTGGCAAGCCCGATCTGGTTGCCGTAGGAAGAATACCCCGCCGCCGCCGTGGTGACGATCTTGCGCTGCGGGAGCTTCCCCTTCATCGTATCCTTTACGGGAAGGAGCGGATCGCCCGCGCCCGTCACGCGCATGGCGGCATAGACATAGCTCCTTCCGGAGAGCGGGTCGCGGATGGCGCCGCCGATACAGGTCGCCGCGCCGCCGAACGGCTCGATCTCCGTGGGGTGATTGTGCGTCTCGTTTTTGAAGAGGAGCAGCCAATCCTGCTCTTCGCCGTCCACGTTCACCTTCACCTTGACGGTGCAGGCGTTGATCTCTTCCGATTCGTCCAGCCCTTCGAGCATGCCGCGCTTTTTCAAAAGTTTTGCGGCGATGGTGCCCACGTCCATGAGGTTGACGGGCTTGGTCCTTCCGAGCTCTTCCCGCGCGGCAAGGTAATCTTCATACGCCCGCTGCAGCAGCGCATCCCCGAAGGTGACGGAATCGATGGTGGTAAGGAACGTGGTATGTCGGCAGTGATCCGACCAATAGGTGTCGAGCATCCTGATCTCGGTGAGCGTCGGATCCCTGCCTTCCTTGCGGAAATATTCCTGACAGAAGGCGATGTCGTCCTCGTCCATGGCGAGTTCATAGCGCCGGACGAAGTCGGCAAGCCCCGCCTTGCCGAGCTGCAAAAAGCCCGTCAGCACGGCGACGTCCGAAGGGACGGGGTGAGCGATCTTCAACGTTTCCGGCAGGGCAAGCGACGCCTCGCGGCTCTCCACGGGGTTGATGACGTACTGCTTGATCGCTTCCAGCGCCTCCTCCGTGAACGTTCCGTAGACGGCATACACCTTTGCCGTGCGGATGACGGGGCGGGGCTGCATCGAAATGAGCTGGATGCACTGCGCCGCGGAGTCTGCACGCTGGTCAAACTGCCCCGGGAGATATTCGACGGCGAACACGCGCGCCCCCGCAAGGTCAACGCAATCGGAAGCGCTGTCCATCTGCGGCTCGGAAAAGACGGTGTGCACGCACTTGCGGAAGAGTTCTTCCCCGATATCCTCCGCGTCATAGCGGTTGAGAAGACGGATGCGCGTGACGCCCGTGATGCCGAGCAGCTCCCTGACATCCGCAAGAAGCGCACGCGCCTCGTTGTCGAAACCCTCTTTCTTTTCTACATAGACCCTGTAAACCATGCTCGTCTCCTGCAATCTTTTTTTGCTGCGTTAGCCGCGTTCCGCCGCGAGCGCGCGCTTTCCGATGTCGCGGCGCATATAGGCGTTTTCAAAGTGTATTTTATCCGCAAGCGCATACGCCCGCCCGATCGCTCCTTGGAGCGTGTCCGCCGTGGCAACGGCGCCCAGCACCCTGCCGCCCGCCGTTTTGAGCACGCCGTCCTCCGACTTTGCGCCCGCGACGAAGATGTCCTCCCCTTCGCCCGGTTCGGGAAGGGTGACGGGATAGCCCGTCGCATATTTTTTGGGATACCCTGCGGATGCGAGCACGACGCAGCAGGCGGCGCCCGACGAAAAACGCACCATATCCTGCGTGAGGCGCCCCTCCCGCACGGCGAGCATGATCTCCAATAGATCGCTTTCAAGAAGCGGCAGCACCACCTGCGTCTCGGGATCGCCGAAGCGGCAGTTATACTCGATGACCTTGGGTCCGTCCTTGGTGAGCATGAGCCCGAAGTAAAGGCAGCCCTTGAACGTGCGCCCTTCCGCGTTCATCGCGGACATGGTGGGCAGGAAGATCGTCCGCATGCACTCGTCGGCGATCTCCTTCGTATAATACGGGTTGGGCGCGACGGTCCCCATGCCGCCCGTGTTCAGCCCCGTATCGCCGTCGCCCGCGCGCTTATGGTCCATGGAAGAGACCATGGGAATGACCGTCTTGCCGTCCGTAAAGGACAGGACGGACACCTCCGGTCCCGTCAGAAATTCTTCGACGAGCACGCGTTCGCCGCTGGCACCGAAGACTTTTTCCACCATCATTTCGCGGATGGTCTGTTCCGCCTCGGCATAGTTTTGCACGATGACGGCGCCCTTGCCGAGCGCAAGCCCGTCCGCTTTGATGACGGTGGGATAGCTTGCCGTTTTCAGGTAGGCAAGCGCCGCCTGCGCGTCCGTGAACGTCTCGCTCGCCGCCGTCGGGATGCCGTACTTCTTCATGAGGGCTTTGGAAAACACCTTGCTCCCCTCAATGATCGCCGCCTTTTTGTCGGGACCGAAGCAGGGAATGCCCGCCGCTTCCAGGGCGTCCACGCACCCCATGCACAGGGGATCGTCGGGCGTGACCACGGCGAAATCCACCTTGTGCGAACGGGCGAACGCGACGATGCCGTCGATGTCCGTTGCCTTGACGGGATGGCATTCGGCATCCGCCGCAATGCCGCCGTTTCCGGGCAGCGCATAAATTTTCCCCGCGCGCCTGCTCTTTTTGAGTGCCTTGATGACGGCGTGCTCCCTGCCGCCGCCGCCCACGACCAGAATATCCATATCGTTTGCCTCTTTATGAAAATGCTTGCGCGCAAACCTGTCCAAAACAGGTTTGCGCGTGATGTTGTCGGCTGCTCAGTGATGGAACAGGCGCATGCCCGTGAACGCCATCACCATGTTGTGCGAATCCGCCGCCTCGATGACGAGGTCGTCGCGCACGGAGCCGCCCGGTTCCGCCACATAGGAAACGCCGCTTTTGAAGGCGCGTTCGATGTTGTCGGAGAAGGGGAAGAATGCGTCCGAACCGAGGGAAACCCCCGTGATGCCCGCAAGGTATTCCGCCTTCTCCTCCCGCGTGAAGGGTGCGGGACGGACGGCAAAGTTCTTCTGCCATGCGCCTTCCGCGAGCACTTCGTCCGCGTCGTCGGAGAGATAGATATCGATGATGTTGTTTTTTTCGGGTCTTCCCACGCCGTCGGCAAATTTGAGAGAGAGCACCTTTTCATGCTGACGCAGATGCCACAGGTCTGCCTTCTGCGCCGCGAGGCGGGTGCAGTGGATGCGCGACTGCTGCCCCGCGCCCACGCCGATCGCCTGCCCGTCCGCCGCAAAGCACACGGAGTTGGACTGCGTGTATTTTAAGGTGATGAGCGAGATGATGAGATCGATGGCTTTTTCGGTAGGCAGCTCCTTATTTTTGGTGACGATGTTGCCGAGCAGCGCGCGGTCGATCTTGAAATTGTTCCTGCCTTGTTCGAACGTGATGCCGAACACCTGTTTTCTTTCAATCTCGGCGGGAACATAGGAAGGGTCGATCTTTACGATGTTATAGCCGCCCTTGCGCTTCTGTTTGAGGATTTCCAGCGCCTTGGGGGAATAGGCGGGCGCGATGATGCCGTCCGACACCTCGCGCGCGATGATCGTTGCCGTCACCTCGTCACACTCGTCGGAGAGGGCGATCCAATCGCCGAAGGAGGACATCCGGTCCGTCCCGCGCGCCCTTGCATAGGCACAGGCGAGCGGCGAATCGTCCAGCCCCGCGATGTCGTCCACGAAACAGGACTTTTTGAGCGCATCGGAGAGCGGCTTTCCGACCGCCGCCGACGTGGGCGAAACGTGCTTGAAGCTGGTCGCCGCGCACATTCCCGTCGCCTCCTTGACCTCTTTGACGAGCTGCCAGGAATTGAAGGCATCAAGGAAATTGATGTATCCCGGACGTCCGTTCACGATCTCTACGGGAAGATCGCCGCCGTCCGCCATGAAGATGCGCGCGGGCTTCTGATTGGGATTGCACCCGTACTTTAACTGAAATTCATTCATTGCCTGTCCCCTTCCTTTTGGAACTTATTGATGAGCACGCTCTCTTCCTGCCAGGTGCGCAGCGTGACGGCGCGGCAGTAGAGGGAAATTTTGTTGTCCCGATCGAGGCTCTCCCAGATCTCATGCGCAAACGCGTTGACGTCGTTGGGGATCTGAACGCGCTCGGGCTCGCCCATAAAGGTGGGCAAGGGATTTCCGTCCTTTTCGTAGGTGTGCAGGAAGTGTCCCGTTCCGTTGACGGGCTCGTAGTCGAACGTGAAACGGTTGCACTTTTCGCCCTTGCCGTCCGCGCTCTTCAAAATGGACATTTCATAGGTGAACCCGCCCTTTTTCAGGTGGATGATCCCGCTGATGCGGGGGGTATAGTTGGGAGCGTCCGGCTCAAAGGTGCGCGTTGCGAGCGCACAGCGGAAGCCCTTGCCCGCTTTGAGGAATTCCTCGATGGTGTCCGTCTGATCGCCGTTGGTGACGATGATGTCGTTCTCCACGCGCTTGACGGGGGAATAGATGATGAGGGAAGGGTCCTTCACCTTGCTCTCGTCAAAGGGATAGATGGTGACGGCATCCCCCTCCTCTTTGAAGATGCGGTTGCGCGAATTTTCGCTTCTGCCCATGATAAAATAGGCAAACATCGCCTTTCTGCCGTCCGACGACTTTCCGATGACGATGCCGCGCCCCGGATAGGGATTGCCCGCAAGAATGCGTTTCATGCTCCTTCTCTGATAGCCCATAGTTTCTCTCCTTATGCGTTTTCCGACTGTAATTGTTTGCAGACCGTCTCCACGGCGCGGGGAAGGATGATCCACTCCGCCTCGCGCATGACGCGCTTTTGCAGCACTTCGGGCGTGTCGCCCTCCTGCACTTCCACCGCCTTCTGTGCGATGATGGGTCCGCCGTCGCACACTTCATTGACGAAATGCACCGTGGCGCCCGTCACCTTCACCCCGCGCGCGAGCGCCGCTTCATGCACTTTCAGTCCGTAAAAGCCGGGACCGCAGAAGCTGGGGATGAGCGAAGGATGCACGTTGAGGATGCGCATCGCATACCGTTTCGTGAACGTATCGCTCAGAATGGTCATGAACCCCGCGAGGACGACGAGCCCGATGCCCGCCTCTTCAAGCGCCGCAAGGATGCGCTGCTCGCGCTCGCGGCGGTCGGGATATTGCTTTTTATCGACGACACACGTTGCAATGCCTGCCTTTTTTGCACGTTCGAGTGCGAATGCCTGCGCGTTGTCCGAGACGACGAGCGCAAGTTCGCCCGACGGGAGCTTGCCTGCGGCGGCAAAGTCGAGGATCGCCTGTAAATTGGTGCCGCCGCCCGAACAGAGGACGGCGACGCGCACCTTGTTCATACGAGTTCCACCCCGTCGCCTTTGACGATCTCGCCGAGGACGTAACCCTCCTCGCCGTTTGCCCGGAGCACGGAGAGCGCCCGCTCGACGTCCTCTTTCGCAACGACGATGCTCATGCCAACGCCCATGTTGAAGGTGTTGAACATATCGTGCTCGGAGATGTTCCCCGTCTTTTGGATGAGGTCGAACACGGGAAGAACGCGCACGTCGCTTCTTTGGATGCGCACGCCCAGCCCTGCGGGGATGGAGCGGGGCATATTCTCATAAAAGCCCCCGCCCGTGATGTGCGAAATGCCCTTGACGTCCACCTCTTTCAGGAGGGCGAGAACGGGCTTGACATAGATT
Source organism: uncultured Clostridia bacterium (assembly GCA_944343275.1). GTDB lineage: Bacteria > Bacillota > Clostridia > Christensenellales > Borkfalkiaceae > Gallimonas. The sequence goes on along the minus strand of CALVMH010000011.1, from coordinate 23,174 downwards.
TTTGTGGGGGTCAGGAGCGTCTCGCCGAGGGACTTGCCGCCCAGCGCCGCAACGGGCGAAGCGAGGTCGCAGTGTTCGATGTCGAACACCTTTCTGACGAGCGAGAAGCCGTTGGAATGCACGCCCGAGGAAGGGAGCGCGAGCATGACGTCCCCCGCCTTCATGCGTTTATTGTCGAGCACCTTGCTCCTGTCCACGACGCCCACGGCGAATCCCGCAAGGTCGTATTCCTCCTCAGGCATGAGCCCAGGGTGCTCGGCGGTCTCCCCGCCGATGAGCGCGCAGCCCGCGCGCACGCAGCCCTCCGCGACGCCCCCGACGATGGAGGCGATCTTCTCGGGGAAGTTCCTGCCGCAGGCGATATAGTCGAGGAAGAAGAGCGGTTTCGCGCCGCAGCAGACGATGTCGTTGACGCACATGGCGACGCAGTCAATGCCCACCGTGTCGTGCTTGTCCGTGAGGAAGGCAAGTTTGATCTTGGTGCCCACGCCGTCCGTTCCCGAGACGAGCACGGGGTCCTGAATGCCCGCCATGTCCAAAGGGAACAGCCCGCCGAAGCCGCCGATGTCCGCCTTGCCCTCGGGCATGGTGCGGGCAACGTGCTTCTTCATGAGCTCCACTGCCTTATAGCCGGCGGTGATGTCCACCCCCGCCGCCTTGTAGCTGTCCGAATAACTCTTGTCCATAGCGTCACTTCCCCGCCTTCTTCTGAAATTTCGGATTTTCACTGATGGGGCGCCCCGCGATGGGCCGCTCGAAGCGGTCTTTTTCGGGCGCCTTGGGAATCTCGGTGGGATAGACGCCGTCGAAACAGGCGCAGCAAAATCCCGTATCCTCGCCCGTCAGCATGCGCGCATGTTCGATGTCAAGATAGCCGACGCTGTCCGCACCGATGATCTTGGCGATCTCCTCCGTCGAATGATGGCAGGCAATGAGGTTCTCCCGCGAGTCAATGTCCGTGCCGTAATAGCAGGGATTGAGGAATTTGGGGGCAGAAGAGAGGAAATGCACCTCCTTCGCGCCCGCGTCCCGCAGCTGCTTGACGATGGGACGGCTGGTCGTGCCGCGCACGATGGAGTCGTCCACCAGAATGACGCGCTTGCCGCGGATGGCGGAGGCGATGACGTTGAGCTTTATCTTCACCTTGTCCTCGCGCACCTTCTGGTCGGGCGCGATGAACGTTCTGCCGATATACTTGTTTTTCAAAAAGCCGATGCCGTAGGGAATGCCGGAAGCCTGCGCATAGCCGAGCGCCGCATCCAGCCCCGAATCGGGCACGCCGATGACGATGTCCGCATCGATCTTGTACTTTTCATAGAGGAACGCGCCCGCGCGCTTTCTCGCGTCGTGCACATAGCAGCCGTCGATCTCCGAATCGGGACGGGCGGTATAGAAGTACTCAAAGACGCAGAACGCCTTCTTTTTCCCGCAGTGCGACGTATCGCTCTTGATGCCGTCCTTGGTGATGACCACCATCTCGCCCGGCTCCACTTCACGCAACTTATGCGCGCTGACCGCATTGATCGCACACGATTCGGACGCAACAAGGAAGCTGCCGTCGTCCCGCGTGCCGAGGCATAAGGGGCGGAACCCCAGGGGATCACGCACGGCGATGAGTTTGGACGGCGACATCACGACGAGCGAATAGGCGCCTTTGAGCCTGTCCATCGCGGCGAGCACCGCCTCCTCGATGGAACGCGACTTGACGCGCTCGCGCGTGATGACGTAGGCGATGACTTCGGTATCCGACGTGGTGTGGAAGATGCAGCCGTCGTTTTCCAGCTCCTCCCGAAGTTCGGTGGCGTTGATCAGGTTGCCGTTGTGGGCGAGCGCCATGTTGCCTTTGAGGTGATTGACGACGATGGGCTGCGCATTCTCCCTTCCGCTCGTGCCCGTGGTGCCGTAGCGCACATGCCCGATCGCCATATTCCCGTAACCGAGCTTGGCGAGCACATCGGGCGTGAAGACGTCGTTGACGAGCCCCGTATCCTTATAGGCGGAGAAGACGCCGTCGTTGTTGACGACGATGCCCGCCGATTCCTGTCCCCTGTGCTGCAAAGCGAACAGGGCATAATAAGCGGTAGAAGCCACATTCTGCGCCTCCGGCGCAAAGATGCCGAAGACGCCGCACTCCTCGTGGATCTCATGCTCCATAAACGATCACTCCCCTTTCGTCACGCGCTTGAAGATCTCGGCGTAAGCATCCTCGACCCCGCCCATATCGCGGCGGAAACGGTCCTTGTCCAGCTTTTCGTTGGTCTTTGCGTCCCAGAAACGGCAGGTATCGGGCGAAATTTCGTCGGCAAGGACGATGGTCCCGTCTGCAAGCCGCCCGAATTCGAGCTTGAAATCGATGAGCTTGACGCCGAGGTGCAGGAAGTATGCCTTCAAAACTTCGTTCACTTTGAAAGCGTACCGTTCGATGGTCTCGATCTCCTTCTTCGTCGCAAGTTTCAAGGCGAGCGCGTGATAGGAGTTGATGAGCGGGTCGCCCAGATCGTCGTTCTTGTAGGAGAACTCGATGGTGGGTTCGTCAAAGACGATGCCCTCCTCCACGCCGTAGCGCTTGGCGAAAGACCCCGCCGAGACGTTGCGGATGATGACTTCGAGGGGAACGATCTGCACCTTTTTGACGAGGGTATCCCGTTCGGAAAGTTCCTTCACGAAGTGGGTGGGAACGCCCGCCTTTTCCAGAAGCTGCATCAAAAGATTGGTCATGCGGTTGTTGACGACGCCCTTGCCCGCAATGGTGCCCTTTTTGAGCCCGTTGAACGCGGTCGCGTCGTCTTTATAAGAGACGATGCAAAGGTTTTCGTCCGTCGTTGCGTACACCTTCTTTGCCTTGCCCTCATAGAGCTGAACGGTCTTTTGCATTTCCATAGCGTTATCTCCTTTTCTATGTGTAAAAAATTTGTTACCTGTTGAATTTTGCGCTGATCTCAGCGTCCTTTTTGAGCACCTTCTCCGTCGCCGCGCGGCGGGCATCCGTGAGCTTTTCCGCAAGTGCCGCATCGGACACGGCGAGGATCTCGATGGCGAGCAGCGCCGCGTTCTGTGCGCCGTCGATGGCGACGGTCGCCACGGGGATGCCGGAAGGCATCTGCACGGTGGACAAAAGCGCATCCAGCCCGTCCAGCGTGGAGCTCTTGACGGGGATGCCGATAACGGGCAGGACGGTGTTGGCGGCGATCGATCCCGCAAGGTGCGCGGCTTTTCCCGCCGCCGCGACGATGACGCCGAAGCCGTCTTTCGCGGCGCTTTGCGCGAACATGCGCGCCTCTACGGGCGTTCTGTGCGCCGAATAGACATGGACTTCATAGGGCACGCCATATTCTTCACATACGGCAAACGCCTTTTCCACGACGGGCAGGTCGCTGTCGCTGCCCATGATGAATGCGATCTTCTTCACTGACTGTACCTCCGCAGAACGGGCATTGCCCGCGTTGTATCCGAAAAATGAAAAAGAGCAGTTTCTTTCTATGCGAAAAAAACGTACTCTGCCGTTCTATCCCGATTGTTTCATCTGCCGTTTGCGGCAGGAGAACACTGCCTTTTTCATGACAATATTATAACAGACGCCCCGCCCCCGCGTCAAGCGTTCCATGGGGGATTTTCAAAAAATCTGCCTTCCGCACATCGCAAGCGCGGCGCTATCCGAGCGCAACGTCCAGCGCCATCATGAGGCAGAAGCCAAGCACCACGCCGAGCGTCGCAAGCGTCTTGTTCCCCGCAAAGCATTCGGGGATGAGTTCGGAACAGACCACCGCCACCATCGCCCCCGCGGAGAAGGCGAGCGCCCACGGCAGGAGGCTCCCCACGGCTGCCGCGGCGAGCGCACCCAACACGCAGGCGGGCACTTCCACCGCCCCGGAGCCCTGCGCGAACAGGAAGCTGCGCAGCGGCGTCATGCCCCTTGCGCGCATGGGGAAGGCGACGCACATCCCCTCCGGAAAATTCTGTACGGCGATGCCGAGCGCGAGCAACAGCCCCGGCAGCGCTGCCTGTGCGCCGCCCGCGCCCGCCGCGAACGCCACCCCCACCGCCATTCCCTCCGGCACATTGTGCAAGGTGACGGCAAAATACAATAGCGCGGTGCGCTTGTCGCCGATGGCGGAAAACGTGTGCTGCGTGCGCGAAAGCAGCGCATCGCTCCCCACGATGAACGCGCCGCCCAACAGAAAACCGAGCGTGACCGTCAGATAGGAGGGCAGCGCGCTCTCCGATTCGATGGCGGGCAGCAAAAGCGAGAAGAAGCTCGCCGCGATCATGATCCCCGCGGAGATACCTAAAAGCACGGTAAAGACGTGCCGCGCAGGACGGCGGGAGAGAAAGACGCAGGCAGCGCCGGCCGCCGTCATCGCATACATGACAAGAGACGCAAGCAGCGCCTGCAACCACGCATCCAGAGAAGAAAACCACTGCATTTGTACGACCCCCGCCGCCCCCGCACGGGGCAGTCCTTCCATCCTATGCGCGCGGCGGACGGAAGGTGCACGGCGGTCGGCGGGACGCAAAAGACGGCGGAGCGCTCCGCCGTCTTTTGCATGCAGTCTTTGCTGTTTAATTGTACGGGTCTTTGCCGTAGAGCGCCCCGACGTTGTCGGCATACTTTTTCGCCTTGTCGTATTGGCGCAGATCGACGCACTCCCCCGCTTCGCGGATGCGCTGCTTCTGCTCGCGCGTGAGGCGGGTGGGCACCTCGACGATGACGCGCAGATAGAGGTTCCCCGTTCCGCGCCCGGAACGGATGCCCTTGCCGCGCACGGTAAAGACGGTATCCGTCTGCGTCCCCTCCGGAATGGTATAATCGAACGTATCGTCCAGACCGGGCACCTTTACGACGCCGCCCAGCGCCGCCGTCTTGAAGGGAACGGGAAGATCCACATACAGGTCCATGCCCTTGCGGCGGAAGATGCGGTGCGGCTCGACGCGGATGACGACGATCAGATCGCCCGCAGCGCCCCCGTCCGCGCCCGCCTGCCCGAAGCCGCGCTTTCTGAGATAGGAATTGGTATCTGCGCCCGCAGGGATGTCCAGCGTGACATGTGTCTCGCGGCGCAGGTATCCCTTCCCCTTGCAGTCGGGGCATTTTTCGGTGATGATCTTGCCCCTGCCGCCGCAGTCGGGGCAGGCACCCACGCGGATGGTGCGCCCGAACATGGTCTCCTGCGCAAAGCGCACCTGACCTTTTCCGCCGCACTTTGAGCACGTCTTGAACGCCGTGCCGCCCCTTGCGCCCGTTCCCTTACAGGAAGGGCAAGGCTCGTTGCGGGTATAGGAGACCTCCTTTCTGCACCCCTTCGCCGCATCCATGAAGGAGAGCGAAAGCGTGAGCTGAATATCCTCCCCCGTCGTATCGCGCTGCACGGAGGCGCTTCCGCCGAAGCCCTGAAAGATGGAGTCGAAGATGTCGCCGAAGCCGCCGAACCCGCCGAAACCGCCCGCGCCGCCCATGCCGCCCATGCCGGGATGCTCCTGCTCATAGTCGTATGCGGCGCGCTTCTGCTTGTCGGAGAGAACTTCGTTCGCCTCGTTGATCTCCTTGAATTTTTCCGCGGCGAGCTTATCGCCCGGGTGGAGATCCGGGTGATACTGTTTGACGAGCTTTTTGTATGCCGCCTTGATCTCCTCTTCCGTGGCGTTCTTGGAGACGCCGAGGATCTCGTAGTAATTCTTTTTTTCTGCCATAACGTGTTACCTGTCCATATCGCCTGCGCCGCCGCAGCAAGCGCACACGGGAGCCCCCCGTCGCAGCGAAAGACGCAATTTATCCGAGCCTCTGCCCGGATAAATGCGTGCGTATTTACTGATGGAACTCCGTATCGCCGCTGTCTGCGCTGCCAGCGCCGCCCTCGGCAGAGCCGCCCTGTGCGTTCTGCGCATCCTGCGCCGCCTGCTGATACATCTTCTGGAAGATGGGCTGCACCTTGGAGGAAAGCGCTTCGAACGCGGCGTTGTACTTCTCCTCGTCGTCCGCCTCGAGCTCTTTCTTCGCCTCCTCAACGGCGGCGGCAAGTTCGCTCTTCTCCTCCTCGGAGAACTTGTCGCCCCCTTCCTTGATCGTCTGTTCGACGGAGAAGATGAGACCGTCCAGCTTGTTGCGCGCCTCTACTTTGGACTTGCGCTTTTTATCCTCCTCGGCATACTGCTCGGCTTCCTTGACCGCCTTGTTGATCTCGTCCTCCGAGAGGTTTGTCGAAGAGGTGATGGTGATGTCCGTCGACTTGCCCGTGCCGAGGTCCTTTGCCTCGACGTGCACGATGCCGTTGGCGTCGACGTCGAACGTGACTTCGATCTGCGGCACGCCGCGGGGCGCGGGCGCAATGCCCGTCAGCATGAACCTGCCCATCGTCTTGTTGTCGCGGCAGAATTCACGCTCGCCTTGCAGGATGTGGATCTCCACGCTCGTCTGATTGTCCGCCGCCGTGGAGAACACCTGACTCTTTTTGACGGGGATGGTCGTATTCCTGTCGATGAGACGGGTGAACACGCCGCCCAGCGTCTCGATGCCGAGCGAAAGAGGCATGACGTCCAAAAGGAGCACGTCCTTCACTTCGCCCGTTAAAACGCCGCCCTGGATGGCTGCGCCGATGGCGACGCATTCATCGGGGTTGATGCCCTTGAAGGGTTCCTTGCCCGTGATCTGCTTGACCTTTGCGACGACGCAGGGCACACGCGTGGAACCGCCGACCAGAATGACTTTGTCGATGTCGTTATAGGAGAGCCCCGCATCCTTCATGGCAAGGCGCATGGGTTCCGCCGTCTTGTCGACAAGGTCCGCAATGAGCGCCTCGAACTTTGCGCGGGTGATGTCCATGTTGAGGTGCACGGGTCCCGCTTCCGTCATGGAGATGAAGGGAAGGGAGACGGACGTCGAAGTCATGCCGGAGAGCTCGATCTTCGCCTTTTCCGCCGCCTCTTTCAGGCGCTGCATCGCCATCTTGTCCTTGGTGAGGTCGACGCCGTTGCTCTTTTTGAACTCTTCCGCCATGTAATCGATGAGCTTTTTATCGAAGTCGTCGCCGCCCAACATGTTGTTGCCGTTGGTGGCGAGCACTTCGAAGACGCCGTCCGAGATCTCCAGAATGGAGACGTCGAACGTGCCGCCGCCCAGGTCATAGATCATGACCTTGCTGTTTTCCTTGTCCTTGTCGAGCCCGTAAGAGAGCGCAGCCGCCGTCGGCTCGTTGATGATGCGCAGCACGTTGAGCCCCGCGATCTTGCCCGCGTCCTTGGTCGCCTGACGCTGTGCGTCGGTGAAATACGCGGGGCAGGTGATGACGGCATCCGTCACCTTGCTGCCGAGGTACGCCTCCGCATCCGCTTTGAGCTTGGAAAGGATCATTGCGGAAATTTCCTGCGGCGAATACGCCTTTTCGTCGATCTTCACCTTATAGTCGGACCCCATCTTCCGCTTGATGGAAATGACCGTCCTGTCGGGATTGGCGACCGCCTGATTCTTTGCCACCTGCCCGACGACACGGGTGCCGTCTTTTTGGAACGCCACGACGGAAGGCGTTGTGCGGGCGCCCTCTGCGTTGGGGATGACGACGGGCTCGCCGCCCTCCATCACCGCGACGCAGGAATTTGTCGTACCCAAGTCAATACCGATAACCTTAGCCATAATCTATTTCTCCTTACAATGTTCCTGAATTTATTTTGTGACGATGACCTGCGCAAAGCGCAGCACTTTTCCGTTCTGCATGTAGCCCTTTGCGTACACCTCTTTGACGATGCCGCTCTCCTCCCCTTCCTTGGGGTCGACGGCGAGGATCGCCTCGCAGCGGGCGGCGTCGAAGGGTTCGCCGACGGGTGAAATTTGTTCGATGTGCTCCCCTTCGAGCAGCTTTTCGAAACTTTGCAGCACCATCCCGATCCCCTCGCCCGTCTTGTCGTCCGTGCAGGCGGCAAGCGCGCGTTCGAGATTGTCGGCAATGGGGAAGAGTTTGACGACGACATCGCTTCTCCCTTCCGTGTATGCCTTGGAGCGGTCGGACGCGGTGCGTTTGCGGTAGTTTTCATATTCCGCCGAGACGGAATACCACTTCTTTTTATAGTCCTCCGCGTCGGCAAGCGCCTTGGAAAGGCTCTCTTCAAGCTGCTGCGCCGAAAGCTCGGCGGGGACTTCCGCGGGCCGATCCGCCTGAGGCGGTTCCGCTTCGGGGGCGGCGTCCGCCTGCACCGCTTCGGGCTGCTCTGCTTCGGGCTGCTTCTTGCTCTTCTTTTCGTTCACGTCTTAGCCTCTCTGATTTTCGGTCACCATTCATATACAACCTTTCGGGGGAAATTAAACATCATTTACAAATATTTTTCGGAAAATTTTGCGCCGGTCGTCCTTTTCCGCCCTTGCGCGCAAAAAAAAGCGGGCGCCGCGTGCGCCCGCCCGGAAAGTCCGTCGCTTATTCCGCAATGTCAAACTGATAGGATGCCGTGAACTCATAGTCCTCCCCGGGAGACAGGAAGGAACTGCCGAGCGCGGCGTACTCGGGAACGTTGACATTGTTGGGGATCGCCTGCGTTTCGAGACAGAACCCCGCGCGCTTGCCGTAAAACCCGCTCTTCCCCTGCTGGTTGAGCCCGTTGCCCGCATAGAACTGAACGGCGGGCATATCGGTACGGCAGGTCATGCGGATGCCCGTTTTTTTGCTCTCGGCGACCGCGTATTTTGCATACACGCCGCGCTTGTGCGCGAGAACAAAGCAGTGGTCGTAGCCGCCGCCCTGCCTGAGATCGACATCGTTGACATCGATCTCCTTTCCGATCGCCTTTGGCTCGTTGAAATCAAAGGGCGTTCCCGCCACCTTCCGGAACCCGCCGACGGGGATCATCGCCGCGTCGGTGGGCGTGATCTCGTCGCTGTCGATCCACAGGATATTGTTGAGGATGGAACCGTCCCCCTCCCCGTTCAGATTGAAATAGGCGTGATTGGTGAGATTCACCGCCGTCTTTTTATCCGTCGAAGCGGAATAGTGGATGCGCATCTCCCCGTTCTCGAAGATGTACGTCACGCGCACTTTGAGGTTGCCGGGATACTGTTCCTCGCCGTCGGGAGAGAGGATGGAAAGGCGCAGTTCGTCCCCCACCACTTCATGCTCCCATATTTTTTTGTTGAACCCGTCCTTGCCGCCGTGAAGATGGTTGCCGCGGTCATTGCAATAGAGCGAATACTCCGTTCCGTCCACGACGAGGCGCCCCTTGCCGATGCGGTTGCCGAAACGCCCAATGAGTGCGCCGAGATAGCCGCCGTTGTTCTCATACCCCGCGACGTCGTTGTAGCCCAGAATGACGTCGGTGGGCTGCCCGTTCTTGTCGGGAACGACGATGCTCTGGATGATGCCGCCGTAATTCAAAACGGTCGCTTTGTACTGCTTGTCCGTAAAGTCGAAGGCGAGCACCTCCCTTCCGTCCCGCGTCTTGCCGAAGACTCTTGTCGTGATCATGATACTCCTCCCGCGCGCAGCGCGCGCCTTTGTTCCGCTCCATTATAGCACACGCGCAGGCAAATGTAAATATTTTTGTAAAAATTCCCCAAACTTGGGATATGCAGAAAAAGTACATCCCCCTCGTAGCCGTCTTTCTTGCCGCGCTGCTCGTTCTGGCGGCGCACCTCGGCGCCCGCGCGACGCCTGCGCGGACGGTTTTCTCCTTCGCCGAGGAAAAGCGCATCTATCTCACCTTCGACGACGGCCCGAGCACCGTGGTGACGGGGCGCATCCTCGACACCTTGCAGCGCGAGAATGTGAAAGCCACCTTCTTTATCGTCTCCGACCGCGCGCACGGGCGGGAAGAGACCCTGCGGCGCATCGTGCGCGAAGGGCACACGGTCGGCGTGCACTCCGCAACGCACGACTATTCCTCCATCTACGCCTCCGACAAAGCGCTGCTCGCCGACGTCGAAGAGTGCGCCACCCTCATCCGCCGCGTGACGGGCGTCGTGCCGCACGTCTACCGCTTTCCGGGCGGCGGCACCAAGGACTATGCGCGGCAGGCGGCGCTGCTTGCCGCACGCGGATACACCGTCGTCCGCTGGAATGCCGTCTGCGGAGACGAGGAACTGCGCGGGGCGAGCGCCGCACGGCTCACCGAAGAGAGCCTGCGCACGGCAGGCGAAAAGTCCAACGTGGTGCTTCTGCTGCACGACAGCGCGCCGCACAAGGCGACCGCCGAGGCGCTCCCCAACATCATTGCCCGTTTCCGCGAACGCGGCTATACCTTCTGTGCCTTCTGAGCGCGCCTTCTGAGTGCCGACCGCCTGCGCCACGCAAGCAGCAGGATACACCGCCTGTACACGGCGCCCAACGGCAGAACGGACAGCGAACAACCCGCCACCCACAGCCACTGTTCCCACGAAAGCGCGGCAAGGCGGAACGCCGTGCGCAAGGCGGGCGTGACGACGAGCAGCACGTTGACCAGCACCCCCACCGCCACGGTGACGAGCAGCGTGCGGTTGGAAAAATGGTCGCGGAAGCGGTGCGCCCCGTCCTCCGCACGCACGTTGAACACATGCAGCAGTTCGGAGAGCGAGATGGTGAGGAAGGCGGCGGTGGTGGCAACGGCATTTCCGTACAGGTGCAAAAGGAGCAAAAATTCCGTGACGGCGATCGCCGAGAGCATCACGCCGAAACAGAGCATGGCGCAGATGGCGCGCGGAGAAAAAATTTCCCTGTCCGAGACGGGCGGTCGGCGCATGGCGCCCTCCGTGCGTTCGACGCCCAGCGCGAGAACGGGCAGCGAATCGGTGATGAGGTTGATCCACAGCAGCTGCGTGGACGTCAGAAAGCCGTACTGCCACAAAAAGAGCGTGACGAAAAAGACGGACAGCACTTCCGCAAAATTGGTGGAGAGGAAGAAGGAGACCGTCTTTTTGATGTTGAAAAAGACGTTGCGCCCCTCCTCCACCGCGCGCACCATCGTGGCGAAATTGTCGTCCGTGAGAACGACGTCGGCGGCATCTTTGGTGACGTCCGTTCCCGACCCCATGGCAACGCCCACATCGGCAGACTTTAAGGCGGGCGCGTCGTTGACGCCGTCCCCCGTCATGGCGACCACTTCCCCCGCACTCTGTAAAGCGTGCACGATGCGCTGTTTGTGAACGGGTGCGACGCGCGCATACACCGAAATGCGGCAGGCGCGGCGGGCAAGTTCCTCCTCGGACATCGCGTCGAGTGCCTCCCCCGTGACGACCTCGGAAAAGCGCCCGGCAATGCCCAGCCGCACGGCGACGGCAAAAGCCGTTTCGGGGGAATCCCCCGTGATCATCACCGTCCGGACCCCCGCGCCGCGGCAGGCGGCGACTGCCTCTTTCACGCCCCGTTTGGGCGGGTCGAACATGGCGGCAATGCCCAGAAAGCACAGTGACTCTTCCCGCAAGGTATCCCCCCGCGCAAATCCGAGCACGCGCATGGCGCGCCCCGCGCAGGCGGCGGCGCGGGCGCGGACGGCTGCCCTGTCCCGCTCCGTGAGCGCGCGTTCGCCCGTCTCCGTCAGAATGCGGGTGCACCTTGCAAGCAGCACGTCCGCCCCGCCCTTGACATAGAGCGCCTCCCCCTGCGGCGTGCGCGCCCACACGCTCATCATCTTGCGTTCGGAGGAAAAGGGCACGCCGCCCAGCCGTTCGGATACGGTCTCGTCCCCGACGCGGTCGGCATACTCCACGAGCGCGACCTCGGTGGGGTCGCCGACATAGGCGCCCGCGCTCCCCTTCACCGTGTTGCAGATGCGCATACACATGACGAGCGCGCGGTGCGCCGCGCTGTCCGCAGACGCACCGTCCGCGGACATGGCGCCGCCAAATTGTGTGCACACGCTTTCGACCGTCATTTTATTTTCCGTCAGCGTGCCCGTCTTGTCCGAACAGATGACGGTGCATCCGCCGAGGCTCTCCACCGCCCCCAGCCGCCGCATGACGGCGCGCGAGGACGCCATGCGCTGCACCCCGAGCGCCAAAATGACGGTGACGACGGCGCCCATCCCCTCCGGGATGGCGGCGACCGCCACGGCGACGGCGCTCATCACGCTTTCCAGAAACGTCCCGCGCCCCGCAAACAGCGATGCGAACAGCAGCACCGCCGCAACGGCGAGCACGGCGAACGTGATGACCTTTCCGAGCCGCGCGATCGTCTTGTCGAGGGGCACGGGGGCGGGCTTGCTCTTGCGGAGCAGACGGGCGATCTTGCCCGTTTCGGTATCCATGCCGCACGCCGTGACCACGCAGCGCGCCCTCCCCCCCACGCAGAACGTGCCGGAATGCGCCGTGTTCGCGCGGGCGGAAAGGGCGGTGCGCGTGACGACGCAGTCATGCTTTCTGACGGGACAGCTCTCGCCCGTCAGCATGGATTCGTCGCAGCGGAAATTTTCGCTGTACAAAATGCGGCAGTCGGCGGGAATGCGGTCGCCCTCCTCCAATTCGACGACGTCGCCCACAACGAGCGTCTCCGCATCCACCTTCACCACCTTCCCCCCGCGCACCGCCTTTGCCTCACATGCGGAGAGCTTGCGGAGCTTCTCGATGGCGGCGTCCGCGCGGTACTGCTGCAAAAACCCGACGACGGCATTGAGCAGGATGACAAAGAGAAGGATGCCCGTATCGGCAAGTTCCGCCCTGTCGCCCGTGACGACGGCGAGCACGGCGGAAAGGATCGCCGCAAGGATGAGGATGATCGTCATGAGGTCGGCGAACTGCGCAAAAAACAGCGCAATTTTTTTGCGCTTCTTGCCTTCTTGCAGAACGTTCCGCCCGTTCTTTAAGAGGCGCCGCTCCGCCTCCGCCTGCGTCAGCCCCGCCTCGGAGGCGTGGAGCTTTTCCAGCACCGCCTGTTTGCTTTCGCCGTACAGTTCCATACAGGTATGATATGAGACGGGCGGTCGAAAAATGCGCTGCGGAGCAAAACAATACAGGAGGACCATCGGATCCCTCCGATGCCCCTCCTGTTTTCGGAAAGCACCACAACAATTCTACATGGTCGAGCTGAAACGTCGGCGACTTCAAAGAAGTCCGGTCCTGCCGCTGTTTTAGTATTTTATATAAATAACTATTGTATATTCCGTCTGACCGTGGTGTAACATAATAAGTACTTTCGGTAAGGAGCATTGCCTTGGACGTTCACGAAAGAATTTGACAGCTTTGTCGGGAGCGGAACGAATCGCTGTACACGCTTGCGCATGAGGCAGGCATTTCCGAAACGACTGTCTACGGTTGGTCCGACGACAATCATGTTACGCCGTCGCGCAGTTCCATTGAGGACGTCTGCTCGGCATTCGGAAAACGACGCGCGGCGGCGACCATTCGGTCGCCGCCGCGCTGTATTTTCACCGTGTTTCTGACCTTGATCACCGTTTCCGTGACGCCTTCGCGCGCCGCGATCTCGGGTGCACGTTACGCCCCGTACTGCGCGCGGTATGCCTTCATGGCGGCAAGATGCTCCCTGCCTTCGATGACGCCCTCCTCGATGGCGGCAATGATGTCCTCCACCGTCACGATGGAATATACCTTCACGCCGTATTCGTCGAACGCCTCGGCGACGGCGGACTTTTCGCCCGTGCCCTTTTCCTGACGGTCCACGGAGATGATCATGGCGGAGACTTCGACGTCCGCTTCTGCCTTCACCTTGGGCAGGATCTCCCGGAGGGCTTTCCCCGACGTCATGACGTCCTCGATGATGCACACCTTGTCCCCCGCCGCAAGCTGCGCGCCGACGAACATTCCGCCCTCGCCGTGGTCCTTCACCTCTTTTCTGTCGAAACAGAACCCGACGTCCACGCCGTGGTTTTTGGCGAGCGCGATGCTCGTTGCGACGGCGAGCGGAATGCCCTTATAGGCGGGACCGACGAGCGTCTTTGCGTCCACCTTGTGTTCCAAAAAGCACTCCGCGTAGTACTCGCCGAGGGCGGCGATCTGTGAACCCGTTCTGTACTTGCCCGCATTGATGAAATAGGGCGCCTTCCTGCCGCTCTTCAAGGTAAATTCCCCGAAGAGGAGCACTTCGTTCTCCACCATGAACTGAATGAACCGCTGTTTGTAGGTCAACATGTCTTTCTCCTTTCATTGAGTTTTAAGGTATCCGTCAGCTCGGCGACGCGCGCGACGCCGTGCGCATCGCACCACTCGTTGAGCCCTGCGATGATCTTGGGGCAGGCGCGCGTATCGGTGAAATTCTGCGTGCCCACCTGTACGGCGACGGCACCCGCCATCATGAATTCCACGGCGTCCTCCGCGCAGGTGATGCCGCCTATGCCGATGACGGGGATGGAGACGGCATGCGCCGCCTCATACACCATGCGCACGGCGACGGGCTTGATGCCCGCGCCCGAAACGCCGCCCGTGTTGTTGGCGAGCACAGGACGGCGGCGCTCGATGTCGATCGCCATGCCCGTAAAGGTATTCACGAGGGAAAGACAGTCCGCGCCCCCTCTCTCCGCCGCCTGTGCGTTCAACGCGATGCTCTCCACATTGGGGGAAAGTTTGACGATGAGCGGCGTCGAAGGGCACTTTGCCTTGGCGCGGGCGGTGACTTCCTCAATGGCTTCGGGACGGATGCCGAACGCCATGCCGCCGCACTTGACGTTGGGGCAGGAGATGTTGAGTTCCAGGAAATCCACAAGCCCGTCGAGGCGGGCGCACACGCCCTCGTAGTCCTCGATCGTCCTGCCGACGACGTTGGCGATGACGCGCGTCTTTTGCCTGAGCCACGGCAGATCTTCCGCGATAAACTTTTCGACGCCGGGATTTTGCAGCCCGACGGCGTTCAAAATGACGCCGCGGCTCTCGGCGATGCGCGGAACGGGGTTGCCCTCCCACGGGACGAGCGCGACGCCCTTCGTCGCCACCCCGCCCAGACAGGAAATATCGTAAATTTCATCAAATTCCCGCCCGAACCCGAACGTGCCCGATGCGGGGATGACGGGGTTTTTCAGCGTTTTCCCGCACAGCGTTACCGAAAGATCAGCCATTGTTTTCTCCTTTTGAACCGGTCACCGCGTCATTGGCGGCATATTCGTATCTGAGTGCGAGGAGACGCGCCCGCACAAAACCGATATCCCCGACATAATCGCACGAGAGCGTTCTGCCGTCTTTTAAAATAACGGTGAGTTTCCCCCACCACGTCAGCGCTGCGCCGTGCCTCCCTCGGGGCATGCGGCCGCTGACTTCCGCGATCTCGGAGAGGGAGAATTTTTCCCCGAGAAATTCGATTTCGCTGCCTCTGCACACGGCGATGATCCTCGGGACCCTGCAATACCGCACGATCTCCCTTCCCGAAACCATGAGCAGCGTCATGCCCAAGACAAATATTACGGCGTCGACCGCCCAGAACACCTTGCTTTCCGACAGCCAGCCGCCGGGGCGGAAACTCAGATAGGCGGCAGCGGAAAGAAAGGCTGCCATTGTCGCAATCGCAAAGATATGCACCGCAAGGACCCACCTCGTGCGCATTGCAATGATCTTCTCTTTCATACTCCCCTCTGTTCGGCTGCGCCGTCTGACGGAATCGGCTCAGAGGACCACGTCGTTGATCTCGAACACGGGACCGTCCTTACACACGCGGGCGTGGGCGCCGTCCGTCTTTTCGCACACGCACACGAGGCACGCGCCGATGCCGCAGCCCATGCGCTCCTCCAAGGAGACGTAGACGGGGATGTCCTTGTCCCTCATGGCGGTTTTCAGAGCGCGCAGCATGGGCGTCGGTCCGCAGGCAAGGACGACATCGGGGCATACCATGTCCACGTCCTGCATGAACGCCTGCACGCTCGTCCCGTGAAATCCGACGCTCCCGTCGTCCGTTGCGAGGGTGAGTTTTTCGCCGCGCGTCATGTCGTATTCCATGCAGACGGCAGCGCGGTTCCGGAAGCCCATATAGGCGTACACCTGCTTGTTCTTGCTGTATGTACGGATGGCGGAAATGAGCGGGAAAATGCCGACGCCGCCGCCCACGACGGCGACCTTTGTTTCCTGCTCCTTCACATAGAATCCGTTGCCGAGGGGCAGCAGAACGGAGAGTTTCTCCCCCGCCTTATACTCCCTTGCAAGGGCGCGCGTTCCGCTCCCCTTCACGCGGTAGCACACGGTGAAGCGCTCCCCCTCCGCCTTGCACAGGGCAATGGGACGGCGCAGCGGAAATCCCCCCACACCCACCATGCAGAACTGCCCCGGACGGACGGCGATCTCCTCTTCCGCCGCAAAAGTGAGCGAATAAATTTCATCCGCGATGCGCTTGTTTTCCAGAACGGTCGCCGTTATTTCGCGCATACGCCCCCCAACACGGACGCAAGGTCCTTCTGCATGGCGACACACGCCGCACGCGCGGCGTCGTAGTACGTTCCGCCGTTCTTCTGATAGGCGCACAGGATGCCGCGGGAGTTGTTGACGATGCCGCCCAGCCCCGTTTCGTCAAAACAGTTTTTGAGCATCTGCGCGTTCGCCCCCTGCGCACCGTATCCGGGGATGAGGAAGAAGGTGTGCCGGAGCCGCTCCCGCAGCACCTTTGCTTCGGCGGGATGCGTGGCGCCGACCACCGCGCCGACCGCGGAATAGCCGTAGGCGCCCACCAGCCCCGCGCCCCAGCCTTCGACCATGTCGCCCATGCATTCGTACACGGTGCGCCCGTCGGCAAGTTTTAAGTCCTGCAATTCCCCCGAAGAGGGGTTGCTCGTCTTGACAAGGATGAAAAGCCCCCGGTCGAATGCCTTGCAGTCGTCAAGGAAGGGCTGCACGCCGTCCGTTCCGAGATAGGCGTTGACGGTCAGAAAATCGCAGCCCGCCAGGCTCATGCGCTTTCCGCCCACGTCGGTCTCGCCGAGATAGGCTGCGGAGTAGCGCGCGGCAGTCGAACCGATGTCGTTGCGCTTGCAGTCGGCAATGACGAACAGCCCTTTGCGCTTGGCATAGGCAACGGTATCGAAGAAGGCTCCCATGCCCGCCACGCCGTACTGTTCATAATAGGCGACCTGCACTTTGACGGCGGGAACGATGTCGGCAACGCTGTCGATGAGCGTCTTGTTGAAGGCGAGGATGGCGTCCGCCGCCTGTCCGCACGTCACAACGCCGGCACGCATGTCCTCCGGCAGATAGCCAAGCTGGGTATCCAGCCCCACGCAGGTGGGATTGCGCATGGCAATGATGCGCGCTATGAGCTTATCAATGATCATCTTCGTAATCCTCTCAGCCTTGATATTTGATCTCCCCGTCGACGAGGGTGTAACGGACGGCGCCGAACACCTCCCTGCCGCCGAAGGGCGTATTCTTCCCTTTGGAAACAAATGCCGCGGGGTCGATCGTCCACTTTGCATGAAGGTCGGCAATGGTGAGGTCGGCAGGCGCGCCGACGGCAATGCCGCCCCCTTCCAGCCCCAGAATGCGGGCGGGCGCGCCGCTCATCCTGTCGGCAAGTTCTTCCGGCGTGAGGACGCCCCCCTTCACGAGCTGCGTATACGAGAGCGCGAACGAGGTCTCCAACCCGCTGATACCGAACGTCGCAAGGTCGTATTCCACGCTCTTATCGTCCGCGTGATGGGGCGCGTGATCGGTGACGATGCAGTCGAGCGTGCCGTCTTTCAAGCCCTCGATGACGGCGAGACGGTCCTTTTCTTCCCGGATGGGCGGGTTGACTTTGGTGTTGGTGTCGAACGATGCGATGACCGCGTCCGTCAGCGTGAAGTAGTGCGGGCAGGTCTCCGCCGTCACTTGGACGCCGCGCGCCTTTGCCTCGCGGATGAGCTGCACGCCGCTGTACGTCGAGACGTGGCAGATGTGCACGGGCAGGGAGAGGCTCTCGGCGAGGCAGATCTCGCGCGCGATGATGACGTCCTCCGCCGCGCGGATGCTCCCTTTGAGCCCCGTCAGCGTGGAGTAGTACCCCTCGTTCACGACGCCGCCGTCCACGAGCGAGGCGTCCTCGCAGTGGCATAAACATTTGAGCCCGAAATCGGCGGCGTACATCATGGCGTTCGCCATGAGTCCCGTGCTCAACACGCTCTTTCCGTCCTCCGAAAGGGCGACGGCGCCCGCCGCCTTCATGGCGCCGATGGCGGCGAGGTTCTTGCCCTCCTGCCCCTCCGTGATGGCGCCGACGGGGCGCACCTTGCACAGCCCGACTTCCTTGGCGCGGTTCAGGATATAGGAGACGACCACCTTGTTGTCGGTCACGGGGCGGGTGTTTGGCATACAGCAGATCTGGGTGAACCCGCCCTTGACGGCAGCCGCGCTGCCCGAGGCGATGTCCTCCTTCTTTTCAAACCCCGGCTCGCGCAGGTGAACGTGCATATCGATGAGCCCCGGCAGCACCGTCAGCCCCGTGCAGTCCAACCCCTCGCCTTTCAGCCCCTTGCCGAGTTCGGCGATCCTGCCCTCTTCGATGCGGAGATCGAGCTTCTTTACGCCGTCTTTTAACACGACGTCTGCATTTTTTATGACCATGTTTCCCTCCCTATTTCAACTGCGCGACAACCGTTCTTCTATGCGCAACAACATCTGTCCAAAACTCTCCAATCCAGCCTCAAGGAGAAGTTTCTGCTCTTCAGTAAACTCCCCCTGCCGTACCTGTTCGGGCAGGAGCACTTTGCGCAAAATGGTACAATATTTATTCTTTCCCGCAGTATTTACTCCGGCAAGCGATGCAAACTGACGCTGTCGCTCCGTCCATCCGCCCTCTAAGCCGTTGGCATTTTCCAAAAACAACGTTATGTCGATATCCCCTTTCATGGCGGCAATGCGAATACAGACGGGATACGGCGAGCGATCCGAACACAATTCTTCCCCGAAAAACTGCGCGATTTTCTTTGTTACAAATTCGAGACGATATTCCGTGCGGTTGAGGACGACCATATCGAAAATCTGTTCCAGTTTACCATTGCAGCAATCCAGAATTTCGGAAAGGTTGTCCTTCGTATAAGCTGCCAACAGTTCAAGTTCAGCCCTATACTGCCGAACGATACGCTTGCAAGCAGAGCGTAGCTCGCCGTTTCTTTGCAAAATTTCAGAATTGACCATTTGGATATAGTCCTCCATCAAAAGTTTTAACTTTGTTTGCGCACGGCTTTTCCCAAGCTCCGCCCTCATCTCGCGCACGATCTGCAGAATTGTTCCATATGAATAGACACACCACGATGGATTATATACATCCCGTTCCGCTTCCGCTCTATATTCATAAGGGTGATCCCCGAAAGGCGTTAAATATACAAATACTTTCTTCCACCCATTCCAAGCCGCGTTTTGATTGACTTCCTTTTGTTCATAGCGCGTGAGTTGTTCATCATGCGTGGTCGTACCTACTTTATTTTCAATGACAATGACCGTCTGTGCGGACTTAGATGTGATCATAATGTCAATGCGACTCTCCGGATCCAAGATCACGCGCTCGGTCTCCACCACGACGTCAGATGCGGAAAGCAGCGGCGCAAAGTCGTCCATTGAAGAAATCCCTGCACCAGACAATATTTGGCGGTTGCTTTTTAACTCCGGTTCCGGCTGGTCGGTATTCGGGTGCATGAAAAGCAGTTCCAGCCAATGTTTTAAGAATTTGTTTCCCATCCCGTGCTGAACACCTGACGCAAATGGTGTCAGCAACCATGCAAGAAAGGCTGAATGCTTGACCTCCTGCCGAGACATTCCGACAGCAGCAAAAATGTTAATACTCTTGTTCTTATGTATTTTCAGCTGCTGCAGTTTCTCCTCCAGTGAGACCAGCCCCTGCAACAACAACTGTTCTTCCCGTGTCATATCCTCTCCTTTCCAGACCTGACGAGCCGTTGCGCAAAAATCAGTCTCAAACCTCCTCTTTGGTGAGCAAAAAGAGGATCGCCATTCTGACGGCAATGCCCGAGAGCACCTGTTCCTCGATGCGGCTCGTATCCCCGTCGATGAGCGCGCTGGTGAGCTCCACCCCGCGGTTGACGGGACCGGGGTGCATGACGAGCGCGCCCTTCTTGGCGTACCGCATCACGCCGTCGTCAACGCCGTAGAACCCGGCGTATTCGCCCAGCGACGGGAAGTTGCCCGCATGCTGACGTTCGAGCTGGATCCTGAGCCCCATGACGACGTCGGCACCCTCCACCGCCTCCTCCCGCGAGGCGCACACCTTCGCGCCCATTTGCCCGATGCCCGTCGGAAGCAGGGTACGCGGTGCGTACATGGTCACTTCCGCGCCGAGCTTTTTGAGCCCGAACAGGTTGCTCTTTGCCACGCGCGAATGGCTGATGTCGCCGAGGATGGCAACTTTCAGTCCCGCGATGCGCCCGAAATTTTCACGCATCGTGAGCATATCCAAAAGCGCCTGCGAAGGATGTTCGTTCATGCCGTCGCCCGCGTTGACGACATGCGCCTTCACCGTCTTTGCGAGCAGCCGCGGCGCGCCGCCCATCGGATGACGGATGACGATGACGTCGTTCTTCATGGCGTCCAGCGTCTTGCCCGTGTCGATGAGCGTCTCCCCCTTCTGCACCGACGAAGACGCCGCCGCAATGTTGACGACATGCGCCCCCATGTACTTCGCCGCCAGCTCGAAGGAGCAGCGCGTGCGGGTGCTGTTCTCATAGAAGAGCGTCGTCACCGATTTTCCCTGCAAGTGGGGCAGGCGTTTGATGTTCTGCTTCAAGAGCTTTTTCATGCTCATGCCCACCGAAAGGATCTCGTCGATCTCCTCCGCAGACAGGTCGTACAGCCCTAAGACGTCCTTATGATTCAGCATGCTCTCTCCTTATGATACGCAGTGCGTCTTCCGCGCTTCCGCGTTCCGTAAAGCGCACTTCGATGTATTCTTCCTTGGACGTGGGTACGTTCTTCCCCACAAAGTCGGCGCGGACGGGCAGTTCGCGCCCCCCGCGGTCGACGAGCACAAGCAGACGGATCCTTGCGGGGCGGCCGAGGCGGAACAGGGCTTCGATGCCCGCAGCCGCGCTTCTGCCCGTGTGCAGCACGTCGTCGCAGAGGATGACGGTCTTGCCTTCGAGGGAAAACCCGAGCTCGTTCTTCTCCGCATCGGGCAGGATGAACGCCGAGACCAGATCGTCGCGCGACATGGTGATGTCCAGCCCCGCGCAGGGAACGTTCTCCCCCGCCGCACGAAAGAGCGCGGCAAGGCGGCGGGCGACGATCTCCCCGCCCCGTTTGACCCCCACGAGCACGACGTCCGCAAGCCCTTCGCAGCGCTCCTCGATCTCATGCGAGAGGCGCACGAGGGTACGGCGAAGCTGTTCCCCGCTCAAAATCACGGGTGCGTTTGCAGAGTTCTCCATACCTTCACCATACAAAAAAATCTTGCGGGCGTGCCGCAAGACCGTTTCTTCCGTAGCAGTGAAACGAGCGTCTTGTCGGCATCGCAGTGCCGCTCTTAAAGAACCGTTTACATCGCTATTATATCACGCCTTCGCGCAAAAGGCAAGGGCGGAACGCGGAAATTTTCAGAAAAATTTGCGTGAGGGATCGGTTTCTCTCCGCGTCCTCCTGCCCGACGCAAGGAGGAGTGCCTGCTTTCGGGGAGCATTCCGACGACGCCGCGCACGAGCACGAAGTGCGAAGCAACGAAGTGAGGGGTCCCACCGCAAAAGAAGCAATCCCCCCATGGAATTCTCACGCTCCGCGCTTTCCGCCGCTCCGCCCGGAATGACATTGGAGGCAGGAGTTCATGAAAAAGAGGCGCGCACGATATGTGCGCGCCCGACGTTCCGCGTTACTTCGCGGCGAAAATCAGCGTAAAGACGATCTCCCCGTCCACCGTCTCCGACGCTTTCAGTGTGTCGCCCTCGATCTCAAAAATCATTCCGAGCGCCTGTCCCTGTGCCTCCGTCAGATTGACAATGTACTTTCCGTTCTCCTGCGTATATTGCAAAGTTTGCACCGAGCCGTTCATTTCCCAGACGATCTTTCCGTCCGCGAAATATATCTCACTGCCTGCATACATCTCATCCATAACGCCTTCCATCCCGCCGGCGCTGCCATCAACGCCCACATAGACGTAGCGCGTTTCGCTTCCGGGCTGCGTTCCGTTTCCCGAAGGATCGCCGTCATCGCAGGCGGTAAACAACACAACGCCGAACACGAGCGCCAAAGCAGCTGCAAATAAAACAGCAAGATTTCTGAATTTTGTTTTCATAAGTTCCTCCCGTGCAATGATATTTGCACGTTCTATTATACTTATCCCCCCCCGTTGTCAAGTGTTTGAATGTGCTATTTGAAAATTTAATAAAATTTTTTCATGAAAAAACCGCAGCCACCGCTGCGGTATCTCGTTATGATCTCCTTTACAGGATCCTTGCAAGCGCAAATCCGATCTTATCGCACGACGTGAGGCAGTATTCAATGCCCGCCCTCTCCGAACGCAGCGGGAAAAATCCCGCGCCGTGCAGATGTCCGAAGACCGCCTTGTCCACCCCGTTCTCCTCAAACAGACGGGTGAAGAGCGTCTCTTCGCGCCTGACGCTGAAAGGCGGATAATGAATGAGCGCGATGAGTTTGTCCCCCTCCCGACGCACCTTCTTCACTTCCTGAAAGGCGAGACGGAAGCGCTCCGCTTCGCGCAGGTAGAGCTTTTCGTCCCGTTCGGTGAAATCGGGGCTGCCGGGGCACGTCCAGCCGCGCGAGCCTGCAACGACGACGTTTTCCAGCCTGACGCAGTCATTCTGCAAAAAGAAGAAGGTCGGATCGGGCGCGGCGGCACGCACGCGCGAAATGCCGTTCCACCAATAGTCATGATTGCCGCGGATGAACACTTTTTTCCCGGGGAGCGGCGCAAGGCGGGCAACGTCGTGCATGCCCTCCGCGAGCTTCATCCCCCATGAGGTATCGCCGCCGAGCAGGACGACGTCCTCGGGAGAAACTTTCGCGCGCCAGTCGGCGGCAATTTTTTCAAAATGCCCCTCCCAGCCTTCGCCGAAGATGTTCATCGGCTTTTCTTTCAGCCCTGAGAGGTGCAGATCGCTGATCGCAAACACCTTCATGCAGAAAAGTATATCACAATCCAACCAATTAGGCAAGCCGTTTGTGCCGCGGAAAATTGCCGTCAGCGCCTCTTTTTTGCTTGACAAGCGCACGCGCATCGGATATAATAAGAAAACAGTTGCAGGAATCGCCTGGCGGTATGGCGTCAGCTTCCCAAGCTGATTCCGGCGGGTTCGTTGCGCAGCATGCCGAGCACCGCACAGCGGGCGGAGGCACTGCCGTTTCCGTGGAAACGGGAGGCGAACAT
>CALVMH010000010.1 GCA_944343275.1 uncultured Clostridia bacterium | reverse complement strand
AATTGGGATTCGCCCGCGGGTGCGTTCGGGTTCAGTTCGGAGATGCCCTACTTCATGGGCTGCGTCTGGTGGATCGTGCTGCTCATTTTGTTCATTTCGGGCGTATCGCTCGGCTATCTCGCGCTCATCGGAAAGCTCAACAAACGGGCCGGCAAACAAGAGGATTGACGCCCGCAACTTTTGAAAAGAGGGGGGGATGCCGCCGTCAAAAAGCAGCAGGCAGAGCGGCGCGGGGTGCGGCTTACCGGCTTCGTGATGAAAGGCGTTATAAAGAGCGCCGCGTCTTTTGACGCGGCGCTCTTTATTGCTTGTTCCGGGACGGATGCCTGCGGATCAGGTCGCCGCTGCACGGGCACGGGTGCGCAGGCGGCGCTTCACGGGGCGGGCGCCGTCGGGGACTTCTCCCGTCTCCCGCAGCCATGCAACGGTATCTTCCAGCGTGACGTACAGCTCGCGGGGCGCGTAACCGAGTTCCCGCGCTGCCTTGTCGTGCGAATATCTGCCGTTTTCCAGCACGACGCGCAGGGCATAGGCGGTGAACAGCGGTTTTTTGTGCAGGCGTTTTGCATGCGCCTCCGCAAAGGGTGCGGCGAGGCGTGCCATCCACATGGGGACGGCGCCGACCTTCCGTTTGCCCGTGATGTCCGCGAGCATGGCGCTCATCTCTTTGAGGGTGTGATAGTTACCCGTCAGCAGATAGCTTTCCCCCGTTCTGCCGCAGCGGGCGGCGGCGAGGATGCCGAGCGCCACATCCCGGACGTCCACAAAGTCGTAACCGCCCTTTACCACGGCGGGGAGCTTTCCGCGGCAGTAGTCCTTGACGAGCTGCACGAGATGGTTGCCCTTGCCGCAGTAGGGACCGATGATGCCGGACGGCAGCACGACGACGGCGGGGAGCCCCTCCGTCTTTGCCATGTCGAGCACCGCCTGTGCCGCTTCCGCCTTGCTGCGCGCGTATGCGCCTTCAAGGGGTGCGGGGTCGTAGCTGTCCTGTTCGCGCTTGACGCGCCCTTGCGGCAGGTCGCGCATACCGTGCACGGAACAGACGTAAACGACTTTCCGGACCTTTTTGGCAAGGCACAGCCGCATGACGTTTTTGGTGCCGTCCACGTTGACTGCCTGCACGGCGGGGTTGAAGGTCCCCGCGATGTCCACGATGCCCGCGCAGTGCAGCACGGTGGCGGACGTGCCGTCGGGCAGGTCAAAGAAGGGGAGAAGCGTCTTAGGGTTGGTCACGTCGCCGAACACGACGTCTGCGCCCGTCTTGCGCACGAACGAGACGTCTTCCCCCGGCAGGGCGAGCGCACGCACGCGCTCCCCGCGCTCTTGTAAAAGGGCGCACAGCGTGCTTCCGAGATGCCCCGCCGCCCCTGTGATGAGATAGAGTTCTTTCATGTCCGTGCCCTCCTTGCCAAACGCCGCGCGATGTGCTATAATGCTGTCGGGATCGCTGGTTCCTTGTTCACTTACAGTATACCACAAACGGGCGCATCTGCGTTCGGTCAGATTTCAGACGGTTGTATTTTATCGGACACTATGTTCAGGATTGTTCCGAAGGAGACAGTTTTATGAAAAGTGAAGGCGATTTGCGGGTGCGTCTGACAAAGAAGCTGCTGGTCGATGCCTTTTTGCGGCTGCGGCGGGAGAAGCCGCTCAGGAAGATCACGGTGAGCGAGCTGTGCACGCTTGCGGGTGTGGGCAGGGGGACGTTCTACGCGCACTATCAGGACGTGTATGACCTCAATGAAACCTTGGAGGACGAATTTTTGCAGCAGTTTGCCGAGGCGCTGCACGGCGCGCTGGACGGCGGGGAACGGGCGCAGTCGGCGCGCAGGGTGTGCCGCACGGTGTTTGCGCTGCTCGAAGAGAATGAGCCGCTCTGCCAGCTTCTGCTCTCCTCCGACAACGCGGGCGGCGCCATGCGGTTCGTAGAGCTCGGCGGGCGGCTGTTCTCGGAGTATTATGAGGACGCCTTCGGCAGCGTTCCGCCCGAACGGGTGCATGCGTTCTACCGCTTTGTGTCGTCGGGCTGCGTCGCCTGTTTCAAAGAGCGGCTGCGCAGCGCGCAGCGCCCGCCCGTTACGCAGTTTGCCGATGAGATGGCGGAATTCATCTCCAAGGGGCTCAGGAGCCTGTTGTAGCGCCGTCTGCGGACTGTGTGCGGAAAGGTTGCTTTTTTTGTGCGGATGTGCTATAATACTCCCCGAAAAACATTTACGGAGACCTGACCATGCACAATGAACAGCAACTTGCCGGGGGGCTCTTCTACCTCGGCGGAAACGACAGGCGGATCGCGCTCTTTGAGAGCGCCTATCCCGTTCCGCGCGGCGTTTCTTACAATTCCTATCTTCTGATCGATGAAAAAATCGCCGTCATCGATACGGTGGACAATGCCGTGGGCGATCTCTTTTTTGAGAACCTTGCCCACGCGCTTGCGGGCAGGCAGCCCGACTATCTCGTCGTGCAGCACATGGAGCCCGACCATGCGGCAACGTTCGCGCGCTTTGTGGAAAAACACCCCGCCGTCACCGTCGTCACGTCGCAAAAAGCCGCGGTGATGCTGAAAAATTATTTCGGGTTTGCGGGGCAGCTCCTGCTCGTCAAGGAGGGGGATGCGCTTCCCCTGGGCAGGCGCACGCTCACCTTTGTGGGCGCGCCCATGGTGCATTGGCCCGAAGTGCTCTTCACCTATGTTCCGGAGGACGGCATCCTCTTTTCCGCCGACGCGTTCGGCACGTTCGGCGCGCTTGCGGGCAGCGTCTTTGCGGACAGGGATGTGTTTGAAAAGGAATTTCTGGACGACGCGAGAAGGTATTATTTCAACATCGTCGGAAAGTATGGCGTGCAGGTGCAGAACGTCCTGAAAAAGGCGGCGGGGCTCAAACTGTCCCTCGTCTGTCCGCTGCACGGTCCCGTCTGGCGGGAGGGCTTTGCGTGGTATCTTGAAAAGTATCTCACATGGAGCGCCTATGCGCCGGAGGAGAAGTGCGTCGCGGTGTTCTATGCGTCCGTCTACGGGCACACGCAGAACGCGGCGGAGATCGTCGCTTCCGCCATTGCAGAGCGCGGCGTGCGCGTGAAGGTGTACGACGTTTCGGTGACCGATCGGAGCATTCTGCTCGCCGAGGCGTTCCGCTGCTCGCATGCGGTGTTTGCCTCGACGACATACAACAACGGCATCTTTGTGAGCATGGAGCAGTTTCTCGGCGATCTGAAGGCGCATGCCTTTCAGAACCGCGCATACGCCGTCATCGAAAACGGCTCGTGGGCGCCGCAGGCGGGCGGACTGATGGAGGAGACGCTTTCCGCCATGAAGAACATGCGCCGCATCGGGGACAAGGTGACGGTGCTCTCCTCCGTTCATGAGGACGGAGCAGATGCGCTCATTGCGCTCGGCAGGCTTGTCGCCGAGGATGTTGCAAACAATTGAAATTCTGCCCTGACGGGCGAACGGAGGTAATCGGATATGGCAAAATTTGTGTGCACCGTGTGCGGCTATGTGTATGACGAGGCGACGGGCGATCCCGATAACGGCATCGCACCCGGCACCAAGTGGGAGGACGTTCCCGACGATTTCACTTGCCCGCTGTGCGGCGTCGGCAAGGAAGATTTCACGGAAGAGGCGTAACGAGAGGGCGTTCCCGCAGGTGTGCGGGAACGCCTTTTTGTATCGGAGATCATGGCGAGGCGCTGCTGTGATTGCGGCGGGAGTCTTCACTTCCGCAGTGCAGCAAAGGGGAATTTTCGGCAAAGCTGATTGAAAGGGCGCAAATTGTGTGATAAATGAGTAGATGCCGCGGCGTATGCGTTCGGCTGCGGCAAGAGGGTATCGTATGGCAACCAACAGAGTAAAAATTCTTTCCGTGATCCCGATGCGGACGCAGGTCGTGTTTCCCGATACGACGGTGGCATTCGACGTCGGGCGCGGCGTTTCGCTTGCCGCCGTGGAGCGGGCGGACAGCAACGATCAGTTCGTCTTTGTGACGAAGCAGACCGACCCTGCAAAGGAGTTCCCCGACGGGGAGGACCTTTGCAAGGTGGGAACGGTGTGCCTCATCCGTCAGGCGAACCGTCTTCCCGGAGACCGGGCGCGCGTGTTCGTCGCGGGGCAGTACCGCGCCGCCGTCCGTGATTTCCGCTTCGAAAACGGGTATATCTACGCCGTGACGGAGGAGCTTTCCTGCATTCACGACGACCCGATATTGGAAGAGGCGTACTTCCGCACGGCGAAGGAGCTGGTCTCCGAGATCGTTTCGGCGGGCGAGGGCAAGGCGATCAAAGAGCTTGGGGCAACGCTCATCGGCGTGTCCGATCCCGATGCCTATATCAACCTCTGTGCGCATCATCTGCGCCTGCGCGACGAGGTCAAGCAGGAGCTTTTGGAGGAGACGGTGCTCGTGCGCCGTCTGCGCAAGTTCGAACAGTGCCTCAACACCGAGGCGGAGATCGGAAAGCTCGAACGCAAGATCGCGCAGGACGTGCGCCGCAGCATCGAAAAGTCGCAGAAGGAATATTTCCTGCGCGAACAGATCAAGGCGATCCATACCGAACTCGGCGACGGCGTCGAAGAGCTGGAACAGCTGCGCGAGAAGATCAAGGGAAAGGGGCTCCCGGAGGAGGTGGAGGAAAAGGCACTCGCGGAACTCAAACGCATGGACAAGATGCCGCCTTCTTCCCCCGAATATACCGTCCTGCGCAATTATGCGGATTGGATCGTCGATCTGCCGTGGCGGGAGGAGACCGAGGACACGGACAAGCTCTCCGACGTGGAAAAGGTGCTCAACGCCGATCATTACGGGCTGGAAAAGATCAAGGAGCGCGTCGTCGAATATCTCGCCGTGCTGAAACTGACGGGGGAATTGAAGGCTCCCATTTTATGTCTTGTCGGCCCCCCCGGCGTGGGGAAGACGAGCGTCGCCAAATCCATTGCGCGGGCGCTCGGCAGAAAGTTCGTGCGCATGAGCCTCGGCGGGCTCAAAGACGAAGCGGAGATCCGCGGACACCGCCGCACTTACATCGGCGCCATGCCCGGACGCATCATCTATGAAATGAAGAACGCGGGCTGCGTCAATCCCGTGTTCTTATTGGACGAGGTGGATAAAATCTCCTCCGATCTGCGCGGCGACCCTTCGAGCGCGCTTTTGGAGGTGCTCGATCCCGAACAGAACGCCACCTTCCGCGACAGGTATCTCGAAGTGCCTTACGACCTCTCCAAGGTCATGTTCATCGCCACGGCGAACACGCTCGACACCATCCCCGCCCCCCTGCGGGACAGGATGGAGGTCATCGAACTCTCCGGGTATACGCCCGACGAGAAGGAGGAGATCGCCAAGCGCTACCTCGTTCCCAAAAAACGGAAGGAGAACGGGCTGAAAGAGGAACAGCTCGCCTTTACGAACGGGGCGATCGCCGCCATGATCGACGGCTATACGATGGAGGCGGGCGTCAGGACGCTCGAACGTACCATCGGCACGGTGTGCCGCAAGGCGGCGGTGCGCATCGCCAAGGGCGAGGCGGAAAAAATTTCCGTCACAAAGCGCAATCTGGATGCGTTTCTCGGCGCAAAGCGCTTCCTGCACGAGGAGGACATGCGCGACGAGGACGAAGTCGGCGCGGCAACGGGGCTTGCGTGGACGGCGGTGGGGGGCGTTCCGCTCACCATCGAGGTCTCTGCCATGCAGGGCAAGGGGGACATCCTCCTGACGGGCAAGCTCGGCGACGTCATGAAGGAATCCGCGCGCGCTGCGATCAGCTATATCCGCGCGCATGCCGATAAATACGGCATCCCCGACGAAGTGTTTGAACATAAGGACATCCATATCCACGTTCCGGAGGGCGCCACGCCCAAGGACGGACCGTCTGCGGGCATCACCATGGCGACCGCCATCCTGTCCGCGTTCACGGGGCAGCCCGTCCGCCGCGACGTCGCCATGACGGGGGAGATCACGCTGCGCGGGAAGGTCTTGCCCATCGGCGGGCTCAAAGAGAAGGCGCTCGCCGCAAACCGCATCGGCATTCACGACATCATCATTCCCGAAGAGAACAAAAAGGACGTCGAGGACATTCCGGAGAACGTCCGAAAACACCTGAATTTTATCTGCGTCAGCAACGTCGACGATGTGTTCCGTGCTGCCGTCGCGGGGATGCACTATGCAGGTTAAGAACGCCGTCTTTTTGACGAGTGCGGCGCGGGCGCAGCAGTTCCTCACGCCCGAAAAGCCCATGATCGCCGTCTGCGGCAAGTCGAATGCGGGCAAGTCCACGCTCATCAACATGCTTGCGGGCAGGAAAAATCTCGCCAAAACGAGTGCCGCGCCCGGCAGGACCCGCCTCGTCAATTACTTTGATTTCGGCGAATTCTGGCTCGCCGATCTCCCCGGTTACGGCTATGCCGCCGTCTCCAAGGCGGAACAGGCGAAATGGGCGGCGACGCTCGAAGCGTTCTTCGCCAAAAAAGAGGATGTGCGGCACGTCTTTCTGCTTTCGGACATCCGCCGCGACCCGTCTGCGGATGACAGGCAGATGGTGGAGTTTCTGGTCTATCACGGCATGCCGTTCACCGTCATCGCCACCAAGTGCGACAAGCTCTCCCGCATGAAGACGAAGGAGCGCACGCGCGCCGTGGCGCTTGCCTTCGGGCTGGGCGAAGGGAACGTCATCGCCTGTTCCGGGACGACGGGCGCGGGCAGGGATGCGCTGCTCGGTCGCATTGCGCAGGTCATCGCACCCGCCGATTGAAAACGTTCTGAAAAAAGCACTTTGCCGTTTGCAAAGTGCTTTTTTCGTATGGCAAAATGTGCACGACCTCCTCGCGTCGGGCAGGATGAGGTCAAAGGGTTCTCTCGCCCTCCCTGTGATTGTCCCCCAAAAAGACTGCGTCTTTTTGCGGGCTCCCTATTCGGGAGAGTTGTAAAGGCGGGCGCCGCGCGGGCACGACAACCCTTCCGTCCGCCGCTTACGCGTCGTCTGCCACGGTCTCGGCGGCGCAAGGGGAACGCCGCGCTTTTGCGTAAAGGCAATGCCTTCCCCCTCGGGGGAAGGTGGCAGGCGAGGAACGAGCCTGACGGATGAGGGGGGGGGTACATAGGGAACGTGATCCGATGGCGTGATGCTGCCCTGAAAAACGCCGCAAAGGGCGGCGGTCATGTGTCGGTGCGGTTGAGAAGATAATCTGCCGAAACGTCAAAAAAATCGCACAGGGCAACAATGTAGCTTGCCTTTGGCTCGTTGATGCCGCGTTCCCAATAATCGACTGCCTTTTGGCTGACGCCGATCGCCTTCGCAAGAGACAGTTGAGAGAGTTTCCGTTCTGTTCTGAGTTCCCTGATTCGCCTGCCGATCATGCCATTATTTTAGAAGAAATCTTCTGCAAATGCTTGACTAAGAAGAAATCTTCTTATATAATGTCATTGAGAAATTCAACCGGCAGATGAGTGAAAAAACTCCCTTTTCGGTGGAATTGCGGGGCGCAGACGGCGCGCTGTTCGGGCGGAAAGTGTCCGAAAAGGCGCAAATCCGGCGCAAAAGCCGGCATTTCAACGAAATATAGAATCATTCAACCAACTGTTGAGTACAGAATTCGGACATGTGAAAAAAATGTGCTATAATATAAGTAGCTCAAAAATTTCACGTTTAAGGAGTTTCACAATGCAACAGTATGGGAAGGTCATCGCACAGCTTCGCAAAGAACGCGGAATGACGCAGGCAGAGCTGGGGGCAAAGCTGAACGTTACTTATCAGGCAGTCAGCAAGTGGGAGAACGATCAGTCGCAGCCGGACTTTGCAACGATGACGCAGATCGCCACCATCTTCAATGTGCCGCTGAGCATTTTTATGGGCGAAGGGCAGCCGCCTGCGCCCGATGTGCAGGCGGCGCCCGCACAGCAGCCGCAGACGGAGGACCCCGTCATCGGCTATTGTACGTCGTGCGGGAATGCCGTGCGGGAAAAGGATATGGCGCAGCAGCGTCCGCTGCTTTGCAAAACGTGCGCCGAGGAAGCGCGCGCGAAGGCGCAGGCGGCGCAGCAGAAGGCGGAACTTGAGCGCAGGCAAAAGGCGGAGGCGGCGCGCCGTGCTGCCGAGGCAAAGCGCCGGCAGAATCTGCATGACCGCAACCGCGGGCTTGTCTGGGGAGCCATCATCACGGGGCTGTGCATGCTCTGCGTGCTCATCAGCACCCTTGCCGCGCAACAGAGCGCGGGGATCGTTGTGGGGGGCGTGCTGGTCGTCGGCGTGTTCGTCTATGCGTTTACGTCGCAGCTCTTCTGGGGCGGATTTATCGTCGATACGGTGCTCTTCGGCGGGAAGATCGTCGGCATGCCGGGCGTCATCTTTACGTTCGATCTGGACGGGTTCATCTTCCTCATCCTGATGAAAATTTTGTTTGCCTTGCTGAAGATGCTCATCTTCCTCCTGACGCTTCTGCTTTCGTGCGTGTTTGCGCTGATCGTCAGCCCGTTCACCTTCGTCCCCGCCCTGATCCGTGTGGGAAGGGAAGGAAAAGGTGCCTGATGCAATGAAAAAATATGTGGTAAAAGGAGATAGGTTATGAAACGGAAATGGTTGTTGTTGGCGGCACTTTGCTGTTCCCTGTCCGTCGGCATCTTTGCCGCGTGCGACAATGCGGGGGGGATGCAAACTCTTCGCAAGGGACGCAGACGGAACAGTCTATCGCGGGCGTGACGTTCGAGGACAAGACGGTCACCTATGACGGAATGCAGCAGGAGATCGTTGTCAAGGGCACGCTGCCCAAGGGGGTGACGGTTTCCTATACCGGCAACAAGGGGACGGATGCGGGCGAATATGAAGCGACCGCCGTTCTCTCAGGCGAAGGCTACAAGACGCTGACGCTGGACGCAACGCTCACCATCGAACGGGCGGCGCTCGATCTGTCGGGCGTGACGTTTGAGGGAAAGACGTTCATGAAGGGAGAGGAGGCGCATGCCATCACCATTGAAGGGGAAGAGACGCTCCCCGCGGGCGTGACGGTGACGTATACCTATACGAAGGACGGCGAACCCGTGGAAAGCGCTGTCGAGGCGGGCGAGTATGTGGTGACTGCCACGTTCACGGGCAAGAACTATCGGACGGCGACCATGCAGGCGCAGCTGCGCATCGTCGACCTTGCGTCCTTCGCGCAGGGCGTGATGGACAGCTTCGGTTCCGTTCCCGACGTGTGGGAATTTTTGCCCGAAAGTTTCAAGCTGGATGCGGACCGCGCGACGGAACCTGAGGCGACGCAGCTTGATTTTGCAGCCAATTTTGTTGATGTTACCCGAATTTCCGATAAGGCGATCGGCAAACAGCTCGACGTCGTGTACGGTACCATCATCACGATGCAGAGCCTGATGGGGCATGTCAACACCGTCTACAATGCCCTTTCGACGATCGGAAATCTCTATCAGTCTTTCATCAATAACAATCTCGACGGATACAAGTCCTTTACGGGCAGCACAAGCATTGCGGGCGTTTCGCTCTCTTTCAGGGTGGAGGTCTCCGATGAGGAATACATCCTTTGTGCAGGGATATCTGCGGTCAAAATCGAACTGCGTTCCGCGCCGCAGACGGGCGCCTATTGGGGGCGTGTGGAGGCGGGGAGTGTCGGCTCGCTCAAATTTGAAGCCGGCGAGAACAATCTCATCATTGCCATCGATATCGCGGGGCATGCGCGGACGATGATGCAGTTTTTGCGTGATGACAACGACGCCGTGACGGGGTACCTCTATGAATCGCTCGATGCGGTCGTGAAGGAGTTCGGCACCACGGCGCTGCTGACGTGGGACGGTTCGCCTGACGGCACCGTCTGCGTCGCGGGTGAGAACGGGGATTTCTTCCCCGGTGCCAAAGGGCGCGTTGTGGAGATGTATTCCGCGGAAACGGGCAAGTACATCGCGGGGAAGGTAAAGGAGGATATTGGCGCTTCGTATGATACCTATTGGTTCCCGATCCAACAGGTTCACGGCGTCGACAGCGTGAAAGCCGTAAAGAAAAGCGGTCTCGGATCAATCGGCGTCGGGAATGCGCATGAGATCTACGTGAACAGTCGCGGAACGGTTTTTACGCCTAAAAGCGTTGGCGGAATAGGTTTGGATATAGCTTCCCGCCGTTTTGACATTGAAATGAAGAAGGTGTATTACTACACTTATGATGCGGAGGAGGAGAGCTTTACAAAAGTGAGCTGCGAAATCCCCATGCTGTTCGTGCAGGAAGACTATCTTACAAGTTTCACCGAGGATGTGAAGGATAAAAATTCCGGTTTGACGCTCTCCGTGGAAACGTCTTCGGGCGAGATCGACTTGCTTGACGGGTATTATGAGACGCAGTTGACCGCCTATGATGCGATCAAAGAGCTTGTTACGCCCGATATGGTCGTCGGGTTTATTGAAAGCGATACCTTTTATAACGAAACGACCGCCTGATCGTTCGGAACGGGATTTCCGATTTTCAGCAGACATAAGCGCCAAGGGCGCCGCACAAACTGTGCGGCGCCCTTGGCGCTTTCTTTTGACGGGAACGGCTGCCTTCTGCGGTGGGGCAAGAAGTAGGATGGAGGGCGCCGCGCGGGCACGACAACCCTTCCGTCCGCCGCTTACGCGTCGTCTGCCACGGTCTCGGCGGCGCAAGGGGAACGCCGCGCTTTTGCGTAAAGGCAATGCCTTCCCCCTCGGGGGAAGGTGGCAGGCGAGGAACGAGCCTGACGGATGAGGGGGTACATAGGGAACCGTTTCCCGTTCTTTCCCCCTCATCAGTCCCTTCGGGACAGCTTCCCCCCAAGGGGAAGCCTTTACAATCCTCAGTCCCTTCGGGACAGCCGTCTTGGCGGCGCAAGGGGAACGCCGCCAGCGGTCACGGTTTTTGCCCGCAATGGCAAAAACCTCAGTTCGCCGCGCGCGCACACCACACCGTGGTGGTGCGCATAACGCGCGGCTCACCCCCCAAGGGGAAGCCTTTACAATCCTCCCCTTACACAGGGCTCCCGCAAAAATATGAAATATTTTTGTGGGATGTTGCAGGGGAGGCAAGGAAGGGGACGGTGCGCCACGGTCTTGGCGGCGAAGCCGTGCCTAACCGTCATTCTGAGCGGAGCGGCGTAAGCCGCGGGGCGTGACCCCATGGGGGACGGTTACCCTTACGGTGGAATGGGGGACGGGAGACGGCGCGCAGAAAAGGCTCTTCATAGGGACAGGGAGAAACAGCCGTAAAAACGCATCAAAAAATTTTTGAAAAAATTTGGCATACAGGCACCCGTATGGCAACAATTTATGGTATCATAAAAATACAAACAAATGTTCGTATTTTGTTTGCCCGAAGATGCGGTGCGGACGCGAAGGACGATGTGCAGGAACAACAAAGGCGGCGTGCGCGGGGGTTCGGGGTGCCATGGGGGGCTGCATTCCGAAGCGTTTGATCGGCGCGAGGGTTCAAACCGTTGCGGCAGGACGCAAGTTCCGAAGGGACGTGCGCGGGGGTTCGGAGCGCCATGGGGGGCTGCATTCCGAAGCGTTGCGGGCGCCATGTTCCGAGGCGCTGCGCGTTCCGGAAACGGTCGTCGGGCGCAGGCTGCATGCAGGCGGACAGGGGAGGGAAACAAGTTGTCACACGAATACGCAAAGGTCATTCTGTATGCCTATCCGCATCTGCGGGCGCTGGCGGAAGCGTCGGGCGCGGCGGCGGAGAATCAGGCATATCTTTCCTACCGTTCCCGGTTCGGGGCGTTGGAAACGGCGGAGCGCATTGCGGAGGAGTTTGCCATGCGTTCCCGCCTGCTGCGCCTTGCGGATGCCGTGGACGATATGCTGCGGCACTGTTCGCGCGAGGAGTGCTTTTTGCTGGAATACCGCTATTTCCGCCGCCGCAAGCGGCTTGCCGCGTTCGGGGACTTTGTGGCGCCCTGTTCGGAACGCACCTATTTCCGCAGGCAGGAGGCGCTGCTGCGGCGGGTCGCGGCGATGCTGGCGGCGCGGGGCTGGACGCAGGCGGCGTATCATGCGGCGTTCTCCGTTTATGAGCCGTTTGTAAGGCTGCTGCGCGCCTTGCGCGAGGGGCGGGAGCAGGCGGTGGCGGCGCCCCGCGGAAGGCGCGGAGTGACGTTTGCGGGGCGTCAGAACTCCTGCTGTTCGCGCGGCGCACGCTTCCCGCGCAGTAAGATGACGGCGATGGCGACGGCGGCGACGCAGGCGAGGACGATGACGGCGATCTGCACGCCGCCGACGGGCGCGGCGGCGTCCGTCTCCCCGGAGACGGAGGCGGAAGGGTCCTCGTTGCGCTCAAAGGCGGGCGGAGCGTCCGCGGGGAGATAGCCGAATCCGTCCTCGGAGAGCACATAGAGATAGAGCTGTTCCGCTTCCGGGCGGTCGCCGTAGTAGACGAATGTGCGTTCGGTGTCGGCGAATCCGTCCGTTCCAAGCCCGCCCGCATCGGGCAGGGAATACGTCACGGTGAGCAGATGATAGAGATAGGGGCGTTCGGGAACGTAGTCCACGAAGGTGAGCGCCTCCTCCTTGCAGTAACCGAGCAGTTTCTTGTAGGGGGCGTCGTCCGTCAGGTACTCGACGGTGCAGAACGGCTCGCCCCGTTCGAGCACGCGCACATAGTAGCTCTCCGGAATGAGGAAGCGCTTTTCCGCCTCGTCCTCTTCGGCGTAAAACCAGACTTCTCCCACGGCGGCGGCATAGACGCCTTCTTCCGCGGCGGAGGCGGCACGCACGGGCGCGGGGACGCAGCCGAGGACGCATACGAACAGAAGGATAAGGGCAGTCATCGATAATTTCATAGGGAATATGGTAGCGCCTGCACGGGGGCGGAAGGGGGAGAGTTTTGACGAATGAGAGCGAATTAACGCTGAAATTGCGCGCCGTGGAGGAGGAGCTTGCGCGCAGGCGGGCATCCGACCGCCTCGCGCGCTATAACGCGGGGAAGAAGAAACACAAAAAACAGCTCGCCTTCCACAGATGCAAAAAGCGCAACCGCTGGGTGTTCGGGGGAAACCGTTCGGGCAAGACGGAGTGCGGCGCGGTGGAGGCGGTATGGATGGCACGCGGCATCCACCCGTACCGCAAGAACAAACGGGATGTGTTCGGCTGGGTGGTCTCGCCCACGCAGCAGGTGCAGCGGGACGTCGCGCAGAAGAAAATTTTATCCTATCTGCGGCCCGATGTCATCGCCGACATCGTGATGGTGAGCGGCAGGAAGGACAATCCCGCTGCGGGTATCGTCGATCAGATCGCGGTGAAGAACGCGCTGGGCGGTACGAGCGTCATCGGCTTCAAGAGCTGCGACCAGGGGCGGGAGCGCTTTCAGGGGAGCTCTCTGGACTTTGTGTGGTTCGACGAGGAGCCGCCGCGCGACATCTATGAGGAGTGCCTCATGCGCGTGCTCGACAAAGAGGGGGACATCTTCGGCACCATGACGCCCCTCAAAGGGCTGACCTTCGTCTATGAGGAGATCTATCTCAACCGCGGAAACAATCCGCAGGTGTGGTATGAGTTCATGGAATGGGCGGACAATCCCTATCTCTCCAAAAAGGAGATCGCCATGCTCTCCGCCTCCATGGACGCGGCGACGCTCGAATCCCGCCGCTACGGAAGGTTTGCGGCGCGCGAGGGGCTGGTGTATCCCGAATTCGACGAACGCGTGCATGTTGTGGAGCCCTTTCCCGTGCCCGCGTCCTGGCAGGCGGGCATCGCCATCGATCCCGGGCTCAAAAACCCGCTCTCCGCTCACTTCTATGCGGTGGACTTCGACGGGAACGTCTATGTCGTCGCCGAACACTATGCGGCGGGCAGAGACATCGATTATCATGCCGCCGCCATCCTCGCTTTGTGCGATAAGCTGGGCTGGAAGCGGGACGCGCGCGGCAGGGTGGAAGCGATCATCGACTCCGCCGCCTCGCAGCGCACGCTTGCGGCGGAGAAGTCGGTTGCGGAGCTCTTTGCGGAGCGGGGCATCCTTGCCGACATGCGGGTGGACAAAGACCTTTTTACGGGCATCGAACGGGTCAAGAGCTATTTGAACCGCGAGAACGGTCTGCCCGATCTGTATCTCTTTTCGGGCTGTGTGAACATGATCCGCGAATTCAAGAGTTACTTCTGGGGGAGCGGGGACGCGCCCGTCAAGCGGGACGATCACGCAATGGACGAGCTGCGGTACTTTCTCATGAGCAGACCGCGCCCCGCGCAGGAGGCGGCGGTGCCGAGCGCCGTTGCGCGGGACAAGGAGCGGCGCATCCGCGCGCTACTGCGTTCGAGGCGGCGGGTGCGCTGAACGGACGGAATGCGGAAAAATGACGGGAGGGGACGGACATGGTATGGTGACAGAGGATGAAAAGATCCGCGCGGCGCTTCTGAAAGTGGCGCTCGGATTCCGCGTGGAGGAAGTGACGGAGGAGTTCGACGCACGCGACGGCGAGATGAAACTCGTCAGGCGGCGGGAGACGCACAAGGACATTCCGCCCGATCTGAAGGCGGCAAAACTGCTCATGGAGGGGACGGACTTTTCGTCGCTCTCCGAGGAGCAGCTGGAGGAGGAGCGTGCAAAACTCATCCGCGCGCTCTCGCAGGAACAAGAGGAGACGGTATGACGGAAACGGAAAAACTTGCCGCCCGCACGGAGGCGAAGCGCAAAGAGGCGCTCGTCCAGGCGGTGCAGGCGGACTTTGCGGCGCGCCGCGCGGCGCGCAGGCTGCTGGAAAGGGGCTGGGAACTCAACATGAACTTTGTCAGCGGCAATCAGTTCTGCGATATTTCCCCTGCAGGGGAATTGGAGGAAGAGGCGGCGGCGTTCTTCTGGCAGTCGCGCAGGTGTTTCAACCACATTGCGCCCACGCTGGACACCCGCCTTGCGCGGCTTGCCAAGGTCCGCCCCTCCCTCGAAGTGCGCGCCTTTTCGGACGCGGACGACGACATGAAGACGGCGCGTCTCTGCACGAATATCCTGCGTTCCGTGAAGAACCGCATCGACCTCGACGGCATTATCGCGCAGGCGACGCTCTGGTCGGAGACGTGCGGCACGTCCTTTTATAAAATCGTGTGGAACCACGATGACGGCATGGTCATCGGCACGGATGAGGCGGGGCGCTCCGTGAAGGAGGGGGACGTCAATGTCATCGCGCTCTCGCCCTTCGAGGTGTATCCCGACTCTCTCACCGCCGAACGCATGGCGGACGTTACCAGCCTCATTCATGCCAAGGCGGTGCCTGTCTCCTATGTGAAGGAGAAGTTCGGCGTCGACGTGCAGGGCAAGAGCATTTCCGGATTTCCGCTCGTTCCGTCCGGTGCGCCGGGCGGATGGAAGCGTCCCGCGGACGGGCAGCAGCCCGCCGTCATGGAGGACGCGGTCATTCTCATTGAACGGTATACCCGACCCGACGGGGCACATCCCGCAGGGCGGTTGGAGATCGTGGCGGCTGACAGATTGCTGTACGAGGGGGAACTTCCCTATCGCAACGGGGACAGGGGGGAACGCATCTTTCCCTTCGTGCGCCAGACGTGCATCGCCCTTGCGGGCGCGTTCTTCGGGACGAGCGTCGTGGACAGGATGATCCCCCTGCAGCGGGCGTACAACGCCGTCAGGAACCGCAAGCACGAATTTCTCAACCGCCTCTCGACGGGGGTCATCGCCGTGGAGGACGGCTCGGTGGACGCCGAAGAACTTGCGGAGGACGGGCTGTATCCCGGGAAGGTGCTCGTCTACCGCAGGGGCTCGGAGAGACCTTCCTTCCTCGACGGCGGCAGCGTGCCTTCGGAGTTCGAAAAGGAGGAGCAGCGGCTTGCGGGCGAGTTCATCCTCGTCTCCGGCATGAGTGAAATTTCGCGCAATTCCGCCAATCCGACGCACGTCACGTCGGCAACGGGGCTGCAGCTGCTCATCGATCAGGACACCAACCGCATGCAGATGAGCGTGGAGAGCGTCGAGCGCGCTGTCAGAGAGACGGGGAAACAGATCCTGCATCTCTACAAACAGTTCGCGGGCGTGCGCCGCATTCTGCGCATGACGGGAACGGGCGGGGATACCGAGCTTGCCGCATTTTCCGCGAGCGACATTTCGGCGGACGACGTTCAGTTCGAATCGGGCTACGAACGCACGCCGGAACAGACAAAGGAAGATATCCTCAATCTGTTCAACATGGGGCTGTTGCGGGATGCGGACGGCGGCATTTCGGACGATACGCGCAACCGCGTGCTGGAAGCGCTCGGCTTCGGGTCGTTCGAGAATGCGCGGGACATCTCCCATCTGCACCTCAAAAAGGCGGAACGGGAAAATCTCGCGCTGGCGCACGGCGACGTGGAGGCGGATGAGTATGACGACCATGCGCTACACCGCGCCGAACATGTCCGCGCCCTCTTATCGGGCGGGGAACAGGACAGTGCGCTGCGGGCG
This sequence comes from uncultured Clostridia bacterium, assembly GCA_944343275.1. Classification (GTDB taxonomy): domain Bacteria; phylum Bacillota; class Clostridia; order Christensenellales; family Borkfalkiaceae; genus Gallimonas. Next base: position 49,866 of record CALVMH010000010.1, on the reverse strand, counting down.
AGGATCGTGCGCCACCTCGCTTCGCACCGCGAAAAGGGAGGAAGTGTATGACGGAAGAGGAGAACTTGCGTGCGGAGGCGGAGCGGCAGCCCGACCTCGGAAAGTTTCAGAGCGTGGAAGCCCTCATGAATGCCTATCGGGAGCTGGAGGCGGAATTCACCCGTCGCAGTCAACGCTTAAAGGCGCTCGAAAACGCCGCGCCCCCCGCGCCGGAGGCGGACAAGGGGGAGGCGGAAGGCGATGCGCGGCTGCTGCGCGCCGTCAGGGAGAACGAGGCGGTGCGCGCACGCATCGTGGGGGAATACCTCGCGGCGCTGCCCGGCGTGCCCCTCGTGGCGGGAACGGGCGCGGGCGTCACGTCGCCCGTGCAGAGGGCTTCTACCCTCAAACAGGCGGGCGCAATGGCGCTCGGCTATCTCAGACATCAAAAAAACGGAGGTAACGTATGATCACGACGACTACGGCAGACAGCGTCCTGAAATCGTATTATCTGGACGCGGTCGCGGAACAACTCAACAAGGAGGCAAACCCCTTCCTTGCAGCCATCGAACAGACGACGTCGGACGTCTGGGGGAAGGATGTGCGCAAGGCTGCCGTCGTTGGCGTCCACGGCGGCGTCGGCGCGGGAACGGAGGAGGGCGACCTCCCCAAGACGGGCACGGGCGGCTATAAGCAGCTCGTCTCCACGCTCAAAAATCTCTACGGCAGGATCGAAATTTCCGACAAGGCGGTGCGTGCTTCCCGCGGCGACGAGGGCGCGTTCGTTGACCTGCTCAATGCGGAGATGGAACAGCTTCTGCGCAGTTCCTCCTTCAACTTCGGCAGGATGCTCTTCGGCGACGGAACGGGCAAGCTGGGGACGGTCACGACCGCCTCGGACGACGTCTATACGCTGGACAGCGCGCGCAACTTTGCCGTCGGCATGATCGTGGACGTCGTCGCCGCCACGGGGGACGCCCTCGCTTCGGGGCGCACCGTCACCGCGGTCGACTACGCCAACAAGAAGATCACGCTGTCGGGGGAAGAGCTCTCGTCTGCGGCGGGCGCAAGCATCTATATGCAGGGCTCGCGCAATCTCGAGATCACGGGGCTGGGCGCCATCTTCTCTTCGTCCGAGACGCTCTACGGTCTGAAGCGCAGCGAAAACGCCTGGCTCAACCCCGTCACCATCTCCGTGGGCGCCGCCATCACCGAGAACGACGTGCAGAAGGCGATCGACTATGTCGAGGAGACGGCGGGCAGCAAGGTGAACTTCATCCTCTGTTCCTGGGGGGTGCGGCGCGCACTCTGCGAGGCGCTCTCCGCCTACAAGCAGCTCGGCAGCGTGGAACTTGCGGGCGGCACGCGGGCGGTCACGTTCAACGGCATCCCCGTCGTTGCGGACAGGTTCTGCCCGTCGGGAACGATGTACCTTCTCAACACCGACGACTTCCGCCTGCACCAGCTGTGCGATTGGCAGTGGCTGGAAGGGGAGAACGGCAGGATCCTTTCGCAGGTGCCCGGCAAGCCCGTGTATACGGCGACGCTCGTCAAGTACGCCGAACTGCTGTGCAGCCGCCCCTGCGGGCAGGCGCGGCTCACCAACATTACGGAAAGCTGATAAGGGAGGGGCGGTATGCTCATCAAAGACGTGCTCGTGCTTGCGGCGGAGGAGCTCGGAAGAGCCGACCTCGCCGCCGCGGCCGAAGAGGCGTATGCACAGGCTGCGGAGCTTTCGGGGGAGGCGGCGACGCTTTTAAGGTGTTATCATCTCGCGGAGAATGAGGTCGCCCTTGACCATTTCCCCTTGAAGGAGACGGAGACCTTTCTGCCCGCGGACGGCGCCGTGCTCTTCACGCGGTTTTCCCGTGCGCCTGCCGACGTGCTTGACGTGCGCACGGCGGGCGGCGCGCGCGTTGCCTTCAAGGTGTATCCCGCCCGCCTCGTTTTGCCCGCCGGAACGGGGGAGGTGCGCGTGACGTACTCCTACATCCCCGCGCGGCAGGGCGTCACGGGGGAGAGTGCGTTCGGCGGCAAAATTTCCGCCCGGCTGCTCGCCTACGGCACGGCATCGCAATTTCTCCTTGCGGGGGGAAGGTTCGAGGAGGCGGCCCTGTTCGATGAAAAGTTCCGCGCGGCAGTCCGCGCCGCGGGGCTTGCGCGCAGAAAATTGTGGGTGCGCGCAAGGAGATGGGCATGAGCGCGCCCGCCTGCGTGCGGCGCATGCTGCGCTTTTCCCTCAAAGATCTGCATGCGGGCGATGGCGTGCTCGCGTCCGTGCGCCTCGATCATCTGCGGGAAGAGGACGGCGCGCTCGTGTGCGCCGAGGGCGAGGAAGAGGCTGCGGCGCTGCCCGCGGGCACGGCGGACATCTGGAGCACGGACAGCCGCATCTTCGCCTACCGCCCGGCGGACAATGCGGTGACGGTGCTTCCCGCAGGGCTTGTCTACCCCGCAACGCAGCAGCTCGTGCGCATCGTCAATCATGTCGATGCGGACGGCGACGATACCGTCTGCGCGCTCTGTGAGGATGCGATGTACGTCTATTCCAACATCACCGTTTCGGCAGTGAAGCATGAACCGGCGCCCTCCTGTACGGGGCTTGCCGCGCATCACGAGCGGCTGTTCGGCGCGTCGGGGATGCGCATCCGCTACACCGACAAGGGGAGTTTCCGAACGTGGACACCCTATACGGAGACGGGGGCGGGGTACTGCGACATGCTCCCCGCGGGCGGCAGAACGGTGGACGTCGTCGCCCTGCGGGACAAGGTGTTTTTCCTGCGCGAATACGGCATCACGCGGCTGACGGGCTACGCCGACGTGTACAACTTCCGCCTTGCCGATCTGCCCTTTCCCATGGGGAAGATCGTGAGCCGTGCGGCGGTCATCGGCGAGGAAGCGTTCTTCTTTACGGCAAAGGGGCTGTGCGCGTTTGACGGTTCCGCCGTGCGGCGCGCGGAGGGGGCGGACGATGCGGACATCGACCTCGCTTCGCCCATCCGTGCGGACAGGCACACCGCAGGGGAGTTGGTCGCTTCCGTCACCTTAAAGGACGGGGAAACGGCGCTCTATGTCTACGACCCTGCGCTTCGCCGCGGACGCTTCGTGCGGCACGCCTTTGAAAAATTCGCCGCCGCGGACGATGTCCTGCTCATGCGCGGCGGCAAGGCGTACCGCCTGGCGGGGCGGGCTCTGCCCGCGGGGGAGACGTGCGCCATCACGCTGTGCCTGTGCCTGACCGGGCTCGGCGAAGGGGAAAAGCGTCTGGAAGCGGTGCTCGTCGAGGGCGGCGGCGCGGTGACGGTCACGGCGTGCGGGGCGGACGGCGTTGCCCGTTCCGTGCAGACGCGGGCGGGCGGACGCGCCGACTTTGCCGCGGGCGTGCGCGGAGAAACCGTCACGCTGCGCATTTCCTCGCAGGACGAGGGCATCTGCATCCGCGCGCTGACGCTGTGCGTGCGGCGGGAGGAACGGATATGACCATCGACATCATCGACCTCACCGACCCCGAATACGCCAACCTTTCCGCCGTGCAGATGGCGATGGTGCGCGCCGCGCAGGGCAAGAAAAACGCGCTCGTCGCCGACGCGGAGAAGGAAAAGGAAGACCTCTACGACCTGCTCGTTTCCAACAATTTTGCGCGTTCCTCTGTGTTTGAAAAGGCGCAGGCGCGCATCGATGCGCAGACGGAGGAGAAGGTCGCCGTCGTCAAGGATGACCTTTTGTATCAGCTTGCCTTCGAGGGACTGAGCAGCGACGGCAACGAACAGGGACCTTACCGCTATCCCGAAAACCCCAATTACAACCTTGCGCCGCCGCAGCGGTTTCTGGTGGTGCGCAGTTACTACATGGGGCTGGATGCGGACGCGCAGAGCCGTCTTGCCGCCTATTCCATGGACACGCTCGCCATGTCCTATCTCGGCGAATACTACGCCACGCTGTACGACCTGCTCGCTTCGTATTGCGATTGAAGCGCAGCCATGGCGTGCTGTCCGGCGGCGCAGCGCGGACATGGTATGCACGGAGGATGCGGGGCAGCCCGCGGCAAACGCCGCGGGCTGCTTTTTGCGTGTATAATTTTTTCCGCGATGCGGCAGAATAGGAGCATGAGAAAGATCCGTCAGCTTCCGAACGGGCGCCTGCGCGACGAGCGGGAGACCTGCTTCCCCGCCGCGCGGGAGGAGGATGTCCGCCCGTGACGGGACGTTCGCGTGAAAACTTCAATAAGAATTATATCGAATACGTGCATTCCTTCGCACCGCCCACGCAGCACTTCAAGACGTGTGCGCGCGCATTCTGCGTCGGCGGGCTCATTTGCAGCATCGGGCAGTTTCTGCGCATGATGCTCTCCCTCGCGGGGCTGGAGGGGGACGTGCTCGCGGGGACGGTTTCCGTCGCGCTCATCTTCCTCGGCGTGCTCCTGACGGGGCTGGGCGTGTACGACCGCATCGGCAAGAACGCGGGGGCGGGGAGCATCGTGCCCATCACGGGGTTTGCGAATTCCGTGGCTTCGCCCGCCGTAGAGTTCCGTACCGAGGGCTACGTCTACGGAACGGCGGCAAAGATGTTCATCGTCGCGGGTCCCATCATCGTCTTTGGCGTGACGGCTGGCGCGGCGGTCGGGCTCATCTATTGGCTGATTGCGCTCTGACGGCATGAAAAAGATTTGCTTTTTTGCGCGGGGCGTGGTATAATGGCGCCAAAAAGAAACGGAGGGATACAGCTATGGCGAAGATCACGAAGGATACGCTCATTGCGGATTGCCTGCAACTCAACCCGAACGCTGCGGAGATCCTGCTCGGCGCGGGGATGCATTGTTTCGGCTGCGCGATGGCGCACGGCGAGACCATCGAAGAGGCGGTCGCCGTTCACGGGGAAGACCTCGACAAGCTCCTTGCAAAGCTCAACGAAGGCATCTGAGCGGAGTGTACAAAGCGTGCCGCCCGCCGCGTCCAAAGACGCGGCGGGCGGCATACTATTTGCGATTTTTTGCCGCGGCGTTCTTTCATTCTCTTGACACGCCGCGGCTGTCGGCGTATAATAGGGACGGTCTGCGGGAAGCGGACCGCGAGGAGAAAAAATATGGTCACAAAGTCGGTCGATCTGTACGGCTATTTCGGCGTTTCGCGCGGAGAGGCGCTTAAGGGCTTGCTGCACTGCTATCTGCATGACGACCTCACGGAGATGAACAAGCGGCGGGTGCGTCCCGCCATGCTCGTCATTCCGGGCGGCGGCTATGCCTGCGTCTCGCAGCGGGAGGGCGAGCCCGTCGCCGCACAGTATTTTGCCGAAGGATTCAACTGTTTCGTGCTGGAATACGACGTCGCGCCGCTGTGCTATCCCCTGCAGATCACCCAGGCGGGCATGGCGATGATGTATCTGCGCCGCGAGGCGGAACAGCTCGGCGTAATGCAGGACAAGATCGCCGCTATCGGGTTCTCGGCGGGCGGGCACCTGACGGGCTGCATCGGCTTTTTGTGGGACGATCCCGCCCTCAAAGCGCTGTTCGGGGAGGAGTGCGCCCGGATCTGTCCCGACGCTCTCGTGTTCTCCTACGCCGTGGTGACGGCGGACAAGCGGTTTTATCACGGCGGTTCCTTTGAAAATTTCTGCGGAAAAGCCGCCGCGCAGAAGGATTATTCCCTCGAAAACAACGTGCGCCGCGGCGCTCCGCCCTGCTTTCTCTGGTCGCTCACGCGCGATGACTGCGTTCCCGTCGAAAATTCCCTGCTGCTCTACAAGGCGTTGAAGGAAGCGGGTGCGTTTGTCGAACTGCACCTCTTCGAACAGGGCTGGCACGGGATCTCCACGGCCGATCTTGAAGTGTGCGACGACGTCTCTTCTCCCATCTTTGCGCGCATCAGGCAGTGGCTGCCGCTCTCCGTGTCCTTTTTGCGGGGGCACGGGTTTACGGTGTGCATCGCCGACAGGAAGCAATGCGTTTGATGAAATCAAAAATCCCGCCGCACGGAGATGTGCGGCGGGATTTTTGTATAAGAAAACCCGCGGATCGTCGGCGGGTTCAAGAGAGGTTTTGCCGATGAGCAGAACTGAATTGGAGGAGAGAATTGTGTAGCGAGTCTTTCCCCCCTTGTGTAAGGGGGGGATTGTAGTGCAAAGAACCGCGCGGGCATGACAACCCTTCCGTGTGCTCTTTTCAATGGCAGACACCTCCCCTTGCACAGGGGAGGCGAGAGAAGAGGATGGCTTCCCCCTGGGGGGAAGCTCCGCCGAAGGCGGTGATGAGGGGGACGGCAAAGAAACGAGTTCCGAGCGCAACCCCTCATCCGTCTACTTCGTGACACCTTCCCCCGAGGGGGAAGGCATGAGACCCGTTTACGGGTAACAAGTAACAAATGCGTGACTGCCAGGTCGTCACAGGCGCGACTTGCGCGCTGCCGGTAATATGAGGGCTTACAGCCCGCCCCGCCTATGGCGGCACGAGCCGCAGGCGAAGTAAAATGAAAAACCACCGGCTATGCCGGTGGATAATTATTTTGCGGTTCAGGCAAGTTCGGTGACAAGATCGATGCTGTCCTTCCAATAGACGGCGAAGTTTTCATCCGCTGCGATCTGCTGCTCGATGACCGACTTCATGCCCTGCGGCACATAGATTTTTGTCAGCGTATCGGGCAGTTGGCGGGTGTCCATCTGAATGGGAGTGTCGCTCAGGATGGTGATCTCTGTCAGCCCGCTGTCCTCGAAGGCGCTTAAGGCGACGTTCTTGACGCTCGCCGGCAGAGTGATGCTTGTAAGGGACGTGCATCCCGCAAACGTGCTCCCGGGGATCTCACAGACATCGGAGAGCGTCACGCTTGTCAATTTGGAGCAATAGCGGAAAATTTCGTTTCCGAAGCGGAACATGCCGAATTTCCAACCCGTATGATCGGCATCGAAGGCGAATTCTTCGGGAAAGGTGACGGACGTTAAATTGCTGCAAGAGAAAAAGACATTTCTGCCCAGCATGGCAAGGTCGGCGGGCAGGTCGATCTGCGTCAGCCCGCTCTGCGAGAAGGCATAGTTGCCGATGGAGACGACGCTGTCCGGAAGGGTGACGGAGCGCATGGTCTTTTGCTGAAGGAAGGCGTATTCGCCGATGCTCACCGTTCCCTCCCGCACCGCATAGGATTCTGGCGCCGTTCCCTTGTAGTCATAGAGGACGTTGTCCGCATAGATGGCGCCGTCCGGCTGCGAGGTGTACCACGGGCAGCCCTCGTCAAAGGCGTGCCGGCCGACGTATTCGAGTGCGCCGCAAAAAGTGATGTTTTCCAGCTTCGTGCAGTAACGGAAAGCACCTGCTGCAATGTATTTGAGCCCTTTGCCGAGGCGGAGCGTCGTAAGGTTGGGCAGGCTCTGTAAGGCATTGTTCCCGATGCGTTCCACGCCGTCGGGGATGACGAGCGACGTGACGCTCGCTTTTGCAGTTTCGTCGAGGTCGTTTGCAAAAGAGTTGGAAATCTCGACGAGCGGAATGTTTTTATATCCTTCGGGGAAGGTGAGCCCCACGGCGTTTTCGGGGCGGGAATACGATCGAATGACGTACCCGCTCGCCGAAGTTCCCGTTTCGGAGAACTGATAGGCGAGGGTGAAACCGTCGACGGTGACGGTCGTTTCCGCCCAATCGGCGTAGAGCGTCACGTTTTTAGTCGGATAATAGGGGTAGTAGACGGGCTCGCCCGTAAGTTCGGGGTTGTCGTACCAGCCCGCAAAGACGAAATTCTTTTTGTCGGTGACGGGATAGGGAACGGGTTCGCCCGCCGTTACCGTCGTGGCGGGGACCTGCGTTCCGCCGTTCGTCACATAAGTGACGGTCACCTGCCGTTTGCTCCATTTGGCGTAGACGGCAAGATTGCCGGTGAGCGCCTGATTTTGCAGGGAGGTTTCGGTGAACGGTTCCTTCCAGACGTTTTCGTCGAGGTACCAGCCGTCAAAGGCGAGGTCGCCCTGCGCCGCGGGGTCGTCGGGGAAGGTGAGGACCTCGTTCCCGCTCGTCCGGAGCGTCTTGTATACGGCGCCGTTCACATAGAACGTGACGTCATACAGGGGGGGGGTTATTTGTGCATGCGCCCGCAAGGAGCGCACTGAGCGTCAGCACGAGCGCGCAGAAAAACGCGGCGGCTGACTTTGCGGCAGCTTTCATAAAGCTTCCTCCTGAAAAAATTTATTTGGCGTTTGCCGTCAGTTATCATAACAAAAAAATGAAAAAATGTCAAGACATAAAAATATCTATAACGAAAACTTATGCACAACATAAGAAATCGGTAGCGCGCGCCGCGCGTTTTTGACCTTCGTTCGTTTGGCAAACAAACGATCATTTGCTATAATAAAAGAAAAAAGCGCCGTGCGGCGCAAAAGGAGCAGTATTATGGATTATGTGGAAAGAGTGCTTGCAGACCTCAAGGCAAAGAACCCCGGAGAACCTGAATTCCATCAGGCGGCAACGGAAATTCTGAACGGGCTCAGAGCCGTCGTTGCAAAACACCCCGAGTATGAGAAGGCGGCGCTTTTGGAGCGCTTCGTCGAACCCGAACGCGTCATCCTGTTCCGCGTCCCGTGGGTGGACGACAAGGGGCAGGTGCACGTCAACAAGGGGTATCGTGTGCAGTTCAACAGCGCCATCGGTCCCTACAAGGGCGGGCTCAGGTTCCACCCGACGGTCAACCTCTCCGTCATCAAGTTTTTGGGGCTGGAACAAATCTTGAAGAACAGCCTGACGGGGCTTCCCATCGGCGGCGGCAAGGGCGGTGCGGACTTCGACCCCAAGGGCAAGTCGGACAACGAGATCATGCGGTTTTGCCAGAGCTTCATGACCGAACTTTACCGCCACATCGGGCAGGATACCGACGTTCCCGCAGGCGACATCGGCGTGGGCGGCAGAGAGATCGGCTTTTTGTTCGGGCAGTATAAGCGCATCCGCGACGAGCACGTCGGCGTTCTCACGGGCAGGGGGCTCTCCTACGGCGGCAGCCTTGCCAGAACGGAGGCAACGGGCTACGGGCTCGTCTATATGGTGGAAGAGGCGTTGAAGTGCCGCGGCGACAGCCTGAAAGGCAAGACGGTGGTCGTGTCCGGCTCCGGCAACGTCGCCATCTACGCAACGGAAAAGGCGCAGAGCCTCGGCGCAAAGGTGGTCGCCCTGTACGATTCCAACGGCTATGTCTATGACAAGAACGGCATCAAGCTGGATGTCGTCAAACAAATCAAGGAAGTGGAGCGCGCGCGCATCAAGGTGTATGCCGAGCGCGTCAAGGGCGCCGAATATCACGAGGGCTGCAAGGGCATCTGGAGCATCCCCTGCGACATCGCGCTTCCCTGCGCCACGCAGAACGAGATCGACAAGGAGAGCGCCGAGCTGCTCGTCAAGAACGGCGTGAAGTACGTCGGCGAGGGCGCGAACATGCCTTCGACGCTGGAAGCGATCGCGGTGTTCCAGAAGGCGGGCGTCGTGTTCCTGCCCGCCAAGGCGGCGAACGCGGGCGGCGTGGCGACGAGCGCGCTCGAGATGGCGCAGTCGAGCGGCAGGCTGTTCTGGACGTTCGAAGAGGTGGACGCCAAGCTCAAGGGCATCATGGTGAACATCTATCACAACATGGACGACGCAGCCAAGGAATACGGCTGCGAGGGCGACTATGTTGCGGGCGCGAACATCGCGGGCTTCAAGAAGGTCGCCGAGGCGATGATGGCGCAGGGCGTTGTGTGATCGTCCGAAAAAACCGATAAAAGGGCGCGCCGCCCGTGCAGTTTGCACGGGCGGCGCGTTGATATTGTGCACTTCAAGGGCAACAATCCGCCATGGGATTCTCACACACCGCGGCTTGCGCCGCTGCGCGCAATGACCGACAGGAAAAAAAGGCGCTCACGCACCGCGTGAGCGCCTTTTGTATTTCCGGGAACAATCAAGATTCCGGAAGGGATCACTCCCTGCCTGCCATCTTCTTATAGCCGGCAAGCCGTTCCTTGGAGGATTCTTCCGTCTCTTTGAAGAGTTCTTCCGCAACGGCGGGCTGCGTCTTTTTGAGGGACGCATAGCGCGTTTCGCCGAGGATGAATGCCTGATAGTCGCCCGTGGGGTCCTTGGAGTCGAGGATGAAGGGGTTCTCGCCCTTTTCTTTGAGTTCGGGGTTGTAGCGGTAGAGCTGCCAATATCCGCAGTCGACCGCAGCCTTTTCCTCGGACTGCGACTTCGCCATCTTGATGCCGTGGTTGATGCAGGGCGCGTAGCAGATGATGAGGGAAGGTCCCTTATATGCCTCGGCTTCCTTCAATGCCTTGACGAGCTGGTTCTTGTCGGCGCCCATCGCGCACTGCGCGACGTACACATAGCCGTAGGTCGCGGCAATCATGCCCAGGTCCTTCTTCTTGACGCGCTTGCCGGAGGAGGCGAACTTCGCCACCGCGCCGATGGGCGTGGACTTACTTGCCTGTCCGCCCGTGTTGGAATAGACTTCGGTATCGAGCACGAGCACGTTGACGTCCTCGCCAGAGGCAAGAACGTGGTCGAGTCCGCCGTAGCCGATGTCATACGCCCAGCCGTCGCCGCCGATGATCCAGAAGGACTTCTTCACAAGGCAGTCCTTGTCCGCAAGGATCTCTTCGACGAGTTTGAGCTCTTCGCCTTCGCACTCCGCCTTGCACTTTTCAAGGTCGGCAACGAGCGCGGCAGCCGCCTTTTTGCTTGCTTCGGCGTCGTCCATGCCTTCGATCCATGCGTCGAGGATCGCCTTGCATTCGGGATATTCCGCCCACATTTCCGCGAGTTTTGCGACTTTGTCTTTGAGCGCGCCCCTTCTTGCCTTGTATGCAAGGTTCATGCCGTAGCCGAACTCCGCGTTGTCTTCGAACAGGGAGTTCGCCCATGCGGGACCGTGACCCTGCTTGTTCACCGTGTAAGGGCAGGTAGGGGAGGACCCGCCGTAGATGGAGGAGCAGCCCGTCGCGTTGGCGATGATCATCCTGTCGCCGAAGAGCTGGGTGACGACCTTGACGTAGGGCGTCTCGCCGCAGCCTGCGCACGCGCCCGAGAATTCGAACAGCGAAGGCGTGAACTGCGATTTCTTGACGTCCGCCATCTTGACCTCGGAAAGGTCTGCTTCGGGCAGTGCGACGGCGTACTCCCAATTCTTCGCCTCGACGGCTTCGAGTTCCTCGAAGGGCGTCATGACGAGCGCCTTGTTGCCCTTCATGCCGGGGCAGACGTCGGCGCACACGCCGCAGCCCATACAGTCGAGCGGGGAGACCTGCATGCGGAAGGTGTAGCCCTTGATGCCGATGGCAGGTTTGGTGTCGAACGTGTCGGGTTTTTCGCTGCCGTCCGCAACGAGGGCGGGACGGATGCAGGCGTGCGGGCAGACGAAGGAGCACTGGTTGCACTGCACGCAGTTCTCTTTCACCCACTTGGGCACCATGACGGCGACGCCGCGCTTTTCGAACTTGGTCGTGCCCGTGGGAACGGAGCCGTCCGCATTGAAGGCGGAAGAAGGCAGCTTGTCGCCTTCGAGGGCGAGGATGGGCGCGACGACGTTCTTGAAGTAATCGTTGTCGGCGAGCTTGACCATCTCTGCGCCCGCCTTCGTCGTTGCCCACGAAGCGGGGATGTCGATCTTGACGAGGTGCTCCTTCGCGGAGTCGATGGCGGCGTAGTTCATCTGCACCACGGCGTCGCCCTTTCTTGCAAAGGACTTGTACGCCATCTTCTTCATGAGGTCGACCGCCGTCTCATAGGGCATGATCTGCTCGTTGATGAGGAAGAAGGCGGATTGCAGGATGGTGTTGGTGCGGTTGCCCAGCCCGAGTTGTCCCGCAACGGAGATGGCGTCGATGACATAGAGCTTGGCGTGCTTTTTGGCGAGCGCGTTCTTCACCTTTGCGGGAAGGTTGGCTTCGAGCTCCTCCACCGTCGTCCAGGGGGCGTTGAGAAGGAAGGAGCCGCCGTCTTTCAAGTCGCTCACCATGTCATAGCGGATGACATAGGAGGGGTTGTGGCAGGCGATGAAGTCCGCCGCGTCGATGAGGTATTCCGATTGGATGGGCTTCTTGCCGAATCTGAGGTGGGAGACGGTGATGCCGCCCGACTTCTTGGAATCATAGAAGAAGTATGCCTGCGCATACATGTCGGTGTGGTCGCCGATGATCTTGATGGAGTTCTTGTTCGCGCCCACCGTGCCGTCCGAGCCGAGACCGTAGAACTTGCACGAGGTGGAGCCTGCGGGCGCTGCGTCGAACTTTTCGGAGAAGTCGAGGGAGGTGTTCGTGACGTCCTCGTAGATGCCCACGGTGAAGTGGTTCTTGGGCTGTTTCTTTTCGAGGTTCTTGTAGACGGAGAGCACCATGGAGGGGTTGAACTCCTTGGAGCCGAGGCCGTATCTGCCGCCCACGACGTCGATCTTTTTCATGCCCTTTTCCAGCAGCGCCGTGCAGACGTCGAGGTAGAGGGGCTCGCCGAGGGAGCCGGGCTCCTTCGTCCTGTCGAGGACGGCGATCTTCTTGCACGTCTTGGGGATGGCGGCGACGAACGCGTCGGAGACGAAGGGACGATAGAGGCGCACTTTGATGAGCCCGTACTTCTTGCCCTGCGCGTTGAGCTTGTTGATGGATTCCTCCACCGTCTCCGCGCCCGAGCCCATGATGACGATGACTTCTTCCGCGTCGGGCGCGCCCACATAGTCGAAGAGGTGATAACTTCTTCCCGTCAGGGCGGAGACTTCGTCCATCATCTCCTGCACGATGGCGGGCGTCGCGTTATAGTAGGTGTTCGCCGTCTCGCGGTTCTGGAAGTAGGTGTCGCCGTTCTGCGCGGTGCCCTTCTGGATGGGGTGCTCGGGGTTGAGCGCGCGGGCGCGGAAGTCGGCGATGTCCTTTTCCAGCCCCTTCTTGTCGACGATCGCCTTCATCTCCTCATAGGAAATGACGTCGATCTTGCTGACCTCGTGCGAGGTGCGGAAGCCGTCGAAGAAGTTGATGAAGGGGACGCGTGCGCGCAGCGTGGAGAGGTGCGCGACGAGCGCAAGGTCCATGACCTCCTGCACCGAGCAGCCCGCGATCATCGCAAAGCCCGTCTGACGGCACGCCATCACGTCCTGATGGTCGCCGAAGATGTTGAGGGAGTGTGCGGCAAGCGCGCGGGCGGAGACGTGCATGACCATCGGCAGCAGTTCGCCCGAAATTTTGTACATGTTGGGGATCATCAGCAAAAGCCCCTGCGACGCGGTGTACGTCGTCGTCAGCGCGCCCGCCGAGAGCGAGCCGTGCACGGCGCCCGCAGCGCCGCCTTCGGACTCCATTTCCGCGATGCGGAGCTTCTGTCCCCACATATTCACTCTTCCCTGGGTCGCCCATTCGTCCGCCGATTCCGCCATGGGCGAAGAGGGCGTGATGGGGTAGATCGCCGCGACTTCCGAGAAAGCATACGCGACGTGCGATGCGGCGGTATTGCCGTCAATCGTCATCTTGGTCATCGAAAAACCTCCATAATAAATTTACAAGTTTATTCACGCGCGTTCCCGCCCCGCGGGCGCGAACGTTTTGTGCGGGGATTTGCGTGCGGGCGCGCGGAAAAAGACATGCGTCCGCACGCACACATTTATTATAAATGTTTTTCCGGGACAAGTCAACCCCCCTGCCGTGAAAAAATTCTTTTTTCCGAAAAGTTTTTGCGGGAACATCGGCTGCGGAACGCGCCGCGGAGGGCGCGCCATCGGGCTGCGGCGGCGCGGGCGGCGGCTGCTCGGGCACATTCGCGCGCTTTTACAAAAATATCACGGCGATTTCATTGTAAAATGACGGACGATTTGCTATAATATGGGAAAACACCGTGCGTCGGCACGTTCCGCGCGGCAGTTTGCTTTTGTTTTGGGAGAAATATCCGTCTTGAATGCGATCGAATTTGCGGACGTCTCCTTCCGCTATGAGGAAGGGGCGCCGTTCGCCGTAAGACATCTGAATTTTTCCGTCGCGGAAGGGGAGTTCGTTGCCGTGCTCGGTCACAACGGCAGCGGAAAATCCACGCTGGCGCGCCTTGCAAACGGATTGCTGACGCCCGACGAGGGGACGATCTTTGCGTTCGGCGTGCAGCTCGGCGAGAAGAACCTCTACGACGTGCGCAGGAACGTGGGCGTCGTCTTTCAGAATCCCGACAATCAGACGGTCGCCACCATCGTCGAGGACGACGTGGCGTTCGGTGCGGAGAATGTGGGGCTCCCCCGCGAAGAGATCGGGCGCCGCATCGACTTTGCGCTGAAAGCCGTGGGGATGGAACCGTACCGCACGGCAACGGTGGCGCGTCTTTCGGGCGGGCAGAAGCAGCGCATCGCCATCGCGGGCGTGCTTGCCTTGAAACCCAAAGCCATCATTCTCGATGAGTCCACCGCCATGCTCGATCCGCGCGGGCGGCGGGAGATCGTGGACGTCGTCAGCCGCCTCAACCGCGAGGAGGGCATCACCGTCGTGCTCATCACGCACTTCATGGAGGAGGCGCTGCTCGCCGGCCGCGCCGTCGTGATGAACCGCGGCGAGGTCGTCATGCAGGGCACCCCGCGCGAAATTTTCGGGCGCAGGGAAGAGCTTCTTACTTACAATCTGGCGCTGCCGCGCATCGGCGTCATCTGCGAGAAGCTGCGCGCGGGCGGCATGGACATCGGCGACACGCTCGATGCCGCGACGCTTGCAAAGGAGATCGCCGCATGCGTATCGTAGCCGAGCATCTTTCTTATACCTACAATGCGCGTTCTCCCTTCGAGACGGCGGCGCTCAAAGACGTCACGCTCACCATCGAAGAAGGGGAGTTTTTCGGCATCATCGGGCATACGGGCAGCGGAAAATCCACCTTCGTACAGCACCTGAACGGGCTTTTACGCCTGCCCTCCTCCATGAAGAAGTACCGCCCGAAAAAGCCGAAGAAAGGGGAAGTCCTTCCGCCGCCCGTTGTGCTGCGGGTGGGGGAGTTCGATCTCACGGACAAAAAAACAGACTTCCGCGCCCTCCGCAAAAAGGTGGGGATGGTCTTTCAGTATCCCGAATATCAGCTCTTTGCGGACACCGTGCGCGACGACGTGGCGTTCGGACTGAAAAACTTTTCCGATACAAAGCTCACGGCGGAGGAGACGGACGCGGCGGTGTGCGCCGCCCTCGAGGCGGTGGGGCTGGACTTTTCGGAGCTCAAAGATAAATCGCCCTTCGAGCTTTCGGGGGGGCAGAAGCGGCGCGTCGCCATCGCGGGCGTCATTGTCACCCGTCCCGAAGTGCTCGTTCTCGATGAGCCCGCCGCGGGGCTCGATCCCCTCGGTAAGCAGGAAGTGATGGAACTTCTGCACAGGCTCCACAAGTCGTGGTGCAAGACGGTCATCATCGTCTCGCACGACATGGATGAAATTTCCGAGAACTGTACGCGCGCGGCGGTGTTTGCGGACGGGAGCGTGAAGGCGGTGCTGTCCCCGCGCGAGCTGTTCTGCCGCACCGAAGAGCTGCTCGCGCTCGGGCTTGACATCCCGCTCACCGCCCGCCTGTGCGCGCTGCTCGCGCGCGAGGGCGTCGCCGTGGACTGCGACTTCACGACGGAGGACTTCTGCCGCGCGGTGCTCGCCCTGTTCGGGAACAAGAGGGGGGAGCGCACATGAAAGACGTCTCCTTCGGGCAGTTCTATCCCGTCGATTCCTTTGTGCACCGCCTCGACCCGCGGTTGAAGATCGTGTTCCTCATCGCCTACATCGTGGCGATCTTCCTCGCGTCCAACTTCTACGGGCTTGCCGCCTGCGCCGCCGTGCTCGTTCTCATCGTCGTCTGTGCGCGCATTCCCGTGGGGAAGGTGCTGCGCGCCGTGCGCGGCGTCACCTTCCTCGTGCTGTTCACCGCCGCCCTCAATGTGCTCTTTTACGGCGGCGAGACGGTATATTGGCAGTGGGGGATCTTCTGCGTCACCTTCGAGGGCATCATCTTTTCCGTCTTTCTGGCGCTGCGGCTCGTTCTGCTCGTCGTGTGCTCGTCCATGCTGACCTATACGACGACGCCCGTCTCGCTGACGGACGGGGTGGAGAGCCTGCTCACGCCCCTCAAATGGATCAGGCTGCCCGTGCACGAACTTGCGCTCGTCATGAGCATCGCGCTGCGCTTTATCCCCATCCTGATGGACGAAACGGCGCGCATCAAGAATGCGCAGATGGCGCGCGGGGCGGACTTTGAACGGGGCGGGCTTGTGAAAAAGGTGAAGGCGACCATTCCCATCCTCGTGCCCCTGCTCCTGTCCGCCTTCCGCCGTGCGGACGAATTGGGCGACGCAATGGACGCCCGCTGTTATACGGGCGGCAAACACCGCACAAAGTATAAGAAACTGCGCTTTACCTGGCGCGACCTCGTCGCCCTGCTCACGGGGGCGGCGCTCATCACGGGGGTGGTCCTCATGAAGGTCTATCTCGGAGTTCCTTATTAAGATGCGTTACGTTTTTTCGATCGCCTATGACGGCACACGGTTTGCAGGCTCCCAGCGGCAGAAGAACGCGCGCACCGTGCAGGGGGAGCTGGAAGGCGCCGCGGCGCAGGTGTTCGGCGTCCCGACGCGGGTGACGCTCGCGGGGAGGACGGATGCGGGCGTGCACGCGGCGGCGCAGACGGCGCAGGCGGACGGCGAAACGCCCGTTCCCGCCGAAAAGCTCGCCGAGGTCATGAGCCGCCTTCTGCCCGACGACGTGAAGGTCCTCAAAAGTGCCGCCGCGCCCGAAGGGTTCGACTGCACGCGCGCCGCCGGGAACAAGACGTACTGTTACCGTTTTTATTGCGCGCGCACGGCGCATCCGCTGCTCTCGCGCTATGCGGCGCGGCTGGAAACGCCGCCCGACCTTGCCCGCATGCGCGCCGCCGCGCGGCTTCTGGAAGGGGAGCATGACTTCGCCGCGTTCCGCGCGACGGGCTCCTCCGCCAAGACGACGGTGCGCACGGTTTACGAAATTTCCGTGGAGCACCCGACGGTGTACGGGGTACCCATGTACGAGGTGCGGGTGACGGGAAACGGGTTTCTCTACAACATGGTGCGCATTCTTGCGGGGGAACTGTATGCCGTCGGCTGCGGTATCGCGTCGGAACGGGACATCGCGCAGGCGTTTCGGACGGGGGACAGAACGTGCCTTTATAAAACGCTTCCCGCTGCGGGGCTGACGCTGGAGCGCGTCGATTACGGCACGGATCTGTTTGAACGGCACGGCGGCGGGGTATAAGCAAATCGAGGAGACTGTATGGAATTTTTCAATTGGGTCAATGTGGTGCAGGTGTTCACCGAGTATTATATGCGCTATTTTATGCAGGCGCAGGCGGTGACCGCTGCGGGGTTCATCGAGAGCCTTCGGAACTTTCTGTATATCAGCATCGGCGTGGCGGGCGGGCTGTATCTCGTCTGTCTCGTGCTCGGCGGGCTCGGCATGCGCACGATGGCGAAGCGCGCGGGCTTGAAGCACAGCTTTCTTGCCTTCCTGCCCTTTGCCAACACCTATTATGCGGGCAAACTTGCAGGTGAGACCGCGTTCTTCGGCAAGAAGATGAAGCGCGCGGGGCTGTATGCCATGCTCGCGGAGATCGTTTACGTCGCCATCGGCGTCTTTGCGCTCATCGTTTCGATCGCGCTCTATACGCCCGATTTCTGGGCGGAACAGGTGAACGGCGAAACGGGGCAGATCGTCGGCGTCTATCTCGATGCCGCGCGCATTCCCGTTTCCATGCGCTGGCTGACGACGGCGCAGATCGTCTGCGACGTGCTGAGTTTCTTCGCCGATGTCGTGCTCATCCTCTTCCTGTGCGTCATGTTCTATGCCTTCTTCCGCAAATATTACGCGCGCGGACCCTTCCTCATGACGTTCATGTGCGCGCTTTTGCCGCTGCGCGGCATCGTCATTTTTGCGGTGCGCAACAATGCGCCCGTCAATTATGAGGAATATCTGCGCAAACGCATGGCGCAGTACCGTCAGGCGCAGGGCGGACCGAACGGCGGTTACGGGCAGGGCGGCTATGACGGCTACGGCAACCGCACGCCGGACGGCGCGCCTGCGGACGATCCGTTCTCCGACTTCGGCAGCGCGCCGAAGGGGGACGCGGACGGAGACGTATCCCAAGGGCAGGGCGCCGGCGGGGGACAGGGGAACGACAAAAACGACCCCTTCCCCGATTTCTGAGCCCTTCTGTTTCGTGGGGAACCCCTTTCAAGGCCGGGGGCGGCGCGTCCGACGACGCGCCGCCCCCGGTTTGCTTTTGCGCCGTTTTCCGCTTGCGGGGAAGCGGCGCATCCTTCCGATTGACCGAAAACGGTTGCAATTTTCGCGGAGGATGCTATAATATTATCGGAAATTATATCGGATACAAGGAAGGCGCGGACAAAACAATCTGCGCTTATGGAACGGACATGAACGATCTCATCTCGGCAATCGCAACGGGGAGCGGCGCTGCGGGCGTCGCCATCGTGCGCATGAGCGGCGCGGGCGCGCTCGGCGTTGCAAAACGCATGTTCTCCCGCAAGGGGAAATTTGTTCCCAACATGCTCTATCCCGGCGTCATCGACGCGGGGAATTTCTGCGATTACGGCATGTGCGTCTACTTCGCCGCGCCTCGGTCGTTCACGGGGGAGGACGTGGTGGAACTGCACTGCCACGGCGGAACGGAGATCGCGCGCGGGGTGCTGGCGCGCACGCTCGAACTCGGCGCGCGCATGGCGGAACGCGGGGAGTTCACGCGGCGTGCCTATCTCAACGGCAAGCTCTCGCTGTCCGCCGCCGAGGGGCTGGGGGAGATGATCTCCGCCACGTCCGAGGCGCAGGTGCGCGCGGGGTATCTGCTGTATTCCGAAAAGCTGACGGGCATCGGAAAGAAGTTGCAGGCGCAGCTCACCGAATGCCTCGCGCAGGTGGATGCCGACCTCGATTACCCGGAGGAGGACCTCGATGCGGACACGCGCGAACAGATCGCGGCGCGCCTTGCGTCCGCCGAAGGGGAGCTCGCCGCGCTCGTCGCACAGTACCGGGCGGGCAGGAAGATCAGATCGGGCGTGCGTGTGGCGCTCGTCGGGGCGCCCAACGCGGGCAAAAGTTCCCTTCTGAATGCGCTTTTGGGGTATGAACGCGCCATCGTCTCCGACGTTCCGGGGACGACGCGCGACCTCAACGAGGGCACGCTCGAACTGCACGGCGTCAACTTTCTTCTGACGGACACGGCGGGCTTGCGCGAAAGCGCGGACAAGGTGGAGCGCGAGGGCGTCCGCCGCGCCCGCGAAGCGATCAGGGGAGCGGACGTCATCGTCTGGTTCAAGGAGGAGGCGCCCATGCCCGACTTTCCCGCGGGGGTTCCCGTCATCACGGTGGGGGCAAAGAGCGATCTGGCGCGGCGGGACGGCTGCGACGTCGTGCTCTCGTCGCGCACGGGCGAGGGGATGGAGGCATTCCGGGAACTGCTCTATGAACGCGGGTTCGGGCGGGAGAACGACGACGCCTTCCTGCTGTCCGAACGGCATTACCGCGCGGCGTGCGAGGCGCTCTCCGCCGTGCGCGCGGCGCGCGCCGCGGTGCGGACGGCGCCCCCCGAACTGTACGCGGAGGACATCCGCCGCGCATGGCTGAGCCTCGGCGTCATTTCGGGCGAGACGGCGGGCGAGCGCATCGTGGACGAAATTTTTTCCAAATTCTGTGTCGGAAAGTGATGCGGAAAAGGGGAGGAGGACATGGCAAACCTGGAACTCTATAAAGTCTTTTACACGGTGGCGCGCTGCGGGAGCCTCACCAAGGCGGCGGAGGCACTGTACATCTCCCAGCCCGCCGTTTCACAGGCGATCAAGCAGCTCGAAACACAGCTCGGCACACAGCTCTTCAACCGCATGCACAAGGGCATGGAGCTCTCCAAGCAGGGCGGAGCGCTCATCTTTCCCGATGTGGAAAAGGCGCTCAAACTGTTGAACAGCGCGGAGGACAAACTTGCCGAGCTCAAAAAAAGCGCCACGGGGACGCTGCGCATCGGCGCCTCCGAGACCATCTTTCAGTATATTCTCGCCGACAAGATCGTCGCCTACAACAAACTCTATCCGCAGGTGAAGATCGAACTCATCTCCGAGGTCTCGCCCCGTATCGTCGAATACCTCAAAACGGACAAGTGCGACGTGGGCTTTCTCAACCTTCCCTACCGGACGGACGAGGGCATCGTTGTCACCGAGAGCGTCGCGCTCCTCAACGACGTGTTTGTGGCGGGGAACGCCTTTGCACAGCTCAAAGGGCAGCGGCTCTCGGTGTGGGACTTGCAGCAGCTGCCCCTGCTGCTGCTCGAACCCGATACGGTCGCGCGGGCGGCGGTCGATCATTTTGCGGAGAGCCTCGGCGTGAAACTTTGTCCCGCCGTCGAGGTGGGGAGCTGGGATTTTATGAAGCGGCTCGTCACGGACGGCATGGGCATCGGCTGCCTTCCGCGCGAATACGCGCAGCGCAGGCTCAAAGAGGGGGAGCTGTTCGAGCTGGACGTGCAGCCCGCCATGCCCAGCCGTTCGGTGGGGCTTGCGCTTCCGAAAAACGCCAACACGTCCTTCGCGCTGCGCGCGTTCGTCAAACTTCTGCATAGGGAGGGAAACGCATGAAGGGATATACGCTCATCACGGGGGCGTGCGGGGGGCTGGGCGGCGCCTTTGTGCGGTTGCTCGCCGCGCGCGGGGAGCCTCTCTTTCTGACGGGCAGGAGCGAGGAGCGCCTTTCTGCGCTCGCCCAAGCCCTGCGTGCGGAATTTGCGGGGGCGGACGTTCTGACGTATGCGTGTGACCTGACGGACAGCGCCGCGCGTAGCGCGCTCTTTTGCCGCGCGGACGAAGCGGGCATCCTGTTTTCCCGCCTCGTCTATGTAGCGGGTGTGGACACGCAGATGGCGTTCGCGTCGTACAGTGAAGAGAAGCTCGTGCTGCAACTGCGCGCGTGCTTCGAGGGCGCCGTATCCCTTGCCCGCGGCGTGTTTTTGCGCCGGCGAGAGGGGGAGAGGGCGGAATTTCTGGTCATCGGAAGCATGTCCGCCATGATCCCCATGCCCTATTTTGCGCTGTACAGCGCGGCAAAAAAGGGGCTGGAACAGTTCTTTATCGCCCTGCGGGAGGAGTGGAGGGGGCAGGCGAACGTCACCGTCGTCTCTCCGGGCGGCATCCCCACGCGGGAGGACATCGTGGAGAACATCGCTTCGCACGGCTGGTTCGGGCGGATGTCGGCGCTTTCGCCCGAAGAGGTCGCGCGGCGCTCGCTGCGCGCGCTTGCCAAAAACCGCCGCCGCCTCGTTCCGGGGTTCTGGAACAAGGTGCTCTCGTTCTGCATGCACCTTGTGCCGCTCCCGTTGAAAATGCGCGTCGTCCGCGCGATCTGGTCCAAGACGCAAAAGGACGCCTTTTAAGCCGCGCACAGGTATGAAAAACGCGCGGTCGGGCAAACTGATGGAAAGGAGGAAGACCTATGGTATTTTTCAACTTGCTGTCGTACATCCTCGTGCTGCTCGGCGCGCTCAATTGGGGGATGTTCGGCATCTTCGATCTCAACCTCGTTTCGGCGATCTTCGGCGGGGCGCGTTCGGTGGGCGCCATCATCGTCTACTGCCTCATCGCGGCGGCGGCGCTGTGGCTCATCATTTCGCCCATCCTGACGAACGGCATGCTGAAGCTGCACGGGGACCGGGAAGCGCGCGTCGTGCACGAGCGCTGAGTAAAAAAGCAATGCGGAGAGGGGCATAAAGCCGCCCCTTTCCGCATTTTTTATAGAGAGACCGGAAAGAGAGGAACGCAATGACGCTTGACGAGGCGGAAACGGGGGATGTCCTGCGCGTGGTGCGGCTTTCGGCGGAGAGCAGCCTTGCGGGGCGGCTGCGCGCGCTCGGCATGAACGAGGGCGCGCGCATCACGGTGATCTTTGTCCCGCGGCGCAGACGGCTCGTGTATGTGCGCACCGCGTCGGCGACGGCGGTGGTGGGCAGGGCGGCGGCGCGGCTCATCGGAGTGGAGAAATGAAGATTTTTCTCGTCGGAAATCCCAATGCGGGCAAATCCACCCTGTTCAACGCCCTGACGCGCGGTCACGCCAAAGTGGGCAATTGGCATGGCGTGACGGTGGGAACGCTGGAACGGGAAGGGGTGTTCGGGGAGGGAAAAGCCGTCTATTGCGACCTGCCCGGCATCTATGCGGCGGACGCGCGGAGCATGGAGGAGAAGGCGGCAAAGGCGGCGCTGGATGCCTCTCCCGCTTCCCCCGTCCTGTTCGTTGCCGAGTGCGATTCGCTTGCGCGCGCCCTCACACTCTTCTTTGCCCTGTGCAGGGGAAGAAGGGCGGCGCTCGTCCTCACCAAAAAACGGCAGTTCGTAAGGCGGGGCGGATTTGTGGACGAAGGGGCGCTCGAACGCCTTCTGCACGTTCCCGTGTTCTGCGCGGAGGGAAAAAACAGGCGCGCGCTCGCGCGGGAGGCGGCGCGCCTGCAAAGCGCGCCGCCGCTTTCGGGCGGTGCGCCTGCCATGCCGGGATCGTGCTATATCCCCGCGCGGGTCACACTTTCACGCACGGAACGGCTGCTGTTGAAAGGCTATGTCGCCGTGCCGCTCTTTCTTGCGTTCCTTGCCGCGGCGTTCTTTCTGACCTTTTCGCCGCTGGCGCCCGGAGGGTGGATGAAGGCGGGGCTGGAAGCGCTCTTTTCGGATGTGCTCGGCGGTCTTGCGCGCCGCATCCATTCCCCCGTCGTGCGCGGGCTGTTGGCGGAGGGGCTGCTCCCCGCCCTCGGAACGGTGCTCGGATTTCTGCCGCAGATTCTGATGCTCTTTCTCTTTCTCATCCTGTTGGAGGAGAGCGGGCTGCTGTCCCGCCTTGCGGCGCTCACGGACGGCGCGTTTTCCGCGGTGGGGCTGAGCGGGCGCGCCGTCTTTTCCCTCGTCATGGGGTTCGGCTGTACCGCCGCCGCGATCCTCACGACGCGCGGGCTGGACGATCGGCGCGTGCAGCGGCGCACCGTTCTGTGTCTTCCCTACATCTCGTGCAGCGCCAAGCTGCCCGTCTATCTGACGCTCTCGGCGTCCTTTTTCCCGCATCCCTTTCTTGCCGCGCTCCTGCTGTATGCCCTCGGCGTGGGCGCTGCGCTCGCCGCCGCCGTGCTGACCGACCGCGGGGAGACCTCCTTGTTCGTCATGGAACTTGCCCCGTTGCAGTGTCCGCGTCTGCGATTTGTCGTAAAATCCTTGCTCTTTCAGGCAAAACAGTTTATAATAAGAACGGCGACCGTCATCCTCGCCTTCTTGCTGGCGAGCAGGCTGCTCGCGTCCTTTGACTTCTCCTTGCGGCTGTGCGACGTCGGGGACAGCATGCTTGCCGTGCTCTGCCGCGGGCTCTCCTTTTTGTTTGCGCCTGCGGGGATGAACGATTGGCGCATCGCCTATGCCGCGCTTTCCGGGCTCATCGCCAAGGAGAACGTGGCGGGCGCCATCACCATGCTGTGCGGCGCCTTTCCCTACGGTGCGGCGTCCGCCTTTGCGCTGTGCGTCTTTGTGCTCACCTGTTCTCCGTGCGTCTCGGCGATCGCCGCCGCCGCGCGCGAAGTGGGGGCGAAGCGGGCACTGCTGTACGCCGCCCTGCAAACGGGGAGCGCGTTTCTCTTTTGTTATCTCGCCTATTTTCTGTGGATGGGCGGCGCGCTGTACGCGCTGCCTGCACTGTTGCTCGTATGTGCATGTCTGCTCATCGGAAAACGCCATGAAGGAATATCTCGTTCCCGAAGACGGCACGCTCGCCGCCTTCACCGATAATACCTGTGCGCCCGCCTCGTTTTGTCTGCGGCGGCTGCTGAAAGAACGCAACGTGCGCGTGAACGGCGTGCGCGTATCGGGCGACGTTCCCCTGAAAAAGGGGGATGTCGTCCGCTATTACATGACGGCGGCGCAGGAGGCAAGACAGGGGGTTTGCGTCGTCTATGAGGATGAAAACGTGCTCGTTGCCGACAAAGAGAGCGGCGTCAATTCGGAGGCGGTCTTTTCCGAGCTTGCGCGGCGCGGGGAGACATATTTCATCCACCGCCTCGACAGGAACACGGCGGGGCTTTTGATCTTTGCAAAGAACGGGGAGGCGGAGGCGGAGTTGCTCGCCTGTTTTTCCGCGCGGCGCGTCCGCAAAGTGTATTTTGCGCGCGTCGTCGGCACGCCGCCCGTGCCCCGCGCCGTGCTGACGGCATATCTCGTCAAAGATGCCGCCTCCGCTTCGGTGCGCGTGACGGACAAGCCCGTCGGGCAGAAGATCGTCACGGAATACGAGGTGCTCGAAGAGGGGGCGTCCGCGCTGCTGCGCGTCACCCTGCACACGGGCAGAACGCATCAGATCCGCGCACATCTCGCCCACATCGGCTATCCCGTTGCGGGGGATGAAAAATACGGAGACAGGGCGTTCAACCGCGCGCATCACTGCACGCGCCAGCGGCTGGTCGCGGCGCAGCTGTGCCTTGCGTGCGGCGGGCGGCTCGCCTATCTTGCGGGCAGGGTCTTTGCGTCGGCGCACCGCGTCTGACATATTATTTAGATAAAAGTCGAAATAATGTGTGTTCCGAAGGGGACCCGATGTACGGGGCGTGTTGGGCGGAAAAGGGCGCAAAAACGCCGTAAAATGCGATGAGAGCGCGGAGAAAGGGGAGCGGCTTGCCGTTTTGGCGCAAATCGGCGATGCCGCAAAAATATATTTAGATAATTTTCGAAATAAACGGAGGAGGAAACGATGCAGACGGAACATGCAAAACCGCTTGTCGAATGTGCCATGCGGCGTGCGGCGGGCGATGCCGTCATCCGCGGCGGAACAATTTTCAATGTGTTCACGGGCGAGACGGAGGAGCGGGACATCGTCATCAAAAACGGCGTCATCGCCGCGATCGGAACGGGGTACCGCGCGGCGCGCGAATACGATGCGTCGGGAAAGATCCTGCTGCCCTCCTTTTTTGATGCGCACCTGCATGTGGAAAGCTCCATGCTGACGCCCGAAGCGTTCGCCTGTCTTGCGGTGGCGCACGGCACGGGCTGCATCGTCGCCGACCCGCATGAGCTCGTCAACGTCTGCGGTGTGGAGGGGGCGGAGTACGTCGGCGAGGCGTTTGCCCGCCTGCGGGCGCGGGAGGTGTGTCCGCTGGACGTGCTGCTGCAATTGCCCTCCTGCGTTCCCGCGACGCCTTTCGAGACGAGCGGGGCATGCCTCGATGCGCGTTCCACCGCCGAAGAGCTGTCCGGCGAGGACTTTTTCGGGCTGGGGGAGATGATGAACTATGTCGGCGTCACGGCGGGGGACGCGGAGGTGCTCGCCAAGCTCGACGCCGCCTTCCGCCTCGGAAAGCCCGCCGACGGGCACGCGCCCGGACTGCGCGCAGATGCGCTCAATGCCTATCTTGCCGCGGGCGTTCTGACCGACCATGAGAGCCTCTCTGCGGAGGAGATCGCGGAAAAGCTCGCGCGGGGGATGTATGTGCAGGTGCGGTGCGGGTCCTCCGCGGACAATGCCGCCGTCTGCGCGCCCCTCATGACGGCGGAAAACCACACGCGCTTTTTGCTGTGTTCGGACGATAAGCACGCCGCCGACCTTGTGCAAAAGGGGCACATCGACGCCGCGCTCGCCCGTCTCGTCGCCTGCGGCGTGCCGCCGCTGTGGGCGGTGCGTTCCGCAACGCTCAACGTGGCGCAGTGCTACCGCCTGCGCGGTAGGGGCGCGCTGGCACCTGGTTATGCGGCGGACATCGTTGCCGTGGACGATCTGGCGTCCTTCCGCGTGCGCGCGGTCTTCAAGGGCGGCGTGCCCGTGGCAGAGGAGGGCAGGGCGCTCTTCGGAACGTCTCCCTATCTCCCGCAGGCGGTGCGGGATACCGTACATGTGGGGAACGTGACGGCGGACAGCTTCCGCATTTGCATCAAAAAGCAAGCCCGCGCGCTGTTTGTGGTGCCGAACACCCTTGTCACGGAGGAGGTGCGCGTTGCGGTGAAGAGCCGCGGCGGGGATGTGGTGCTGCCGAAGGACGTGTGTAAACTCGCCGTCGTCGAGCGGCATTTCGCAAGCGGGAACATCGGGCTCGGGTTCCTGAAAGGGTACGGCTTTTGCGGCGGTGCGATGGGCATTTCCGTCGCGCATGATTCGCACAACCTCGTCGTGCTCGGCGACGACAACGCCGCCATGGCACGCGTTGTAGCGCTGCTCAAAGAGAGCGGCGGGGGCATGGCGCTCGTTGCGTCGGACGGTGCGGAGGAGGTGTTCCCCCTCGACGTGGCGGGGCTGATGAGTTCGGCGCCCGCCGAAGAGGTCGCCCGCAGAACGGCGCACATCGCCGCCCGTGCCCGCAGGATGGGTGTGAAGGAGGGGTACGATCCCTTCATGACGCTCGCCTTTCTCGCGCTGCCCGTCATCCCGCACATCAAGCTCACGGACAGGGGGTTGTTCGATGCGGACGCCTTTTGCTTTGTTCCGACGGAGGCGGAGGCATGAAGGCGGAGCGGGCAAACGCCTCCGATCTTCCCGCCGTCGACGCTCTGCTGCGGGAGGGCAGGGCGTATCTTGCGCGGCAGGGTCTCGATCAGTGGCAGGGCTTTCCGCCCCTTCCCTCCGAGACGCGTGCGCATTTTGACCGCGGGGAACTGTATGTCGTGCGGGAAGACGGGGCGCTTGCGGGAACGTTCGTGCTCGTCGCGCGGGAACCCTGTTACGATGCGATCGACGGCGCATGGCGGCAGAACGGCGCATATCTTGCCGTGCACCGCGTCGCCGTCGCTCCCGCCTTCCGCAGGCGCGGCGTCGCGTCCTTTCTCTTTCAGGAAGCGGCGCGCATGGCCCGCGCGGAAGGGGCAACGTCGCTGCGCATCGACACGCATGCGGACAACCTTCCCATGCGCGGGGCGCTGGAAAAAAATCAATTTGTCTGTTGCGGCGCCGTCACCATCGCCACGGGCGAACGGCGCGTCGCCTATGAAAAGGAGCTGATATGAAAGTCGTTGCGGCAACGGGGAACATGCATAAACTGAAGGAGTTCCGCGCCATCTTTCCCGATTGGGACATCGTGTCGGAAAGGGACGCGGGCTTTGCGGGCGAGGTGGAGGAGACGGGCGCGACCTTTTCCGAAAACGCGCTCATCAAGGCGCGCGCGGTGTGCCGCGCGACGGGCATGCCTGCGCTTGCGGACGACAGCGGCATTGCGGTCGATGCCCTCGGCGGCGCGCCGGGGGTGTACAGCGCCCGCTATTCGGGCGGGGGCGATGCGGACAACCGCGCCCTGCTCCTCAAAAATCTGCAGGGACGGCAGGACCGCCGCGCGCACTTCGCCTGTGCGGTGGCGCTCGTCTTTCCGGACGGCAGGGAAGTGACGTCGGAGGGACGCACGGAAGGGGAGATCCTGCATGCGGAACGCGGCAGCGGCGGGTTCGGTTACGACAGCCTGTTTTTCAGTTCCGACCTGCAAAAATCCTTCGGCGAAGCGACGGAAGCGGAAAAAAATTCCGTCTCGCACCGCGCCCGCGCGCTCGCGGCATTGGCGGAGAAATTATGAAGACGCTGGTCGTGTTGTCGGATTCGCACGGCAGGAAACAGAACGTGGATAAGCTGCTGCCCCTCTTTGCGGAGAACGACTATGTCGTTCATCTGGGGGACGGCGCGGCGGACATGCGCGAGTTTGCGCGCGAACATCCGCTGAAATGCCTTGTGATGAAGGGCAACTGCGACGCCGCTTACGGTATGGACGAATACGTCCTCGAAGCGGAGCGCGTGCGCATCCTCTGCTGCCACGGACATCGCTACGACGTGAAGTCGGGGCTTGCCCGCCTTGCCGCCCGCGCCGCGGAATGCGGCTGCGACGCCGTGCTCTACGGGCACACCCACCGTGCGGATATTTGCGAAGTCAACGGCGTTGTGTGTATCAACCCCGGCGCCGCGGGGGACTTTGCGCAGCCTTCCTATTGCTATCTTGCCGTGCACGGGAACAAACTTACGCCCGTCATCGTTCCCATCCGCTGACGCTTAACACGCCATACGCGCCGCCCGTTCGGGCGGCGCGCATGCTATCGGCGTTATTCGTTTTGTTTTGCGGAAGGGGGCGCTTCGCCCTGCGGCGGGACGGCGTCCGAGGGGGGGATGTCTGCGGTCGTCCCTTCGCGGCGCTGTCCTGCGTGTTCGCGGCGCGCCTTGACGAAGTGGTATGCCCATTGACCGACGGCGGCACCGATAATGACGGCGTAACCGATAAAACTCAGCACTTCCGGGATCTGGCGGAGGAACAGGAACCCGAGGATCGCCGCAAAGAACACCTGCATGTAGTCGAACACGGCGATCTCCTTGGCGGGCGCACGGCGGTATGCCGCCGTGATAAAGAACTGTCCGCCCGTCGCCGCGGCGCCCGCAAGCAGCAGCCACACGAGCTGCATGGCGCTCATCGGCTGCCAAAAGGCGATCATGAGCGGCAGCGAAATGACGGTGGAGAACGCCGCAAAGAAGAAGACGGTGATGATGCCGCGCTCCCCCTTGGTGCCGAGGATGCGCACGCAGGTGTAGGCAAACCCCGCGCAGGCACCGCTTGCAAAGCCCGCAAAGGCGGGCAGTGTCTCGGCGTCGAAGCGCGGGTTCACCACGCACATCGCTCCCGCAAAGGCGAGCAGGATGAAGATGAGTTCGGGGATGGCGGGCTTCTCTTTGAGCAACAGCACGGAAAAGAGGATGGCAAAGAAGGGGGAGAGCTTGTTGAGGATGGAGGCGTCCGAGATGCTGCCGATGTGGTCGATGGCGTAGAAGTTGAGCACGACGCCCAGCAGCCCCAGCCCCGACCGCAGAAAGTGCCATTTGAGGCACTGCGCGGAGCGGATGCCGAAGCCCTTTTTTTGGACGAGCAGGACAACAAAGACGACAACGACGGTCAGCCCGTTGCGGAAGAAGACCTTCTGCATGAGGGGAAGGTCGCCCGCCAGGTTGACGAAGAGGTTCATCAGCGCGAACATCAGCGCCGCGCCGAGGATGAAGAGGATGCCGATCCCCTTTTTTGCCGCCGTGCTTTTCACGATACTATATTATATGACCGCCGCCGGAAAAAGTCAAACGCAGAACACGGCGCGCCGCGCCGCAAAATCGCCGCTATCGGAAATTTTCTTGAAAAGTTTTCCCCGTTCGGTTGACAACGCGGGTGCGAGCGTGTATAATAAAGAAAACCGCAGATGCGGAGAAGTAGCGCGCAGAGGCACGTTCACAGAGAGCTTCCGGGGGTGGAAAGGGAGCAGCGGGGCGGCGCGTGAATGGACCGCGGAGGGCGGGCGTGAACAGGAGTAGCGTCCGACGGGGCTTTCCCGTTACAGAAAGAGAGCGTGACGGCGCTTGTAACGAGGCAGCGAAAAGCTGTGAACTTGGGTGGCAACACGGAGAGATTCGTCCCAAACGGGTCTTCCCGTGTTTTTTGTTACAAATTTTTTTTCGGAGGTATTCCCATGGCAACCAAACACATCCCCTACAAGATCTATCTGACGGAAGAGGAGATGCCCAAGGCATGGTATAACGTCAAGGCGCACATGAAGACGCAGCATGCGCCCTTCGTCAATCCCGCAACGCAGAAGCCCTGCACCAAGGCGGATCTTTCCGCCGTGTTCTGCGATGAATGCATCGATCAGGAGCTCAACGAGACGGACGAGCGCATCGCCATCCCGCAGGGCATCCGTGATTTTTACCGCATGTTCCGTCCGTCCCCCCTTGTGCGGGCGTACTGCCTCGAACAGCTGCTCGATACGCCTGCGGAAATCTATTATAAATTCGAGGGGAACAACACGTCTGGCTCGCACAAGCTCAACTCCGCCGCGGCGCAGGCATATTATGCGAAGCAGCAGGGGCTGACGTCCGTCACCACCGAGACGGGCGCCGGGCAGTGGGGAACGGCGCTTGCAATGGCGTGCGCGTTCTACGGGCTGCACCTCGACGTGTACATGGTCAAGGTCTCTGCGGAACAAAAGCCGTACCGGCGCGAGGTGATCCGCACATACGGCGCAAACGTCATCCCTTCCCCCTCCGATACGACCGAGGCGGGCAGGAAGATCCTGAAAGAATTTCCGGGAACGGGCGGGTCGCTGGGCTGCGCCATTTCGGAGGCGGTGGAAAAGGCGGTCTCCACGCCCGGCTGCCGCTATGTTCTTGGCTCCGTGCTCGATCACGTCCTCTTACATCAGTCGGTCATCGGGTTGGAGAGCAAGGCGGCGCTCGACAAATACGGCGTCACGCCCGACATTATCATCGGGTGCATGGGCGGCGGGTCCAACTTCGGCGGGCTCATCGCGCCCTTCATGGGGGAGAAGCTGGACGGCAAAAAGGACATCGATTTCATCGGCGTCGAACCTGCAAGCTGCCCTTCGGTGACGCGCGGCAAGTTCGCCTATGACTTCTGCGATTCCGCCCGCATCACGCCGCTTGCCAAAATGTATACGCTCGGCTGCGGCTTCATGCCCTCCGCAAGCCACGCGGGCGGGCTGCGCTATCACGGCATGAGCCCCGTCATCTCGCAGCTCTGCCACGACGGTTATCTGCGCGCGGTCGCCGTCGAACAGAACAAAGTGTTCGACGCTGCGACAATGTTCGCCAAGTGCGAGGGCATCCTTCCCGCACCCGAAAGCGCGCATGCCATCCGCGCTGCCGTGGACGAGGCGCTCAAATGCAAGCAGACGGGCAAGAAGAAGGTCATCCTTTTCGGATTGACGGGCACGGGATATTTCGACCTTGCCGCCTACAAAAAGTACAACGACGGGGAAATGACGGACGTCATCCCGACGGATGCGGACCTTGCAAAGGGCTTTGCGACCATTCCGCACTGCGCCGTGAACGAGGGGATCGTCTGACCGCGCCGCCGCGCCCCGGTTTGCGGGGCGCGGCATATTTCATGGCAGAAACCCTGCGCGCCGCAGCCATCGGCTGCGGCGCGCACTGTTTGGAAAGACGGGCTGCCCGCGCCGCCCCTTGCGGGCGCGGGCACGGAATTTACGGAAAAATCCGAAAAGCACGGCACAGCGATTTGTAATTTTTTTGCGGATATGATATACTGTGAATATGCGTGAACACAACAACAATGCCGATAAACAGACCGTGTTCCTGACGCCTGCCGACTCCGACGGCGCGCAGCCCGCAGCGGAAGAACGGGCACCCGCCGGCGGGGAGACTGCGCCGCAGCCCGCCGCGGAGGAACAGGCGCCGCAAAAGGAAGGAACGCCGCAGGGGACTGCGGAACCGGACCTTTCCTATCGGAACGGCAAAGAGGTCGTCAAGGGCGGCGTGCTCGGGTTTTTCATCGGGCTTGCCGTCATCGTGCCCGGGGTGAGCGGCTCCACGGTCGCCATCATCTTCAAGCTCTACGATAAACTGCTCTATGCGCTCGGCAACATCGTCGGGCGTTTCAAAGCTTGTGCGAAGTTTTTGCTGCCCATTGCCGTCGGGCTGGTCATCGGGTTTATCCTCGGCTTTCTCGCCATCCAGCAGCTCATCGCCATTGCGCCGTTTACTGTCATCGGGCTGTTTGCGGGGCTGATGCTCGGCTCCTTCCCCGCCGTTTACGATGAAGTGCGCGCCGAAAAAAAGACGCCGCTCCGCCTCATACTGTTTTTGGCAGGGCTGCTCGTTCCCGTTGCGATCGCGCTGTTTTCCGTGTTCGGCGGCGAGGGGACGCAGTCGCTCGAAGGGCTCCACGCGGGGCACTATCTTTTGTTCATTGTGCTCGGATACCTTGTGGCGGTCACGCAGGTGGTGCCCGGGCTGAGCGCAACGGCGCTGCTGATGGCGTTCGGGTACTTTTCGTCCATCGTCGATTCGGTCGGCATCACATATTGGCAGCAAAATCCCATGGTGTTTGTGGTGTACGCCTGCCTCGGCGTCGGGTTCTTATTGGGACTTGTCACCTTCTCCAAGCTGCTCACCAAGCTGTTCGCAAGGTGCAGGGCGGCGGCGTTCTTTGTCATCGCGGGGCTTGCGATGGGCTCCATCCTCACGATGTTCTTCAATCCGGACGTATACGCCGTCTATGTGGCATGGAGCGCCGCGCTCGACGTTTTGGACCTCGTTCTCGGCATCGTGCTCTTTGCCGCGGGCGTTGCCGGCGCCTATTTCTTTGTGCGGTATGAACGCAAAAAGAAGGGCGTGCCGCCCATGCTGAAATCATGACCGTCGGTACGGCGCCGCCCGCCGCGTCGGAAGACGCGGCGGGCGGCGCAATTTTGATACGGCGCTGCTGCGCGTGCCGCCGTCGGCGGCACGCGCAGCAGCGTTTTCAGGCGAGATATTCCAGGATGATGCGGGCGATCTTGTCGGTATGTTCGATGTAACTGCCGTGCGTCTCTCCTTGGAGAATGCGCAGCGTGCAGCCGGGAATGGCGCGCGCCATGCGCTTCGTGTGGCAGGTGCGTACAAGGTCGTGTTCGCCCGCCGTCAGCAGGACGGGGGCGCGGATGCCCGCAAGTTCCCCGCGCCCGATGTGCGGCTCGCGGAGGATGAGTTCGGAAAGGGGGTCGTGCGACTTGCGCCATGCGCGCTTTGTCCCGCGCAAAAAGGCGTGCGTCAGCCCGCGCGGGGAAATGTTCGCGCCGCTTGCAATAACGGCGCGCGGGAGCAGCGGCGCCTTCGCGGCGGCAAGCAGCACGGCGATCCCGCCGTCCGAAAACCCGTACAGGACAGGCTTTTCAAGTCCGAGTGCCCCGCAAAAGGCAATAATGTCCTCCGCCATGTCGCGGTAATGATATTCCGCAACGGGGGAGCTTTTCCCGTGTCCGCGCGTATCGATGGCATAGACGGTGAAGTGTTCGGCGAGCGTCGCCGCGGCGACGTCGAAAATTTCGTGCGTTTCCCCGTTCCCGTGCAGCAGCAGCAAGGGCGCGCCCGTTCCCGTGCGCGTATAGTGCAGCGTCACGCCGTTGACGAATTGTTCCATGCGCAAAGCATATCACATCCCGCACAAAAAGTCAACGCCCGATTTGCAAATGACGGCGCTTTTCATTTGATATATGGGGGGAAATGTGGTATAATTTCCCTCGGAACAAGGAGAATGCTATGTTACAGGTCATCGGCGTCAGTCTTCAATACGGCAGCAAGAAGCTGTTCGAGGACGTCAACTTAAAGTTTACGGGCGGGAACTGCTACGGCATCATCGGCGCGAACGGCGCGGGCAAATCCACCTTTTTGAAGGTTTTATCGGGCGAGATCGAGCCCAACAAGGGGGAAGTCGTGCTCGGCAAGAACGAGCGCATGTCCGTCCTCGCGCAGGATCAGAACAAATACGACTTCGAGACGGTGCTGCGCACGGTCATGCTGGGGCATAAGCGGCTCGTGGAGATCATGGACGAAAAGGACGCCCTCTACGCGCACACCGATTTCACCGAAGAGGACGGCGTGCGCGCCTCCGAGCTGGAGGCGGAGTTTGCCGAGCTCGGCGGCTGGGAGGCGGAGAGCGAGGCGGAGACCCTCTTGAACGAGCTGGACATCCCTTCCGGATTGCATCAGATGCGCATGGGGGACCTCGACGCCAAGCAGAAGGTCAAAGTGCTTCTGGCGCAGGCGCTCTTCGGCAATCCCGACGTGCTGCTTTTGGACGAGCCCACCAACAACCTCGACTTAAAGACGGTGCGCTGGCTGGAAAATTATCTTTTGGACTTCGAGAACACCATCATCATCGTCTCGCACAACCGCCACTTTCTGAACAAGGTGTGCACGCACATCTGCGATGTGGATTTCGGCAAGATCAATCTCTTTTTGGGCAACTACGATTTCTGGTATCAGACCTCGCAGCTCATGGCGCGGCAGCAGAAGGACGCCAACAAGAAGGCGGAGCAGCGGGCGGCGGAGCTCAAAGAATTTATTGCGCGCTTCGCGGCAAACGCTTCCAAGTCGCGGCAGGCGACATCCAGAAAGAAAGAGCTGGAAAAGCTGACCATCTCCGACTTCAAGCCCTCCCTCAGAAAGTACCCCTTCATCGACTTCAAGTTTGAACGGGAGATCGGAAACGACATCCTGACCGTGGAGAACCTCACCAAAAAGGGATATTTCGAGGACGTCTCCTTCACCGTGCAGAAGGGGGACAAGATCGGCATCCTGTGCGACAAGTCGACGTCCGTCACCATGCTCTATGACGTCCTGACGGGAAAGGCGGAGCCGGATGCGGGCACCGTCAAGTGGGGGAAGACCATCTCCTATTCCTATTTCCCGCAGAACAACTCGGAATATTTCGACGGATGCGCCCTGACGCTCGTGCAGTGGCTTTCACAGTTCTCCAAGGACCACTATGAGGAATACCTCAGGGGCTGGCTGGGCCGCATGCTCTTTTCGGGGGAGGAGGCGCTCAAAGAGGCAAAGGTACTTTCGGGCGGCGAAAAGGTGCGCTGTATGCTCGCTAAAATGATGTTGGAAGGGGGGAACTTCCTCATCTTCGACGAGCCCACCAACCATCTCGACCTCGAATCCATCACATCGCTCAACAACGGGCTGACGGCGTTCAAGGGGTGCATGCTCCTGACGTCGCACGACCAGGAGCTCATGAACACCGTCTGCAACCGCATCATCGTTCTGGACGGCGGCAAGGTGTTCGATAAAAACGTCACCTTCGACGAATACGTCGAACTCGTCAACGCATGATCCCCTCAAAAGAAGGCGCGCCGCCCGTGCAAACTGCACGGGCGGCGCGCCTTTTCCGTGTTTACTTTTTTGCGCGTTCGGCTTTGAGCTGCCTATCGCGGGAGAGGATGCCGTCCAGAACGTCCGAGGCGGCGTGCACTTTGTCGGCGGCGGCAAGCAGCGTCTGTGCGTCGGGCGCGTCCTGCCGCATGCGCCGCAGCGGGACGAGCAGCCCGTGCGTCTCTTCCAGCAGCCGCGCAATGCTGCCGAGGTCGTTGTCCCGTTCCTTTTCCGACATCTGCGCCGCGTAGTAGGAGAGCTTGTCGGTGCGCGCGATGAGTTTTCCCAGCGTTTTGAACGCCTTGTATCCTCTGAGCGTCGTCTCCCGGGCGCACGCTTGCAGGGCGCTTTCGAGGTCTGCAAGTTTTTTGGAAAGCTCCGTGTGTTTCGGAAGCCTGCCGAAGCGGCGCAGGACGACAAGGAGGAGAATGCCCACGGCGATGACCGCGGCATACAGAACGTATTCGAGGATCAGGCGGGGGATGTCGGGCGCGGCTGCGCCGTCTGCAAGCAGAAACATGGTCATGCGTCCTCCTTTTTCCCGTCGTGCGGAACGAGCTGTACGTCGAGGCGGTCGAAGGGGATCTCGATGCCGTTTTCGCGCAGGGCGTTGAAGATGTTCTCTTTGAGCTCGTTCATGACCGTCCAATAATTTTCGTTCATCGTCCAGGCGCGCACGGAGAGTTTGAGCGCGCTGCCCTCAAAGGCGTCCAGCACCACGGAGGGCGCGGGGGACGTCACCACAAAGCGGTGCGCCTTCACGCACGTCAAAATGACTTCGCGCACGGCGGAGACGTCGGACGCATACGGCACGGGCACGGCGATCACCGCCCTGCGCAGCGGCATGGTGCTGTAATTGACGAGCTTGCTGCCCAGGATCTC
Organism: uncultured Clostridia bacterium; assembly: GCA_944343275.1. Taxonomy (GTDB): domain Bacteria; phylum Bacillota; class Clostridia; order Christensenellales; family Borkfalkiaceae; genus Gallimonas. Next base: position 14,375 of record CALVMH010000010.1, on the reverse strand, counting down.
GCTGTTGGGGATGATGATCTCCTCGTTGCTGTATGTCAGGACTTTGGTGTTGAACAGGCGGATGTCCTGCACCAGCCCCTCCATGCCGCCGACGCAGACGTAGTCGCCCTTTTTAAAGGGTTTGGTGAAGATGATGATGACGCCGTTCGCAAGGCTTGCAAGGCTGTCTTTCAAAGCGAGGGCGACGGCGAGGGCGACGGCGGAGAATGCCGCGATGATGCCCGCCGTCGAGAAGCCGAGCGAGCTCACCAAAAAGATGATGAGCAGAACATACAGAACGACCGTGATGATGGAGATGACGAAGGTCGCCGCCGCGTTGTCGAGCTTGCTGCGGTACGTCGTGCCCTGTACGATGATGCGCACGATCTTGATGACGACAAGCCCTAAAACGAGGAAGGCGACGGTGCGCACGATGGCAAGCCCCGTGTTCTGCACGAAGTCTGTGCCGAACGCTTTGAGCGTCTCCCAGAATTTGTCCATAAACTTCCTCCGTGATAACAGGAACAGTATAGCACATTTGTCCGCAAAAAACAATGCCGCACGGAAAACTTCCGTGCGGCGTCCGCAGAAATTTTTTTACGCTTCCTTCTTGAGTTCCCGCTTGAACTTGCGGATCTTGCGCTTGATGGGGAACGCCCAGAAGATGGAGACCAGCCACAAGAGGATGTAGCATGCGCCGCTGATCCACGAAAGGGAGGAGATCATGCCTAAGACCATCCCGATCACGGACGTCTGCGCCGCGGCTTCGGCGGACAGGAACATGGGCAGCAGCACGGGCAGGAGTGCGGGCAGGACGCCGAAGATGAGGCAGGGCGTGAAGCCGAAGAGCTTGACATACCACATCGTAAAGCGCTTGTTCTTGGCGAAGATGCGGAAAAGGGCAAACAGAAGCAGAATGACCCATACGCCCGCGAAGAACAGGATGGCGACGCCGACGCCGATGAGAACGCCCGCAGGGACCTCATCCAGCGGGTTGCCGCCTCCTTCGCTGTTTTGACCGATCATGCCGGAGAGCAGGTCGGAAAAGTTGGTATAGACGGTTCCGGACCCCTGCTCGGAGGACATCTGGTTCGAGAACATGATGCAGAGAAAGGCCTCCGCCGTGAACGTGCCGTCGTTTTCGGAAACCGTTTCATCGTACATCTCTTGCAGTGTAGTTTTGACGTCGGCGGCATCCACCCCCGTGGCAGCGCCGACCTTTTCGGCGAGCTTTGTAAGGGCGGCATCGGTTGCCTCCGCATCCTTCGCCGCTTCCAGCTGTGCAACGGCGTCGGCGATCTCCTTTACCGTCTGTTCGTCGGGCTGTGCACTTTCGCTCATCATCAGCAGCATATTCGCGGTCAGGGTGCCGGCGTGTTCGCCGATCGCTGCGCCCAGCTTGTCGAAGAGGACGCCGAGCCCCTCTTCCGAGAAGCACATCGTGGCAAGGTCCGTGCCCGAAACGGAGACGGAAAAGGAAATGTCGCCCAGCATTGCCGCCATGGGATCGTTCTCCGCCGAAGCGCTGCCGCCTTCACCCGACGTTCCGCCCGTTGTTCCGTCGGTGCTGCCCGATTGTTCGGCGGTGATCGTCTGAATGAGTTCGCCGACGTTATTCACGTTGATGCTCAGAAGCGGCAGGAACAAAATGGAGAGCGCCGCCACCAGGCAGAGCACGACGACAACGATGTTCAGCGGAATGAGCTTGCGCTGCAACTGCGCGATCTTTTCTTGCAGGGGGGGGGTCATGGATTACCTCTCTTTTTGTATATTCTGTGAATAAATCCATTATAGGATAAAAAGTACGGATTGTCAAGAATTTGTCAAGAATATTTTGATTGATTTTCAGGGTTCCCGCCTATGGCGAGGCGAAGCAACATAAAAATCCACCGGTAGAGCCAGTGGATGCGCATGCAGGCTGCCCTTGCAGGAACAGCCCGTTATTCGATGGCTTTGAGGGATTCGTTCATGTCGATCTTCACGATCTTGTGGCGCAGGATGAGCGTCACAAGGATGGTAAAGACGACGGACAGGACGGGCGCGAGCACCCATACGAACCAGGAGATGCCCGGCACGGAGCCGAATTCCATCACGCGGAAGACGAACATGCACAGCAGCGCGCCCAGCGGGATGCCGACCAGAATGCCGATGCTGCTCGTGATGTAAATTTCGCGGTAGATATATCCCGCCACTTCGCCGTCGTAATAGCCGAGCACCATCAGGGTGGCAAGTTCGCGTTCGCGCTCGCTGATGTTGATGTTGGTCAGCGTATAGGTGACGACGAAATTGAGGAGCGCCGCAAAGATGAGGATGATGACGGAGATGGCGATCATGGACGCGCCGCCGATGTCCTGGAAGAGGCAGCAGTCGAGCACGGCAAGCCCCGCAAGGACGAGCGCCGTCGAAAGGGCGACGGCGACCACCGTCATCAAAAACCGCATCTTAAAGCGCAGGACGTTGCGCAGCGTCGATTTGTATTTGAAGGAGAGGTGTTTCCAGATGAAGGGGATGCGTTCGAGAAAGACCTTTTTCCCCGCCTTGGGCGTCTTGGGGCGCAAAAGGTCGGCAGGCTCGAGCCGCGTAAGTTTCAGCCCCGCCATGGCGGTCGCCGCCAGCGTCGCAACCAGGATGATGGCGGCGGTGATGAGATAGAACGTCAAAGAGATGTGCGAAGAATAGGGGGGAAGCGTATAGTTCCATTCGAAATTGTTGTAGATGATCTTCGCAAGTCCCAGCCCCGCAAAGTACGCGCCGAACCCGCCGATGATCGTTCCGATGAGCGCGAACAGCAGATATTTGACAATGATGCGCGCGGGCGAATAGCCGATGGTCTGAAGGCAGGCGATCTGTGCGCGCTCCTCGTCCAGGAGGCGGGTCATCGTGGAGAGCACCACAAGGATGGTGACGAACAGGAACACCACCATCAGCACGATGCCGATGCCTGCGATCTTGTCGCCGTATGCGCGGAAGGATTCAAAGGAAAAGTTTTCGTGCAGGGTGAGCGACTCAAAGTACGCCTGCGTATCCTCTTCAGCCTGTGTATCGTCCGTGAGCAGCGACGCAACGGCTGCCTTCTCTTCCTCCACATAGTCATCGTATTCCGCCGAAAAGAGGACATAGTCGCCGCGGTCGGGAAGGGTGATATAGATCTGGTTGAGGAGTTCGGAGGCGGAGACGGTCACTTCCCGTTCAACGGTCGTGTTCGCGGGCACTTCCATGGAGACGGGGGATGTGATCGTCCCCGTGACTTCCACCTCCGCCGTGAGAGAGACGAGGTCGCCGAACACATAGTAGACGGCGGCAAGGGGGAGCGTCTCCTCCTCGTCGTCGGAGGCGGGGTCGTCCGTAAAGCTCGCGTCGTCGCGCACCGCCATGTGCAGCGGATTCATGAGCGTGCCCGCCATCGTGTACGTCTGTCGGACGGGAACGGTCGCCGTGAAGTCGCCCTTCACTTCCATGCCCATATATTCGATCGTGTCAAGCGTCTGCGTGATGGTCGCGGACATGGTATAGGGCTTTGACGTGTCCTGCTGCGCGAATTGCTCGGTGGCGCGCTCTGCATACACGCGGATGCCGCCATCGCCCGCGCCGAAATCGTCAACGGGGGTGAGGGTGTTTTGCGTGACCTTGTCGGGCGCGTCGCAGTCATATACATAGACGCGCACCACGCCGTCGGGCACGTTGGTAAAGGTGACTTCCGTATCGTTGACGATCGCCTTGCCGTTCTTTACTTCAAATTCCAGCATGCCGCCGCGCAGAACGTTCTCCTCTCCGTAGCGCTCCGCAAGCGCCGTCACGTCCTCATCCGCAAAGGCGCCCTGTGTGTTCATAAGGATCAGGTCGCTCACGTTTTCGGCATGATAATAATCGGAGACGGAGTAGTCGATCTTGTCCGTCGCCATGCCGATGCCCGCCGTAAATCCCACGCTCACGAGCACCATCAAAAAGACGGAGACGAGGCGTGTCGCGTGCCGTTTGAACATTCTGCCGAATGTTTTGAGATAGGTCCTCATACCTTCACCACTCGATGCGTTCGATGGGCATGGGATCGGGGTTTACCTCGATATTTTCGATCCTGCCGCTGCGGATATGGATGACTTTGTCCGCCATGTCTTTGAGCGCCGCATTGTGCGTGACGATGACGACGGGTTTTTTCTGCTGTTTGGAGACGTCGTGCAGCAGCTTTAACACGAGCTTGCCCGTCAGGTAATCGAGGGCGCCCGTCGGCTCGTCGCACAACAGCAGTTTGGGGTTTTTGGCGAGCGCGCGCGCAATGGAGACGCGCTGCTGCTCGCCGCCCGAGAGCTGCGCGGGGAAGTTCGCCATGCGCTCCCCCAGCCCCACTTCGGTGAGGATGGCTTTGGGGTCGAGCGCGTTCTTGCAGATCTCCACGGCGATCTCCACGTTTTCGAGCGCCGTTAAGTTGGGCATCAGGTTGTAGAATTGGAACACGAATCCCACGTCGGTGCGGCGATAGGCGGTCAGTCCCTTTTTATCGAGCGCCGTCACGTCCTTTCCGTCCAGAACGATCTTCCCGCTCGTGGCGCTGTCCATGCCGCCCAACAGGTTCAAAAGGGTGGTCTTGCCCGCGCCCGAGGAGCCGAGCACCACGGCAAATTCGCCGTCTTCCAGGGAGAAGGAGGCATCTTTTAAGGCGTCCACGCACACATCGCCCGTTTTATATTGTTTGCAAACGTTCGTAAGGGTCAGATAGCTCATGCCGCCGCTCCTTCGTTTTTGTTTTCATGTTAATTATACCATATTCCGCCGCTATTTCAACCGCTTTGCGGGGGAAATTTTGACTTTTCACGCACATTTTACGAAAAACACCGCAGGATTTTTCCGTCCATCATCGGATACGATGACTTTGTTTTTCTTTGTCATTGCGTCGGGTTACAGCGCGCGGCGGGGCGGACGAACATTGCGCCTGCATGAAAATCCACCGGCACAACAAGTTGCCGGTGGAAAGGTCGTTCGGCGTCAGCTGCGGCAGACGCAGCGGCAGCAGCGTTCGCAGGTGCAGGAACGCGCTCCGCCGAGCGCATATTGGCGCGCGTAGTAGGCGTCGCTGCAAGCGTACAGGTTTGCGCAGCTTCCGAACCCGTTTGAAGCCGCCGCATATTCACAGCGGCTCTGCGCGCCGCACGCGCTGCGGGAGCAGAGACAGTCTGCCGCAAACAGGTTTTTGAGTGCGCCGAGCAGTCCGCAGGCACAGCAGCCGCATCCGCGCTCCGTGCCGCAATGACAGGAATTGCACATAATTTCCCTCTCAGGTAAAATTCGGCATGCGCCGTCAGTTCATTGTATGCATCCGTTTTGCCGCCGCGTGCGAGATCCTTTCGAAAAACGCTTGTCGGAACGGGGCGCGGGTGCTATAATGGAGCATGCGCAAGGAAAGGAGTGCGGAACATGAAGCTGTTGCAGAGGCTGCATTGGAAAAAACCGACCAAAAGACAGGTGCTGCGCTTTCTCGGGCAGATGTCCGTCATTTTGCTGGGGAACATCATCGCGGCGGCGGCGAGCACGCTGTTCATCATCCCCAACGACTTTGTCATGGGGGGCACGACAGGGCTGGGTATCTTCGTCAGGAATCTCGTCGACAAGAATAACGAGTGGATCGTGTCCGTCACCGTGTACGCCGCCAATATCTCCCTCTTTTTGCTGGGGAGTATCCTGCTCGGCAAGACGTTTGCCGTCGGGACGCTCGCGGGGACCGTGCTCTATCCCACCTTCGTCAGCCTCTTCACCTATCTCAACGAATTGTACGTCGCCGCGCACGGACAGCCCATCGCCGCGGACGATCGGTGGCTCGCGCTCATTTGCGGTTCCATCATGTTCGGTGTAGGCATCGGGATCGCCGTGCGCATGGGGGCGAGCACGGGCGGCACGGACATCCCGCCCCTCATCCTCAACAAGTTTTTCAACATCTCCGTCGGCGCGTCCCTCTGGGCGCTGGACCTTGCGATCGTCTTATTGCAGTTGGTCTGCGTCTCCGTCGAGGACGTTTTGTACGGCGTCATCATCACGGTGCTCTCCTCGGTGATCGTGGACTTTGTTTCGCCCATCGGACTGCGCAAGCGGCAGGTGTTCATCGTCAGCACCCGGTGGCGGGAGATACGGGCGATGATCCTCAACGAGATGCACCGCGGCGTCACGCTGCTGCATGCGAGAACGGGATTTTTGCAGGAGGAACGCTTCGTCCTCATGACCATCGTCTCCAACCGCGAAGTGGTGCGCCTGCGCAACGCCGCCGAAAAAATCGACCCCGAAGTATTTTTTACGGTGTCGGTGGCGTCCGAGGTGCGCGGCAGGGGATTTTCCTCCGAGAAGGTCTGGCTGCCCATGTCGGAGGAACGCGATCCCGCCGAGTCGTCCGCGGCGCCCGCGCACGGCGGCAAGGGAAGCGCCGGGGACGAGGCATAACGCCCGCGCGCGGCGTGCTGCCTGAAAACTTCATCGGAACAAAAAAACGGCGGAGCCCTCCGCCGTTTTTTGCATGTTCTGAAATTTCTTTCTTGCTTTTTTCGGAGGATTGTGCTATACTGTAATCGGCACTTAAACTTCATATTTGATCCGCGAGGTACGAATAAGGCATTTCGTATCTCTATTTCCTCGCGGATAGGAAGTTTGAGTGCCAACGATCGGAGATACAATGCAGGGCGTGTCTTCGGTTGAAGGCACGCTTTTTTTTGCCCTGCGAAATCAGCTTGGAGGGCAAACATGAAACAGAAGTTGGTTGTCGGCGCTTTATCCGCCGTCATGCTCGCGGCGTCGGCGTTCGGATTGGCAGCTTGCGGCGACATCCCCGCAAAAAACCCCGAATTTGAAGAATACGAAAAAATCGTCGCCACGGTCATCGAAAACACCTTTGAAGATGTGGAACTCGGCGCAAAGGCGGCTTTTGCGTCCGCAGACACAACAACGGGAATGTGCGCCCGTCCCGTGGCGTTCACCGCGGACGACAAGACAAGCCTGTTCGCATATCTGGACGGCGTAAAGGAGAAGGAGGTTTCGGACAATACATCGTTTTATAAAACGGTATTCGAGCAAACGTTCTATCTTCCGCTGGTGGGGGGCAATGCCATCCGCACCTACCACGGCGCGACGGAATTTTACAACATCGGCATCGGCATCGAGAGCTGGCAGCAGTATTTTACGACGCTCTCCGAAGGCACGCGCAAGATCACCTATCTGTTATCGCAGTCGGAAGAAGACAGCGCTTATTACTATATGGAGATCGATTACAGGGGCGAGCGGGATTTTGAATTTCGCGCGCTCCGCTACGCCGAGGCAGACGAAGACCGGCTGTTCCTCTACGGGAACAGCGGCAAAGAGTTTTTGGCGATCTCCTACATAAGCAACGAAGAAATCGCGGGCAATTCCTATGTGCAGTACGACTATAACGGACAGGGCTATACGATCATCGATCCGGTTGTCGTCGGCGAATGCTACGCCGCAGTAGAACAGGATTTCGCGGATATGGATACAACGTTTATCGATGGTGTATACGACGATATCCGCTATACGATTTCACAGGAGGAATGGGAGAAGTCATTGCTTGTCTATTTGCCCGATTCCGGAATGATATCGGCGCCCGATTCGCTGCGTATCGAAAACGGCGTCCTGTACGGCTGGCAGGGCGACGATGCGAAGTGCCCGTCCGTCGTGGAGATCCCGTCCGACGTCACGGCGATCGTTTCGCTGCCCTACTTCCCCGCGCACGTCAAAAAGCTCGTCATTCCCGCGTCCGTTCGCGCCGTAAAGGATGAGAACGGCATCACCAATTGCTCCGTCGAAGATTTCATGCTCGAACTCCGCGACGAAAACGGCAACATGGAATTTTTGCAGAGCATCGAACTTACGGGGAATTCTCCCATCTTTTCCCTGCGCGATGGCTGCCTGTATGCAAAGAGGAGCGGGACCTTGCTTTACATTCCGCAAAACAGCGCCATGACAGAGCTGACGCTCGACGCGCCCGTTTCCCAAGCGGCGGCATTTTGCCTTCGCAACGGTACTTTCTCCGCATTGAAAGAGCTTACCGTCACGCAGGACGGACTTCTCGCCGCAAATTGGGTACTTGGCGAAAGTTATTCCGAACAGACACAGGCAAAAAATATTTCGCTCGATAAACTGACCATCCACATCGCAAATTCCGTGTCCGACATGATGCTGGCGACCGCGTTCCCCGCGAGAGAAGTGGTTGTTACGGGCACAACGGGAACAGAAACACTGACGCTCAATCTCGGCGGCGGCGCGCAGCACGTTCTTCTCGACATTGCGGGCAGTGTCTGGCTGGGCAATCGCGGGTACGATGCCGAAGGACAGGAACTTCTCGGAGAGGTCGAAGAGGTAGAACTTACCGAAAAAGTCATACGCTTTGAAGAGAACATTTTGTATCCCGCGACAATTTCGATGCCCTATTCTGTTTTCCATTTGATGACGAGCGGCAAGGGCAACGATCTTATGCCGAGCGATCTGCGCGGTTCGACGCAGTACGAGGCGACAGAACTTATTTCGCACATCACTTACGGCGAACAGGACATTGCGCGTACCTATCGTTTCCGTTCCATGACGGACGAGGAGCGCGCGGAATATAAAATTTTGTGTGATTTCAAGTCAATTGGGTTCATTACGGAGGAAGATTCGGAATACGGCGAGCCGTATGCGTCGGTCACCGGGTATTGGGGAGAAGAGGACATTATAAAAGTGCCTGAAACAATCTTCGGCTACCCCGTCTATCGGTTTGTACTTCGCAACACGTCGCCGCAAACCGATCTGCCCGAACCGACCGTAGAGGGCGTTACCGAACTGCACCTGCCCGCGACGCTCAAAGAATTTTCCGTTTTCAATTACGGCGAAAACGGCGAACCGCAATATGCCTTGGAAAAAATCGTGTTCGGCGGAACGAAGGGGCAGTTTCGGAAGCTCTGCACTTCGTGGGTGCTGGAAGACATTCTCACCTTCACCAAAATCATCGAATGTTCGGACGGCATTTTCGAGGGCGAAGGCGGGCAGACAAAGCCGACGATGCGCTACTATCTCAATTGCACGGACGGCTTGAAGTACGACGGCACGGCAGTGTAGGTCACCATCGATTGGAGCCGATACAAAGAGGGGGACGGTATTTCCGTCAGCTTCATTGACAAAAACGGCAAGCGATACGAAGCAGGGTTTACCGAGGTCAACGTGAACACTTATTGCTTTGCGCTGGAAGTCGCATCGGAAGACCCTGCGCAGAGCATCGCGCTGCGGTTTGACGTCGACATCCTCGCTTTCGGGGAAGAGAACGTTGCCGTCGGTACCACGGTGCTTTGGGCTTACGATCCGAGCGGCGGAAGCTCGCGTTATGAGTTTATTCTGGACAATGTAGAAACGCTTCCGCAGGGCTCCTGAAACAGACCGCAGACAGCAACAGCCCGCCGACGCTTAAAAGCGTCGGCGGGCTGTTGCCAAATGTCACTTCTTTTCCTTTCTGCGCTTGTCGTTGATGACGGCGAGCGCCGCTTCGTCGATGAGGCTGATCCCTTCCTCCTTGGCGATCTTCACCATCTGCGTGAGTGCCGCTTTCAAAAAGACGCGTGGGATCTTGGTCAGCTTCGCGCATGCTTCTTTTGTGAACTTGACGTCGGGATCGATGCGCTCCGCCGCATAGACGACGGAATTGACGTCGCCCTCCTTTGCCTGAATTTTTTCCGCAAACGGCTTTTTGAAGGGAGAACACCAGAAGTTGGTGCTGTCGCGGTAGCCGTAGTCAACGGGCACGGCGGGGAAGCCCGAAGCCTTTACCCCGTTGACGATGGTGTTCCAATACTTCTCCTTCATCAAAATCTTGTCGATGCTTAAAATGAAGTGCGCGCCGAACTTGCTCGTGATGCCGTTGAAGGAGCGGTAGGGGGGCTCGTACCCCTCAAGCTGCCCCGGCTTGTCTTCAAACGCGTTTTCGAGCGCGCTGTTCCAGGTGCATTCGAATACCTGAAACGCCTCTTTGACGACGAGCGGGCGCTTGCCCTCCGCCTGTCCCTTTTCCAGGGTAAACAGGCAGTTTTTCATCTTCTCCGCGGGGGTGTCCCCCGGGAAGCCCAGCCGCACCGCCTCGCGGAAATATTTCCTGTCGTCGGGGATAAAGTTCAAAGAGACCTTGCTTCCCGCCAGAATGTGCTGCGCCGTGTTGGAACTGTTGCGGCATTCCAAAAGCATGGCATAGCGGTCTTTGCCGGCAATGTAATAGGGGAAGCACAGGGAATAGGAGCCGAGGCTCGTTTTTTTGTCCTTGTCCAGCGTGCCGACAAGCACGGTCGGCATGGGGAAGAAGGCGGAAGTCTGATAGAAATTGTCTACGATGCGTAAGTCTTTGAAGCTGCTCATGGCGTACTCCTTTTTTTTCGGATTATACACCCGCGGCGGCAAAAAGTCAACCCCCGAATTTTTACGAAATCTCTTTATTTTGTGCATTTCGTCCTTGACAGGCGGCGTATGTAGTGTTATAATGTATCGTGGGCGGAATGGTGGAAATCATCCGAAAAATATTTTTATAGAAAAGGATAGAGCAACAGAAATATGGACAGGAAACCTACCAAGATCAGCATCATCGGCGCAGGCGCGGTCGGCTCGTCCGTCGCGTTTTCCATTGCCACGCAGCGTCTCTGCTCGGAGATCGTCATCATCGACGTCAACACGGAGAAGGCGGAAGGCGAGGCGATGGACATCAGCCACGGCATCATCACGATGGGTTCGATGAACATCCACAGCGGAAGCTATGCGGACGTCGTGGACAGCGACCTCATCATCATCACTGCGGGCGTGGGCAGAAAGCCCGGCGAAACGCGGCTCGACCTCGCGTCCAAGAACATCGCCATCGCGCGCGACGTCACAAAGAACATCATGAAGTACTATAACGGCGGCGCGGTGATGGTCATCTCCAACCCCGTGGACGTCATCACCTACCTCGTGCAAAAGGAGAGCGGCTTGCCTGCGGGCAGGGTGTTCGGCACGGGGACCGTGCTCGACAGCGCGCGGTTCCGCTATTTCCTCGCCACGCGGCTGGAAGCGGACATCCGCAACGTGCACGGCTTTACGGCGGGCGAACACGGCGAGAGCCAATTTGCGGTGTGGAGCTCGGTGCACATCTCCGGCATGCGGCTCGATTCCTTCTGCGAACGCCGCGGCATCGCGCTCGACAAGGACGACGTGATCCGGGATACCGTCTCCTCGGGCGCACAGGTCATCAAGCGCAAGGGCGTCACCAACTATGCCATTGCCGCCATCGCCGCGGAGCTCGCCAGCACGGTGCTCAAAAACAAGCACAGCATTTTCAGCGTCACAAGCGTGCTGCATGACTACTTCGGCATCAGCGACGTCGCCATCAGCGTTCCCTCCTTCGTGGGGGATGAAGGCGTGTCCGGCAATCTCGTGTACGATTTCACCGCCGAGGAAGTGGAAAAACTCCGCTATTCCGCCGAACAGATCAGGGCGTTCCTCAAATCTCTCAACATCTGAATTTCATTCAAGAGGTATTCAACATGGATAAAAAACAATTCGCGCTTGACAAGCACAAGGAATGGAAGGGCAAGATCGAGGTCGTCACCCGTGCGCCCATCACCAACCGTGAAGAACTTGCCGTCGCCTACACGCCCGGCGTTGCGGAACCCTGCCTCGCCATCAGCAAGGACGTCGATCTGTCCTACACCTACACCCGCCGCGCCAACCTCGTGGCGGTCGTGACGGACGGCACCGCCGTTCTGGGGCTGGGCGACATCGGTCCCGAAGCAGGCATGCCCGTCATGGAGGGCAAGTGCGCCCTCTTCAAGACGTTCGGCGACGTGGACGCCTTCCCTCTGTGCGTCAGGAGCAAGGACGTGGACGAGATCGTCCGCACCGTACAGCTTCTTGCGGGGAGCTTCGGCGGCATCAACTTGGAGGACATCTCCGCGCCCCGCTGTTTCGAGATCGAAAAGCGCCTCAAAGAGGTGTGCGACATTCCCATCTTCCACGACGATCAGCACGGAACGGCGGTCGTCACGCTTGCGGCGATGATCAACGCCTTGAAGCTCGTCGGCAAGAAGATGGAGGACCTGTCCGTCGTCGTCAACGGTTCGGGTGCGGCGGGCATCGCCATCACAAAACTCCTCATGAGCAGGGGACTTAAAAAGGTCATTCTCTGCGACAGGAAGGGCGCCATCTATGAGGGACGCGACGGTCTCAACCCCATCAAGGAAGAGATGGCAAAAATTTCCAACCTCGAAAAGAAGAAGGGCAGCCTTGCGGAGGTCGTCAAGGGCGCGGACGTGTTCATCGGCGTCTCCGCTCCCGGAAGCCTCACCGCGGACATGGTACGCACCATGGCGCCCGATCCCATCATCTTTGCGATGGCAAACCCCGTTCCCGAGATCATGCCCGACGAGGCAAAGGCGGCGGGTGTGCGCATCATGGGCACGGGCAGGAGCGACTTCCCCAATCAGATCAACAACGTTCTGGCGTTCCCCGGCATCTTCCGCGGCGCGCTTGACGTGCGCGCGAGCGACATCAACGACGAGATGAAGATCGCGGCAGCCGAGGCGATCGCTTCCGTCATCCCCGAAAGCGAGCTGACGCCCGACTATATCATCCCCGATTCCTTCAATCCCCATGTGAAGGACGCGGTGGCAAAGGCGGTCATGGCAGCTGCCAAAAAGACGGGCGTTGCCCGCATCTGACGCGGCGGCACGCCTTTGGTCATCCGCTTGCAAGAAGGAGCCTTCGGGCTCCTTTTTTGCGGAATGCGCGCCCGATCCGAAAAAATTTTCGCCTGTCAAGTAAAAATGCTTGACAGGCGTTCTGTATTCGGATATAATAGGCGGGAAGCAGGGAGGGAACGCGCATGGACTTACATCTTCTGCGGCTGTGGGATGTCTACAATCCGCTGCTCACCGACCATCAGCGCGAAGTCACCGACCTCTATTTCAACTGTGACTTATCGCTTGCCGAGATCGCCGAGCAGAAGGGGTGCTCGCGGCAGAGCATCTCCGATACGCTGCAAAAGGCGCGCCGCCTCATGGAGGAGTACGAGGAAAAGCTGCACCTTCTGCGCCATTTTACGGAAGTTTCGCTCGCGCAGTCCCTTCTTATGACGGAGCTTTCCCGCTGGGCGCAGACGCTCCCCGATCGGCAGCGCGGCGAAGCGGAGGCGATCCTTCACAAAGATTTTTCCGCCGAGGTCGCCGAGGCGATCAAGCGGCATTCCGATACATTGTTATAAAAGGGAGGTGCGGAAATGGCATTGTTTGCATCGCTCTCCGAGCGGCTCAATCATATTTTCAGCAAACTCACCAAGCGCGGAAAGCTCACCGAGCTGGAGATCCGTTCCGCCATGCGCGAAGTGCGCATTGCCCTTTTGGAGGCGGACGTCAACATCAAAGTTGCCAAACAGTTCATCGCCGAGGTCTCCGAAAAGGCGGTGGGGCAGGAAGTGCTGCAATCGCTCAATCCCGCCCAACAGGTCATCAAGATCGTCAACGAGGAGCTCATCGCCCTCATGGGACCTTCGGGCGCCAAGCTGGAAGTTTCCCCCAAGCCGCCCACCGTCATCTTAATGTGCGGCCTGCAGGGCGCGGGCAAGACGACGCTGTGCGGAAAGCTCGCCCTGCTCCTCAAAAAACAGGGCAAAAAGCCCCTCCTCGTCGGGTGCGACATCTACCGCCCCGCCGCCATCGAACAGCTCAAAGTGGTTGGGAAGAAGGCGGAGACGGAGGTCTTTGAAAGGGGGACGCAAAATCCCGCCAAGACCTCGAAACAGGCGGTCGAATACGCCCTCAAAATGGGGTACGATACCGTCATCGTCGACACGGCGGGGCGCCTGCATATCGACGACGCGCTCATGAAGGAGCTGGAGGACATCGAAAAAGCCGTCCCCGTCACCGAAGTGCTGCTCACCGTGGACGCCATGACGGGGCAGGACGCCGTCACCGTTGCGGAGACGTTCAATGCGCGCCTCGGCGTGACGGGCGTCATCCTCACCAAGCTGGACGGCGATACGCGCGGCGGCGCGTGCCTCTCCATCAAGGCGGTCACGGGCAAGCCCATCAAGTTCATCGGCGTGGGCGAAAAACTCACCGACCTCGAACCCTTCTATCCCGACCGCATGGCGTCCCGCATCCTGGGCATGGGCGACGTGCTCTCCCTCATCGAAAAGGCGCAGGAGGCGGTCAGCGAGCAGCAGGCGAAGGAGATGGAGCGCAAGATGCGCGAAAATTCCTTCACGCTCGCGGACTATCTTGCGCAGTTCGAGGCGCTCAAAAAGATGGGCGGCGCGTCGGCGCTCATGGGGATGCTCCCCGGCAGCAAGCTGAAAATCAAGGAAGGGGACCTGGACGAGAAGAAGCTGGAGCGCACGCGCGCCATCATCCTCTCCATGACGCCCA
>CALVMH010000009.1 GCA_944343275.1 uncultured Clostridia bacterium | reverse complement strand
GCCGCGCGCGCACACCACACCGTGGTGGTGCGCATAACGCGCGGCTCACCCCCCAAGGGGAAGCCTTTACAATCCTCAGTTCCTTCGGGACAGCTGTCTCGGCGGCGGAAGGTGAACGCCGCCAGCGGTCACGGTTTTTGCCCGCAATGGCAAAAACCTCAGTTCGCCGCGCGCGCACACCACACCGTGGTGGTGCGCATAACGCGCGGCTCACCCCACAAGGGGAAGCCTTTACAATCCACCCCTTTTGATTTCTCGGCTGCGGAAGGAGCGACGCCTGCTTTGCACTTCGTGCTTGTGCGCCGCTTCGTCAAAGCCCTTCCGCCGCTCCGCACAGAATGACATTGAGGGGAATTTCCGCCGCTTCGCTCAGAATGACGGATAGGCGCGGCATGTTCTTCGTCCTTCTGTCCGACGCGCGTTCGTATCAAAAAAGGGCCTCCCCGCAGGGAGACCCTTTTTGAACGTCACTCAGAAATCGACTTCGGTATCGTAGTAGCAGCACTTTAACAGCTTTTCCATCTCCTCGACGGAAGGTCTGCGGGGATTGGAGCCGGTGCAGGCGTCGCCGATGGCGTTGACGGCAATGTCATGCAGCCTTTCGAGGAACACCTTTTCGGGAACGAAGCCCTGTTCGCAGGGATAGCTGTCCGCGCCGTAATTCTTGATGCAGTGCGGGATGTTGAGGTCGTCGTTCATCTTCCTGAGGTAGGCGATGAGGGCGCGCACCTTTTCGGAATCGCTGGCGCTCTTGTTGCAGATGCCCATGTAATCGGCGATCTCGCCGTAGCGGCGGCGTGCTGCAAGGTTCTTCGCGTTGAAGGCGATGACCTTGGGAAGATACATCGCGTTCGCCGCGCCGTGGATGATGTGCGCGCCGTAGTCCGCGAACGCTGCGCCCGTCTTGTGCGCCATGGAGTGCACGATGCCGAGGAGCGCGTTGGAGAACGCCATTCCGGCAAGGCACTGTGCGTCGTGCATCGCATCGCGCTTTTCCATATCGCCGTTATAGGATTTGACGAGGTCTTCTTCGATCATCTTGATGGCAAAGATCGCCAAAGGATCGGTATAATTGCAGTGCGCCGTGGATACATACGCTTCGATGGCGTGCGTCATGGCGTCCATGCCCGTATGCGCAACGAGCTTTTTAGGCATCGTCTCGGCAAGTTCGGGATCGACGATGGCGACATCGGGCGTGATCTCAAAGTCGGCGATCGGGTACTTGATGCCCTTTGCATAATCGGTGATGATGGAGAACGCGGTGACTTCGGTCGCCGTGCCGCTCGTCGAGGAGATGGCGCAGAACTTCGCCTTTTTCCTCAGCTGCGGAATCCCGAACACTTTGCACATCTTTTCGAACGTGATCTTGGGATACTCATACTTGATCCACATCGCCTTTGCGGCATCGATGGGGGAGCCGCCGCCCATTGCGATGATCCAATCGGGTTCGAATTCGAGCATCGCTTCCGCGCCCTTCATGACCGTTTCCACGGAAGGATCGGGTTCAATGCCCTCGAAAAGCCTGACTTCCATGCCGGCTTCCTGCAAATATGCGATCGCCTTATCGAGGAAGCCGAACTTCTTCATCGAGCCGCCGCCGACGCAGATCATCGCCTTTTTGCCCTGGAAGGTCTTGAGCGCTTCCAACGAGCCTTTGCCGTGATACAGGTCTCTGGGTAACGTAAATCTTGCCATAAACTACTACTCCTTTTGTTTTGCGGACGCTTCCGCCCGCATGTTTTTCCAAACGTTATTATATCATATTTTTACCGTTCGTCAAGACCCAAACCAAAAATTTTTCCGATTTTTTCACAATCCCCCCCTCGGGAACGATGTTCCCCCCCCCAAGGGGAAGCCTTTACAATCCTCAGTCCCTTCGGGACAGCTTCTTGGCGGCGCAAGGGGAACGCCGCGCATTTGCGTAAAGGCAATGCCTTCCCCCTCGGGGGAAGGTGGCAGGCGAGGAACGAGCCTGACGGATGAGGGGGCACACAGGGTACCGTTTCCCGTTCTTTCCCCCTCATCAGTCCCTTCGGGACAGCTTCTCGGCGGCGCAAGGGGAACGCCGCCAGCGGTCACGGTTTTTGCCCGCAATGGCAAAAACCTCAGTTTGCCGCGCGCGCACACCACACCGTGGTGGTGCGCATAACGTGCGGCTCACCCCCCAAGGGGAAGCCTTCTGCACTCAAATTACGCCGCCTATAAATCGTAGGTCGGGTGTGCGGCGAACAGTTGGCTCATGCGCAGATAGAACGTCGTTTTTTTCATGTGGGAAAGGGAGAGCGCTTCACAGAACGTGATCTCCCTTGTTTTATATTCGCGGACGATCTCCGAAAAGGTATCCGGCTGCGGGACGGCAGGCCTGCCGAACTGCACGCCGTGTTTTTTGGCGGAGGCAATGCCTTCGCGCTGGCGTTCTCTGAGGTTTTCACGCTCCTTTTGCGCGACATAGGAGAGGATCTGCAACACAAGGTCGGCGACGAACCTGCCCGTCAAATCTCCCGTCCGCGTGCGGGTATCCAGAAGGGGCATGTCCAGCACCACGATGTCCGCGCCGATGTCCTTTGTGATGCGCGTCCATTCTTTTAAGATCATATCGTAATTTCTGCCGAGGCGGTCGATGCTCAGAATAAAGAGCACGTCGCCCTTTTTCAGTTTGCGGATGAGCGCGTTATAGTTTTTTCTTACGAATTCTTTTCCGGAAATTTTGTCGGAAAAAATGTGCCGTTTTTCAATGCCGAGCGCAAGGAACCGATCGAGCTGCCGCGACAGATTCTGGGATTGAGAAGAGACCCTTGCATATGCGTATTGTGCCATGTTCCGATACTCCTTTGATGTTTGAATGTTAACTCATTATATCAAATTTGTTCGGAAAAACAGCATTTCAGGGGGGGGGTTAAAAGTGAAAAATTCCGAAAAAGTATACTTTTTCGGAGCCCTTGCAACAAAATCGGAAGGGGATAAACGGGAGAGAAAGTATGCAGAAAACAAAAAAGAAGATCGTAGCGCTTCTGATGGGCATCGGTGCATGTGCACTTACGTTTGCTACATTGGCGGCAGCGGGCGTCTTTGGGTCGGACGCCGCGCCGATCGAGCAGGCAGAACAGGTGCAGCTCAGTGATGCAACGAATCTCAGATTGGAGACAACGGACCGTTCGCCCGGCAGGTTTACGCTGCGGGCGACGCTGACGGGCAAGCGCCCGGAAGGCGAAGGTCAGGCAGTTCAATTTTACAGCGGAACGCAAGCCGTGGGGGCGCCTGTCGCCATGGATGCCTCCGGCGTGGCGACGATCACCTTGAAGGGCACGCAGACCGACGCGCATGAATTCGGCGCGGAGCTGCTCGGCGCGGAAGATGCGCCTTCCAAAGTGGCGGGCTATGTGCGGGTGGACGGCAGCGTGCAGTGGCAGTCGCTTCCTTTCAGCGGGACGGACGGCGACCCTTATGAGCTGACTTCCGGGCACTATTATATCGCGGACAGCGTGTCGGAATTCGATGCGGGCAAACCGGGATACATCATCAAAGGCACTTCGGACGTGACCTTCGATCTGAACGGCAAACTGTTCTATACGTCTGAAGATCATATTCAGGGAAGCGGCAGCTGGGGTTACGGGATGAATCCCTATTTTCAGGTGGGGGATAATGCCGTCTTTACGCTCTTGGATTCCGCACCGAAGGACGAAGAGCATGAAATTTATGATCAGGGTGTTAACGGCTTTGCGGGCGGTGTCGGCGGACATTGGCTTTCGTGGGAAGACACGAAAGACCTTGAAACTTCACAAGAGAATCCGCAGTATAGACATACAATGAAGGGCGGCATGATCATCGGTAGAGTTGTCAGTAACATGGGTGCCGTGATCCACGCAACGGGCAGTGCCACGGTCACCGTGCGGGATGTTCAGCTGTACGGGCACTGCGCCGCGAATCAGTATATCTATGACAGTCAGAAAAGCATTGGCTGCGGTGTCATATATGCACAGGATAACGTAACCTGCATGCTGGAAAATGTTGACATCGGTTACATTTACATATTTGGGGCGATGAGCCCTCCTAATCAAAGAATCAGCGGGGTGGCGATCCATGCCGCAGGGAGCGCCAGGATCGACGTCAAGGACTGCATTATCGGAGATGTTTATTTCAGAGATGCTTACTATTTGAATAGATTTAACGGACTTGGCGGCGCGATCTGTGCGGAGCAGAATGGCACGATCGTCATCGACGGGCTGCGCATGGAGGGCAACCTTTTCGAGATCGCCTCTTTCGGGTACGCCATCGTGGGGAGCGGAAGCGGCGCCACGATCGAGATCCGCAACTGCCATCTCAAAGAGAAGGCGACCATCGGGATGAGCTTTAAGGAAACCTCGACCAAGGCGAACATCGTTGTTTCGGAAGGATTTTTCCAATACGATGTGGCGCAGAGCGTCAAAAACGGGAACTTCACGCTCGAGAGCACTTCCTATCTGGACGACATCACGCAGGACCCCGGCTATCAGGGCAGCGAGGAAGTCAAGGCGGGCTACACCGACGCCGTGCTGACGGGCGCCTATCAAGTGCAGCCGGGCACGCCCGTCTATGACGGCAAGTCGCTGGAACAGGGCACGGACTTCACGTTCGTGAACGCGCGGTTCAACCTGACCCCGACATATCAATACCGTTCCGTTTCCGATTCCGCCTTGCAGCAGGGCTTGCCCGTGAACGCAGGGGAGTATGAGATCGTTCTTTCCTATCAGGAGGCAAGTTCGAACTACTTCTGGATCCCCGCGGGCGAGGAGACCTTCCTCATCGAGATCGGGCAGTATGACATTGCAAACGCGACGGTTTCGGTGACGGGTACGTATGAGTACAACGGCACCGAGCACCGACCGCAATTTGCCAACCTGTCGCAGAGCGGACCCGTGCAATTTACCGCGAAAGACATTCAAATCCGCAGCTATTCCAACAACGTCAATGCCGGGACGGCGCAGGTCGTCATCGAAGGGATTGGCAATTTCACGGGGACCAAAACGCTCAGTTTCACGATCGGTCAGCGCAAACTGTCAAATGTCAAGTTCCAGACATCGGTGTCTTATACCTACGACGGCACTGCAAAGACGCCGCAGTTGAGCGAATTGACGTACTCGGACGGAACGATCCCCATCACATCCGATGACTTCTATATCAAAGATTACACGAACAATACCGACGCAGGGCTGGCGACGATCAATCTGGAAGCAAAGAGAAACTATACCGGCTCCGCGACGATAAGGTTCAGGATCAATGCTAAGCCCGTCACCGCCGAATGGCTGCTCAACGGCAGCGCATGGCAGAGCAGTATAGATTATACTGCGGGGGGGCATCTGGTCAAGGTTTCCGTTCCCGGTCTGCTCGCGCAGGACAGCATTTCGATCGAACTGTCGGTCGCAGAGATCGATCAAAACCCCGTGGGCACGCGGGTGAGCGCTACGGAATATCGTCTGACCGATGCGTTCGATGTGCCCTATCAGCTGGAGGTGAAGCTCGACGGGTCAAAGAAGTCCAACTATCAGTTGTCCGGCGCGACGAACACCCTCTTCATCGGAAACGGCGTGCTCGGGTTGAAGGTCGAATTCTTTGCCAAGGACGGCAAAACGCCGCTCGAAAACCGTTATTCGCTCGACACGAACAATCACATTACCATCAATTTGAAAATTTCCGATGCGTCCGGCAAGGCGTTCACAAGCGATGTCGTTCTGACTGTAAAAGTCGCCTCGACAACCGTGCAGCTTACAAATCAAAACGGCGCATTTGTCGGAACAGCCGATATGGGTGAGCTGACCGGAAGTTCCGGCAAGTCCTACGCTGTTACGATCACAGGGACTGCGTCCAATCATGTCGTCGAGACGGTTTCCATGATGTATGAAGTTAATTATGCGAAAAGTCTCGATACATGGTTCACGATGCAGAATGTGACGTTTGAGGAGAACAAGCACTATTGGACCAATGACAGCAACGGGGTCACGTTCAAGCCCAACAAGGGATACAAGGTCTCCGATACCCGTGGGAAGTATCCGTCGAGCTATTCCGGCTGGGTAGACTCGTTTGTAGGATATGACGCAACCGGATTGATCGTTTACTTTTTGGAAGAATCCACGGGCTTTGTCGGTTATGACATCTATTACACCCATCGGGATATCAAAGTCCCCGAAGTGACGCTGCACGATGACGACGGGACAGACCTTCTGGATGCGAGCGGGGAGACGGGTAAAAAGTTCTTTTTGTACACGGGTTCGTTGGATGTGTTCGCGCAGTTCAGCGATCCGGGCAATGAGAACACGTCAAGCGGCATCAAAAGCCGTGAGTATGCCTTCGGGGATGCATCGGGCGCAAAAACGTCATATATGTCCCTTCCCTCCACGGGCACCTTTACCCTGAACAACGGCTACACCGTCTGTTATATCAGGGTCACGGACCGCGTCGGGAACGTCACGGTTGCGACTGCGTCGTACAAGCAATTCACCCCGCTTGCGGACGCGGACGGGAATTATACAAAACTGACTGCGGCAGGCGCGCAGATCGATCTGGGGAACACCACGCTGCTGTCCGTCAAAAACGGCGGTTCGGCGCTTTCGTCGGGTGATTATACCGGCACGACGATCATAACGCTCAATGGCAGCTATCTCGATGCGCTTGACATGCACGCTCAGAATACGGCAAAGTTCGTCTTTACGGTCGAATATCTTCCGAATGGGCTTACGGCGTGGTCGCAAGTCAAAAATCAGAACGTGGAGCATAGCTTTGACTATACGCTTACGGTGACGAAGGCAAACTTCGACAGGAGCTTCGTGACGGTCACCGTGGACGGGCACGGCACGTCGAAGAACGATTTCATGTACGACGGCACGCCTTTCCCCGCAACCGTGCAGATGTCGTCGAAGTTTGACGGCGACTATTCGGTCGGGTATGCCCAAGTCAATGTGTCCAAGGCGTATGCGCGCTACGTCCTGCCGTCCTCCGTGGACGTCGTTCTGCCCGGCGAGGATGCCCCCGTCGAGGCGGGCAGCTGGAGCGTTACGGTCCGCATCACAAATTCCAATCTGTATAAAGACGCCACCGTCGACAGCCTGTACACGTTCAAGATCGAGCCGCGCAGGATCACGGTGCAGTACCATGCGGCTTCCAGCGTCTACGGCGATCCGATCGCGGACCTTACGTCCACGGTCACGGTGGGATCGGTCGTCGGCAGCGATGTTGCGTATTACGCGTATACGACTGCCCATGAATACAGCTCCGTGGGAGAATACGAAATCGTTGCCGTGGACCCGAGTTCAAATTATGAAGTGACGTTTTTGCCGCTTCCCAAGTATAAAATTCTGCCCGCAACTCTCACGGACGCCACGGTAGGGGTCACTGCGGAATACGACGGGCAAAAGCACAGCATCGTGCTTGCGCCGGGCGCATTCAAGAACGGCGACGACATCGGCGATTTTACCGTTGAGTTCAGCAAGAACGGCAGCAGCTGGTCTTCGTCGCCCATCGAAGCGGTCGGCGTGGCGGACAGCACGCGCGTGTATTACCGCCTCGTCAACAAGAACTACAACACTTTGACGGGCGATGTGGAATTGACCATCACGCCGCGCGACCTTGCAAACGCAAGCATTTCGGTGAACGGAACGTACACCTATCAGGGCAGTGCGCACACGCTCACGCCCGCCGATTTCAGCCTGTCGGACGGCAGCATCGCCATTGCGCAGAGCGATATTTCGATCGATGGCTATGCGGACAACACCGATGCAGGTACGGCGCATGTGACGCTTCGCGGCACGGGGAACTATCAGGGCACGGTCACGGTGGATTTCACCATCGAAAAGGCGCAGCTCTCGGCAGCCGATTTCAACTTTACCGCTCCCGCGGATACGACGTATAGCGCTGCGGAAAAGTCCGCCGATGTGGCGTTTATCAAGCAGCTCGTCGGGGCGGGCGCCGTTACGGTCCTGTATTCCTCCGATGCCGCCACGTTCAAACAGGTGCAGCCTCTGAACACGGGCGTCTACTACATCTTCATCGACGTTGCGGAGGGCAGCAACTATCATGGACTTTCGCAGCTGGCGCTCGGCAAGAGCTTCACGATCACGCCGAAAACGGTGTCGCTGACATGGCTTTTGGACGGCGGCGCGTGGAAGGACAGCGCGGATTATAAAGCGGGCGGATATGTGATCTCCGTGAATACGTCGGACATCCTTGACGGCGGCGTTATGGTCTTGCTGCATGCCAAGAGCACGCAGGTCGATCAGAAAGGCGCGACCGTCACGCTGGAAAAATCCGGTTCGTACACGATCACGGCGGAACTCTCCGGCAACACGCTCGGAAACTATGTGCTCGATTCGGCAACCGAGCAAAAGGCATTCAGCCTCGCGCTGGTGCAGCTGACATCGAAGCTGCAGCTTTCGGACAGCAACGGCGATCTGCTCGGCGCGGATGTCATCTTCACCGTGGATTCGACGGGCAAGATGTTCATCACCGCAAAACTGATGTCTGCGGACGGCAGTGCGCTTCCGAACGGGTTGACGGTGACGCTCACGGTCAGGTTCAGCGTGGGCGGGGCTTCCAATCAGTATCCGCTGCAATTTGACGGCAGCGCTTACACGGAAAGGTTCGAAATTCCGTTTGCCAAGGGAACATACCGTGTCACGGTGACGGCAACCGACCCTGCGGGGAACTACGGCGTCACCACGCCTTCGATGTCGTCCTTCGATGTCGATTGGCTGGATGCGTCCGATGCATGGGAGAGCAACGGTTATTTCGACGGCTCCGTGTATTGGGACAAGAACGCCGTCAGGTTTACCGCAAAGAGCGGTTACGAGGTCGGAACGGCGCTGACGTCGTTCGGAAAAGACGTTACGGCGACCAAGGACGACGCCGCATTCAGGTTCTACTATAAGAACGCGAAGGGGCAGGTCGGCTTTGTCGAAAAGTCCGTCAAGATGGACAGTGCCGCTCCCACGGCAGACATCGGCGACGGTTCGACGGCGGATCTGTATAACGACACCAAGCCCGCGGGCGAAGAGTTCTGGGTGTATGCGGGAACGCTTTCGGTGGAAATTTCCGGTTCCGACGGCGGCAGCGGCGTCCGTGAGATCATGTACAAGTTCGTCAAAGGCACTTCGGATACGGGCTGGGCGCAGCTCAAAGGCAGCACCCTTGCGCTCGATCCCGACTATGACATCCTGTACGTCAAGGTCACGGACAACGTGGGGAATGAGGCGCAGTTCAGCGCAACGTTCCGCAATTACACAAAACTGTCCGACGTCTCGGCGGA
This sequence comes from uncultured Clostridia bacterium, assembly GCA_944343275.1. Taxonomy (GTDB): domain Bacteria; phylum Bacillota; class Clostridia; order Christensenellales; family Borkfalkiaceae; genus Gallimonas. The sequence continues at coordinate 58,803 of CALVMH010000009.1, read as the reverse complement.
TTATGTGAAGCTCTCGAACAACGGCGCTTCCATGCCGCAGACGTTCGGGGAAAATACGTTTGTTTCCGTCACGGGGAACGCGATCGCATCCGGCGATTATGCCGCGTCCGATACGCTCACGCTGACGTCCTCCTATCTCGATGAGCTGGATTTCACGGGCGATCGGAAGGACTATGCCTTCGTCGTGACCTATCTTCCGGGCGGGCTTGACGGATCGAAGATCAAAAATCCCGCCGCACCGTACACGTTTACGTTCACGGTGAAGACGGAAAAGGCGACGATCGGAGCAGACAGCTTCTCGTTCAGCGTCAAGGACCACAGCGGAAGCATGAAATACGATGCTTCGGAATATCATGCGGAACTTACCCATACGGCAGGGCTCGGCGCCGTCACCTATTACTACAACGGCAGCACGTCTGCGCCCGTGAATGCGGGGACGTATCGCGTGACCGCGGATATTCCGGAAACGAAGTATTATAAACAGGCGAGCGGGCTCGGCGATGCCAAGTGGCAGTTTACGATCGAAAAGGCAACAGGCTTGCAGGCTTCCGCAGCGGACATCGATGTCATATACGACGGCGCCAAGCATCCCGTGGATGTCGTTGTTACGGGCTTTGTCGGCGGGGAAGATCAGCATGCCGACGGGTATCTTGTCGAGTACAGCACGGACAAACACGTCTGGCTGCGCGATCATGCGCCTGTCAATGTTGCCGATAGCGGGGTCGTGTATTTCCGCGTGTCCTATACCAACTATCAGACGGTGGAAGGCATGGCGACGGTCACGATCGCTGCACGCAGTTTCGAAACCGACGGCATTCAGCTTGTTGTAAAGGGCGATTATACCTATACGGGCAAGCCGCTGAACGCGCAGTTCGAAGTGCTCGGTTCTGCTACGATCCGTCCGGAAGATTATTCCGTGTCGTACAGCAATAACGTCAATGCGGGGACCGCGACCGTCGTCATTACGGGAACGGGCAACTATACGGGAACGCTCAGCACGCAGTTCACGATCGACAAAGCAGCCCTGAACGGCTTAAAAGCGGAGATCGAAGGGTGGAGAGCGGGTGAAAAGGCGTCCGCCCCGACCCTGACGGGCAATGTGAGCGGCGGCGACGTGACCTATCGCTACACGGGTAAGACGGCGGACGGCGCCGCATACGACAGCACGGAAGCGCCGAAAACGGCGGGCGAATACAGGGTGATCGTCACGGTCGGGGAGACCATGAACTACCTCGGCGGCAGTGCGTTTGCCGACTTCACGATCGGCGCCCCCTTGCAGGGACCTTCGCCCTGGATCATCCTTCCCATCATCCTGGGGATCATCGACCTCATCCTTCTTGCCACTGCGATCGGGCTCTGGATCCGCAGGCGTGATGAAGAGCGCGAGGAGAATGCTTACGCCGCATCGGATGCTTCATACAAAAATTAACGCAAACGGACGGTGATACAGATGAGTACAGGTATTTTGATTGCGGTTATCGTGCTTTCCATAATCGGCTTGATCCTCTTGTCCATTATCATTGCGTTATTGCTGATCGGCAGAAAACGGAGGAAGGCGCTGCGCACGATGTCGCAGAATGCAGTGGTATATTTGCTGGAAAAACGTCCCACGCCGCTTCTTGCGGCGGGGGCGGCTCCGCAGCGGAAGTATGAAGCGACGGCGGTGGAGAGCGGCAATGCGCTGATCGTCACGGGCGCAGACGAGGAGAACGAGGACGATAACGGCAAGGCTTCGGACTTTGCCGAAGAGTCGGAATCGGAAGTCGTGGTCGCGGTCGATCACGCAACGGGCAAAAAAACAAGTTATCGTTTCAATTTCAGTTATAAGGCAAAACTTTTGCAGTCTCCGCCCGAACAGCAGACGCGCTACATGCGGCTCCTCGACGAGGTCCGCGCGCATCCGAAATTGCAGACGTCCATCAGCTGGCGGCAGGAGCGCATCTATTGCGGCAGAAAGTGGATCGCATCGTTTGTGTTCAAGGGCAGGCGGTTATGTGTGGCGTTCGCCCTCGACCCGCTCGAATTTGTAGGCAGCAAATACGAGGGGCTGGACGTGGGCATGATCAAGCGCTTTGAAAAGACGCCCATGCTGCTGAAAATCACCTCCGAACGCAGAACGAAATTCGCCTGCGAGCTCTTGCAGGAGGTCGCGCGCAGGAACGACATCCGCCGCGTGGAAGCAGGCAAGGAAAGCCGGACCACGTTCAAGCATGTCTACAAAAGCACGCGCGAACTGATCCGCGACGGCTTGGTAAAAGTGCTCACGATCGGCAAGGGCACGGCGTATGAAAAGGCGAACATCGGCGAGCTGATCAAAGGTTCTGCGCAGAACACGCAGGGCACGCAGATCGTGCGGGACGCGCAGACGGCAACGGCGATCGTGCAGTCTGCGCAAAAGCCCGCGCAGCCCGTGGAAGCGGTCAATCTTTCCTCCATGATACGCAGTCACATCACGCGGGAAGAGGCGGAGGAACTTCTGCCGGATGCCGTTGCGCGCGGCAGCCTCGTCGGCTATTCCGCCGCAGCGGCAGGCAAGTCCGGGAAGGGTGGCGAAAATTCGCAAAAGTATCGCAAAAAATGCAAGTATGTCAACATCGATACGCTGAGCAAACGGTTTGAACCGCACTCCCATGTAAATTTGAAGTCGCTGATCGCAAACGGCGTCGTTCCGCCCGACACCAAGTATGTCAAAATTTTGGCGCGGGGCGTTTTGGATAAGCCGCTCTACGTCGAAGCGCAGGATTTTTCGTTGGATGCGGTGAAGATGATCTTGTTGGTCGGCGGAAAGGTAAAAAAGGTTTAGTTACATGAAATTGTCAAAGGAAGAACGTCTGAGAAGATATCCTTCTATCCGTTTTGAATGCCGGAATTGCGGGACGATCGTCATCACAGACAGCAGTGAGTACACAGATAAGCGCACGACATACTGCTGCGCGCAATGTGAACGTGAATATTGGCGGAAGGTGACGCGGAACGCCAAGCGTAACGCAAAACAGGACGAACAACAGGACGCCTGACGCCGCAGGAGGGGGAAAATATGATGTTTTTTAGAAAACGTGGCGCGAAGACGGAAAAAGTCTATCAGAAAAAAGAGTACATGATGACGGAGACGGAGTGGGCATTTTTCGGTTGCCTTTGCAAACTGTTATGCCCTTACGGGTATGTCGTGCATCCGCAGGTGCCGCTCGTCTCCGTTATCAAAAGGCTGCGGCGCACTGCCGAGCGCGAAGAATTATACGGCATCGTGGATTTTTGCATTCTGGACAGCGAATATCATCCGCTTTTATTGATCGAGGTCGATGAAGAGAACGGCGAAAAAGCGTCCGCGGCTCAAAATTTTGAAGCAATGCGCAACGTGATTGCACAGGCAAATCTTCCGCTGGTGGTGCTTTGGACAAATTACGGCGTCAACGAAATGTATGTCAGGGAACGGTTGAAGGAGTATCTTCCCATATAACCTTTCCGCAACGGAGTATCGGTATGAATAACAATTTAATGACACAAATGATTTATCGCATCGTGCTGTGCTGCGTGTCGGCGCTGGCGGTGCTGCTCACATTCGGGATCTTCTATTTGCAGCCCGGCGAGCTTGCGCCGCTGTCCTGGCGCTTCTTGAAGTATTATACAAACATCTCAAACTACTTTGTGTTCTGTGTTTCCGTGATCGTATTGGCGGACAACGTCAAGCGCGTCCGCGCCGGCGAAAAGACGGGGCACAACCGCAAGATCCGCCTCTTCAAATTCATGACGACGGTCATGATCCTCGTCACGTTTCTGGTGTACAGCATCCTGCTCGGGAATCCGCTGAGCATGGGCTTTTGGCGCAATATCGGGAACTTGTCGTTCCACGTCGCCGTGCCCATCCTGTTTGTTCTGGATTTCTTTTTGTTCGACGAACATAAGTCTGTCAGTGTCTTTGCGCCGCTTTGGAGCGCGGTGGTGCCGTTGGGGTATGTCGTATATATCTTCATCCTCGGCGCGACGATAAGCGACTTTCAGTATCCCTATTTTTTCCTGGACGTCAACACGCTCGGATACGGCGGCGTCCTGCTGTGGGTGCTCGGACTGCTCGTTGTGTTCCTTGCCTTGGGCTACGGGATGTGGCTGTATGACAAACTTGTCAGAAAGGACGGAAAGTGGAAGCTGGATTTTTCACGGGAGGCTGCGCCGGAAAAAACGGAAGAATCTGCCTCTGCCGAATGTTGAGGACCGGAACATTTTTTCCGTTGGTGCGGTCTCAATCAAATAACAAAAACAGGACTGATTCCGGCAGGAGTCAAGTCCTGTTTTTGTTTCAGCAAGATTGCGGCGGGGCGGTGCGGCTGCGTCCGCAAAGGTGGATTATTCGGCATAAATTTATACATCTGTTGACAGTATAGAATGGGGGGGGGTAGAATGTGGTTGATCTGACAGAATTATTCCATTTTACAAAGGGGGAACAGGATGACGTTTTCTGTTGACGAATGCGGCGAAGAGTACAAATTCAGGATCGGAAAAGTCGGCTATGAACACTGTTCTCCCTCAAAGAGGCCCGTCACATGGGTGCTCCCCAACAATGCGTGGCACTTTGTTCTGTTCGGGCGCGGGACGCTCATCACGGCGGACGGCAGGATCTATAAGATCAAGCGCGGCGAGTCCTTTCTGCTCTTTCAGGGGGAGCAATACAACTACTACCCCGATCTGCAGGATCCGTGGACGTATATCTGGGTGGAACTCACGGGCGACAATCTGGAGGCAATGTTCCGCCAATGCGGATTTACCAAGGAGCATTGCCATAAATCGCTGTACGAATTTGACAGCTATGTGGAACTTTTGAAGAGGATGAAGGACTCGTTCGACGAGAGCGACGTGCAGCAGATGCGCATCTGCGCATATCTCATCCTCATCATGAGCAAGTGTATCGAACAGGAGCGGGCGGGCAGAACGGAGCCCAAGCTCCTCCACAAACGGCGGCAGATGCGCGACATTCTGACCTATATGGAAAACAACTTCAGCCTGCCCCTGACGAACGAGGAGATCGCGTCGGAGAACGGACTTTCCGTGCGCGCGCTGACGGCGCTGTTTTCCGAGATGCTGCAAATGACCCCGGTGCAGTACATGAACGCATACAGGATCGCCGTTGCCTGCGAACGATTCCAGCTGACGGACATGACGGTCGCGGAGACGGCGAAATGGTCGGGCTTTGACGACGTCAAATATTTTTCCCGCGTGTTCCGGAAAGAAAAGGGCATGAGCCCGCAGGAATACAAAAAAAATCATCCTGACGAACAGCCCTTCGCGTTGATCAGGAAAAAAGAGGAAGAATTGCTGCGGATGCCGTGACGTTCCGCGGCAAAGCGCAAAAACTCCGTGCGGACGCATCCGCGCGCTGAACATAAAAAAATCATGAAGAGGTGAAAAATGAAAAGAACGGGCAAATTGTCGGCGATCGTGTTGGGCGCACTGTTGACGTGCGGAGCGGTGTTCGGGCTTGCGGGCTGTGGCGACGGTCCGCAGAGCGGACAGTCGGAGATCACGTTCTGGTATTCCGAGAGCATGTCGGGACACCGCGTGATGCAGGATATGATCAAGGAGTACAACGCGGGGCAGGGCGTCGAGGACGGTGTGTTTGTCGATGGCCAGAACCGGACACAGCTCGACCGCAGCGCACTTTTTAATGACTCGCCCGACGTAATGACCGTGGGGGATGAAAATTTCAAATCGTGGGCGCTCGACGGGCTTTTCACCGATCTGAGCGGCTATTACGAGAGCGCTCCCGGAGATTATTCCGAGAAGGACGTTCCCGAAAGCAGCGCGGAGGCGTTCCGCATCGACAAGCAGACGGGCGCAGACGGCATCCGCATGGCGGGGGAGGGCGCCGATCTGCAGGGCATTCCCTTCGGGTCGGAGCCGATGGTGTATTATTACAGCAAGTCCGCATTCAAAGCATTGAATATCAACGTCATCTCCGTGGCGGAAGAGGAGCTGAACGGCACGGGCACCTATGCCAATGTGATGCCGCACGGCTACGCGGAGTATAAGGAGGCGCCTTATACGGGAGCGGTCCTTTCCAAAAACCTTGCGGGGGAGGACGTCTATAAGGTGTTCAACAACCGCATTCCGATGAATTGGGAGGAGTTCCGCTATCTCTCTAAAATGTTCACCGATGATTACAACAAGACCTCTCCTACGCAGACGGGCTCCGGCACGCATTGGTGGTTCTCCTATGGCTGGTCGGTGGGCGGCGACTGCATCGGCTGGAACGAATCGGAGAAGAAGTACGACTTTGCGGTGGCAGACGAGGACGCCAACTACCTCGTTCTTGCCGAAACGCTCGAATTGAACGGCAAGACGTACAAGGCAGGCGACGTCGTCTCCTACGAGGACCGCGCGGCGACGAAAGAAGCGGCGGCAGGCAGCGTGCACGAGCTGCCGTCGATGCGCGATGCGCTCGAAGAGTTCGTCCGCCTCTCCTCTCCCGTGGGCGGGAACAACGGTGAGGGCGAGGACGGCTACGGCATCGGTCTGTTCTCCGGCGACAACGCTGCAACCAGTCTGATCAACAAGACGATCGCCCTGCTTGCGAGCGGAATGAATGCCATCACCACGCTGGAGACTTCCATGAAAGGCGGGTATGACCTTGCGCCCGCGCAGCAGTGGAGAGAGTACGAGGGCGGCAGCGTCTATTATGACGGCGCGCAGACGTTCGCAAACGAATACCTGAAAGTCATCGGCGAAACATACGACAACGAAGAGTACACGGGTAAACTTGCCGTGGACGAAGCGACGGGCACTCCCTTGGTGGGGCGCGTTGCGGGATTTTCCGGCATGACGGCGCTCGTCATCCCTCAGAATGCCAACGCAGCCAACAAAGAGGCGGCGTGGAAGTTCATCCGCTGGGCGGCGGGGGAAGAGGGTCAGCGCTATGTCATGAAGCTGGACCGCGTGCCCAACCAGACGTCGCTTGCCCGGTCGGAGGACTATTATGCCGAGGGCGAAGGCAAGAACTATTGGGCGCTTGGCTTCCAGGCGCAGTACGGCAACATCGGCGATTGGGCGTACTTCAACAACGGCGAATGGGTCAACAAGTGGTCGGGTACGTTCAACAATTTCCTCCGCGCGGGGAGAGCCACGATCGACGGATTCATGAGTTCACAGGGCGCGGTTGCGGCGAATGACATTGCAGCGGTAAAAATTTATCTGAACGGGAGGTTCTGACATGGAACTTACCGGCGCAAAGACGCTCTCCGGGGAAGAACGCGCTCCGACCGGGCGCGCCCGCCTTCCCAAAAACAAGGTGTTTACCAAGCAGAACGTGGTGTGCTGGCTCATCGTCTCCATTCCGCTCATCGGATTCCTTGCCTTTAACGGCTTTACGCTCATTTTTTCCTGCATGGCGATGTTCGGGGACATGGAGCAAAACCGCATCGAAACGTTTGAGTGGAACAACTTCGCCAACTTTCTGCAAATCAAAGAGGATTACATCACCATCCTGCAATCGCTCAAGGTGACGCTCATCTTAACGCTTGCGCAGTTCACGTCGCTGCTGGTCGCCATCATCATGGCGGCGTTCCTGAGCCAGAACGTGAAGGGGACGCGCCTCTTCCAGACGCTCTACTTTATCCCTTACATCTGTTCCTCGGTCGCGGTGTCCATCATGTGGTCGGTCATCTTCGGGTGGAACGGCGCGCTCAACGCCATGCTCGGCACCGAAATCGATTGGCTGAACAACCTGGAAACTCCCTCCACGCTGACGTGGGCGATCTTTATCTCCGTCGTGTGGCAAGCGCCCGGCTACGGCATCGTCATGTACTGTTCGGCGTTCAAGGCGATCAATCCGTCGCTGTATGAGGCAGCCGATTTGGACGGGGCAAACGCCTTCAAGAAGTTCTGGTACATCACGCTCCCCGGCATTTCCACCATCACGTTTTTCCTGATTCTGGCAGGCATCACGGCAGGGCTTACCACGTTCGATGCGGCGCGCATCATGGCGCCTTTGAATTGGGACGGGTACGCGGGTCCGGATAACGCGGGGCTTGCGCTCATGTACTACATCTACATCGAAGGGGTGCAGTTCGGGAACATGGGCTATGCGTCCATGTACCAAGTGCGGCAAGCATTATAAGGACAAGGACGGCAGAACGGAGCTCACCCAGCAGGAGATCGAAGATTTGAAGATCCCCATGCTGCAGGAGCAGACCGTTTCCATCACGGTTGAGGTGAAGGATACCAACGGGGACAAAGTTTCATCGCCCGATTATAGCGCCATCAGCGGCAAGCTCAGCCTGCTCGGCGCGTATGCCGCCAACCGTTACGAAAATCTCACCGTCGATGGCAGCGGCAAACTTTCGCTTGCCAAAGCCGTCGTCGGGGACTATACGGTGGAACTTGACGGCTACGAACGCAGCACGTTCATCGTCTATAACACGACGAACGACTATACGCTGACCTTGCAGAAGACCATCGCCTACGGCTCCAACGAGCAGGTGACGATCGTAAACGGTCAGAACGCCTCCATCACCGTCAACGGGCAGGTGACGGATTATACGGGCAACAGATGGTCGGGCTCGGCGGAACTCGTCCTTCCCGCAGAGGTTGCGGACAGCGACGCCGTCATCCTCGAATTCAATGTGAAAAACGTCACCAATTCGGCGGCGACGAGCGGAACGGATGTATACGAATGGGCGTCCCAGCGCATCGCCATTCAGATGGCGGCGGACTACAAGGGCTTCCTGTTCTTCCTCCCCAAGAGCGAGGCGAACATCTTCGAAATGCTGGATGGCAGGGTTTCCAACGAAGTTTATCAGGGCACAGATAAGCCGCGCTTTGCCGGAGGGAATAAGCTGAACTGCGTATGGCTCGACACCGCCATGCGCGGCACAAGCGGCGTCAACATGCGCATCGTCCGCACGGGCACAAACATCACCCTGTTCGCGCAGGACGACAAGGACACTTGGGTGAAGATCGGCACGATCGAAGACGTCACCACCGACACCGAGATCATCTTCTACGGCTGCGGCGTGGAGTGGAAGTTCTCCTCGATCTCGGTCGCCAAGCTCAACCATGTCGCGGCAGTCGCCGCGCAGCCGGGCGGCGAGGGCAACCTCGAACATTATAAGGACAGCAACAATAACTATTGGCTGCCCGACGGCACGCCGACCACGGCGGAGGACGTCGTAACGCAGGCGCCCATCGACGTCACGCTCAATGTGACCGCCACCGCGCTCGACGGTAAGATCTCCACGCGCGTGCCCAACGGCACCGTCATCACCCTCAAGGGCTTGGCGGATACGTATACCTACACGGTGGAAGGCACGGCGCTGACCCAAATGTATGCAGGGGATTACATCGTCACGGCGGACGGCTACGCACAGACGAAGATCACCGTCGCCACGCAGCCCGGCACTGCCAGCATCACCGTTTCCCTGAAAAAAGCCATCACCATCGGCAAGGGCTCTGTGGCGCTTACGAACAAAGCATGGAACGGTCAGCAAAAGCTCACCGTCCCCCAAGGGCTTACAGCCGGAAATTTCACGTTTGAGGCGACCCTCAAGGCAAGTGACTTTTCGCCGGTCTGGGTTTTGCATGCATGGCAGCGCTATGCCATCCGCCTGACGCAGGGCAATGTCGGGTTCTATTTCTGGTCGTGGGACGACGGCACGGCAAAGACGCATATCCGTCAATTCAGCAACGAAAATCTTACCAACGCGGAATATGAGGGAACGAACATTCCCGATGTTCTCAACGAGGAGTATGGACCTTATGAACCGCAGTTCGGCTATATCACCAATGCACTTCTGAGCGAGGAAGGATTGAAAATCAAGATCATCCGCAGCGGAACGACGTTCACCCTCCAAGTGATGAAGGATGCTTCTTGGGAAACGCTTGGAACGGTCACTTGCGCCGCAGACGATGTCGCCGACATCGAACTCTATGCAGGCGTCGGCACCTACGAGTGGTCGGATGTCAAGATCACGCAGTCTTAACGGCGGTTAGTAAGTGTCCCGAATCACCCGCGATTCCGCCTTTGCGCGGATAACGGTGCAGACGGCTTCGCCTCCCGGGGCGACGAAGCAATTCAAAAGCGGGGAGGGGCTCCCTTCCCGCTTTTCCATGCGGTGCATTTGTCCCCCAATCTGCCATTCCGAGCGCAGCGGTGCAACCGTCCCCAACAAGTCATTTCGCTCGGTGCGGTTTCCGCTTGCCCTCCCTGCGATCGTCCCGCAACAAGACTGCGTCTTTTTGTGGGAGCCCTATTCGGGAGGGGGAAAGAATGATTGTAAATCTTGCCCTCCCTGTGTAAGGGAGGGTGCCGAGCGAAGCGAGGCGGGAGGGTTGTCAAGGCAGGTACCGCGCGGGCACAACAACCCTTCCGTCTGCTCTTTGCAATCGCAGACACCTCCCCTTACACAGGGGAGGTAAGGGAAAAACGTCTCCTTCGGTAATTGATCGTCCCTTACACAGTGTTCCCGCAAAAATATAAATATTTTTGCGGGATGTCGCAGGGGCGGCGAGAGAAGAGGATGGCTTCCCCTTGGGGGGGAAGCTCCGCCGAAGGCGGTGATGAGGGGGAAAGCAGGGGAGCCATTCCTCCACACGCCCCCTCATCCGTTACTTCGCGACACAGTCATGGCGGCGAAGCCGCGCCCCTTAGTCATTCCGATCGGAGCGTGAGAATCCCATGGGGTTTTATTCCCTTATGACGTGGAGGGCGGGGGCAAAACAATGATGGGAAATATGTACAGTCGGAGGAACTGATATGAAAAAACTTTATTTGGGGGCTGCGTATTATCCCGAACTGTGGGACGAAACGGAGCTTGAAACGGACATCGCCCGCATAAAAGAGGCGGGGCTCAATTGCGTGCGCATGGCAGAATTTGCATGGGGCAACATGGAGCCGGAAGAGGGAAAGTTTGACCTCGGCTGGCTGAAACACATTGTGGAAAAGCTGTACCAAAACGGCATTTCCACCGTTCTATGCACGCCTACGGCAACGCCGCCGAGGTGGCTCCTTACAAAGTATCCCGAAACGCGCATGGTGATGCACGACCTTATCCGCGCGGACGTGTCCTCCCGCTGTCATCCCTGCAAGACGTCGGAGGTGATGCGGGCAAAGAACCGTCTCATCGTCACCAAAATGGCGGAGACGTTCCAAAACGACCCCGCCGTCATCGGCTGGCAGGTGGATAACGAAATTTACCCCTACAACGAGGGGTGCTTCTGCGAGCACTGCAAGGCGGCGTTCCGCGCGTGGCTCAAAGAAAAATTCGGCACCGTCGAAGCCCTCAACAGGGCATGGGGCATGGCGCGCTGGTCGCTTTCGTACGATAGTTTTTCGGACATTCAGCCGCCGTACCCCAAGCAGTGGCGGCATCCCTCCCTTCGCAAGGCGTGGCGGGATTTTCAGTATGCGCAGGTGAAGAGCTATGTCGAAGAGCAGGCGGCGATCTTACATCGCTTCGGGTTTCACAACGTCGGCACCAACATGATGCAGCACAACAGCATGAGTTTTTATAAGACCAACGAACAGCTCGACGTTGCGCAGTATAACCACTACGAAGCCGCCGACGGGCTCGCCGACACGGCGTTCGGCTTCGACTTTGTGCGGTGCGTTAAAGATAAGCCCTTCTGGGTGATGGAGACGCAGGCGGGCTGGAACGGCAGCGAATACGCGGAAGGGGGATACCGTCCCGCGGGCGCGTGCTACGCCAACACCATGCTGCCCTTCGCGCGGGGCGCGCAGATGAACCTCTATTGGCTGCTGCGCACCCACCCCAACGGGCACGAGATGGCGCACGGCGCGCTCTATTCCCCCGCGGGCAGGGCGTACAAAGTGACGGAGGAGGTGCAGCGCGCCGCGCAAGACTTAAAAAAGTGCAGCGGATTTTTGAAAAACTCTTGTATTCGTTCGGAAATTGCGTTACACTATTCGAGTACCGCTCTGAACTGCTTCGAGAGTGCGCCCCTCGTCAAGGGATTCAACTACCGCACGGAGCTGCTGAAAAAGTACTATGCCGCCTTCCGCCATCACAATGTGGACGTCATCGACACGCAGCACGATCTTTCGGGGTACAAAGTGCTCCTTTCGCCCTTCCTTGCCGTCGCCGACGAGAACGACTTAAAGCGCCGCGTCACAAAGTGGGTGGAGGACGGCGGGACGTGGATCGTGGGACCCATGTCCGACATCATGGACGAGAACGTGCGCCGCTGCACCCGCTCCGCCTTCGGATTTTTGGAGGAGCTTGCGGGCGTGTATGTAAAATATCAGCGCCCCATTCATAACGACGTGTTCCGCGCCAAGTGGAAGCACGACGGCGAGCTGGGCATTTCTTTGTGGTACGACGCCTTCGAGTGCCGGGAGGGGACCAGGAGCCTTGCGCACTACACGGCGGGCGAGTTCGCGCCCTATTCCGTCGTCTGCGAACGGCAGGTCGGCAAGGGGAGGGTGATCGTCGTGGGGAGCGTTCTGTCCCATGCGGACATCCTGCGCCTCGTCGGCATCCCGCCCATCGCCGAGGCGGGCGAAAATGTGACGCTGACCTATCGCTCGGGAGCGCAGAGCGGCATCATCGCCGTCGAGACGGCGGGCATGAGCGGCAAACTGTTCCTGGACGGCGAATATAAAGACCTGCTCACCGGGAAAGCGTTGAGCGGAAACATAGAACTTGCGCCCTATGAGGTGCTCGTATTGAGGAGATGACGATGTTAAACGGCAAATTTATCGGTGTGAAGGAAAAAGCGAACGTCTTTTGCGTGGAACAAAAATTTGTGGTACGTTCCGCAAAAAAGGTGACGCTTTCGGCAACGGCGTTGGGCGTCTACTTTGCCGAGGTCAACGGCGTGCGCGTGGGGGACGCTTATCTCGCCCCCGGCTGGACGTCTTATAACAAGACCTTGCAGGTGCAGGAGTATGACATCACGGCGCTTGTAAAGGAGGGAAAAAACGTCCTCACGCTCACGGTGGGCGAGGGCTGGTGCTGCGGTCCGCTCACCTGGGAGAAAAAGCGCGATACCTACAAGGCGCAGCCTGCCGTGTGCGCGCAGGTCGCCGCCGACGGGGCATGCGTGCTGTTGACAGATGAAAGCTGGACGGCGCGCGAAAGCCACATCCGCGAGAGCGGCATCTATGACGGGGAACATATCGACCTGACGGCGGAAAAAAAGCCGCTCACGCCCATCGTTGTTCCCTTTGATAAAAAGGCGCTCGTCGGGCAGATGTGCGAACCCGTGCGCACCATAGACAGGGTGCCCGTTCAGGAAGTGATCCGCACCCCTGCGGGGGAGCTCGTCTACGACTTCGGGCAAAACCTTGTGGGCGTGGTGGAGGTCAGAACGCCCAAGGATTTTGCGGGGACGCTCACATTGCGCCATGCCGAAATTCTCGTGAACGGCAATTTTTATACGGACAATCTGCGCTCCGCCAAGGCGACAGACACGTTCACCTGTAAGGGCGCGCACGTCATGTCCGCCGAGTTCACCTTCCACGGCTTCCGCTATCTGAAAGTCGAGGGCGCGGAACTGCCCAAGGAATGCTTCACCGCGCTGGTCCGTCACACCGACCTGCGCCGCACGGGGCGCATTCAGACGGACAACGCGCGCTTTCAGAGATTGTACGAAAACGTGATCTGGGGGCAGCGCGGGAACTTTGTGGACGTTCCCACCGACTGCCCGCAGCGGGACGAGCGCCTCGGCTGGACGGGGGACATCAACGCCTTCTGCCGCACGGCGGCGTACAACTTCGACGTGCGCGCCTTCATGAAGAAGTGGCTTCATACCCTGCGCGACGATCAGACGCCGGACGGGCTCATCCCGCACGTCGCGCCCAACTGCCTTGCGGAGCGTGCGACGGACGCCATGTGGGCGGATACCGTCACGATGGTGCCGTGGACGCTCTACGAAATGTATGGCGATCTGCGCTTTTTGGAGGAAAATTTCCCCGCGATGGAGAAGTTCATCGCCGCGCGCGAGGGGACGATGGAAAACGGGCTTATCGTGCGCGGGCACGAGTACGGCGATTGGCTCGCCATGGACGGCGAGGCGATGCTCGGGAACGGGTTCATCGGCAGAACGGACGTCTATTTCCTCACCAACGTGCTGCACGCGCATTCGTTAAAACTCACGGCGGACGCCGCCGCGCTGCTCGGGCAGGCAAAGAAGGAGGCGTTCTACCGCAAGAAGTACGAGGAGCACCTCGCGCGCGTGCGGGAGGAATATGTGACCAAGGGCGGACGGCTCGTGTTCGACACCGTCACGGCGCAGGTGGTCGCGCTTCGGTTCGGCATCATCCCCGAAGAACACCGCGCGAAGCTCGCCGCACAGCTCAACGAGAACGTCCTGCGCCACGGCTGCCGCATGGTGACGGGCTTTATCGGCTCGCCCTTTCTTCTGTTCGTCCTCGCGGACAACGGCTACTTCGATACGGCGCGCAGGGTGCTCATGAACAACGGCTTCCCCGGCTGGCTGTATGAGGTGGACATGGGCGCGACGACCATCTGGGAGCGCTGGAATTCCCTGATGCCCGACGGCACGCCCAACCCCGACGGCATGAACAGCTACAACCACTACGCTTATGGCAGCGTGATGGAGTTTGTCTACCGCCGCATTGCGGGCATTGAGGCAAAAGAGGCGGGCTTTGCAAAGATTTACGTCGCGCCGCACCCCGTCAAGGGGCTGCCTTCTTTGAAGGCGGAATACGAGAGCGTGCGCGGAAAAATCCGTTCGGAATACGTCCAAAAGGACGGAAAAATCACCTACGTTGTGGAAATTCCGCAGCATACCGAGGCGGAGATCGTGCTCCCCGGCGAGGCGCCCGTCCTTGTTACGGGCGAAAAACACACCTTCGTGCGCGATTCGGAGGAGCTTTTTTGCGAGCCCTTCACGCCCGAGAGCACCGTTTTGGAAGTGTTTGAAAACCCCAAGGCAGCAAAGGCGTTCAACGAGGTGTTCGGCGGCATCTTCACGGGCAGCGAAATAGCCTGGATGAAGGGCGAGCCCAAGACCTTGCAATTTATGGCGGAGTTCCGCGACATGGAGGGCAAGATGAAGCTCTCCGACTTCCCCGCAATGCTCGCGCGGGCGAATCGGCTGTTTTCCAAGAAATAGCAAACACACAAAGGGAAAACAGGATGGCATAGATTGTCTGCGGCAGGCTGCGCGTGCAGTTATTAAGCAAGGACGTGGTGCGCATCGAGCGCGCGGGGAAGAAGGGGTTTTGCGATCGGGCGACCTTCTTCATCCCCTCGCGCGCAGTATGAAAGGGAGCCTCTGGACGCATTCGACGGCAAAGTGTACATGGGAGACAGGACCATCCGAAAATCGTACAACCTGCGCGAAATGCCGCTGTTTGTGCGGTCGGGTTCGCTTATTCCGCTCGGCGCGGGGTTGTCTGTGCCAGATTCGGACGTCACCTTCCTCACCTTCCGCGCGGGCATAGCAAGGGAGTATGTCGTTAAATTGTGTCTTTGATGAGGTCGTTTGTTCCGAAAAAAGAGGTTGAATATGAAGTTTGAACGCGGCGAATACCCCCGTCCGCAGTTCCGTCGGGAGAGGTGGCAGCCGCTGAACGGCGAATGGGAGTTCGCCTTTGACGACAACAACGAGGGCTTGAAAAAGGGGCTCTGGCAGGGAAGGGCGGCGCTGCCCTTAAAGATCAACGTGCCCTTCACCTTCGAGTACCCCGCGAGCGGCTTGGGCGATGCGTCGCGGCACGATGTCGTGTGGTACCGCCGCACGTTCGGGAGCGACGGGGCAAACAGGGGCAAGCGTGCGCTTCTTTGCTTCAACGCCGCCGATTTTCAGACGGACGTCTGGGTGAACGGCGTGCACTGCCTCGCACATACGGGCGGCTTTGCGCCCTTTTCGGCGGACGTCACCGCACTTCTTAAAAAGGGGGAGAACGTCCTCGTCGTGCGGTGCGAGGATGCACTGGATGCCTGCGTGCCGCGCGGCAAGCAGAGCCCCACGGGCGTGCCGTTCGGCTGTTTCTATGTTCCGAACACGGGCATCTGGCAGAGCGTGTGGCTGGAATTTTTCGGCGAGGACTGCATCGCGGAGCACGCCCTCTTCTGTGATTACGATAAAACGCAGCTCTATGGCGAACTTGACACATTATACGGGCTGGCGGATGAGGCGGAGATCTGCGTCTTCTTCGAGGGACGGCTTCTGAGGCGGGAGCGTTTTACTCTGCGCGGCAGGCGCAATGCGTTCCGCTTCGACCTCCCCAAGGATTATGCAGACGACTACACCTGGTCGCCGGAACATCCTCGCCTGTTATATGTGGATGTTGCCTTATACAAAAGCGGAACGCAGACCGATCTCGCCCATACGCGCATCGGGATGCGCAAAATATCCATCGACGAACACGGAAAGCTCTGCCTCAACAACCGCCCGTACTATCAGCGGCTGGTGCTCGACCAGGGGTATTGGGCGGAGAGCGGCATAACGCCGCCCTCTGCGGAGGCGTTGAAGCAGGACATCCTGCTCGCAAAGGCGATGGGCTTCAACGGCGCCAGAAAGCATCAGAAATTAGAAGACCCTTACTACTGCTACTATGCGGAGGAGCTTGGTTTTCTGACGTGGTGCGAAATGCCGTCTGCCTACCGCTTTTGTGCGGAGGAAGTTTCCGCCATCACGCGGGAATGGCAGGAGATCGTGCGCGTGGGACGCAACTGCACAAGCAACGTGTGCTATGTTCCCTTGAATGAGAGCTGGGGCGCACGCGAGATCGCAACGGATGAAACGCAGAAGCATTTCGCGCGTTCGCTCTATTTCCTCACGAAGGCGCTCGACCCCACGCGGCTCATCTCCGCCAACGACGGGTTTGAAACGGTGAATCCCACCGACGTCTTAGGCGTGCACGACTACGACGCGGAATGCAAAGAGGACTTTGAAAAGTACGCGGCGGCGCAGTACGACGGGATGCACCCGCAGGGGTTTGCGCTGTTCGCGGAAGGGGAGCGCTACGCGGGTGAACCCGTTCTGCTAACGGAGTTCGGCGGCAGGGCGTTTGAGTCCGATGCGCAGGGAGGGGCGTGGGGCTATAACGGCGCCGCGGCGGATGAGGCGGCGTTCTTAAAACAGCTCGAAGCGATTTTGCAGGGCGTGTATTCCTGCAATTTCCAAGGATACTGTTACACGCAGCTCACGGACGTGCAGCAGGAAGTCAACGGGCTTTTAACAGCGGAGCGCAAGCCCAAAGCGGACCTGCAAAAGCTGAAATGGATTTTCGGCGGCGCGGAAAAAACACCTGTCTGAGGTTCCGGATCGGACAAAACGGTTAAAATCCCCCTTATGCGGGGGATTTTTGATATGCGGCGGGCGCTGCGTCCGGCGGAGGGCGCACGGAGAAAAAAAATTGCCTCTTTTCGAGGCGGATCGCGGGAGGTGCTTTCAGGGCGGTTTCCGCGAAAAATACGGCGCGATTTGTGTCGGATTTTGACGTTTCGACAGGCTTCCTGAATTTTGAACAAAATTCGGCGAATTTCGTAAATAATTTTTTGATTTTTGTACAAAAATGACTTTACAAATATGTTTTTGCGTTTTATAATACGCTTGCGAAACAAAAACGGAGGCGGAAAAACATGAATAAAGTCCTGATCCTGGAGAGCAACGAGGCATTTGCCAAAGAGCTTGCGGGACAATTTGAGGAGAGCGGATATACCGTATGCGGGATATCCGGCGACGGAACGGAGGGCGCGGCGCTTTTGGAAAAACATGCGCCCGATGTTGTGGTGACGAGCCTGCTTTTAACGGGCGTAGACGGTTTTACGGTGATGGAGCGGGCGAAGAAGTCGGGCGCCAAGGCGGAATTTGTCGTGCTCGGCAATTATGCGGACGACAAGATCATCAACCGCGTCATTGCGTTGGGTGCGCGGTATTACTTCATGAAGCCCGTTGCGGCGCAGGTCGTGGTGACGCGCGTGGCGGAACTTTCCAAGGAACCCGTTCCGCCGCAGAGCAGGTTCGAACGGCGGCGGGCGGGTTCGCTGGAAGAGCGGATCAGCAATATTTTCATCTCTATCGGCATTCCGCCCAACATCAAGGGGTATAATTATCTGCGCGAAGGTATCCGCATGGCGGTCGCCGATCAGCGCGTGATGAACAATGTGACCAAGGACCTCTATCCCGTGATTGCGGAAAAATATGCCACGAGTGCCAGCAAGGTGGAGCGCGCCATCCGCCATGCGATCGAGGTCGCGTGGAACAGGGGACGCGTGGACGCCGTCAATGCCATCTTCGGCGCGCGCGTCTATATCGGCACGGAAAAGCCGACGAACAGTGAATTTATCGCACTTGTGGCGGACAAGCTCATTTTGGAAAATATGGGCTGATAGGGTGCGGACCGCGGAGGCATACCTCGGACATGGTATGCCTCTTTTTTATTTTGCGGCGGATATCCCCGCCGCCGTGTGCCTTCTTTTTTGTGGTCTGTTCTGTGCGCGGGATGGCGCCTTCGGCGGTTGTTTTGCGAAATTTCCGAAAATGCGGTCGAAATCGTTGAAAATTCCCCATAAAAATGGTATACTGTGATATGATCGGAAAATTATCCTGCCGTGCAGCAGGAAAAACTTCCCCCAAAGGGGGAAATTCGGAGGTTGGGCTTGAACGGGGTCGGTCGCGGTGAGGAACAACAAGGGAAACAAAAAGGCACCTTTCTGACCAAAGAGACGATCGGAATGACATTGCTGTTATTCAGTGCGATCGTTCTTTTCATTGCGGTCACGGGACCTTACGTCTTTGGGGAGATCGGGCTGGCGATCACGGCATTTTTCGTGGGACTGACGGGCTTTTTCGTCTACCCGCTGCTGTTGCTTGCCATTTACGTTTCGGCGGTGATGGTGTTCGGAAAAAAAGTCGTGCCCGCCCGCTGGCTCCTGCGCGTCTATTTGTTGCTTGCCGCCGTCTTTTTCATCGTACATACGGCGACGGCGGAGCGTTTTTTCGAGCAGGGATATGGCGGATATCTTGCAGGCTGCTGGTCGGCTGCGGGGGAACGGCTTGCGGAGGGGACGGGCGGAGGCATTTTGTTCGGGCTCATAGCCTATCCCGTGCGCGCCGCGCTCTCCGCGGTGGGGGCGTACATTCTCTATGCGCTGCTTACGGCGCTTGCGCTTTGGTTCATCCTCATCGCAACGCCGCTGCGCGCCGTTTTATTGCCCTCCGCACGGGCGAGGAAATCGGTTGCCGAGGCTGTGCCGCAGCCTGTTTCGGTGTCTGAAATGCCCGTTCCCGAACGTGCGCCCATGCCGTCGCCCGAATCGCAGCCCGCTCCCGCGGCGCAGCCCGCGCAGGCGCAGCCCGCGCCCGCGCCTGTGGACCCGCTGACGCATGCCCGCGACATCCTCTTCCATGGGGACCCTGCCACCAATTACACCAATAATCTCATTTACAGCCGCGATTCGCAGTTCAATTCGCCGCGCAATTCCAGCGTCAAGCCCGTCGCTGCCGCGCAGCAGAAGCCCTCGCAGACGCAGGCAGAGACGCCCTATTCGGCGCAATACGAACAGGACGCCGCCCATGTCCGTCCCGCTATGCCGCGCCGCGTGATCCGCGAAGAGGCGTCGTCCGCACCGAGCGCCGAAGAGGATGTCTTCAATTATCCGCAGACGCCCGCCTATCGTGCGCCCGCCGACCTTTCGGAAGACCACGATCCGTATGCGAACGACATTCCCGTGTCGCCCTATTCGTCGCAACCGTCGGTGTACGACGAACCGCCCGCGCCGCAGACGGTGCCGCAGCGTCCCGTTGCACGCCCCGTATACGATCCCGTATCGCCGCGTTCGGCGCAGGAGCCGCCCGCGCGCCCGACTTACGGCGCCGCACCGACCTATCCGCCCGCGCCCGCGCAGCCGACCTACGAGCGGGAAACGCCCGCGCCTGCGCAGCCGAGCTATGAGCGGGAAACGCCCGCGCCCGCGCAGCCGAGCTATGAACGGGAAACGCCTGCGCCCGCGCAGCCGAGCTATGAACGGGAAACGCCCGAGCCTGCGCAGCCGACCTACGAGCGGGAAACACCCGCGCCTGCGCAGCCGACCTACGAGCGGGAAACACCCGCACCCGTTCCGCGCGACAGCGAACCGTCCGATGTGCGCTTTTCCCGCACGGAGGAGACCGGGACGAGCCGCGTGTTCGATTCTCCCATCGGCGATTCCGCCGCAGGGCTCTTTGACGATCCCGACGAGGAAGGGGATGACTTTGAAGAGGAGCCCGTTCCCGCGCTGCCCGTGCGCGGCGAGCGCAGCCGCGGCGAGCGCGCCCCGCGCGACATGACGGCGGCGACGCCCGTTCCCGCCGCGCCGGCACCCGTTCCCGAAAAACACGTCTATAAGCCGTATGTCTATCCCGATGTCGGCAATCTGACAGAATATCCCAACATCTCCGGCGTGTCTCCCGGCGAGATCGAACAAAATTCTTCCGTCATCGTCGATACGCTCGCAGGCTTCCGCGTGGATGCCGAGGTGGTGGGCGTGACGTCCGGTGCGACGGTCACGCGCTACGACATCGACATCCCGCGCAACATCGCCGTTTCGCAGGTCATCAAGCGGGACGCCGAGATCGCCATGCGCCTGCACGCGCGCGACGGCGTCAACATCTATTCCAATTCGGAGAAGGGGACCATCTCCATCGAAGTGCCCAACTCCAAGCGTTCGACGGTGGGGTTGAAGTCCGTGATGCAGGCACCCGAATACCTCAACAGCAAGCCGGGGGCACTGATGTTCGCCGTCGGTCAGGACGTCGAAGGGCGCAACGTCGTGGGGAACATCGTCAAGATGACGCATATCCTCGTGGCAGGTTCCACCAACTCCGGTAAGAGCGTCTGCCTTGACGCGATGCTCATCAGCCTCATCTGCAAGTACTCGCCCGAAGACCTGCGCCTCATCCTTATCGACCCCAAAAAGACGGAGTTCATCGTCTTCGACGGCTTGCCGCACCTCATGATCAACGAGATCATCTCCGATGCGCAGAAGGCGGTCGCCGCCTTCAATTGGGCGATCAAGGAGATGGAGCGCCGCTACGACCTGTTTGAAAAGAAGACGCGCAGCGGGACGAACGTGCGCAACATCGACGAATACAACCGCGCGCTCACGGAGGACGAAGAAAAGCTGCCCAAGATCGTCATTGTCGTCGACGAACTTGCCGACCTCATGTCGGTCGCCAAAAAGGACATCGAAGAGCGCATCCAGCGCCTGACGCAGAAGGCGCGCGCCGCGGGCATCCATCTCGTACTTGCCACCCAGCGCCCGTCCGTTGACGTCATCACGGGCGTCATCAAGGGTAACCTTCCCACCCGCATGGCGCTCCGCGTCATCTCCGACGTCGATTCGCGCACCATTCTCGACGAATCGGGCGCGCAAAAGCTGCTCGGCAACGGCGATATGCTCTTCCGCACGGGCGGCATGTTTAACAGCCTGCGTGTGCAGGGCGCGTTCGTAAGCTCCGAGGAGATGCAGAACATCGTCCGCGACGTCAAGGAACATAACGAAGCGTACTTCGACACGTCCGTTGCCGATTTCATCAATCGTTCGGAGAGCGACGGGGAAGGAGGTGCCGGCGGCGGAGACGCCGACGACGGCGCCGTCGATCCGCAGTACATCAAGGCGCTCGGGATCGTCGTCAATCTGGGACAGGCTTCCATCTCGCTCATTCAGCGCAAATGCTCGGTCGGGTACAACCACGCCGGCAAGATCATCGAATGGATGGAGCTCATGGGCTACATTTCTCCCTTTGACGGGAAGGCAAAGGCGCGTTCCGTGCTGCTCTCCAAAGAGGATTTCGAAGCGAAGTACGGGGACATCAACTGATGGAATTGCAAAAGAAAGTGTTCGGCATGATCTCCTTGGGCTGCGATAAGAACCGCGTGGACGGGGAGCGGCTCCTCGGAGAGGTGCATGCGCACGGCTGCCGTATCACGAACGACCCGCAGGAGGCGCAGGTGCTCATCGTCAATACCTGCGCGTTTCTGAACGACGCGCGCAGGGAAGCCATCGAGACGGTCATCGGCTGCAATTCTCTGCGGGCGGGGAAGCTGGAAAAGCTCGTCGTGACGGGCTGTCTGCCGCAAAAATTCATCCGGGAACTCTTTCCCGCGCTCACGGAAGGGGACGTCTTTTTGGGAGTCTCCGACTGTTCGGAGCTGTTTCCCGCCCTCGAACGTTCGTATGCGGGGGAACGGGTGAACGCCGTCGGAACGGGGCGGGAGGGGTGCGCGCGCGTCATTACGACGCCGCCCCACATCAAATACCTGAAAATTGCGGACGGGTGCTTCAACCATTGCACATACTGCCTCATTCCCGCCATCCGCGGGAAGTACCGCTCCTATCCCATGGAGCAGCTCCTCGCCGAGGCGGGCGCGCTTGGGGAGACGCAGGAGCTCGTGCTTGTCGCGCAGGATACCACGCGCTACGGTGAGGACGCGGGGAAAAACGCCTTCGTGCCGCTGCTCCGCGCCCTTTCCGCGCTTGACAACATCCGTCATATCCGTCTCTTATATTGCTATCCCGAAGTCGTCACGGACGAGCTCATCCGCGAAGTGCGCGACAATCCCAAGATCGTCAAATACCTCGATATCCCCTTGCAGCACAGCGAGGACCGTATCTTAAAGCTGATGGGGCGGCGGGGGACGCGGGCGCAGTATCTCGCTCTCATCGAAAAGCTGCGCCGCGAAGTGCCGGGCATCGCATTGAGAACGACGTTCATTGCGGGTTTTCCCACGGAAACGGAGGCGGAACACGCCGCCCTTGCAGACTTTCTCCGCGCGGCGCGCTTTGAAAACTGCGGCTTCTTTGCCTATTCGCGGGAGGAGGGCACGCCCGCTTACCGCCTGAAAGGGCAGGTGCCCGCCCGTGTAAAGGCGCGCCGCGTGAAGGCGCTCTATGCCGTGCAGGAGGCGATCTCCGCGCAACGGCTCGCAGCACTTGCCGGCACGCGCGTCCGCGTTCTGTGCGACGGCATCGATGCGGAACGCGGCTGCTTTGTCGGTCACGCCGCATTCCAGGCGTATGATGTTGACGGAAAGGTCTTTTTCACCGCGCCGCACGCACAGACGGGTGCGTTTTACGACGTGCACATCGAGCGCACCGACGAGGCAGACCTCTACGGCAGCGTGTGAGAGAGGAAAGAGGGCGTTCCGCCGCCTCTGCATGTCGCACCGAAAATCTTTGAAATGAGAGGTATCGCATGATGAATTTACCCAACAAGATCACCCTGACGCGGATCTGCATGATCCCCGTCTTTATCCTCATCTTTTATTTGGATGTGATGAACGGGTGGAATTACCTCGTCTCCGCCATCGTCTTTTTGCTGGCTGCGGCGACGGACGCTCTGGACGGGCACATTGCAAGGAGCCGCCATCTCGTCACCGATCTCGGAAAGTTCCTCGACCCCATTGCGGACAAGGTGCTCGTTTCCACGGCGCTTGTCCTGCTGCTGACGCGGGGCGCGGTGTTTGAAGTGTCCTTCTTTGCGGGCTGGGGGCTCATCGTCGCGGGCATCTGCGTCGCCGTTATTCTCGCGCGCGAACTCATCGTCAGCGGCTTCCGCACCATTGCGGCGGGCAAGGGGCTGGTGCTGGCGGCAGACAAGCTCGGCAAATTCAAGACCGTCTTTCAGGATGCGTCCATTGCGCTGCTGCTGGCTGGCATGTCCTTCCTTCCGGGCACGGCGGGCATCGTCATTGTCGCCGCGGGCGTCATTCTGTTTTATATCTGCACGCTTCTGACCGTCCTTTCGGGCGTCCATTATATTGTAAAGAACAGGCAGGTGCTTTCGGAACGCGCCGACGAGCCTGCGGAGGCGCAGGGGTGAAATACGCGGGCATCGTCCTTCGCAATACGCAGAACGCGCTCTCTTCCGTCGACTATGCGCCCGTGTTCGATGCGCTGCTTTCGGGCGGGATCATGGCGGACGAGATCGTGCTTCTCGCCTACAATGCGCCCGCCAAGGTCTCGGCGGCGCTGCTGCGCCTTTCCACCGAGTGCGACGGCGTCTTTCTCGTCTGCGCGCCCGTACTCATGGCGTCCGCGCGCGATGCGGTGAGCGTCGCCTGCGAGGGGAAGTTTACCGAGGAATACCTTCTGGAGACGGACGACTGTCTCTTTGCCGTGCTGCCCGAAGGGACGCGCGGAAGGGAGATCGCGGAGCATGAAGTCGTGCCGCGCATCGACAGGCGCAGACACCGTACCTACGCGCACGTCGTCGTCAGAACGTGCACCGCGCCCGCGGGCGCCCTGCGCGACGCCATGCAAAAGGCAGCGGAAGCGGGGGGCGGCAGACTCTCCCTGCACGCCACGGAGGAGGACGGCTGCGGGCGCATCGAGGTCATTTACGATCAGGAGACGCCCAAGATGACGGTGGACGAGGTGGTGCGCATCCTCGCTTCCGAATTGAAGGAGTACGTCTATGCGCTGGAAGACGTTTCCCTTGCCGCCCGCCTCATCGATGTTCTCAAACTGCACAGGCTGCATATCTCCACGGCGGAATCGTTCACGGCGGGCGGCGTGGGGCGTGCCATTGTGCAGGTCCCGGGTGCGAGCGCCGTCTTTTATGAGGGCATCAACGCCTACGACAACGACGCAAAGAAGGCGCGCCTGGGCGTGAATGAGTATACGCTCATGAGCAAGGGCGCCGTGTCCGACGAGGTCGCTTTTGAAATGGCTGCGGGACTGTTGAAAGAGGGGCACTGCGACGTCGCCGTTGCCACCACGGGGCTTGCAGGTCCCGATGCGGACGGCACGTCAAAACCCGTGGGGCTGTGTTATCTTGCCGTCGGAACCAGGGAAAAGGTGCGCGTGTTCCGTTTTCAGCTAGCGGGGGACAGGGAGCAGGTCACCCGCACGGCGATCAATTACGCGCTCTTTCTTGCCTATAAAGAAATTTCGTAAAAAATCAAGGAGTCAAGACCTATGAACGAAGAAAAGAAGAAGGCGTTGGACGCCGTCCTTGCCCAGATCGAGAAGGCTTACGGCAAAGGCGCCATCATGAAGCTGGGCGAAGATGCGGCGAATGCCGACATCGAAGTCATTCCTACGGGCTGCCTCTCGCTCGATCTGGCGCTCGGCATCGGCGGACTTCCGCGCGGCAGGATGGTGGAAATTTACGGTCCC
The DNA here is from genome assembly GCA_944343275.1 of uncultured Clostridia bacterium. Classification (GTDB taxonomy): domain Bacteria; phylum Bacillota; class Clostridia; order Christensenellales; family Borkfalkiaceae; genus Gallimonas. The sequence goes on along the minus strand of CALVMH010000009.1, from coordinate 33,724 downwards.
GAATCCTCCGGCAAAACGACGGTCGCGCTGCATGCCGTCGCCGAGGCGCAAAAATTGGGCGGCGTCGCCGCGTTTGTCGATGCGGAACATGCACTCGATCCCGTCTATGCCAAAAAGCTGGGCGTCGATCTGGAAGACCTGTACGTTTCGCAGCCGGACACGGGCGAACAGGCGCTCGACATCGTCGATGCGCTCGTGCGTTCCTCGGCGGTCGACATCATCGTCGTGGACTCCGTTGCGGCGCTGACGCCCAAGGCGGAGATCGAGGGAGACATGGGGGACTCGCACGTCGGCTTGCAGGCGCGTCTCATGTCGCAGGCTCTGCGAAAACTCACCGCTATCGTCAACAAGAGCAAGACGTGCGTCGTCTTTATCAACCAGCTGCGGGAGAAGGTGGGTGTCATGTTCGGGAACCCCGAAGTGACGCCGGGCGGCAAGGCGTTGAAGTTCTATGCGTCCATCCGCATTGACGTCCGCAAGACGGATATTCTGAAGGATACGGACGGCGCGGCGGGCAACCGCACGCGCGCAAAGGTGGTCAAAAACAAACTTGCGCCTCCTTTCCGCCAGGCGGAGTTCGACATCATGTACGGCGAAGGCGTCTCGCAGGAGGGATGCCTCATCGACCTCGGCGTGCAGTACGATATCATCAAAAAGAGCGGCGCATGGTTCAGCTATCATGACCAGAAGGTCGCCAACGGGCGCGAACGCATGCGGCAGTTTTTGAAGGATAACCCCGAACTTTCCAAGGAGATCGAGGAAAAGATCCGTGCGGCGGCAAAGGGCGCGCCCGTCGAAGCCGTCGCAGGCGGCGAAGAGGCGTAAACGATGAAATACGGTTTTCTGCGCGCGGCGGCGGTCAGTCCCGATCTGAAGGTCGCGGATCCCGCTTATAATGCGGCGCGTATGTGCGAAGCGATCGAAGAGGAGGCGGCGCGCGGCGTCGAACTGCTCGTCTTTCCCGAACTGTCCCTCTCCGGCTATACCTGCGGCGAACTGTTTTTGCAAAAGCAGCTGACGGATGCCTGCACGGACGCCCTGCTCGCCGTCGCAAAGGCGACGGCGGGGAAGACGATGCTCGTCTTTGTGGGCTTGCCCGCCGTTCTGGAAGGCAAGCTCTACAACTGTGCGGCGGCAGTCGCCAACGGGGCGGTACAGGGGCTCGTTCCCAAAACGCACCTTCCCAACTACGGGGAATTTTACGAGGGGCGCTACTTTTCTCCCGCGCCCGAAGGACAGTTTCTCTATCATCTCAAAGGGGAGGCGTACACCACGTTCTCCGCGCAGCAGCTCTTTTCGGACGAAGCGCATCCCGAAGTGTGCGTCGCGTGCGAACTCTGCGAGGACGTCTGGGCGGCAGACGCGCCCTCCGTCCGTCATGCGCAGGCGGGGGCTTCCGTCATCGTCAATCTGTCCGCAAGCAATGAAACGGCGGGCAAGCGCGAATACCGGAAGACGCTGCTCGCCGCGCAGTCCGGAAAGTGCGCCTGCGCCTATGTCTACTGCGATGCGGGCACGGGAGAATCTGTTTCGGATATGGTGTTTGCGGGCAACCATTTCATCTGGGAGAACGGTACGCTGCTCGCCGAGGCGCCGCCCTTCTCCGGGGAGGCTTGCAGGGCGGACATCGACGTCGGATTTTTGCTCCATGAGCGCCGCCGTCTCAACACGTTTGCAGGGAAAAACAATGCGGGCGACGATTATTCGCTCTCGTCGTGCACGTTCGTGCGCGAGGAGACGCCCGCGCCCGCAGTGTCCGCCGCGCCCTTCCTGCCCGAAGGGGCGGATGCGCGCAGCGAGCGCGCGGAGCTCGTCCTCAACATGCAGGCGCACGCGCTCGCAAGGCGGCTTGTTCATACGGGGGCAAAGACGGCGGTCATCGGTGTGTCGGGCGGGCTGGATTCCACGCTTGCGCTGCTCGTGACGGCACGCGCTTTCGGCATCCTGAACAAGGACGCACGCGGCATCTTTGCCTATACCATGCCCGGATTCGGAACGTCCGGAAGGACAAAGGGGAACTCGCTCGCGCTCATGAAGGAGCTGGGCGTCACGGCGCGCACGGTGCGCATTTCCGGGACGGTTTTGCGCCACTTTCGGGACATCGGGCACGATCCCGCGCTGCTTGACGCGACGTATGAGAACGCGCAGGCGCGTTACCGCACGATGGTCCTGATGGACGCCGCGAATGCGACGGGCGGTCTGGTCGTCGGAACGGGCGACCTCTCCGAACTTGCCCTCGGCTGGTGCACCTATAACGGCGACCACATGAGCATGTATTCCGTCAACTGCGGCGTTCCGAAGACGCTTGTAAAGTTTCTCGTCCGCGCGGAAGCGGAGCGCCTCGGCGGCAGGTTTGCGCGCATCCTCACGGACATTCTCGATACGGAAATTTCGCCCGAGCTGCTCCCGACGGATGCGTCGGGCAGGATCGCTCAGAAGACGGAAGACATCGTCGGACCGTATGAACTGCACGATTTTTATCTGTACCGTTTTTTGCGGCGCGGAGACGGTCCCGCCAAGACGCTCTTTCTTGCGGAGCGTGCCTTTGCGGGAAAGTATGACAGGGATACCCTCAAAAAGTGGCTTGTGAACTTTTACAGGCGCTTTTTTGCACAGCAGTTCAAACGCAACTGTTCGCCCGACGGCGTCAAGGTGGGGGCAGTCTGCCTTTCGCCGCGCGGGGATTGGCGCATGCCGTCCGACGCATCCGCAGCCTTGTGGCTTGCCGAAGCGGAAGGGCTCTGACCGATCGCACAGTCTGCGCGCCGCATGCCGCACGGCATGCGGCGCGCTTGCCGTTTTGCGCGGCTTGCAAATATTTTTGCGCAACTTCCGTCAAGTGATTGACAGCGGACACAAGATATTGTATAATAAGAACGACAATGTCGTATTCTGCCCAATATGCGGGCGTTTGTGATAGAGTCAAAATCAAATCACAGGGAGGCTGTTTATGAACCATTTTGGCAGCCTGCTCCTTGCAATGACCGGTCCGGAGATCGGGCTGCTCGTCGCCGTCATCGTGTTGGCGGTCGGCGTCGTCGCAGCCGTGTTCCTGACGTGGTTTATCCTTACAAAGCGTGCAAAGAGGAAGTCGGAACAAAAGCTCGACGAGACGAGCGTGCGCGTGGAGGAGATGCTCTCCGAGGCGCGCGCTCAAAGTAAGCAGCTCAAAAAGGAAGCTATTTTAGAAGCCAAGGAGCAGGAATTAAAGCGGAGAAACGATTTCGAGCAGGAGATGAAGGAGAAGCGTGCGGAATTGCAGCGCACGGAATCCCGTCTCTCCAAGCAGGAAGACCTTTTGGAGCGCAAGGAGGCGGAACTCGGCAAAAAGAACGAGGCACTCGACGCGCAGAAGGAGGCGCTCGGCAAGCGTCTTGAAGAAGTTTCCAAGAAGCAGGAAGTCCTGTCGCATCAGCACGAACTTATGGTGCAGGAGCTGGAAAAGGTCGCGCAGCTCACCAAGGACGAGGCGAAAAAACTTCTCACGGAGGAGATTCTCGACGAGACCCGCCGCGACGCCGCCGTTCAGGTCAGGAACCTCGAACAGCAGGCAAAGGATGAGGCGGAGCTCAACGCCAAGAACATCATCACGCTCGCCATCCAGCGCTGTGCCGCCGATCATGCATCGGAAGTGACGGTGTCCGTCGTCCCGCTTCCCAACGACGACATGAAGGCGCGCATCATCGGCCGCGAGGGGCGCAACATCCGTGCGATCGAAAACGCCACGGGTATTGAACTCATCATCGACGATACGCCCGAAGTCGTCATCCTTTCGGGCTTCGACCCCGTCCGCCGCGAGATCGCGCGTCTCACGCTGGAGCGCCTCATCGCAGACGGGCGCATCCATCCCGCCCGCATTGAGGAGACGGTGGAAAAAGTCACCAAAGAACTCGATCAGCAGATCAAAGCGGCGGGCGAAAATGCCATGTTCGAAGTGGGCATCTTCGGGCTGCATCCCGAACTCATCAAGCTCATCGGACGGCTCAAATTCCGCACCAGCTACGGGCAGAACGTGTACAAGCACTCCATCGAGGTCGCCAACCTTGCGGGGCTCATGGCGCAGGAGCTGGGGCTGGACGTCAATTTTGCCAAGCGCGCGGGGCTCCTGCACGACATCGGCAAGGCAGTCGATCACGAGCAGGAGGGAACGCACATCCAGATCGGCGCCGATCTCGCCAAGAAGTACAAGGAAAACGCGATGATCGTCAACGCCATCATGGCGCACCACGGCGACGTCGAACCCAAGACCATCGAGGCAGTGCTCGTTCAGGCGGCAGATGCCATTTCGGGCGCGCGTCCCGGAGCGAGAAGGGAGACGGGGTCCAATTACGTCAAGCGCCTCGAAAAACTCGAAGAGATCGCTTCCGGCTTCCACGGCGTGGAAAAGAGCTATGCGATCCAGGCAGGCAGGGAGGTGCGCGTCATCGTCAAGCCCGAACAGGTGGACGACGCCAAGGCGATGTTCCTTGCCAAAGACATTGCCAAGAAGATCGAGGCGGAGCTGGAATATCCCGGTCAGATCAAGGTGAACGTCATCCGCGAATTCCGCAGCGTGGAATACGCGAAGTAAAAGAGCACAAAAAAAGAACTGTGTATTATTGTGCACAGTTCTTTTTTCAAAACGGCAGCCCGCGGCGGGGCTGCCGTTTTGTCGCCTTACGGCGCTATGGTGCCGCCGAGCGGAATTGAACCGCTATGCCTCGCGGCACAGGATTCTAAGTCCTGCGTGTCTGCCTGTTTCACCACGGCGGCGATTCCCGATAACTCTATTATACAGCCTCCGCGGGAAAAAAGCAAGCGCATACGCACCCGGCATGCCCTTATGCCTTGTGCGTGACGGGGGCGGCTGCGGACAGCTTTTCCCGTTCGGGGAGCACGGCACGGCGGTCCTGTCCCCAGAAGAAGAGGGCGACCGTTCCGGGTCCTGCGTGCGAACCCGTGCAAAGGTCGTAGTACTCGATGATGATGTCCTCCACGCCGTGTGCCCGCAGAAGGGAGGCAAGGTACTCCGCATCCTCCTTGCAGTCGCCGTGCGCAATGGCAACGGTCTGACCGGCGGGACGGACAACGCGCTTTGCAAAGATGTCGGCGATCTCGCCGAGTGCCTTTTTCCTGCCGCGTGCCTTGCCGCAGGCGACGATCTTGGCATTCTCGCTTTCGTCTGCTTTCAGAATGGGCTTGATGTTGAGGAGCGTCCCCGCAATGGCGACGGTGCGCGAGATGCGCCCGCTGCGCCTGAGATATTTGAGGTCTTCCACCGTCAGAAAGCTGTTCATTTCATAGGCGTGTTCTCTGACCCAGGCGGCGCACGTCTCGGCGCTTTCGCCGAGGTCGCGCAGGTCCGCCACGCGGAGGGCGATGAGTCCTTCGCCCAAAGAGGCATTTGCGCTGTCAAGCGCATAGACCCTGCGTGCGGGGAATTCCTGCATGAGCTGCTTCGCTGCTGCCTGCGCCTGCGCAAACGTGCCGCTGACGCCCGACGAAATGGTGAACAGCAGCACGTCTCTGCCTTCTTCAAGGGCGGGGCGCAGCGCCTCTTCAAAGACGGCGGGCGTCAGAAGGGACGTCTTTGCCTCTGCACCCGCCCGCATGGCGTCATAGAACTGCTTCGCCGTCTCTTCAAAGGGCATCTCTTCCGAAAAGCAGGGATATTCCCTGCCGTCCATGATGTAGTGAAAGGGGATGACGCGGATGTCGCGCGCAATGCGGATGTCGTTGGGGATATTGGCTCCCGAATCGACGTAGATCGCAAAAGGTTTCATGGTTTCCTCCCGGTGGCGGTACGCGGTATCGCTTGCGCCGCCTGTTATCAGCATATCACGTTTTGCAGAAAATGACACCCTATTTCCATAAATAACCGTTCTCCATTTGTTCACTTTGTGTCTATTCGAGCGTGTGGCGATTCTACGCATCGGAACGGGGACTCTACGCACGGTAGAGTTGCGCTTTTTTGCAAAATTTCCCGCTTTCCGCATGGGACAAATTGTCCGCGGCATACGTTAAAGACGTGAGGTGACATCATGCTTGAAATGCTCTGTTCGCTGTTGACGCGCCTGTTTTTCTTTACGGGCGCCGTGCGGGATGAAGGCTCCTATCCCAAGCCGCTCTCCAAGGAGGAGGAAGAGGCGTGCCTTGCGCGGGCACGGAAGGGGGACAAAGAGGCGCGCGACAAACTCGTCCGGCATAATATGCGGCTCGTTGCGCACGTCGTCAAAAAGTACACGGGCGCCGCCGAGACGGACGACATGATCTCGGTGGGGAGCATCGGGCTCATCAAAGCCGTCAACACCTACGAGCCTTCGCGCGGAACGCGGCTTGCGACCTATACGGCGCGCTGCATCGAGAATGAGATCCTCATGTACATCCGCGCGGGGAAAAAGCACCGCGCAACGCTTTCGCTGTCCGATCCCGTCGGAACAGACAAGGACGGCAACGAACTCACGCTCATGGACCTGCTGTTCGAAAAGGAAGACAAAGTGTTCGGCAGCGTGGAACGCTCCCTCATGCAGGAGAAGTTTGTGGATGCCGTCAGGCGGCTTTTGAACGAGCGGGAAACGACGGTCATCTGCCTGCGCTATGCGCTTGCGGGCGGCGCGCCTCTGCCGCAGCGGGAGGTGGCGCGCAAGCTGAAAATTTCCCGTTCCTATGTCTCGCGCATCGAAAAACATGCGTTGGAAAAGCTGCGTGACGGGCTCAACCGCGAGGATTTCATTGCCGATTGATGTGCGCATGAGCGAGGCGCCGCCGCAGTCATGCAAAATCCGAAATGCCGCAATGTGCGGAAGCATTGCCTGCGTTCTGCGCCATTGTTTGACATTCCCGCCGCTTTGCTGTATAATATTTAAGATTTATCCCTTATGAGGTGGCAGGATGCGTATCGACGGGCTCCTCGCAAAAAAGCGCACGCTCTCCTTCGAGGTGTTTCCTCCGAAGAAGGGGGAAGCGGAAAAGGACAAGCTGTTTTCGGTCATCGACGGGCTGAAAGAGCTTTCTCCCGATTTCATCAGTGTTACATACGGTGCGGGGGGGAGCAATTCCAGGAATACGGTGGAGATCGCCGATTACATTCAGAACGCGGCGCATGTTCCCGCGCTGGCGCATATCACGGGCGGACCTTCTTCGCCTGCCGACGTCGACGCCGTCGCCACCGCCCTGCGGCAGAGCGGGGTGGAGAACGTGCTGTGCCTGCGCGGGGACCGTCCCGCGGACTATGCGGCGGACTACTGCCGCTATTTTCCGCATGCCACCGACCTTGCGGCATATCTCGCGCCCTATGGCTTTACGCTGGGCGCAGCGTGCTATCCGGAAGGGCATACGGAATGCGAGTCGCTCTATGCCGACCTCGTCAACATGAAAAAGAAGCAGGATGCGGGCGCAAAATATTTCATCACGCAGCTCTTTTACGATAACTCCTATTATTACCGTCTCGTGGGGGAGGCGCGGCGCATCGGCATCACCGTTCCCGTCATCCCCGGCATCATGCCGCTCGTCAATCCCAAAAATATCCGCCGTATCAAGGAGATGTGCGGCAGTGCCATTCCGCTTGAATTTCGCAACATGATCGAAATTTACGCTTCCCGCCCCGCCGTGATGGAGGAGATCGGCTATACCTATGCCGCCTATCAGATCGTCGATCTCATCGCAAAGGGGGCGCCTGGGGTGCATCTGTACGTCATGAACAACGTGCGCACGGCGCAGGAAGTGTGCGGGCGCATCGGGCGGGTGCTGCATGAACTGTTCTGAGTGGCGGCGTGCGGCGTGCGCCTATCTCGGCTGCCGCGGTGAGCCGTCCGCCGACCTGCTCGCGCGCGTGGACGCCTGTCTCGACGAGGCGTATTCGCTTGCGCATTTCGCCTATATCGGCAAGACATATACGGCGCTTCCCGCATGGCTGCATAAGCAGCCCTATCTCGGCTTTCTGGCGGGGTGTACGGGCTGCGTGCTTGAAGCCATGACGCTCGGAAGTGAAGTGGAACGCCGCGTGCGTGCCCTGATGACAACGGATCCCGCGCGCGCCGTCGTGCTTGATGCCTGCGCGAGCGCGCTTGTCGAACTGTTGGGGGACGATCGGGAACGTGAGCTGTTCGGGGAGGAACGCACGCCGCGTTTTTGTCCCGGCTACGGCGGCAGCGACGTCGCGGACAACGCATGGCTGTTCCGCGAACTTTCCCCCGAAAGGATCGGGATGCAGCTGCTGCCTTCCGGCATGATGGCGCCGCAAAAATCAATGGCGGGCATTGTCGGGCTCGGGAAAAGGGGACAGCGCGCCTGCGGCGCTTGTATGCTGCGTCCGACATGCAACTTTTTGAAGGAGGGAACGCGATGCTTCCGCTCGGAAAACAACTTCTGATCATGGACGGCGGCATGGGGAGCGAGCTTGAGCGCATGGGGCTGGGCGAGCTTCTACCGGAGGACTGCAATCTGACGCATCCCGACGCGGTGCGCGCCGTTCATGCCGCCTATGCGCAGGCGGGCGCCGACATCATCACCGCCAATACGTTCGGACTGAACAGGATCAAATACCGCGGACGGTTCCCGTTGGAAGACGTCGTCCGCGCTGCCGTGGAGAACGCGCGCAGCGCAGGGAAAGAGGTGTTTTTCGACGTCGGTCCGACGGGTGCTCTGCTCGCTCCCGTCGGCACGCTCACCTTTGACGAGGCGTATGCGGCGTATGCGGAGATCGCGCGCCTGACCTCGGACATGGTGGGGGGATATATCGTCGAGACGTTCTCCGATCTCTATGAATTGAAGGCGTGCATGCTGGCGCTCAAAGAGCATTCGGACAAGCCCGTGTTCGCCACCATGACCTTTGACAAGAGCGGACGCACTCTGACGGGCTCTACGCCGGAGATCGCTGCGCTCTTTTTGGAAGGGCTGGGTGCGGATGCGCTCGGCGTCAACTGCTCGCTTGGTCCCGAAGAACTCTTTCCCGTCGCGGAGCGCATGCTGCGGGCGACGGGGCTTCCCGTGATCGTGCAGCCCAACCGCGGGCTGCCCGTTCTGCGCGGCGGCAGGACGGTCTATGAACTTCCGGACGAGACCTTCGCGGCGTGGGCGGAAAAATTTGCCGCGGCAGGCGTCGCCGTGCTGGGCGGCTGCTGCGGAACGACGCCCGAAACCATCCGCCGCATCGCGCATCTCGGCGGGAAGGCGGTCCCCGCGCGCAGCGTTTCGCCCGTCACGGCGGTATGCTCCGCCACCCGGCTTGTCCGCTTCGACGGCGTGCGCATCTGCGGCGAACGCTTAAATCCCACGGGCAAAAAGCGCCTCAAAGAGGCGCTCGCCGCGCAGGACTTTGACTATCTGCTCGGCGAGGCGCTGCGGCAGGAAGAGGCAGGGGCAGACCTGCTCGATCTCAATGTGGGCGTCCCCGGACTTGACGAAGCCGCCGTTATGAGGCGCGCCGTGTGCAGCGTGCAGGAGAGCTGTCCGCTTCCCCTGCAGCTGGATTCTTCGGATGCCGCCGCGCTCGAAGCGGGCGCGCGGTATTATAACGGCATCCCGCTCCTCAACAGCGTCAACGGCGAAGAGGACGTGATGGCGCGCGTCTTTCCCATCGCCAAAAAATACGGTGCGGTCGTGCTGGGGCTGACCATGGACGGCAGCGGCGTGCCCCGCACGGCAGCGGAACGCACAGCCATCGCACGGCGCATCCTTGCGCGGGCGCAGGAATACGGCATTCCGCCTCACAGGGTGATGATCGATACCCTCGTTCTGACGGCGTCCGCCGAACAGCCCCTTGTCGCCGAAACGCTGAAAGCACTCTCGGAAGTGTCGGGCATGGGGGTCGGAACGGCGCTGGGGGTCTCCAACGTCTCCTTCGGGCTGCCCGCAAGGGGACTGCTCAACCGCACGTTCCTTGCCATGGCGCTCGCCTGCGGGCTGCGCATGCCCATCCTCAATCCGCTCGACGCCGACATGACGGGAACGGTCCGCGCGCATGCGGTACTCGCCGATGCCGACAGGGGTGCGCAGCGCTATATCGCGTGCTATAAGGATGCGGTGCCCGCCGCGCAGACGGCAGGCATTGTCTCGCCGTCGCCTTCCGTGCCGCCCGTTCAGGGGCTTGCGGAGAGCGTTCTGCGCGGGCTTCCCAAGGAGGCTGCCGCATTTGCGCGGGAGGAACTCTCCCGCTGCGCGCCGCTGGAAGTTGTGAGCGGCGTGCTCGTTCCCGCCCTCACCGAGGCAGGGGCGCGCTACGAACGCGGCGAATTCTTTCTTCCCCAACTCATCGCCTCCGCTGAGGCGGCAAAAGCTGCGTTCGCCGTGATCGGGGAACGGCTCGGAACGGGCGCGGCTCTCCGCGGAAAAGTTGTACTTGCCACGGTCAAGGGGGACGTGCACGACATCGGAAAGAACATCGTGAAGGTGGTCGCGCAGTCGCACGGATATGAGGTCATCGACCTTGGAAAAGACGTCGCCAAAGAGCGCGTCGTCGAGGCGGTCCTTGGAGAGAAGCCGATCGCCGTCGGGCTGTCCGCCCTGATGACGACGACGGTGAAGAGCATGGAGGAGACGGTCGCCGCGCTGCGGGCGGCGGGCTGTACGGCGAAGATCTTTGTGGGCGGCGCCGTTCTGAACGCAGAACTTGCCCGTGCCATCGGCGCCGATTTTTACACGCCGGATGCGCCGTCTTTTGCCGCCGCGCTCGATCGATTACAGATAAAACCACAATCAACATAACAGAACGGAGCAATCTTGCTCCGTTCTGTTATGTCCTTTACAGTATAGATCCCGTAAAGGCAAGTTCGCAATCTTTGATCGCACGGCGTCGGCTTTGTGAGAAAAGATTCTTCATAAATTTATATTATATTTGCATTCTTATTCATCAAATCCGATACTCGATTGTGAAAGCGGGATTGAGTTCGCGGAAAATGCATGGTATACTCTTGCCGTACACGGGAGGCAAACTATGAAGAATTTCCGCGAAAACAAAATCGTTCTGGCGGGGCACCGCGGCGAGCGGACCGTCGTTCCCGAAAACACAATGGCGGCGTTCCGCTATGCACTTTCCTGCGGCGTGGACGCCATCGAAACGGACTTTCACCTGACAAAGGACGGGAAACTCGTCATCATGCACGACCATACGGTGGACAGAACAACGGACGGCAGCGGCAAGGTGTGCGACTTCACCTTCGAAGAACTGCGCCGTCTGTCGGCGGGCAGTCCCTTCGATGCGTCGTTTGCCGCGGAACGTGTCCCCGCGGCGGAAGAATTCTTTGCGCTGACGGCAGACAAGGAACTTTTGTTCAATCTCGAACTCAAAGTCTATCCCGCAGACGAGGGGGAAGCCCGTGCGCAGGAGGCGGCGGACAAGCTCGTCGCCATGCTTGGCGAATACGGCATTGCGGACGAGCGCGTCGCCATCAACAGCTGGAGCGTCGCCGTGCTCGAATATCTGCGTAAAACATACGGGCACAGGTTTTTGCTGCAAGGCTATTATCCGCTCGGAAACTTCAAGGACCGCTGCAAGGGCAGCCCGTATGACTGCATGGACTATGCCTGTCTCTTCCCGCTCTCCGGGCGCGACAAGGTCTGTCCCAAGGAGGATTACGAGGCGCTGCTTGCCCACGGCGTCGTGCCGTGCAATTACCTTCCCGCCGTCTATACCGATATCGCGCGGGCGTATGAATACGGCGCTCGGATGTTCACGGTGGACGACATCAAGACGACAGAATGCATCCTGCGTGCGCTCGGCGTGCGCTGATGCGATCCTTTCATTCCTTTCTTTTTGTGCCGGCGGCGCGGGAGTTTTCCCGCGCCGCTTGCGCGTTGCGGAAAAATGTGATATAATGCGGATAAGCTCCATCCGCGGCGCGGACGGGGTGCACACACGGGAAAAGGGGGCGCCATGCTCGGATACAATTTCAAGGAAGGGGATTATCTGCACGTTTTGCAGAGCTACAACCGCACGTTCGAAAAGCTGCACGTCATGCCGAATATCCACCGCCATGCGGGGGTGGAGATCATGTACGTCCTTTCGGGAAAGGCGATCGTTCCCTTTTTCGACGAAACGGGCAAGGAGGTGGAGCGGTTCAACCTCTCTGCGGGCGATTTTTTCCTGCTCGACAGCGGCAGATTCCATCGCCTGTACACCGCCGACCGCGTCACGCAGATCGTCAATGTGGAAGTTTCCGCATCGGGCAAACAGCAGTTTGCCTACCAGCGCACCGTCTATCAGATGACGCAGGGGGACAAGCGGCTTGCGGATTTCTTTGCGGAGGGGCGCACGTTCCGCCTGTTCGATAACGGGGAGCTGCTGCTTATCCTGCAAATGATCCTGCACAAATTCCCCAAGGGGGCGGGGGAAGCTGCCGAGCTGGAAGCGCTCCTCACCATCCTGTTTGCGGAAGTTGCCGAACAGTACAAGCAGAACGTGCTCCAATACCGCGGCTATGCCTATGTGCGCAACGCAGTCGGGGAGATCGAGAACGACATTGCAGGCATCACGCCCGACCGCCTCGCACAGGCGACGGGGATCAGCCGCGTATATCTGCAAAAACTGTTCAAGACTTGTTTCGGCATGGGCATTGCAGACTACATCAACCGCTTCCGTCTCTCCCGCGCGCAGGCGTATTTGAAGCGCAACACCTCGGCGCAGATCGGCGAAGTCGCCAAGGAATTCGGGTTCCACAGCATGCTGCACTTCGAGCGCGTGTTCAAAAAGGTGTGCGGCTGTTCCCCGCGCGATTACCGCGAACAGATGCGCGCGGGGCGGGAATTCTGGGCGATCGAAAAGACGACGTTCGCCAACGAAGAGACCATCGGCGCCTATGAAGGCGGCAGAAGTCTTGCGAAAAACGAAAAGATCATACAGATTTTGTAAGCTATTTTTTTCCATTTTTCTCAAAAATGTAAATAGGAAGTAACTAAATTGTAACAAAGTTGTAAAAAATATCGGATTTGATGAATTAGTATTCAATATAAGTATTAAATTATAATTTTATCTTGACATGGCACGGCAAATCTCGTATGCTGTACATGTCAAGATTTTTTTATGCCTTTACCGTGTGCGCGCCATCGTGCGCGCGGAAGCAGGCGAACAAGGAGGAAAAGACGGTGAAACTTACAAAGTGTCTGGCAGTTGGCGGGGCGGCGTGCATGCTGTTCGCGGGTGTCGGCTGCAACCCCGGCGGCTACAATGCCGCTCCCGACGAAGTGGTCATCTGGTCGACCACGGGTCAAGAAAACGCCGCATGGCTGCAGGAGATCGGGAAGGAGCTGCAAAAGAATGAGGGGATCAGACTCAAGATCGTGGCGACACACGGGGATTACAATTCCATTCTGACGTCTTTTGCGCGCGGCAACCGTCCGGACGTCGTCTATGTGGATGACGAATACTTCAAACGCTTCGCGGACGGCGGCTTCATCATGCCCCTCGACGACCTCATCGAAGAGTATTGGGCGGACAGCGACCTGATCGACGTGGATGCCATCTGGGGACCCGCGATCTCGCGTTACCGCTTCGAAGTCTCCAACAACACGAGCAACGCAGACGATCCGCTCTGGTGCATCCCCAAGGATGCGGATCCCACCGTCCTTTATTATAATGAGGAGGCGCTTGAAGCAGTCGGTGTCACCGTCATCAGCGTGGATGTAGAGGACATGGAGGCGTGGAACAAGGGGGAGATCGCCGACGCGAACGGCAAGAAAAAGTCCGATTATCCCGCGCTTGCCGGCACGACCGGTAACATTCCCGCCCGCGGCTATTGGCGCTCGGACAACAAAAATTATACAAGCGGCGAAACATGGGAAATGCCCGGATCGGGGACGTTGCTCGTCTTCAACAACCGCATCCCCATGAGCTGGGACGAGACGGAAGATCTCGCCATGCTGTGCACGAAGAAGCATAATGTGAACTCGGACACGACGTATGGTTACTATACCGAGTGGTGGTTCAACTACGGCTGGTCTGTCGGCGGCGACTGCATCGGCGATACGACGGGCGACGGCGACTATGTGTTCACCCTCAACGACGATGCGCCCAACTACAAGGTGCTCGAAGCGGTGACCGTCAACGGCACCTCCTATACGCCCGGCACCGAGGATGCGCCTACCTTCCTCTCCTATCAGGACAAACAGTATCTCAAAGAACATTCCTCCGAGGCGCAGCAATTCACGGGGGGGGGTAAATTAGAAGAATATCCCTCCACGCTGGACGCCTTCACGCGCTTCTGTGCGCTGAGCCGCACGCAGTCCAACAGCGACCCCAAGGGGCTTGAAATTTCTCCCATGCCTTCCGCGGTGGCGGATACATGGCAGGCGGCGAGCAGATTCAATTCGGAAGGCTATCTTGCCATGTTCGTCGGGTACTCCTCTGCCGTCAAAACGCTCAGCGACGATTACAATTGGAACGTTGCGCCCCTGCCCGTCTATAAGACGTATGCAAACCAGATGACCGGTAAAGTCGATCAGCTCGGCGCCCGTGCGGGACACTCCAAGTCCACGGGGCTTGCCATTGCCGCCAAAACGGAAAAGGTGGAGATGGCGATGACGGTGATTGAATACCTTGCGGGCAAGACGGGGCAGACGGCGCTTGCCGAAGAGCACCTCAACCTGCCCAACACCGAAGAAGTTGCCATGGAGAGTTACATCGGCGACGCGCAGGGCAAGAACTATCAGCAGTTTGCCGTCGAAACGCGCTATCAGAAGCCGGGCGACTGGTGGTATATGCTGGACCGCGAGTGGATCGCCAATTGGTCGGAGCCGCTCAATCAGAACGTAAACAGTGTGCGCAACGGCGGAACGACGCTCAAAGATTATTTTGACGACGTCGTCGCTAACACCAACGCCGACCTCAAATATTATAAAGAACAGCTCGGCGGCTGAGGAGGGACCGTATGGAACATACGCTCTGTAACGCACAGGCGGCAGCCGTCGAAGAGAGGGGGGCGCCCGTTCCCGGCAAACGGATGACGCGCAGCATCAGCCGCCGCCGTGAAACGGCGCTCGGCTGGGCAATGGCGCTCCCGCCCGTCATCGGGTTCCTCATCTTCACCTTCGCGCCGCTCATCATCAGTTTCGTCATGAGCCTCAACGAATTTTCGCGCTATTCCTATTCGTTGGCGGACATGACCTACTGCGGCTTTGAAAATTACAAGGCGATCTTCGCCGATCCCGATCTCTGGAAGGCATTGGGCATCACGCTGTTGCTGTGCCTCTCCATTCCGTTTGAAATTTTCTTCGGGCTGCTCATTGCAAACCTTCTGCGCAAACCCTTCTTCGGAAGGCGTGTACTGCGCGTCATCTTCTTCCTGCCCAACATCTGCTCCATCGTGGCGCTCGCCTTCGTGTGGACGTATATGTACTCCCCGCAGGAATACGGGCTCTTCAACCGCATTCTTGCGCTGTTCGGGGCAGACCCCCTGCGCTGGACGTCGGACGCAAAGATGTTTTTGGTGTGCATCATCGTCATGACCATCTGGAACGTGATGGGGTACGATGCCCTCATGTTCCAGGCGCAGATCGGCAACATCAATCAGAGCCTGTATGAGTCTGCCGACCTCGACGGCGCCAACTGCGTGCAGAAGTTCTTCTTTATCACCGTGCCCATGGCAACGCCTATGATCTTTTATCTGGCGCTCATCGGCATCATCGGCGCCATGCAGTCCTATGCGCGTATCGATGCAATGGACATCGACCCCTACGGCATGGGACCGGAGGATGCAGGCCTCACGCTCGTCGGCTATATGATGCGTGCACAGGAGGAGCCGCTCGCCTTCGGAGGGCTGGGCATCAGTGCGGCAACGTCCTTCTTCCTCGGTATCATCATTGCCGTCATGACCGTCATCAACCTGAAAGTCAGCAAAAAGTGGGTGCACTACAATGACTGAGATCAATGTGAATCAGCTCCCCGCACAAGCCCCTGCGGACGGAGAAATCAAAAAGAAGAAGCTCCGCCGTCATAAAAAACTGCGCGCGGCGGACGTCATCGGCAAGATCGCCCTCCTCCTCGGCGCGATCATCATTCTCGTCCCGTTCTGGATCCTGCTCATCACAAGTTTCAAGTCGCCTGCGGAGATCATGTCCGCCGACTTCACATGGTGGCCCAAGGAATTCAATCTGGACGGTTACATCAACGCGTTTAATTTCGAGACGGCAGCCATCACGTCCAACGTACTCATCGGGTTGGGGAATACGCTTTTGTACACCCTTCCCACGACCATCATCGGTCTGTTCGTCTCCGGCATGAGCGCCTATGCGTTCAGTAAGATGCATTTCAAGGGCAGGGAGGTCCTGTTCGGCGTTCTGCTCCTCACCATGGTCATGCCCGGAACGGTGGTGCTCATTCCGCAGTATACCATCTATTCCATGATCGGCTGGGTGGGAACGCCCTTCCCCCTCATGATCCCCGGCATGTTCGGTGCGGCGGGAACGGTGTTCTTCCTGCGGCAGTTCATGCGCGGCGTGCCCGACGAGATCGTCGAAGCGGCGGAGATGGACGGGCTCGGCAAATTCCGCGCCTATTGGATGATCATGCTGCCCGTGTGCGTGCCTGCGTTCATTGCGCAGTTCGTGCTCAACTTTATCGGCGGCTATAACGATTACTTAGGTCCCATTCTCTTTTTGGGCGAAGGGGACCCCTCGCGGTTTACGCTGCAAGTGGTGCTGAGCAACATGGTCAGCCCGCAGGAATCGGAGACGCAGAAGCGGATGGCGAATGCGGTGGTGGCGCTCGTACCGCTCATCATTCTCTATCTGTTTTCGCAAAACTTCATCATCGACGGCATTTCCGTTTCGGCGGTGAAGGGCTAACGGCGGCAGATCGGCCGCAAAAAATTCGATCAGGAGGTCAATTATGAAGATGAAAAGAACGGCATCCGCCCTCATCGGCGCGGCGCTGCTGGCGCTGCCCGTGCTGGGGCTTGCGGGGTGCGATCAGTCCGCAGGCACCTTTCAATACGACGACGGCATTTCCCAAACGGGAAATTACGACAGTTCCGTCTTTTACCGCAACGATCTCGATGTAGATTGGTTCGCCGATCCCGGCGTTCTGTACAACGAGGCGGACGGCTACTTCTATGCCTATGGTACGGCGAGCGACATGTCCGGTTCCATCCGCGCATGGAAGTCCAAAAACCTTGCCGATTGGGAATTTGTGGGCGTCGTCTACAACTGCGACGACGACAGCTGGGCGTATTCGAGCATCTGGGCGCCCGAAGTCCTTTACTATCAGACAAAGATGCAGCAGATCAACAACGAACCCGGACTGTACTATATGTATTTTTCGGGCGCGTGGAAGGAAGCCGGCACGGGCGCCAGCGGATATGATAACCTGCGCCTCTCCGTCGCTGTCTCCGACAGCCCCGCAGGTCCCTTTGTGGATGTCGGGCAGGATACGGCATGGACAGACGCGGCAAAGGGGGATATCTCCGTCGCCGAGTACTACGAGAGGGAGGACCTGCTCCAAAATAGCATGCCCGTCATCCGTTTTGAAGAGAATCTGACGGCGATGGCACAGAACGGCGTCGACCTCGACGGGCGTCTGGACGGCGTGCAAGGCACGCCTAATCAAACCTTTGCCGCCATCGACCCTTCGCCCTTTGTCGACGAGGACGGCACGCTCTACCTCTACTTCGTGCAGCACATCAGCACGGGCAACCAGGGGAACATCATCTACGGCATGCAGATGACCAACCCCATCACGCCCAACTATTCCACGGTGACGCCGCTTGCGGCATGCAACAACACGGTGGGCACGGAGTGCGACTACTTTGAAAAGGTGGACGGCGTCTACAAGCCCATGGACGATCCGAGCTTCAACCTCGGTGCAACGGAGGGCGAGATCAACGAGGCGCCCTTCATGCAGCGCCACGTCACGGTGAAGGAGGACGGAACGGAGGTCGTCAAGTACTATCTCACCTATTCCATTTTGGGGTATTCTTCGCCGCAATACAGTGTCTGCCTTGCGCTGGGGGACAGTCCGCTCGGTTCCTTCAAAAAGGTGCCGGATCCTTCGCCCGTGCACGGGATCGGCCCCGATTTCACGCACATGTCGGGGTGCGGGCATCACTGCTTCGTGCAGGCAGGGGAGGAGAACTTCATCTTCTATCACGCGCACTGCGAACGTTCGAGCGGCAACGGCAATCCCCGCGCCCTCGCCGTCGACCGCGTGTATTGGTATTACAACGAGGCGCTCGGCTGCGACATCTATCATTCGGACGGACCTTCCTATTCGCTCAACCCCGTTCCCGAAGTGACGAGCGGCTATGCGAACGTTGCGCCTGAGGCGGAAGTCTCGGTGAGCAACCTCAAATCCGGGAGCACGGCGGCGCTTCTGACGGACGGCATGTCCGCCATTCACGGGTACGACGATGCGCTCGAATGCCGCGTCAGCGGGTCGACGACCATCACGCTCACCTTCCCGCGGACGTATGAGGTGAATGCGCTCTTCATCTACAACGCGCGCACGCTGTCCGAGGCGTTCTCCAAGGTCTCGACGGTGCGCATGACGGCATCGGACGGCACCGTGTACGAGGTGAAGGACCTTGCGTTCAACCCCGATTACTACGATGTGGACGCCGGGACCATCCGTCCGGGCGCTGCGGCAGTCATGTCGTTCGAGCCGCTCCGCATCAACAAGATCGAGCTTGTCATCGATTCGCCCATCGTGCAGGGCGTCACGACCCTTTCGATCGACGAGATCAAGGTCATGGGAAAATAAGGAGGCAGCGGTATGAAGAAAAGAATTTTGACCATCGCGCTTGCGGCGTCGTCCGCATTGGCAATGACGTTCGCGCTCGCCGCCTGTTCGGGGGACGGCACGCAGAAATACACGGGTGAACGGCAGGAGTTTACCGAGCCCATGTATGCGCAGAGCGCTCCCGCATGGCAGGCGCAGGAGCTCACCGATTGCGGCTACACCTTCACGGGCGAAGGGGTCACGCTGGACGGCAAGCTGGACGAGGCGGCATGGCAGAACGTCTATCCGCTCACCTATTCCTCCATCGGCGTCACCGTCTCCGTCTACGTCGTGTTCGGGGAAGACGGCTTCTACGCGGGCTACGACGTTCAGGACGACGAGGGGTATTTCAACTCCATGCGTACCAACGAGAACAATTCGAGCGTGGAAATTTACTTCTCGCCCGTCGGCACGACCGAGCTGGACGGCACCGTTTTACAGATCCGCATGGAGCCCAATGGCGGACTGTCCTGCTACCGCGCGCTCGGCAGCATCGAGGCGACCCTCTCATATCCGTGGTCGGCGAGCTATCTGCCCGTCTACGGTTTGACGGTGGCGGAAAACGGCTGGACGATCGATTCGGAGGGCGGCTGGACGACGGACGGCGGGCAGCAGTACGAAATGTTCATCGCGTGGGAGGCGCTCTCTTTGCAGGAAGCGCCCGAACAGTTCAAGCTCTTCCCTTGTTATAACTACATCAATTCGGCTTCCAAGGATGCCGGGCGCGTCTCGCAGGTGTGGCCGCAGGGCAGATACAACGAGCCGATGGACTACTTCCGCTTTGACAAGGAAGGGTACGTCAACAACGACGACCGCCTCGCCGAGGAATACGGCAGCGTCCTGATGGGCGATGCGGGCAACGGGCTTGCCAAGTCCGCGGGCTGGGATTTCTCGGAGTATGGGCAGGGCATCATCTCCACCGACGATATGGCGCGCGGCAGCCGCTATCTCTTTGTGAAGGGCGCCGACGACGAGGCGTTCATGTTCTCCGCCGAGGTATCTTTCAAGGACAGTGTGGCAGGGGATGGAGGTCCGCGCATGGGGCTCGTGATCGGGCGCAGCAATTCGGACAAACAAAAGCTCGACATGCACACGCGGATCTTTGAGATCGGCACGACCACGGATAGCACCAATGGCGAGTGGCGCTACACCGTCAAGGAGGGCGACGACGAGGGGGGCAAAGCCGTTGGCGCATGGCAGAGTACCGGCTGGAGCTCTTTCAGCGACAACGACGGCAGCACTTCCGACACACCCGCAAAACTCACGGTCGTCAAGCAGGGCACCACGTTCTTCTGCTTCATCAATGATACATACGTCGGCAGCCAAACGGACAACGACTTTGCAGAAGGCTGCGCGGTCGGGCTGTATTCGCTGGGCGCGCAGACGGTGTATTCCGATCTCTCCTATACGACAGACGCGGACGAGATGCTGAGTTATCTTGAAGAAAACGACATCCGCATCGTCACCGTCACGTCCAATGCGGGCGGCAGCTTTGCGGGCAAGGTCGGCACGACCGACGTCAACGCCGTGCAGAACATCGCGGGCTTTGTCGGAACGGCAGACGTCAGCCTCACCATCACGTCCGGCATGGACATGATGCGCACCTACGTCATCGAGAGCGTCACGGTGAACGGCGAAACCGCAACGCTCACAAAAGGCGGTGTTTATACCAATTCCGATTGCAGTGAATCGCTTGACATCGTCATCACGTTCAAAACGGCAACGAGCGGCGTGCTCATCACCTTCACGGGCGCGGATGCGGAAGTCACCATCACGCAGACGGCAGGCGGCTTCAACACCTATCGTCTGAGCGTAAGCGACGGGCTTTCCGTTCTCCTTCCCGACGGTACATGGGAAGTGAATACGGGCAGCGAGACGGTCACCGTGACGGTAGCAAACGGCGAAGTGACGTCGGACAATGCCGAGATCGAGGTCGGCTGAACTGACGCAAGGAGGGAAATATGATAAGGGGTAAGAAAGTCTGGCTGTCCGTTCTGACGGCGGCAATGGCACTGACGGGCGCGGCGGCGCTTGCCGCCTGCGACGAGCCGTCCTCACCGTCCGGACCGCCTTCGGGCGATACGGCAAAAGAGGTCACGTTCACCGCACGGGCGGCGGGCATCGACATCGGCGGGACGTACTATCCCTTCTGCGAAATCGAAGCCGAGATCAAGGAAGGGCGCATCAGCGGGAACGGCGCGGCGAAGGCGCTCAGTTTTCACGACGGCGCCGCCACCCTCTCCCTCGACGGGATGTCCGCGGGCGAGTATACGGTCAATTATTCGTATACGGCGGACGGAATGACCTACACGCGCGCGGCGTCCGTCACGCTGACGGGGGAGACGCAGACCGTCTCCCTGCCCGTCTCGTCCGTCGTTCTGAACGGCAGAACGGCATCGGGCGCCATGAGCACGGTCGGCGTCAGCCTCGTGTCCAAGCGGGACGACACCGTTCTCTTCTCGCGCGGCGGCGTTGTCTCCTATCTTTCGGACAGCGGTGAGGATGCGCGTTACTATGTGGAGGGCGTGTTCGATGCGGAAGCCAACACCTCTTTGACGGATACGGCGGGCTTGCTCGTCGCCTGCGAAGAGGGGAAGCCCACATCGGGCGTCTTGCTCGGCATCGTCAATCAGACGGTCGCCTTCCTGCTGCCCGACGGCGGCGCGTCGGATGCGGACAGCGTGCACCGCGTCGTCGATCTCAGGGATTACGAGGGGACGGCGGGCTACGATGCATCGCGCGTCCGCCTCGGCGTCCTGCGCGACGGCGCGCGCTACCTCGTCTATGTGAACGGCAGCCTTGCCGCGCGGTGGTATTGCGATACCGTCGCCTATGAGGGGACGCAGGCGCAGCCTTCGCCCGTCGGCGCGGTCGCAACCACGAATGCGGGGGGCATGCAGGTGGAGAATTTCAACTACACCGCCCGCCCCGAGACGCTAAACGCCCTCGAAGGGCTTGCCGCGGAGCAGACCGTGGATGTCTACTTCATTGCGGGACAGTCCAACGCGGTGGGGTACTCCCCTGCGGAGGAAAGCGTGCTCGGCGCGGACGTGCGCAACGCAAACGGCTATTCCAACATCCTCTATGCGGGCGACGGCGTCAGCAACAGTGCAGGCGATCATCACGCCCTCGATTGGCGGCTGGTGACGCAGGGCTTGGGCAGAGATTCCGACGAGTTCGGCGCGGAAGTCGGCATGGCGAACGCGCTCTCGGAATACTACAACTTCGAAACGGGCAGAACGGCAGCCATCATCAAATATGCCGTCGGCGGGACCAGCCTGCTCGATAAAAGCACCGGGGAAAACATCAACGGCAATTGGGCGCCGCCGAGCTATCGGCAGCAGCTCGGCACTGCCGCCAGCTCTGTCTGCGGCAGGCTGTACGATAATTTTGTTGCGGAAGCCGAACGCCGCATCGCCGAGTTGGAGGCAATGGGCTACAACGTCCGCGTGCGCGGCATGTATTGGATGCAGGGCGAGTCGGACAGATCTTCTGCCGACAGAACGCAGTACGAAACCGTCTTCCCGATGCTCGTTTCCGATATCAGAGAGGAGTTTGCGTCCGATCTTGCCGTGTTCATCGGAGAGATCTCCAAAGCGTTCGGCGGGCAGGGGACGCAGGAGAACCTCGCCTTCATCCAACTGCAAAACAAACTTGCCGGGCAGGTCGACGGTTGTTACATCGTGGAATCGGCAGATCAGCCTTTGGGTCCGGACAACGCACATTTTACTGCGGCGGGAGAATATGCCATCGGCAAAATGGTCGGGAACGGCATTCTCGAAAACATCTTAACGTAACCGTGCGCCCTATGCGGGCGGTGAAAAAATAAGGGAGGAAAGCACTATGAAAAAGCTACTTGCAGGGTTGACGCTCTGTCTGGCACTGCTTTTCGGGGGAGCGATCGCGGCGTGCGCGCCGGTGGGAAACACCGAAGTCGACAACGTCGAAACGCTCATCGGGCGCATCGGCGACGTCGCCGATATCACGCTCGACTCGAAGGACGCCATCGAAGATGCGCGTGCGGCTTACAACGCGCTGCATGACGCCGACAAGACCAAGGTGGAAAACGTTGCCGTGCTCGAAGCGGCGGAAGCGGAATACGCCATCCTTGTCGAGATCGACGCCATTCAGCCGCGCATCACGTCCGGCGTCACCATGCAGACGGGCGGAACATACACGCCCACGCTCGAAAATTACGCCTATCAGGACGTGCAAACGTCCATCGAATGGACGGTCGGCGACGTCGGCAATTCGGGCGCAAAGGTGCGGAACGGCATCATCACGGCAGACGGCGTCGGCACGTTCACCCTCGTTGCCACCGTCTCTTACGACGGACACAACATCGAAAATCAGGCGGCTGTTTCCGTCACCGTCAACGGGTACGCGCTTTCGGGCGAGGTCATCTTCCCCGCTGAGAACGGCGACCTCGTCGACGACGTGCGCGTAGAGAGCCTGTCGGGCATCCGCGGCACCGTGGATGCGGAGGGGAACTTTGAGATCGGCGTCCCCGCGGGCGACACCACGCTCATTTTCTCCGCGCCCGCCTTTGAGGATGTCACCGTGTCCGTGGAAGGCGTGAATGCCGATCGGACCATTTCCGATGTCAATTTTGCCGACTATGCGTTCTCGACGGAGATTCCCTTCTGGGCGGCAGACGGCACGCGCCTGAACGTCTCCGAAAGCAGCGCCCAAGACTGCACTGTGGCGATCGGGCGCGTCGATGCCAACAGCTTCGGCGCCGCTGCCTTTGCGGATGCGGAGAGCACGCAGGTCTTCATGCAGGCGACCATCTCGAACATTCAGCAGGGAAATGAGGGAAACTGCTTCGACATCGGCTTGGCGCCCATCCTTTCCTCGGAATTCTCCGCCGCCTATGAACTGCGGCAATATTATGTCACACAGAGCAAAAGCTATCTCTCCGGCATTGCTTCCTTGCAGGCGGTTTCGGGGAATGACTATTATAATTGGCGCAACGGCTGGGACGCCGGGCTTACGGACGCCGGGCAGACAAAAATCCCTTTCCCCGACACCAACGGCGAATGGATGGGGGAGAAACACGGCACGCCTTCAGAAAACAATGTCTTTCCAGGCATCACCGTGACGCTCACCGTCGTGCGCGACGGCAACAAGATTTATCTCTGGACGCAGCTTGACGGCGAGAGCAGCATCTACCACGGCTGCGACGTTCTGAAGGAACAGTACGCCGACCTTGAAGCGGGCTTTGGTCTGTTCTCGCGTGCAGGCACGGGCGCCACGTTCTCGGA
Source organism: uncultured Clostridia bacterium (assembly GCA_944343275.1). Taxonomy (GTDB): domain Bacteria; phylum Bacillota; class Clostridia; order Christensenellales; family Borkfalkiaceae; genus Gallimonas. Next base: position 9,778 of record CALVMH010000009.1, on the reverse strand, counting down.
CGTCAAATTTTCGACCGATCCCGAAATCGTCGAAAATTATATCACCAAACAGGTCGAGTTGGATGCAAAGGGCACCGACTACGGCATCGTCACCCTGACAAATGCAGCGGGTGACTCCGTCACGTCGGCGCGCCTCGGCGAAGAGCTGACGCTCACCGTCACGCCTTCGACGGCGGAGACGGGCAAGATCAACTATATCTCTTCCGTCACGCTGAACAATGAGGATATCCGCAGCCTGATGACGCAGGAGGACGACAGCCTTGTCTACACCTTCGTCGTGAAGGACGAAGAGATTACCATTTCGGCGGAGATCAAACAGGCGAACCTGATCACGGTCAACGGCACCGTTACCGTTCCGGAGGAAAACGAGAACCTCCTCGAAGGGCTTACGGTCACATCCAGCACGGGCGCCTCCGCGCAGCTTTCGGCAGAGGGAACGTTCTCCATGTCCGTTCCGGAGAACATTTCGGCAACGCTCAGCGTCACCGTTCCCGGCTTTGATACGGTAACACTTGTAAAATCGTTCACATCTAATGATAAGACTGCCAACTTCAACATCGGAACGGAAAAGTATGCGTTTGAGCAGTGGTTCTTATCTTGGAGTGCCACGGGTTCGGTCTCAAATGGCAGCGTGACGGCAAACCGTCACACGGCGGACGCCACAAACTCCTATATGCTCACGGGCGTCACGTCCGACGTCTTTATGATCGAGGCGACCATCTCCAATATCTATACACGCGATGGAGTGGATGAAGGTACCAAAGCGCCTTTCTCCCACTTCGACGTTGGTCTGGGCATGGGCTATGAGGACGGCGGAACGAAGTATATCCTCGCCTATGAAGCGCGTGAAAGCGGCTACATCGCCCGCCTCTGCGATCCGACGAATCCTTGGGCATGGCTGAACGGAAAAGATAATCCCGTTCCCGGAATTTCCCAATGGGGCAGCGCCGTCTCCAAGCCCGACAGTAACGGGTTATTCAGCGGACTTACCATCAAAATGCGCATGGTGCGCGATGAGGATGGGGACGTCTATCTTTGGGTGGACGATACCTTCCTCGGCAAGACGGAGGACGCCAAACAGTTTGTCGGAACCAATGCCGTTTCCATCGGCGTCTTCACCCGTGCCGGTACCGGCGCAACCTTCTTGGATATCAAGTTCACCACCGATCCCGAAAAGGTCGAAAGCTACACCAAGGGCACGGTCACGCTCGAAGCGCAGACGGATGACAATGCAAACGGCACCGTCGAGCTTTCCGCGACTTCTGTCACCCTTGGCGAAGAAGTGACGCTCACCATCAAACCCGCACCGAACACCGCAACCGAGCTGTATGCCATCACCACCCTGACGGTGGGCGGCGACAACATCGATCTCGAAGACTGCACGCCGATCGAGGGCGGCTACACCTACACCTTCACGGTGACCAAGAATATTACGGTCAATGTTACCATCTCCAAGACGGTGAAGGCGACGGTCACGGGAACCCTGAAATATCCTGCGGACAATCAAAACCTGCCCTTCGAGGGAACGGTCTCGGCAAGCGGCGTCAGCTCTGTGGCAATCGATGCGGACGGCTCGTTCGAGATCATCGTCCCCACCGAAACAACGCAGCTCGTCTTTACGCTCCCCGGCTTTGAAAAGACGCATTCCGTTTCGTTGTCGGAGGGTACAAACTCCCTCGGCGAAATTCCGCTCACCACCCAAGACTATGCGTTTGAATGGGGGTATATTTCCGGGGCTCCTGTCAATGAGAATTGGTCTGCGAACGGGAACAGCGTTACTGTGGCTTATAAAGAGGCAGACGCGCACGCGGGCGTTGTATTCAAAGATCTCTCGGCGACAGACTTCATGATCGAGGCTAAGATCTCGGGGATTTCTCAGGGGTATTTTGACGGCACAACGCAAAATAGCTTCGATGTCGGGTTCACAATGCTGTTCGGCGATACCAGCTTCTCCGTGGAGCTGCGTCAAAACGGGGATGTCGCGCAGGTGCTGCATCGCTCCAACCTGTATATGTGGTGGAATGGCGCTGCCGCAGGCGAAGTGTTGTTTGGGAAGTGGGGCACGGCGCAGACGCCGTCGGAAGGCGTTTTCAGCACCGAAGTCACATTCCGCCTCGCACGTTACAACGATGTCATCTATCTTTGGGCAAACGATGTCTTTCTTGGCTCGGAGAACATTGGTACAGCATTCTCGCATGAGGGGAATAATCATCCCGGATTTGCAGATCAAGCATGTCAATTCGGGCTCTATACGCGCGGCGGTACGCCCGCGACCTTCTCGGACATTTCCTTCTCGACGGACGAGAGCGTAGTGCAGGAAGCAATCGAAGGGCTGACGCACATTACGGGTACGGTGGAAGTCCCGGAACAGAACGAAAATCTGCTTGTATCCGGTCAGGTCAAAGCGGCGGCGGCAGACGGAGCTTCGTACAGCGTGAACATCGCAGCAGGGGGGGGGTACGTCATCGCCGTTCCTGAAACGGTCACCGTTACGCAGTTGACGATCTCCCTTCCCGGTTTCGTGAACAAGACGGCAACCGTCACCGATACCTCCGCCGAAACCGTCACCTACACCAATGCGGATTATTCTTATCGGTCTTCGGGAGCCTGCACATGGGAGTATAACGGCAGCACCGTCACTATGAAGGAGGAGACGGATGACGGCGTCAAGGCTGCTTACGTCACGTCCAACGGCATGAACGGAAGCAATAACCTGACGGCAAGCGTCTTTATGATCTCGGCTACGGTCTCCGCATATCATTCCTGTGTGCCCGATTCCGCAGCAAATGCTTACCCGTCAATGATCTACGGCTTCCGTTTTGATGACAATCATTCCATGCTCATTCAGTTCAACGGAAACTCCAAGACGGAGGGCGCGGTAAAGGGCAATGCGCGCATCCTTCTTCTCAAGCATGGCAACGGTTGGAACAACGATCCGCTGTTTGCGGATGCAACCGTCCGCGCGAATACCGAACTTGTGGATGCGCTGTACGCGCCCGCGACGGAAGACGGGTCGGTCGATCTGCGCATGGCGCGCGTCAACAACATGCTGTATCTGTGGGTGAACGAATGGTTTGTCGGCTCGGTGGATGTCAGCGGTGGAAATTGGAATATCGGCAGCACGCCCGGATGTTTCGGTCCTGCCGCCCGTGCATATTCCTGCCAGACATATACCAATATCTCGTTCACGACGGATGCCTCGATCGTTAATGCGTATATCGCGGAGAACGCGACAAATCCGCTGTTCCAATGATCGATACGTCGCAACGATTGTAAGCAACTACATTTCACAAAACGCAAACTGACCTTGTAAAAGGTCTGCACGAAACAGTTACGACAGGCGCCCCTTGACACTTGTTGTCAGGGGGCAGTCTGCAAGCTCCGTCATTTCGGAGACGTCGGCGTCTGCCGCCGTGAAGATCGCAGGGCGGAACATGCCGTCCTTGCGGCGGGCGCTTCGCTCGCAATGCCAAAAAACATATTTCGGAGAACAATCTATGCAACGGATGCCGTCTTATCCGCTTTGGATCATTGACCCGCACTTTTCCGTCTGGTCGCCGTGCGACCGTCTGACGGACGCCAACGCACAGTTCTGGGCGGGGCAGCCCCGCCGCATTTACGGCTTTGTGCGCTGGAACGGGACAAGTTATCTCTTTTGCGGCAAGGTGGGCAACTATCCCGTTCTGCCGCAGACGGATGTGCGCCTGAGTGCGTTCGGCACGCAGTACCGCTTTGAAACGCAAGAATTTTCCCTGCGGGTGGAATTTCTTTCCCCGCTCCCTCCGAACGACAAAGAGCTCGCCGCCTGCCCCGTCTGCTTCACTCGGTATGCGGTGGAACGCGGCGAACTTCCTGCGGACTTTGCAGTTTCCCTTGCCATTCACGAGGAATTCTGCTATGATAAACAGGTACAGGTGACGGGCGGCGTGCTGCCGCTTGCGGGGTTTGAGGCGGCGTTCATGTCGCGGGCGCGCAATCTTGTGATGTCGCACATGAACGACCATCTCGCTCCCGATTGGGGGGACGTCTATCTCGCGGGGGCGGAGAGCTGGTTCGTCACGGAGAGCGCCTATTATTCCTTCCTCGGAACGGGGGAGATGTCCTACAAGCGCAAGGAGCTGGAAAGCAGCTATCTTGTCGGCATCAGCCGCTCCCGCGAGGGGTGCTTTTTGACGGCGTTTGACGACAGGGTGAGCATTTTCTATTTCGGAGAATGGCTCAAAGGGTATTACTTCCGCAACGGCAAGACCATCATCGACGCCCTGACGGAGAGTTTCACCCGCCGCGAGGATATCTTCCGTCGCTGCTCCGCGTTCGATAAGGACCTGAAACGGCGGTGCAGACGCATCGGGAAGGGGTATTACACCCTCGCCTGTGCCGCGCTGCGTCAGACGATGGGGGCGCACAAGTTGGTGCAGAACGCAAAGGGGGAGCTGCTGTTCTTGTCGCGCGAGTGCGATTCCAACGGCTGCATCGGCACGGCGGACGTCTCCTATCCCTCCATGCCGCTCTTTCTTGTGTACGATCCCGAACTTGTCAACGCCATGGCGCGCGGCATCTTCGACTTTGCGCGCTTTCCCGTGTGGACGTTCCCGTTTGCCCCGCACGACATCGGCACCTATCCCTGGTGCTTCGGGCAGGCTTACGGCATCCGCCGCACGGAGGATAAGTACAGCTGCGGCATGAATTGGTTCTGGCTTTCGCCGCGCTCGTTCAGCATGCTCTATCTGCGCCCCGCCGCAAGCGACGTCTATGACCTTGCGGGTCAGATGCCCGTGGAGGAGTGCGGGAACATGCTCATCATGATGGCGGCGGCCCTCGCCGCGGGTGCGGACGAACGCCTCGCGCGGGACAATTTTGATTTGCTCGGACAGTGGGCGGACTATCTTGCGGAACACGGCGCTTCGCCCGAACATCAGCTCTGCACCGACGATTTTGCGGGGCATCTTGCGGGGAACGTCAATCTCTCCGTCAAGGCGATGGTCGGGCTGGAAGCCTTCGCGCTGCTCTGCCGCCGTCTTGGTGCGGGAGATGCGGAACGCTACGAACGCGCCGCGCGTTCGCTTGCGGTGCACATCGCCGCATGTGCGCAGAACGGCATCCTGCCGCTCGCTTACGGCGTCGCGGACAGCTATTCCTTAAAGTATAATCTGCTCTTTGATAAACTGTTCGGCTTCCGCCTGCTCGAAGAATTTTACGAACGCGAGACCGATGTCTATCTTGCGCATACGGCAAAGTACGGCGTTCCCCTCGACGGGCGCAGACGGTATACAAAGTCGGATTGGCTGCTGTGGTGCGCGGCGCTCACGGACAACGCGGAAAAATGCCGCGCGTTCTATGCGCCCGTGCTGCGCTATCTGGAAGCGACGCCTTCCCGCGTTCCCTTCGGAGATTGGTACGATGCGGACAGCGGCGCTGCGGAGCACTTCTACAATCGCTCGGTACAGGGCGGCATCTTTGCGCCGATGCTTTCAGACGTCTTTCGCGGGTGAAGCCGGCGGGGAGGCGTTGCAAAGCGCGGTGAAGGTTACAAAAAGGAGCTGATATGAAAACAATTGATGTCGCGGTCATAGGCGGCGGGGTGGTGGGCGCGCTCACGGCGCGCGAACTCAGAAAGTATCACATCGATGTCGCGGTGTTGGAGGCAGCGGACGACGTGGCGGCAGGGGCGTCCAGGGCGAACAGCGGCATCGTGCACGCGGGGTTCGATGCGCCCGTCGGGTCCCTGAAGGCGAAGTACAACGTCCTCGGCAATGCCCTCATGGCGGGGGTATGCGCGGAATTGGGCGTGCCCTTTTCGCGCAACGGCTCGCTGGTCGTCGCGCGGGGCGCGGAGGAAGAGGCGCAGCTTCAAGTTCTTTTGGAGCGCGGCAGGCAGAACGGCGTGCCCGATCTTGAAATCATAGGGCGGGACAGGCTTTTAGAGCTGGAACCGCATATGGCGGACGGCGTGACGGCGGCGCTTCATGCGCCTACGGGCGGCATCGTCTGCCCCTACGGGCTCACCATCGCCGCCATGGGCAACGCCATGGACAACGGCGCGCGGCTGTTTACGGGCTTTGAAGTCGCCTCCGCGCAGCAAACGAAGGACGGCTGGCTGCTGCGTTCCGCAACAGGGCAGGAGATCGCGGCGCGCATCGTCGTCAACTGCGCGGGCGCGGGGGCGGAGTACGTTGCCTCGCTGTTCGGGGACGCGTTCTTCCACATCGGACTGCGCCGCGGGGAGTACATGCTGCTCGACAGAGCGGCAGGGGACTTTGCGTCGCACACCGTGTTCTCCGTTCCCACCAAAGCGGGCAAGGGCGTACTCGTCACGCCCACCGTGGACGGCAATCTCCTCATCGGCCCCACGTCGGTGGAGGACGAGGTATATTCCACCGCCGTCCGCCGTCCCGCCTTCGGGGAGATCAAAGAAAAGGCATCGTGGATGCTCCGCGATATCCCCTTCGGACAGGTCATCACCTCGTTCGCGGGGGAGCGGGCGTACTGCGACAGGCACGACTTCATCCTCGAATGGGGGAAGGAGAACGTCTTTCACGCGGCGGGCATCGAATCGCCGGGGCTCACGTCTTCGCTCGCCATCGCAAGGGAGATCGCAGGGCAGCTCGCAAAGCGGCTGGGCGCGGCGGAGAACAAGGATTTCTCACCCTTCCGCCGCAGTATGCACTGGCTCAAAGAGCTCTCCGAGGCGGAGAAGAACGCGGTCATTGCGCGCGACCCCGCCTACGGGCGCATCGTCTGCCGCTGTGAGGAGGTGTCTCTGGGCGAGATCCGCGACGCCATCCGTCAGAACCCGCCCGCAAGGACGCTGGACGGTGTGAAGCTCAGAACGCGCGCGGGGATGGGCAGGTGCCAGAGCGGCTTCTGTCAGCCCAACGTGTTCCACGAACTCATGAAGGAATGCGGGCTGCGTGCGGAGGAAGTCACAAAAAACGGAGGGAATTCCTATATCATCACGGGAGGCGAATTGTGATGAAGAAACAACTTGTCATTATCGGAGGCGGACCTGCGGGGCTTGCCGCCGCAGTTGCGGCATACGATGCGGGCGTGCGCGACATGGTCGTGATCGAGCGTGAGGAAAAGGCGGGCGGCATCTTAAAGCAGTGCATCCACAACGGGTTCGGGCTTACGCGGTTCAAAGAAAGCATGACGGGACCCGAATACGCGCAGCGCTTTCTGGACGAAGTGCAAAAGCGTGGCATTGAAGTGAGGACGAATACCTTCGTCACGGCGCTCTCTCCCGAAAAGCAGGTGACGTGCAGGAGCGAAGAGGGGATCTTCACCTACGAGGCGGACGCGGTCATTCTTGCGATGGGCTGCCGCGAACGCAGCAAGGGGGCGCTGAACATTGCGGGCACCCGTCCCGCAGGGCTGTACTCCGCGGGCACGGCGCAAAAGTACGTCAACATCTTCGGGCATCTTCCCGGGAAGAAGGTCGTCATTCTTGGCTCGGGGGACATCGGGCTCATCATGGCGCGGCGCATGACGCTGGAGGGCGCGAAGGTGGAATGCGTGTGCGAGATCATGGAACATTCGAGCGGTTTGAAGCGCAACATCGCGCAGTGCCTCGATGATTTCGGGATTCCTCTGTACCTCGAACACACCATCGTGGAGATCAAGGGCGATGAGCGCGTGGAGGGCGTGGTCATTGCCAAGGTGGACAAAGAAAAGAAGCCCGTTCCGGGAACGGAGCGGGAGATCGCATGCGACACGGTCCTCTTTTCGGTGGGGCTCATCCCCGAAAACGAGCTGACGAAGGGCGCCGCGCTTCCCCTCGATCCGAGGACGAAGGGCTGCCTTGTGGACGGGAGCAGGGAGACGGATATCCCCGGGATATTCGCCTGCGGGAACGTGCTGCACGTTCACGACCTCGTCGATTTCGTCTCGGAAGAGGCGGAGATCGCAGGCAGGGCTGCGGCGGAGTATATCCTCTGCGGGGAACGGGAAAAGCAGCTCGTTCTCACGTCCGCGGGGGAGAACGTCGCCTATGTTCTTCCGCAGCGGGTGGAAAAGGGCAGGGACGTCAAATTGTATTTCCGCGTGCGGAGCGCGTTCCGCGGCGCCGTCATCCGCGTGGAGGCGGGGAGCGTGCAAAAGGCGTACAAGCGCATTGCGGTCGCGCCGGGAGAAATGGATAACGTCACCCTGAAAGCGGCGGACCTTACGGATGCGGACAATATCCGTGTGAGCGTTCTCAGGGAGGGGTAACATGGAACGGCAGTTTGTGTGTATCGAATGTCCGCGCGGGTGTGCGCTCACGGTGACGACGGACGGAAAAACCGTGAACGTTACGGGAAATTTCTGCCCGCGGGGGAAGAAATATGCGGAGGCGGAAGTCAGTTGTCCGCGGCGGGTCGTGACGAGTTCCGTGCGGGGCATGTCTGCGATGATCCCCGTCAAAACGCGCGGTGAAGTCAAAAAAGAGAACATCTTCGCGGTGATGAAGCGCATCCGCGCGCTGCGTATCAACAGGGATGTCGCGCTCGGCGAAGTGCTCGATCCCGACATCGACGGTGAGGGCACGCCGCTCATCGCCACGGCACAATATCATCGGGAGCAAACAGATGGTCAGTGAACTTGTCCTTCGGAAATTAAAGAAGATGGGCGTGACGCTCGAATATGCAAAGGGCGGTGCGTTCCCGCAGTTTTCGGCGGCGCACGCAGGGGAGAAACTCCTGCTGCTCGCCGACAGGAACACCGTCGGATACGCGCAAAAATTCGCGCCGCGCGGGAGCGAACTGTGCTTTTTTGATGAAGAGGAGCCCGTTCCCGATGAACGAATGTGCGCGCGCGCCGTAGATGCGGCGCGCGGCTGCGACTATATTTTGGCGGTCGGAAGCGGCACGCTCAACGATACGGCAAAATATGCCGCATTGCAGACGGGAAAAAAGAGCGGTGTCCTGGCAACGGCGCCCTCCATGGATGGTTACGCGTCGCCCGTCGCCGCCATTTTGAAGAACGGATTCAAGGTGTCCGAAGAGGCGCACGTTCCCGCAGACATCCTTGTCGATCCCGCGATCCTTTCGGCTGCTCCGCAGGAGATGATCGCCGCGGGCGCAGGGGATATCCTTGGCAAATATACCTGTCTCACCGATTGGCGGCTTTCACAATTTCACAACGGGGAAGCGGTCAACGAAGAGGCGTTTTCGGAAATGCTCAATGCCGTGGAAAAGTTTGCGGCATCCGTCGAGGGGATCGTCCGAAGGGACAAGGCGGGCGTAGAAAATCTGACGGACGCGCTTATCATATCGGGGCTTGCCATGGCGGAGGCGGGAAACTCCCGCCCCGCGTCGGGTGCCGAACATCATATTTCGCATTATCTTGAAATGTGGTTCGTCGCACAGAAAATGCGCGTTCCGCTGCACGGCATCAAGGTGGGGCTCGGAACGCTGGTTTCTGCATATCTCTATGAGGCGTTGGAGCGCGACGGCGTCACATTCAGGGGGGATGCGCAGACGTTCCGCGCGGCGAAGTCCATCCCGTCCGTCGGCACGCTGCGTGCGACGCTTGAACGGCTCGGTGCGCCCGTGCGGTTTTCGGCGCTCGGTATCTCGCGCGAGTTGTTCCGCGAGGCGATCGCCGGGGCGCACACCGTGCGTCCGCGCTATACCGTCCTGTCGCTGCTGGAAGAACTGCGCCTGACGCAGTATTATCTGCCCGAATTGGAAAAAGCGTTTTATTAAAGAGGGAACGCGATGGCGGTACAGGAACTTTGGTATCTGTTGGACATACTGCTCGCGGTGGTGCTGGGGTTTGCGATCGGGTACGAGCGGAAGCT
>CALVMH010000008.1 GCA_944343275.1 uncultured Clostridia bacterium | reverse complement strand
GTAACGCGATCACCGACTTAAAACCTTGTTTAGCTGTAAGCTCTATGGTGGTTAGCCATTCTATGTAATTTTCGGTTGATTTGCTTTTGTTTACGCCTCGGTTATCTGAAAATTTGTACGCTAAAAAAACCCATCAAGGCGCGTCCAAAAATGCGAGATATTTTAGGCTTGTTCGCTAAAAAATTGTACAACAATAAAAGCCTTTCATCGTACATCTTTTCCTAACGAAGGTGATAACGACTTATTTCCTAAAAAACTGTAACACAAAATAAGCCTGTCTTCGCTCGAAGAAAGACAGCCATTTAACGGAGCTTTCTCAAATAAACAAAACACTATAAAGCTCCATTATGGCGCGTCTTTCAGACGGCTCGGGTGCAGCGCGTTTTTGCGCTGAAATCCTTGCAGAGCAATGCGCTCTGCGGCGCAGTCATATCTGCGCTAAACTCTCTCGTAGAAGAGGAGTACCTGTACAATCTTAATTGTACGGCAAAAGAGTACAGGCAGCGCTTTCGCCTGTACTCTTGCATTATATCATATAAAGTTACCACTGTCAATAGAAATACAAACATTTGTTTGTAGAATTTTGTCGTTTTATCGGGTTAAATGGTTATAACTATTTCAGCAATCAGTTTTAGAATAAATTTAGGATATATATTATTTATAATTGTAATAAAAACTTTTAGCTACTTATAGTAAATTGTTTGACATTTATATTGAGGTTATGTAATATATAATTACTAATAGTAAAGGAGTGCAATGCTATGGAATACAGCCAGGTAATATTGGAAATGTTGGAGCGTATTAAAGTGCTTGAAAATAAAGTCAAGATATTGGAGGCTAAAATGGATAATACGGCCTCGCCACAGTCCAAGGATGATATGCAACTTGACAAAGTCAGCGCAAAGTACAGAGGGTTGACGGAATATTTATTACAGTCAAACCAAACAAGAGTTACACTCTCATATTCGCAGCTTGAAGATATATTGGGGTTTCCCTTACCTGAAACTGCGAGAAAATTCAAACAATCATATTGGGCTAACACTGAAACTCATTCTTACGCATCGAGCTGGCTGGCTGTGGGTTATAAAACGCGCGTTAACGCCGATAGTAACAGTGTAACCTTTATCAGGAATTTAACAGAGGTTTGAATATGAAAATAAGTTACTTGGATTTTAAGAAGACGATGATTGAAAAATTAGAACGCAATGGCGGTAAGTCACAATATAAAATGCTTAAAGGCGGAATAATGAACCTTTGGCTGTCAGAAAATTGTGATGGAATTATAAACGACCGTTTTCCAATTAATTGCACATTTGAAGCTTTGTACGCGATTTATGAAATGGCAATTTCTCTTGGCGGTAAAATGTACTTTGGAGCAAGTGCAGCACAGAAAGGTCTTAAAATAGGAAGCAACGAGTTTCCTGTCGATACAATAGATGCCTTTGTTGCAATTGAGTTTTATGGTAAGACGGTCGGGGAAAAGACCACAAGACGTTCTACTTACTATGCTGCCATTCTTGATTGGGCAGGGTTCGTAACCAATCATTGGGGTGGTTATCTTACTGTAAAACAAGAATATATGTGTGAGGGTTGATTTATGAAAGCGCCAGATTGTTGTCCTATGTGTGGAGAAAGAGACGGTTGGAAATTGATAGACACATCTAAGAAAGGATTTAATTCAAAGCATGCTATAATTGGCGGCGTGCTATTGGGTGGCATTGGCTTAGCCGCAGGCTTTTCCGGTAAGCAAAAGACTACTTATCAATGTGCTAAATGTGGGTTTTCGCACGAGTATGACGGAGATGTGGCTGATAAAGATTTCTACAACCAAAGCTTTCCGCCCAAGGGTTATAAAAATTCAGGACTAAATTCGGTATATATAGATATATTGCGCAAAGCTACTCCGAATTGCGTGTTTTGCGGCAAACCGCAGGAATTATATGTAAAGCAGGACGGTTCAGCTTATCGGTTCTTATGCTCTCATTGTCATTCAGAATTTAGATGTGAATTTACTTTTGGCGGTAAAATCAAGGGTAAAACCATACAAATTATAAATTGCGGAGAAGTCAACAAAGATAATTTAAGCTCAGGCACATGTGATCCAAGCTTGCTTATTCTTGACGAAACAAAAATTAAACAGTAATAAGGATAGAACCATGAGAGCAGTTATTTACGCTCGGTATTCGAGTGATAACCAGACCGAAGCTTCGATAGAAGGTCAGATACGCGAATGTATGGAGTATGCGACCTATAACGATATTCAGGTCATCGGCAACTACATAGACCGCGCGTTTTCGGCAAAGACAGACCACCGCCCAGAATTTCAGCGAATGATTAAGGACAGTTACAAACACGCTTTCGACTGTATTATCGTCTGGAAGTTGGACAGGTTCTCCCGTAACCGCTATGATAGCGCGCACTATAAAGCACTGTTGCGCAAAAATGGAGTAAAGGTCATCTCTGCAAAGGAGACAATTGCCGAAGGCTCCGAGGGAATATTACTGGAAAGCGTCCTCGAAGGTATGGCAGAATACTATTCAGCCGAGCTTGCCGAAAAGGTAACGCGTGGCATGAAGGAGAACGCCTTAAAAGGATTGTGGAATGGAGGCAACGTTCCGTTCGGTTATGTTATAAATAATGAGCGCAAGCTCGATGTTGACCCGCAAGCCGCGCCAGTTGTCCAAGAGATTTTCAAGTTATGCAACGACGGAAAGACGGTAAAAGAGATCTATCGCATAATGAACGAGCGCAAGGTAACGCGCTCGAACGGCAAGGCATTGAGATACAATGCGATTCGCTATATGCTTTCTAACAGAGTTTATATCGGAGAGTATCACCATATGGGCGTGGTGATAGAAAACAGCGTGCCACCGCTTGTTTCGGAAGAACTATTCAATGCTGTGCAGTTGGAACTTACCAAGAACTCAAAGGCACCTGCAAGGCATACGGCAGATGAAGATTATCTGCTTACCACAAAACTTTTCTGTGGAAGATGTGGCGCAATGATGGTTGCGCAGGCAGGAACAAGCGGCACGAAAGGCGTTGTCTATCGCTATTATGCCTGTGTGCGGCAGAAGAAGCACCAATGCGAAAAGAAGCCTGTCAGCAAGACCAAGCTGGAAGATTTCATTGTCTATAAGACTATGGAATTCCTAAAAGACGACGACATTATTGAAAGGCTTTCGGCAAAGCTGTACGAGTTGCAGTACACAGAGAGTACTATTCTCCCGAAGTTGCGGGAGCAGTTGAAACAAAAGGAAAAAGAGATAGAAAATATCGTCAACGCCGTGCAGAAGGGTTACGCGACGGAAACGCTATTGAAACGACTTGACGGGCTGGAAAAGGAGAAGCGCGAGATAAGCGACGCGATTGCCAAAGAACAGCTAAAAGCTCCGATATTCTCGCAAGACCATTTTAAAATGGCTCTCTCCAACTTTCGCAAGATAGACATAACCACGCAGGAAGGTAAGCGCAAGATAATAGATACTTTTATCAATGCCATTTATCTTTACGATGACCACTTAAAGATTATATACAACGCAAATGGTAAAGAAGAAACCATAAGCCTTGCAGAACTCGAAAGTTCAACTTTGTTTTCACGCGGGGCACCAGACCAGAATAATACGAACCAAGGCAATGAGTCGAGGTTCGTATTTTTTTTTGCAAGAGATTTCTTCGGGATAATTGTCCGATTGAAGTAGCCCTCCGAATTTGCTTTTTCGGAGGCTTAGTTTTGCATAGTTCCTCGCGGATGTCAACGGTCGCAAAATCGTCGCTGAAAATACCCATTGACAGACTTTTAGAGCCGAGTAAGGAATCTCTATTCCTCGCTCGGCTCTTTTGCTATCTATGATGCGTTTCCCGACCTGTACGCAACGATTTTGGCTTTGTCCCGTTGACTTCCGCAGGCTCGCTATTTAGTGCACTGATATTTACCGTCCTATGCACCTTCGCCTCTTGCCGAAAAAGGCAAATCAATTCGGAGGTGTAACTCAAAATGGAAATGTTGGTAACAAAGTTTTCACACGGAAAGTATCGTAACGAAGGCGATTTGTTCAACGAGCCTATCTCTTCCCAAAACGTCAAACTCATGGGCGAAATGATCGCTTTGCAGGCATTGCGTACCGTAAAGAAGTACGATATGAAAGTCGCAGACAGATTGTATATCGGTCTCATCAAAGATCTGCATCATATGAGCGAGATAGACTATATCGTATCGGACGGCTATGACGTAGCCCAGACCGCTATCTGCTTCCTTTATCAATTCGCAGGCAGAAAAGTATCAGAGATTTATGGTAAAGACCGCAAAGGCAAAGAAATCTCTATCAAACTTGCCTGCTATCGAGAAGTAGACAATGAACTGATGCGTTACCGCAGAAAGATGGAGAAAACCTCTTACATCGATTTTACGAGCTATAAGGCACTCCCCATGGATCCCGTAAATTGCTTCGAACACGAGCAGACAGATTACAGTAAATACGATGAGCTTCTGGATGCTTTACATATTACCGAATTGGAACTTGCCATCCTGAACTGCTATATGAACGGCATGAGACAATCGGAAGTCTGTGCCGAGCTTAACATCGGCAGAGGTACAATAAACCATAGAAAAGCGAGTATTCGACTGAGGTACTACTCTCTTTACGGCATGTATTGATGTACATTGCAATTTCATAGAAACAAAAAGACAGGCATCATAAAAGATGCCTGCCTTTTTCGACAAAAACAGATCCATTAGATTACTACTATCGACAATCTACTGCAATACTTTACTTTCCATATACCATTTCATATTCGGCTGAAGAAGGAAGCCAGTAACTGCCTTTTTCGACAACTTCCCACTGCTCCTGCGTGCCGAGGAAGGTAACATTTGTGACTTTGGTGCTGTCCATGAACGCAGTGTTTCCGATCAAAGTCAGGCTCTCGGGGAAGGTTATCGATTCGAGATTTTCGCAATAGCGGAACGCATTTACGCCGATCTCCGTAACGTCGCCTGCGAGTATGAGGTGTTTTGCCCCGCAATCGTTTAAGAGCGTGGCCGTGGCACAGGGACTGTTCGCCCGTGCGGCCGGGACATAGGGCGCAGTGAGGGTATAAACGGTCGTGTCATAGTGAGTGGAGCCTACCGAACTTTGGCTGAATGCGCCGTCCGCAATTGCCGTAACGCTCGAGGGCAGGATAAGTTCGTCCAGGTAGCCAAGTCCGCCGAAGGCATATTGTTCGACGGTCGTATAGCCGTCGCGTATGGTGACGGACGTTTCGCCTTTGCCGTCATCTTTCATCGTACAGAGTACACCCGTGAAGTAGGAAAGGGGCTTTGCACTGTCTGCTTCGACTTTAATATCGTCATGTAGGTACGGCCAGTTGCCGGGCATAGATATGCTGACCAAGTAATGATCTGTGCTGTTAAGCGCTTTTTCGCCGATCGCTATGACACCGTCGGGCACGGTCACGGACAGTGCCTCATAGATCATCTCATCATAGTTGTATTGGCTGTTATCGTAGCTCCAGACGAGCGAAGCGTTAATGAAGGCATTTTCCGCGATGATTTTAGTGTTTTCGTGGATAATGTAACCCGTTGTGTCTGTCGTCGGGTCGAGATCCTCATACGCCTTCGCACGCAGCAGATAATAATACGGGTTGGAAGAAGTACCCAGATAGATGCACCTGCCGTATTCAGTGCCGGGGAGCGTCTGCGACGCGTCGCCGAAGGCGTCGGTCGCAATGTACACGGCGGAGTCGGGTAGACTCACTTGCGTAAGGCTACATTCGCCAAAGGCATAATTTTCTATGTATTTGACCGAATCGGGAATATCGAGGACAGTGATGCCCGTATTGCGGAAAGCGCTCGCACCGATGTGCGTAAGATTCTCGGGAAGAGCAATTGACTTTGTGTATCCTTTGAAGAGTTCCGACTGCACGATCTTACAGTTCTCGTTCAACACCACGTTCGCCCCTCTTTTCCCGAGTTCATAGGAGAAAGCGATCATGTGCGGGTTGTTGGGATTGCCCACGTAATTCACGCCGTCCTCTTCTATCGTCGCCTTTTCCGTGTCTGTATATGCTGTCAGAGAAGCTGCGCAATATTCCAGCGAATCGGGAAAACATACGGGACCTGCAAAGGCGATATGATTATCTTCTTTGATCACCGCAAGCCCTGTGCCCGCGCGCAGATCCGACGTATAGAGCGCGCCTTTTTCCAATACTTTACAGGTAGAAGGTAGCTGGCATACGGCAAAACAAGAGCCATGCCCCGGATACAAACCTCCGGTGCAAACGCGTTCCACGCCCGGCTGTACATATACTTCCGCCGTAGACTCATAGGTTTCATCATCCAAGGGCGATTCGTATACAAAGCCGTCGCCATTGCGGAGGAACTGAAAGAAAAAGACATCCGCCGCAAATGCGGGAAGTATATCGACCATAAGTACGTCTATGTCATCCTGCATGACAAACGTTACATAGGAGAAGTCACGCATCAGGGAACGGTCTATTACAATATCTTTCCGCCCATTATCACAAAGGAGGTCTGGAACCAAGTGGACGCCATCAATCAGGAGAATAAAATATCGCCCAGCCGCAAAAAGGAAATTTTTGACTACATCCTTTCGGGGAAGCTCATCTGCGGAAATTGTAAGCATCGCATGAGCGGAGAAAGCGGCACTTCACGGAACGGAGAAATTCATTACTACTATGTCTGTCTCTCCAAACGGCGCGGGAAAGCGGATTGCGATTGCAAGGCCGTCAGGAAACAGGAATTGGAAGACGCCGTTATCGACGCGACCGTTTCCATGTTACAAAGGAACAGCGTTATCATGCGAATCGCAGAGACGATCGTCAGAGAACATGAAAAAATCATGCGTGACAATTCCGGGTTGCAGATCCTCATCAAAAAGAGAGACGAAGCGAAACGCGCCGCAGATAATATCATAAAGGCCATCGAGCGTGGCATCATCATGGACTTTACCAAAGACAGGCTCGCCGCATTGCAGGACGAACTGAATATGTTGGAAATTGAGATCAACAAGGAAACGCAGAAGACCTATGCGCATCTCACCGTGGAAGACGTGGAAAAATATTTGCTCTCCAAAGTATTGAGAGACCCCGACGACATCAAGGTAAGAAAGCTGCTCGTAAATACATTCATCCGTGAAATTCTGTGGTACGGCGACCACATGGTCATTACATACAACTTCCAAGAATATGTAGTAAACGAGCGGTTTTCAAAAGCACACGTCGAGGAATTGGAAAAGCAGGTCGAGGAGGCGACTCGATCTGCTTCTTCTTTTTCCCTGTGTTCAAATAAATTCCGGCACTCGGCACCAAAACAAAAAAACGGAGCTTCAAGCTCCGTTTTTTTGTTTGATATCACCGACGGTCCGACAGAAACGAAGAACGAAAAAATGCAAGCATGGCGTGCCGCAAAACGCCCTGTATGACTGCGTCCCCACGCCTCCGTAAAAGCGATCCGCGGGCATTGTTACAATTTTCCTCCCGGATCGGCAGGACGGACGATATGTTCGCCGCGGATGTCCATGGCGCTGAACCGCGCATCCTGCATGACGGCAGCGCGCTTCAAGGAACCGCTTCCGTACTTTTCCCGCAGTTTGGTGACGGCAGCGTCCAGCCGCTCCTCCTTTTCTTCCCGTTTATCTTCTTCAAATAGGGAAAACTGTTCGTTTTCTCCGAGAAAATCACAGACGGTCACCCCGAGCGCGCGCACAGGCTTTTTCCAAGGATAGAGTGAAGCAAACAGTGTAAAGGCAAACTCGGCGATCCCTTTTGCGCTGCGCGTCGGAACGGGAGGTTTTCCCTGTTTTCCGTAATGCTTCAATGCATTGTCCACCACGCTGATTTTGACCGTTTCCGCTTTGCCGAGCCGCTTTTCCGCAACGCGCGCCGCAACGCTTTCCGCAAGCAGGTAAAAAAGCAGCCGTACATCTTCTTCCGTGGTGAGGTCGCGGTAGCTTGTCAGGCTGTTGCCGACGCTCTTGATATCGCGGGATGCCGTTTCCATGGCGACGGGCGCAGCATCTTCGCCATTGGCGAACGCCCGCAGAACGCTCCCCCATTTTCCGAGCTGTTCCGTAAGTTTTTGTTCATCGGCACAGGCAAGGTCTCCGATGGTGGCGATCCCCATGCAGGCAAGTTTTTGTGCCGTCGCCTTGCCGACATAGAGCAGTTCGGAAGCGGGCAGCCGCCAGACGAGCGTGCGATAATTTTCACGGTCGATCTGCGTCACCGCATCCGGTTTTTTCATATCGGAAGCCAGCTTGGCGAAAATTTTGTTCCAGCTCACGCCGACGCTGACCGTTACGCCGATCTCCTGCTTGACCGATTCGCGGATTTGGTGTGCGATCGCCGCCCCGTCCCCGAATAACAGCCTGCTCTCCGTCACGTCCAGCCAGCATTCGTCGATGCCGAACGGCTCGATGCGGTCGGTGTAGCGCGCATAAATGGCGCGCACCGCCTTGGAAATTTGAACATAGGCGGGAAAATCGGCGGGAACGCTGACAAGATCGGGGCATTTTTTGCGCGCCTGCCAGAATACTTCTCCCGTTCTGACGCCCATCCGCTTTGCAGGCATGTTTTTTGCGAGCACGACGCCGTGTCTGTCCTCAAAACTTCCGCAGACCGCAACGGGAACGTCGCGCAGCTCCGGACGGCGCAGGCACTCGACGGAGGCGTAAAAGTTATTCAGATCGCTGTGCAGAATACAACGCTCCTTCACGAGGAACAAACCTCCACGAACCAGCGCAGTCTGTCCGGTTCAAAATAAAGAAATTTTTCCTTGCCGCCGATCATGCAGGTGAACCTGACGGGAAGCACGGACGGGACATGCGCAGGAGCGCGTTCCGCAAACCGCACCCGATCCACGGCATATTTTCTGCCGTCCGACCAGACAAGCTCCACGGGCCGCACGCCGCCCTCCGCAGCAAACCGCGCCGAAACTTCGATATAAACCTTTCTGTATCCCATACAAAAAAGTTTGTGCCTGCTTGAACGTTGTTATCAGTATAATCCATAACGCTAAAAATGTCAAACATTTATTCGGATATTTGAAGCAGGGGGACATAAAAGGAGCTGCAAAACATGCAGCTCCTTTTATTATGTCTGACATAATACTGTTCAAATAGAAATTTTATGGAAGTTCGATCTCGTAGAGCTCTTTTTCGGGAAGTTTTTTGGTGGAACCGTCTACAAACTTTTTCAGTTCCGCCGCGCCCTTTTCCACGGGCAAATTGACGCCTGCGCCTGCCACGCAGCCACCGGGACACCCCATCCCCTCGATCAAGCACCCGTTCTTTTTGCCGAGTTTGGCAAGAAGCAGCATTTTTTTACACTCTTCCAGCCCTTCCGCATGTTCGATCTTCACTTCCACATCGGGATAGTAAGCGCGGATGCAGCCCTCAACGGCAGCCGCCACGCCGCCCGCAACGCCGTATCCTCTTCCCGCGGCGGTAGCATCGTGGATGGGTTCCTCTTTGTCGTATGTGGAAAAATCGATCCCTTTTGCCTCAAAGATGGCGGCAAGTTCTTCGAACGTAATGACGAAGTCCACATCGCTGCGCACCGTGCGGCGACGCGCTTCCAGCTTTTTCGCGGCGCACGGTCCGATAAAGACGACACGCGCATCCGGTCGGTTTTGCTTGATGGTACGCGCCGTTGCGACCATGGGCGTGAGTGCGCTCGAAACTTTGTCTACCATGTCGGGGAACTGCGTCTTGGCAAGCATGCTCCATGCCGGGCAGCAAGACGTCAGCAGGAACGGCAGCTCGCCCGTCGCCACTTCCGTCGCGTAGTGATGCGCCTCCGTGGATGCTCCGACGTCGGCGCCGTGCGCGACTTCGTACACTTCCTTGAAGCCGATCTCCTTGAGCGCCGCCTTGATCTTCCAGAGCGTGACGCCCGGACCGAACTGTCCGATGATGGCGGGCGCAACTTCGGCGACCACCTCGTCCCCCTTCCGGATCGCGCGGATGAGCTGGAATATCTGCGATTTATCGGCAATGGCGCCGAAAGGACAGCTGACCATGCACTGCCCGCAGCCGACGCATTTGGCGGGATCGATCTGTGCGCGTCCGAGACCATCGCTGGAAATCGCCTTCACTCCGCATGCCTGCGCGCAGGGACGCGTCTTATGCGCGATCGCGTCATACGGGCAAGCCGCCTTGCATTTTCCGCATTTGATGCATTTGGAACGGTCGATCACCGCTTTGAGCGTCTTGGGATCGACCGAGATCGCCCCTTTCGGACAGACGGTGATACAGTAACGCGCCACGCAGCCGCGGCATTGGTCGCTGACTTCATAGGCGTTTTCTTCACACCTGTCGCAGGCAGACGGGATGACCTGCATGAGCGGCGGTTCATAATAACTGTCCGAAATGTCGCTCGCATTCAGTCCGTTCGTGATGTGGGCGGGTCTGTCCTGCGGATTCAGGGACATCCCCATGGCGAGACGCACGCGCTCTGCGGCGATCGCGCGCTCGCGGTAAATGCTTTCACGGTACTGCGGCGTTTCGGTCGGCGTGATCTTATAGGGGATCCCTTCGATATCGCTGGCAACGTTCTCCGATTCAAACGCGGTCTTCGCAACTTCCACGAATACCTGCCGCCTGAGTTTTTTGACGGAAGTTTCCAAACCTCGCATGTCTTTCATTCCTCCGGTATTGTTTTTTGCAAACGAGGGCAAGGGAATCTCCCCCGCCCTCGTCCGCGCTGTTTACTTCTTCTTGCGGTTATCGCGTCCGTAATACGCGTTCAGGTACATTTCCTTGATCTCACTCATAAGCGGATAGCGAGGATTGGCGCCTGTGCACTGGTCGTCGAACGCGTCCTCCGTCATCTGATCGAGGCGGGCAAGGAACTGTTCTTCCGTCACTTTGTCGCCGAGCGCGTCCTTGATGGTCTTGGGCTGACCGATCGCCTCCTGCAATTCTTTGAGCTTTTTGATGAGAGCTTCGACAAGCTCGTCGTCGTTCTTACCTTTGAGCCCGATGTAACGGGCGACATCGGCATAGCGCGCCTTGCACTGAGGATATGCATACTGCGGGAACGTACCCATCTTGGCAGGTTTTTCCGAGCTGTTGAAGCGGATGACCTCTTCGAGCATCAAAGAGTTCGCCATGCCGTGCGGGATGTGCCAATAGGAACCCAGCTTATGCGCCATGGAGTGGCAGACACCGAGGAAGGCGTTGGCGAACGCCATACCCGCCATCGTGGAGGCATTTGCCATCTTCTCGCGCGCAAGCGCATCGTGCGCACCCTTCGCATACGCGTCGGGCAGGTATTCAAAGATGAGCTTCGCCGCTTCTTTTGCGATGCCGTTGGTGAAGTCCGTCGCCATCACGGAAGCAATGGCTTCGAGCGCGTGGCTCATGGCGTCGATACCGGAGCAGGAAGTGAGCCCCTTCGGGATGCTCATCATGAGGTCTGCATCAACGATCGCCATATCGGGCATGAGCTCGTAGTCGGCGAGCGGGTACTTGGTTCCCGTCTTTTCGTCGGTGATGACGGCGAAGGGCGTCACTTCGGAACCCGTACCTGCCGTCGTCGGAATGGCAACGAAGAGCGCCTTCTCCCCCATGTGCGGGAAGGTATAGACACGCTTACGGATATCCACAAAGCGCATCGCCATATCCTGGAAGTCCACTTCGGGATGTTCATACATCACCCACATGATCTTGGCTGCATCCATGGGCGAACCGCCGCCGACGGCGATGATCACGTCCGGCGCAAAGTCGCGCATCTGCTTGACGCCCTCGTTCGCACACGCGAGCGTGGGATCGGGCGTGACGTTGAAGAAGGTCGCATGCGTGATGCCTTCCTGATCGAGAATGTCGGTGATCTTCTTCGTGAAGCCGCTCTGATAGAGGAATCCGTCCGTGACGACGAACGCCTTCTTTTTATTGTAGACCTGCTTGCCGAGCTCTTTGAGGGCGACGCCGAGGCAACCGCGCTTGAAATAGACCTTTTCGGGGGCTCTGAACCACAACATATTTTCCTTCCTTTCCGCAACGGTTTTGATATTGATGAGGTGCTTGACGCCGACATTCTCCGAGACGGAGTTCCCGCCCCACGAACCGCAGCCGAGCGTCAGCGACGGAGCCATCTTGAAGTTATACAGATCGCCGATACCGCCGTGCGAAGAAGGCGTGTTGATGACGATACGGCAGGTCTTCATGACCGAGCGGAAATAAGCGATTTTGTCCGCACCCGTTTCGACATTGATATACAGGGAAGAGGTGTGCCCCATGCCGCCGTCTTTGATGAGCCGGTCCGCCTTGGAGACGGCTTCCTCAAAGGTCTGCGCCTTGTACATGGCAAGCACGGGAGAAAGTTTTTCGTGCGCGAATTCTTCGGAGAGCTCGACGGATTCCACTTCGCCGACAAGGACTTTGCTTCCCTCAGGGGCTTTGAACCCGGAAAGTTCTGCGATCTTGCAGGCGCTCTGTCCGACGATCTTGGCGTTCAGGGCACCGTTGATGATAATGGTCTTTCTGACCTTGTCGGTCTCTTCGGGCGTCAGGAAATACGCGCCGCGCAGCTGCATCTCCTTCTTGAACTCGTCATAGACGTCTGCAAGGACGATGGTGGACTGTTCGGAAGCGCAGATCATACCGTTGTCGAACGTCTTGGAGTGCAGGATGGACGACGCGGCAAGTTTGATGTCCGCCGAGGAATCGATGATGGCGGGCGTGTTTCCGGCGCCGACGCCGAGAGCGGGCTTCCCGGAGGAATATGCCGCCTTGACCATGCCGGGACCGCCTGTTGCAAGGATCATATCCGCTTCGCGCATGATCATGCCGGAGAGCGGAACGGTGGGCTGATCGATCCAGCCGATGATGTCTTCGGGCGCACCCGCCGCAACGGCTGCTTCAAGAACGATCTTTGCCGCCTCGATGGTGCACTGCTTGGCGCGCGGGTGAGGCGAGATGATGAGCCCGTTGCGCGTTTTCAGGCAGATCAGGCATTTGAAGATCGCCGTGGAGGTGGGGTTCGTCGTCGGGATGACGGCAGCAAGGACGCCGATGGGCTCCGCGATGCGCGTATAGCCGAAGCCTTCGTCGCGTTCAATAACGCCGCAGGTCTTGGTGTCCTTATAGGCGTTGTAGATATACTCCGCCGCATAGTGGTTCTTGATGACTTTGTCTTCAACGACCCCCATGCCGGTCTCTTCGACCGCCATTTTTGCAAGCGGGATCCGCATCTTGTTCGCCGCGACCGCTGCCGCAAAGAAGATCTTGTCGACCTGTTCCTGCGTATAGGTTGCGAACTTCGCCTGCGCCGCTCTCACGCGCGCAAGCATTTTCTCGAGAGATTCCTCATCATTGACGATGAAATCCTTCATGTGCTACCTCCGTTTCCCAATTGATATTTGTTTTATCGATCTGCGGAGCCGCCGCACAATGCGGCAAGCGATACCGCCAAATCTTCGTATCTGACCGTCACACCGTCCGGAACATGCAGATAGACGGGTGCAAAATTGAGGATGGCGGGAATCCCCGCCCTGACGATCTCATCGCACGCCGCCTGCGCAGCGCTGCGCGGAACGGTGAGGATGGCGACCCTGACGCCGCTGCGCTTGGCAATGTCGCCGAGGCGCTCCATGGGATAGACGGGCTTTCCGCCCACCGCACCCACTTTGGCGGGCGACGCATCGAACGCCGCGATGACGTGGATCCCGTAATTTTCAAAGCCTTCATAGGCGAGGATCGCCCTTCCGAGCCCGCCCGCGCCGACGATGACGGCATTTGTCCAGCGGTGATACCCCAAAAATTTTTCAATATCGGCAATGAGACGATGGATCTCGAACCCGAAACGCGGTTTTCCGGGAAGAGAGGAGACGAGCGCAAGATCTTTCCTCACACCGACCGCAGAGACGCCGAGCGCCGCAGCGATGGCGGCCGAGGAAACATATCCGATCCCCTTTCCCTCCTCGCCTTTCAGATACCGAAGATAGGCAGGCATGCGCGACACCGTCGCCTTGGATACGTTTTCCGTGTTGCCCATACCCCTCTCCCGTCGCAATGCTTTCAATCGATAAATTTTTATCGATTATTATTTTAGCAGAACGGGACGCAGATGTCAACTGTTTGAAAGCACTTTTTTGGCTCCTTATAAAAATTCTTTCCGCATGAAAAACGGACGCACCCGTCAGGTGCGTCCGCAGTAAGATACATTTCAAAAATCTTTGAGGCGTTCCTCGGTCTTTTGCCGTGCGTCAAGCAGTTTTTCGAGCTTTGTACGCTCGTCGTCCACAAGTTTCTTGGGTGCCTTTGCGATAAAATTCTGGTTGGCGAGTTTGCCGCTCGCGCGGGCGATCTCCCCCGTCAGACGGTCGAGCTCTTTTTCCAGCCTGGCACGTTCCGCCGCAAGATCGACAAGTTCGCCGAGCGGGATAAAGAGCTGCCCTGCTTCACACATGCGCGTGACCGCCTTCTCCCCCGCTTCCTCACCGTTTTCCGTGAAGCTCACATCGCTCAATCCCGCAAGCCGCATGATGGCGCTCTTGTTGAGGCAGATCAGCCGTTTTGCATCCGTCATGAGATAGGCATGCACTTTGCGTGCCGGCGGGCAATTGACTTCCGTGCGGACGGCGCGCACCGTTTTGATGAGGCTGATGACGCCCTCAAACGCCTTGGCTTCCTTTTTATAGGCAAGGCGGGCATTGTAGCGGGGATATTCCGCGCGGATGATGAGCCCCTTTGTGGTGGGAAGGTAGGAATAAATTTCCTCCGTCACATACGGAATAAAGGGATGCAGCAGTTTCAGCGCGCTTTCCAACACATACAGCAGAACGGCAAGGGTGCCCTTTTTGCGTTCGGCATCTTCCCCGTACAGCGCAGGCTTGGAGAGTTCGATATACCAATCGCAGAAATCGTTCCAGACAAAATCGACGAGCTTGTCCGCCGCGATGCCAAGATCGAATTTTCCGAGTGCGGCAGTCACTTCGCGGATGCAGGTCTGCAAACGGGAGATGATCCAGCGGTCGGCGGGCTGAAGCCGGATATCGCTCACGGACGGGAGCGCGGCATCCTTCGCGTTCATTAGAACAAAGCGGGAGGCGTTCCACAGCTTATTGATGAAATTGCGCGACGCCTCCACCTTGGCATCCGTAAAGCGGGTGTCGTTTCCGGGCGCGACACCCGTAACAAGGGAGAGCCGCAAAGAATCGGCGCCGTATTTTTCAATGATCTCAAGGGGGTCAATGCCGTTTCCGAGGGACTTGGACATCTTTCTGCCCTGTTCGTCGCGCACCAATCCGTGAATGAGAACGTCACGGAACGGGACCCGTTCGGTATGTTCCAGCCCGGAGAACATCATGCGCATCACCCAGAAGGGAATAATGTCGTAGCCCGTGACAAGCACGTCCGTCGGATAAAAATAGCTGAGATCCGCCGTCTCGTCCGGCCAGCCCAGCGTTGAGAAGGGCCACAGCGCCGAGGAGAACCATGTGTCGAGGACGTCTTCGTCCTGCGTCAGGTGCGCACCGCCGCACTTCGGGCACACATCGGGCGTTCCCTCCTGCACACAGATGACCTCGCCGCAGTCCTCGCAATACCAGACGGGGATGCGGTGTCCCCACCAGAGTTGACGGGAAATGCACCAATCGCGGATATTTTCCAACCAATTATAATAGATCTTGGAAAAGCGGTCGGGCGTGAATTTCGTATTCTTTTTGACGACCGCATCGATGGCGGGCTTTGCAAGCGGCTTCATCCTGACGAACCACTGCTTGGAAACGATGGGCTCGACGGTGGAATGGCAGCGGTAGCAGTGCCCGACATTGTGGACGTGCGGTTCGATTTTTACCAACAGACCGCACTGTTCCATCGCCGCAACGATGCGTTTGCGCGCTTCGTATCTGTCAAGTCCCGCATACTCTCCCGCAAGATCGTTCATCGTGCCGTCGTCATTCATGACGCGTATCACGGGGAGCCGATGGCGCATGCCCACTTCAAAGTCGTTCGGATCGTGTGCGGGCGTAATCTTCACGGCGCCCGTTCCGAATGCGGGATCGACGTATTCGTCCGCAACGAGCGGGATCTTTCTGTCTGTCAAGGGAAGCAGGAGCGTCTTTCCGACGAGGTGCGCGTAGCGCTTGTCCGTGGGGTGAACGGCAACCGCCGTGTCGCCGAGCATCGTCTCCGGGCGCGTCGTCGCAATGACGATCTTTTCGTCACTGCCTTCAACGGGATAGGCAAAGTACCAGAAATGCCCCTGCTCCTCCGCATATTCCACTTCGGCATCGGAGAGCGCCGTCTTGCAGCTCGGGCACCAATTGATGATACGGCTGCCACGATAGATAAGCCCCTTCCGATAGAGGCGGAAAAACGCCTCCCGCACGGCTTTGGAGCACTTCTCGTCCATGGTGAAGGCAAGGCGGGACCAATCACAGGAGCAGCCGAGCTTTTTGAGCTGTTCGACGATCCTGCCGCCGTATTTTTCCTTCCATGCCCAGGCGCGGCGCAAAAATTCATCGCGTCCGAGCTGCTGTTTCGTGAGCCCCTCCTTCTTCATCTGTTCGACGATCTTGACTTCCGTCGCAATGGAGGCGTGGTCGGTGCCGGGCAGCCAAAGCGCGCAGTATCCCTGCATGCGCTTGAAACGGATGAGGATATCCTGCATCGTTTCATCCATCGCATGCCCCATGTGAAGCTGCCCCGTCACGTTGGGCGGAGGCATCATGACGGTGAACGGGACCTTATTTTTGTCGATCTCCGCGCGGAAACAGCCGTTCTCCATCCATTCGCGGTAAATTTTTTCCTCGAATGCTTTGGGGGCATACGTCGTTTGCATCTCTTCCATGTCGGTCTTTTCCTGTTCCTTGACTTTCATCTGCACGCCACGGGCGCAGTCATATACAGAAAAACATTATAGAACATTTTTACGGCATTGTCAATTATTCCGCCGCGGACATAGGATATATTATTCCTTTTATTTTACGGAGTGCAATATGAAAAAACTCTTGGCAACTCTCGGAGCGGCAGTCTTTGCCCTCCTTCCCCTTTCTGCTTGCGCGGGAAACGACGACGGGCTGACGACGGTGAAAGTCAATGAAGTGACCCATTCCGTCTTCTATGCCCCCATGTATCTTGCCGATACGCTCGGTTATTTTGAAGAAGAAGGCATCCGCATCGAACTGACGAACGGCGGCGGCGCAGACGCAGTGATGGCGGCAGTTCTTTCGGGAGACGCGGACGTCGGTTTCTGCGGACCGGAAGCGGCGATCTATGTGCTGCTGGGCGGCTCGCAGGACGTCCCGACCGTATTCGGTCAGCTGACAAAGCGGGACGGCTCCTTCCTTGTCTCCCGCAACGATGAGCCCGATTTTCAATGGGAAGACCTCAAAGGAAAGGAGATCCTTGCGGGCAGAAAGGGCGGCGTTCCCGCCATGACTTTCGAGTATATTTTAAAAGAACACGGGTTTACGGCGGCGGACATCGACCTCAACTTTGATGTCGCCTTCAACCTGATGACGGGCGCGTTCGAGGCGGGGACCGCCGATTACTGCACGATGTTCGAGCCGACCGCTTCCGAATACCAGGCGGCGGGTAAGGGATATATCGTCGCTGCCGTCGGAGAAGCGGGCGGCGAAGTGCCTTACACAAGTTACATCGCAAAGCGATCATGGCTGGAAAACAACGAAGAAACCGCAAAGGGATTTTTGCGCGCACTGCTGCGCGGCGTCGCCTATGCGCAGTCGGAAGAATTTTCCGTCATCGGCGAACAGCTCACAGAGCACTTCCCCTCCACTTCCGCCGCATCGCTTGCGACAAGCGTGGAAAGCTATCGCAAGATCGACGCATGGGTCACCGATATGGCGATGACCGAAGCAAGTTTCGAACGTTTGCAGGACATCATTGAAAGCGCAGGCGAACTCGAACGCCGCGCCGACTTTGACGACCTTGTCGATAATTCTTATGTAAAGGAAGTATTCGCGCAGCTCGGCTGACAGACACCAAAGGACCTGCTTATGAAGAACATTCTGCGATTTGAAAGCGTCAGTTACACCTATCACACCGTACACGGGGAAGTCGTTGCCGCAAAAGATCTGACTTTTTCCGTGAACGAGGGAGAATTTGTCGCCATCATCGGTCCGTCCGGATGCGGAAAAACGACGCTCTTATCCCTTGCCGCAGGACTTCTGAAACCCTCGGCGGGCACCATCGAAAGCCGCGGAAGTTTCGGCTACATGCTGCAAAAGGATGAATTGTTCCCGTGGCGCACCATTGAGAAAAACATCTTTCTGCCGCTTGAGATCAGGCACCTGAAAGAACCGCGGCATCGGGAGCGCGCCGTCGGGCTGGCGCAAAAATACGGGCTTGGGGACTTTCTGAAAAGTTATCCCGCGCAGCTTTCGGGCGGCATGCGGCAGCGCGCCGCGCTCATCCGCACACTTGCGACCGACCCCGACATCCTCCTCCTCGACGAACCGTTTTCCGCCCTCGATTACCAGACGCGGCTCAATGTCTGCGAAGACGTGGCAAACATCATCCGCACGGAAAAAAAGACGGCGCTGCTCATCACGCACGACATCTCGGAAGCGATCTCCCTTGCCGACCGCGTGCTCGTTCTGACGGCAAGACCCGCGCGCGTCGCACATGCGCATACGCTGGATTTCGGCGATGTTCCGCCCCTGAAACGGCGGGAACAGAGCAGCTTCTCCGGCTGGTTTGAATGCCTTTGGAAGGAACTCAACACATGAAAAACAACAATTATTCCAAGGAACACGCGCGCTATCTGCGCGGAAGAAGGCGCAACACCGCCCTTGTCTGGGCATGCAGGATAGGGCTTCTTATGCTGCTGCTCGGACTATGGGAACTCATCACGTTCTGCGGCTGGGTGGACCCGTTCATCATGAGTTCCCCTTCCCGCATCGCCAAAACGATCGCTTCGCTCTATGCGGACGGCAGTCTGTTCTATCATATCGGCGTGACATTGTGGGAAACGCTTGCGGGCTTCGCCATTGCCGTAGCGCTCGGTTTTTTTGTCGCACTGCTCCTGTGGTGGAGCGAAACGCTCCGGAAGGTGCTCGAACCGTATATCGTTGTCATCAACGCCCTGCCGAAGATCGCATTGGGACCGCTGATCATCATCTGGTTCGGAACGGGAAGCAAGGCGATCGTCTTTATGACGGTGCTTGTCGGCGTCATCGTCTCTATCCTGCACATGCTTTCCGCGTTCATCGCCACCGACCCGAACAAGATCCTGTTGTTGAAGTCGATGGGCGCGAGCAAGCCGCAGGTCCTGTTAAAACTCGTGCTCCCCTCCGCCTATCCCGCCGTCATTTCCATGCTCAAGGTAAATGTAGGGATGGCATGGATCGGGTCCATCATGGGTGAATACATTGTATCGCGCGCGGGGCTCGGCTATCTCATCGTGTACGGCGGGCAGGTTTTTAAGCTCGACCTTGTGATGAGCGCCACCTTTATTCTCTGCCTTCTGGCGGCGGGAATGTACGCGCTGGTAGTACTGCTTGAAAAGATACTCATCAAGGATACACAGCACTGAAAAGCATATACCGAGCACTCCGACGGCGGGATAGAGCACCGCTATAACGCCGCGCAGCCCCACCCTCGACAGCAGGAATGCCGCAAGGAGCACAAGCCCCTTTGCGGCATTTTTCCATTGGAGTGAAAGACGATCGCAAGCCGATAAAAGCGGAAAGAGCGCGGAAGCAAGTGACGTCAGGACGGCTGCCGTGCAGACGGCATAAAACAAAGTACCTCCGCCCGACGCATCCAGAAACGGCATCACCGAGGCACTGTCTGCCGACGCGACCGCACCGAGAATGCGCGCCGCACACAAAAAAATCACGCCGCCTGCAAGCAGTGCGGCGCGCACGGGCGCTGCGGTACGCCTTCCCGCCTCCATGACGGCAGGCGCGGAAAATGCCGCGTTCATGCAGGCATAGAGCATGCCGTTTCCCCATTCCCCGCCCGACGGAAGGCGCAGTGCCCCGCCGTTGCTGCCGGAAAATACAATGAATGCGACAAGCAGCGGCACGAGGATTCCGTGCAGGAGTTCCACCCCTTTCATCCCGCGCGATGCGGCGAACAGGACGAGCGCCATGCCTGCAACTGCCGCAAGCGGCTTTACAGCAGGAAAAAGCGAATCCAGCGCCGCAAGCATTCCCGCACACGGGATAAAGGAGACGGCGAGCAGCAGCCATTTTGCAAGCGGAGCCGCCCGCGGAAAGAGCGCGCACAGCGTTCCGTCGAACCCACCGTAGCTCTTTCCGACGGAAAGAAAGAATGCGTTGAGACAGCACGAACAGGCGCAGGATCCCGCAAGCGCCGCAAGAAACCCCTCTCCGCCGAAAAAACGGACAAGCTCCGCGCCCGTTACAAAGCCTGCTCCGATCGTCGTCCCGATAAGAAAAAATGCCGTGCGAAACATGATGCTTCAATATATGTTTTCCGCGAAATAAATATGTTTTTCTAAAAAAATCGACAATTTATGTCTGACATAGTACTTTGACTATTGACAAATTTTGTCGCTTCATGTATAATGTAAGAAAAACAAGGAGCATGGTATGGAAGACAGCGCCGTTCTGGAAGCCGAAAAGACGGACGAACCCGAACAAAAATCGGTCAGTTCCGACCTCATCCGCGGGCACATCAACACCATCATCCTGCGCGCCCTGTATGACGGGGATAAGTATGGCTATGAGATCATTGCAGAGATCGAGCATAAGAGCCACGGGCAATATTCTCTCAAACAGCCTTCCCTGTATAGCGCTCTCAAACGTCTTGAAAAGGACGGGTACGTCACCTCCTATTGGGGCGGCAGTGTCGGCGGCGGACGGAGAAAATACTTTTCCCTTACGGAAGCAGGGAAAGCCGTTTCGGAGCAGAATCAATCGGAATGGGAATATTCCCGCACCGTCATCGACAGTCTGATTTCCGACAAGGATTTCGATTTCTCCAATCCCGCCCCTACGTCGGTCAATATGCGCATGCTGCAAAAGACGACATCCCGCGTTCCGCGCGGCGAGGGCGGTGAGGACGATCTCGATTATGAACCCTCCTTTGAGGATGCGGAAGAACTTGCCAAGCTCGAAGCCCGCTACCGCGAACAGCTCAGGGCGCTGGACGAACGCGGCGAGGAACTGACCCGCCGCGAAGAAGCGTTTGAGGAGAGCATGCGCACCCGCACCGATGCGATGGAAAAGGAGCACGGCTGGCGCGAACGCGAAATCGCCGCGCGCGAACAGGCGCTTGCACAGCGCCGCGCCGAGCTGGACGAGCTGCGCGCCCGCCAAAATGCAGAACAGGAACAGGCACTCGGCGCACAGACGGAGCAGCTGCAAAACCGCATCGCCTCGCTCGAATACGAACTGCGCGAGAGTGAAGCCGCTCTCGAACAACTGCGCAGAGAGAACGATGCGCAGGCAGAGACCGACCGCATCCGTACCGAAGAAGTGTTGGAATCGGAGCGCCGCGCCTATGACGAAAAGCTGGCGCAAGCGCTGGAAGAGGAGCGAGCGCGGCATGCAGAGGAATTGAAAGCGCAGGAAACACGCATTCTGTCCGAACAGGAAGAGATCTTCCGCAAGCGGGAACAGCAGCTCCTGCACCGCAATTATCTCGAACTTGTCAATGCGCCCCCCGCTGAGGAAGAACCGCGCGATTACGATTATCACACGCCGCCCGTGCCCGAAGACACGCCGTCCCCTGCTGCGGAAGATTACCGCACCGTCGTTCACCGTTTATACGCCAATGCCGTTTCCGGCGAAACGTCACCCGTGCGCGAAGAGAATGCGACATCGCTCGACGGCATCGATTTTACCGATCTCGAAGCCCGCGCGGCGCAGGACGGTATCCGCATCCGCACGGCAGGCAGCGTAAAAGCACATGCGGAAGAGCCCACGGAAAGCCTTGTTCATAAGGGAAAAGCGCTCTTTTTGAGCGGAATCGCCGTCTTTTTGTTCTGCGTTGCACTCGGAAGCATTATTCTCGGTCTGTCCTCCGGCGCGCACCTTCCCGCATTCTTCCCCTATCTCATCTGGGGGATCGGGCTTGCGGTACTGCTTGTGACGGGACTTGCCTATGCCAATCGTTACGGGGAACGCGCCCTGCGCAGAACGGGACCCGTGATCCTGAACGTCGTTGTCGGATATCTTTTGCTCGTCATCGTCACGCTCATTGTGGCGCTCTCCTGCCGCGCGGACCTCAACGACCCCGTGCAGATCAGCTGCTGGGTGACCATCCCCGTGATCGCCTATCTCGGCGTCATCCTCTTCGGTGTCGTTTACTATCTGCAAGTGCGTCCGAAAAATAAGAAGTCATGATAAAAAACCGCGCCGAAGCGCGGTTTTTTCATGCAGAATGTTACAGGCGTTCGAACGCGAACTGTGCGGCGCCGTACAGCCCCGCATCGTTGCCGAGGGATGCACAGACAAAGGAGAGCGGCGCGTATTCCTCCGAAATATACATGCGAGCACGCACAAAGCGGCGGAGCGGTTCGAGCAGCGTCTCCCCTTCCGCAGAGATTCCTCCGCCCAGGATCACTGCCTGCGGACGGAAGATATTGATGACGTTGGCAACGCCTTCCCCGAGTCCCTGCATATATTCGTCGAGGACGCGCTGCGCAGCGGCATCGCCCTCGCGGATGGCAAGGAAGACCGTGCGCCCGTCCGCCTCTTCGGGGGTAGGCGCGAATTTCCACATGGCGCTCGAACGGTCCGCGAGCATTCCTTCACGCGTCAGCCGCAGCAATGCCGTCGTCGAAGCGTAGCGTTCAAAACAGCCGCGGCGTCCGCAGGTACACTGTTCGCCGCCCATGCGGATGACCATGTGCCCCAGCTCGGCGCCCGCGCTGCGGTACCCTTCAAACAGCTTCCCGCCGATAATGATCCCGCCGCCGACGCCCGTACCGAGTGTGATGAGCACGCTGTCCGAATATTCCTTGCCCGCGCCGAACTTTGCTTCTCCGAGCGCGGCAGCATTGGCATCGTTGAGAACGAAAGTCTTTTTTCCCGTATACTTTTCCACCAATGCACCGAGGCGGACATTGCTCCATCCGAAGTTTGTCCAGGTGACGACGACGCCGTTCGCGCTGTCAATAACGCCGGGCGAGCCAATGCCGATCGCCTGAATATCGTCCATACTTCCGCCGGCTTTTTCCGCCGTCTGCACGGCAAGTTCCGCAAGTGTCGCCGCCGTCTCCTCGGCAGTTGCTTTTGCGGAGGTCGCAACGCGCGATTTTCCCTCCAGCTTGCCGCCGTTGAGCCGTGCGGCTTTGGCGGACATTCCGCCGAGATCGATTCCGATGACCATTAGCTATTCTTCCTTTCTTGATTTTTATAGACGCGCAGCCATTCGGGAAGGCGCGCGACGAATTCTTTGTTGTCTTCCGTCTTTTTCAGCATCTCGATGACGCCTGCGGTATCGACGATCCCGCGTTCGCGCAATGCGGAAACAGCAGACAATTCTCCATTCGAAAGCAGCAGTTCTTCTTTCCGCGTTCCGGAACGGCGGATGTCAATGGCGGGAAAAATGCGGCGTTCGGCAAGCTCGCGCGAGAGTACGATGTCCGCATTTCCCGTTCCTTTGAATTCCTCATAGATGACATCGTCCATGCGGCTTCCCGTGTCAACGAGGACGGTCGCAAGAACGGTGAGGCTTCCCGCCTCCCGCGTGTTACGCGCCGCACCGAAAAACCGTTTCGGTTCCGCAAGGGCGCCGGCGTCCAGCCCGCCCGAGAGCGTCTTGCCCGTATTGTCCGAAAGATAGTTGTAAGCACGCGTCAGTTTGGTGAGCGAATCGAGCAGCACGACAACGTCCTTGCCGAGTTCTGCATAGCGTTTGGCATGTTCGAGCGCAAGGCGCGCGGCACGCACATGATGCTCGGCGCCCTCGTCGAATGTGGAAGAGATGATCGTAGCGGCACGCACGCTTTCGCGCATGTCGGTCACTTCTTCCGGACGCTCGTCGATGAGTAGGACGACGAGAACGATTTCAGGATACCGGTCCCCGATCGCGCACGCGATGTTCTTCAAGAGCGTCGTTTTGCCCGCCTTGGGCGGCGCGACAATGAGCGCACGCTGCCCCTTTCCGATCGGCGCGAACAAATCGAGGATGCGCAGGGAAAGTTGGCTGCTGCCATCCGAAAGCGGCAGTTTTTCACGCGGATACGCCGCCGTCAGTTTATCGAATTCCGGACGCCCTTCATACGCGCCGACAGGCATGCCGTTGACGCTGAGCAGCGCCGCCACTGCCGCTGCCGTATTTTTTTGCTGCGGATTGGCGGTACAGCCGATAAAATCCCCCTCCCGCAGCTTCCATGCATGCAGCGTCGGAGCGGGAATAAAGACATCTTCCCCCGACGCGGACGGCTGGCAATTGT
This sequence comes from uncultured Clostridia bacterium, assembly GCA_944343275.1. Taxonomy (GTDB): domain Bacteria; phylum Bacillota; class Clostridia; order Christensenellales; family Borkfalkiaceae; genus Gallimonas. Next base: position 59,977 of record CALVMH010000008.1, on the reverse strand, counting down.
GAGCGCGCACAAAACCATATCCGCCCACCGTGATCTCCAGGATGCCCGTATATACGGGATCGTTGAAAGAAGGCGTCGGCGCAAGTTCCCCCGATGCGACACGCAGGATCTGCGTGCGGGTGTGCTCATCCTGCGCGGACAGCAGCCCGATCTCTTCAATTTTTTTCAAAATGACGGGATCGATATAGGTCTGTTTTGCGGGCGCACCCCGATTGGACGGACGCATGGGCTGCTGCGCACCCGTCAGAACGCCGATCAGCTCGTCGATAAGGTCGCCTTTATTGCTTGAAGATGCATGCATGACCCCTTTTTTTCTGCCGAGGATGCGCAGTGTCGATAAAGGAAGGGTATCGAGAAATTCCCGATACCGCTGCTCCGCCGTTTTTAATTCCATGCAAATTATTTCTCCCGTTCCATGATGATCACTTTCGTACTTTCTTCCGAGATGTCGTCACGGAACAGTTCAAGTTCACACGCGCCGAGCTCCTCCACTTCTTCGGTATCAAACAGGTCGGCAAACCCGTCCACCTTATCCACGTCCACGTTCAGTCCCTTCGTCTTGTAGTGCATGGGAATGACGATGGCGGGCATGATGCGGTCAACATATTCCTTTGCCTGCTGCGCGTCGATGGTATAATTTCCGCCCACGGGAATGAGCAGAACGTGCACGGGAAGCAGCGTTTCGATGAGTGCGGAGGAACAATCCTCGCCCAGATCGCCGAGGTGACAGATCTCCAAACCGTCCATGCGGAATTTGAAGATGAGGTTTTCCCCCCGCCGTTCGCCGTGTTCGCTGTCGTGATAGCTCCTGATCGCCGTAATGTCCACTCCGCCGATCTCATAAGTGCCCTCTTCCCGGAACACGACGGGTGCCCGCTCCCTCCCGGAAACGGCGCCGACGTTGTTATGATCGTAGTGCCCGTGGGAAATCGTCACCGCATCCGCTTTCACGGGCGGCATCGGATAGCCGATGGCACCGAAGGGGTCGGTCACGATGGTCGTTCCCGTACTCTCTGTCAGGACAAAACAAGAGTGCCCCAAATATCGTATTTTCATTGTTCCTCCGATATGATATTGACGGCGATCAACAGGTGAAACCGCTGCACGTCCTCCGAAAAGAAAGTATATTGCAGGGCGATCCGCCATCCGTCCCGTGTTCTGCGCGGAAGGAGCTTTGTGGTGCAGAAGGGCAATTTCCCTTCCGCGCCGCCGATACCTAAGCGCGCTTCGCCGTTTTTTCCGTTCTGAAAACGGGCGTGCATTGTCCGGCTGCCGTGCCGCGACACAAGGAGCGCGGCTCCACACAGTTCCAGCGAAAGCTCATCGCCTTCATCGGTACAGATGAGATGAAACCCGTCTTCCCGTTCGGAAATCGCCCCGCTTGCCGCAAAGCGCGAACGATTGCCCTGCGTCGATGTGACGATCTCGACCTTACACGCCTTCATTATAATCTATTATAATACAAAAAACAAGATTTGTAAATGGATTGAAGGCAATTTTGAACGAATATCGTTATTTTCCGCGGAAAAATTCCGCATAGCAAGCTTTTCCTTCGCGCATGAGCGCGCGCAGCTCCCCTTCGTCTGCACGGCAAAGAGCGCCGCGGAAAGCTTCCAGACGGGCGGTAAGGCGCGCAAGCTCTTTTTCCAGCGGTTCCGCGTTCAGCGCAAACAGCTCTGCCCACATGTCTTCGTCCACGGGCGCGACACGCGTCATATCCTGAAAACTTCCTCCGGTAAACCCCGTGCACTTTGCGGCAAGCGGGCTTGTGACATAGGCGTTCGCCACGATATGGGCAAGCTGCGACGTGAGCGCGATCATTCTGTCATGCTCGGAGGCAATGCATTCAACGATGCGGGAAAATCCCATATCGGCGGCAAGCGCACGCACCGTACAAAGCGCATCGTCGTCGGAGCCTTCGGAACGCACAAGCACGAAATTTGCGCCGCGGAACAGATCCGCAGACGCAGAACGGATTCCGGACGTCTCCTTGCCCGCCATCGGATGGGTTCCGACATATCGCCATGCGCGCGGCTTGGAGCGAACAATTTTTTCAAGAGGCGCCTTGATACCGCAGATGTCCGCAACAATACAGCCGTCCGGAAACGCCCCTTCATCGAGAACGCGCATCGTGACGCGCGGCGGCAAAGCAAGGAACACGACGTCCGCACCCGAAAAATCAGACGCTTCCGCGTCGATCATCCCGTGTTCGAGTGCATAGTCAATGCTCGCACGGCTGCGGTTCATTCCGCGCACCGTGTGCCCCGCAGCTTTCAGGGAAGCGGCGACGGATGCGCCGATGATGCCAAGCCCATATACGATGATCTGCATGTAATGTTTCTCCGTTGTTTGCTGTATTATGTCACGCATAGTACTATTTTATTTTCAGAAAAATAGCATAACACCGCTTTTTTTTCGCAATCCACGCCGAATTGCGGCGTAGCCCGGAAGGATCGCCGCAACCTCCTTCCAGAATGCGGCACTGTGATCCATGTGCCGCGTATGGCACAATTCGTGCACTGCAATATACCGCGCCTCTTCCTCGGAGAGCAGCGCCGTGCGGTAGGAAAACGAAATCGTCCCCTCCGCGCTGCAGGAACCCCAGCGGCTTTTTGCAGACGTAATGCGGACCGCCCGAAAGGAAAATCCACGGCGCGCCGCATATTCTTCGAGATACGCCGTCATCCGCACCCGTGCCATACGGCGCAGCAGTGCCGCAAGCGCTTCCTTGCGCCTCTCCTCAGGCAAAACGACCGTATTCCCGACGATGCGCGCGCGTACACCCGGCACGATCGTATAATTTGTTCCGCAAATTTGCAGCTGAGCGCCGTCGGACATATCCGGGCGCGTGAGTGCAAGTTCCGCACGTCGGCGCGCGATCCATGCGTCATGCTCCGAAACAAACCGTTCGATCTCACGCGTTTGCATCTTTTCGGGCGCACGCACAACAATCTGCCCCTGTGCGTTCACGGAAAGGGAGAGCGTTCTCCGCGCGCTTCGAATGATGACGATGTCCTGTTTCCGCATGCTAATAGTATACCATGTTGCGAGGCACATTTCAACAATTTTACCGCCGTTTGCCTATCAATGCGGCAATTTCTTGACTTTTTTTCCGTCGGCGGGTATAATCGGGATATGAGCGTTTACCGCATCGGGAAATTTTCCTTTCATGACTGCATCGAAACGGATGTCCCCGCCTCCAAGAGCATATTGAACCGCGCACTTGTGCTTGCCGCATTCGGCAAGGGTGAGGTGTTTTTGTCATGCGGAAAGTTTGCGGAGGATACGCGCGCCATGCTCGGATGCCTGCGCGCGCTTAGGATCGATATCCGAGAGGAACAAGACGGCATCCGCGTCTTCGGCTGCGGCGGCAACGTTCCCGATCGGCACGCCTCGCTCAACGTACAATCGGCGGGCACGGCAGCTCGCTTTCTTACGGCGGTCCTCGCTTTTCTCGGCGGGGATTATACCATGGACGCATCGGCGCAGATGTGCAGACGCCCGATGGAGCTCTTGTCTGTCCTGTCGGAAGCCGGCGTATCCATCGAATGCGCCGCGGAAGACGGGCACTTCCCCTTTCGGATGCATTCGGAAGGGATTTGCGGGAACGAGCTCACCGTCAATACCGATCTGAGCACGCAGTATGCAAGCGGGATCTTGCTGGCAGCCGCGCTCAGCCGTCCCTTTACGCTGCACCTTACGGGGAGCCGCACGCACGGCAGCTATCTCGCCATGACGCTGCGCATGCTCGAAGCATTCGGCGCGACATGTGAACGGCGGGAAGACACGGTCTTCATTTCCCCCTCTCCACGTTCTCCCGCGCGCTTTGAAGTGGAGGGCGATCTTTCGGGAGCTTGCTATTTTTATGCGCTTGCGCTTCTGCTCTCCGCGCGCGTGCGCGTCAGGCGCATTCATCTGCCTTCCCTGCAAGGCGATGCGCAATTTCTAAAGCTGCTTGCCGACCGGGGCGTGCGGTTCACCGATACCCCCGACGGCCTGCTTGCGGACGGCAGCGGCGTTGACGGGTATCAAGGTTTTACGGAGAACATGGGCGACTATTCCGATCAGTCGCTCACCGTGGCAGCGCTCGCCCCCTTCGCGTCGTCCGCGACCCGCATCACGGGGATCGCGCATACGCGCGGACAGGAGTGCGACCGAATCCGCGCCATTGCGGAAAATCTCCGCACCCTCGGCGTTCCCGTTGAGGAACATGCGGACGGCGTCACCATTCATCCCGCCCCCGTTGCCGGCGGAACGGTCACGACATACGGCGATCACCGCGTGGCAATGGCGTTTTCCCTCATCGGGCTGAAAACAGGAACTGTGTCTCTGGACGACCCCGCCTGCTGCAAAAAGACGTTCGCAAATTATTTTGAGATTCTCGATAACCTGACGAAATGAGGGAGCGCGTTGCGCTCCCTCATTCAATGTTCCGAAAAGTATCGTTTGATGATCCTGAATAGTTCGTCGGACACAACATGCTCGATGCGGCAGGCATTTTCCTCCGCGACTGCATGCGACGCGCCCATTTTCATAAAGGCATCCGTAAAGACGCGGTGCTTTTCGTAGACGGCCTCTGCCTTGTTCCGCCCTTCCGCCGTCAGCGTGATCTCGCCGTTTTCGTCAATATCGATCAGCCCTCCGTCATGCAGCAGATTGACGGCGCGGGACACGCTCGACTTCGCATAGCCGAGCTCCTCTACAATGTCTACCGACCGCACGCTCGAATGCTTTCTGCGCAGCAGCAGAATGGTTTCCAGATACATTTCCTGTGATTCATGTGTTTTCATCTGTTTCACCCGCCTTTCTCGGATCATACATCAATGTTTGCGCGTTGTCAAGATGTTTACGGAATTTTTTTCAATGTCTCGGCGTGTTCCCGCAAGAGATATTCAAAGAATGCCGTACAGCCTTCCGCAATGTCTGCAAACGTCTCGTCAAAATTCCCCGTATACCAAGGATCGGCAATGGCGCGCGGCCGTGCGGAGAAATCGAGCAGAAGCGCTGTGCGCGCGGAACAATCCCCCAGAATACGCCGCATGTGCCGCAGGTTTTCATCGTCCATACCGAGAATATAGTCATACCGTTCCCCGTCCGCCCGTGTGAGCAATCTTGCCCTGTGCGGAACGAGTGGAACGCCCTCTGCGGCAAGTTTTCTCTGCGTGCCGCGATGCGGCGGATTGCCGAGTTCATCCGTATGCGTGGCAGCGGACGAAACGTCGAACCGCGCAGCCATTCCGCGCCGCCGGACATCGGCGGAAAACACGCTCTCCGCCATCGGCGAACGACAAATATTCCCGTGACATACAAACAGAACACCGATGCGCTTCATGGCACCCCCGAAAAAAGTCAATATATTCCGCCGAAGAAAAACCCCCGGGCGCAGGGCGAATTTTGTCGAAAATAAGTTGCAAAATTTTCCGCTATCAGGTATAATAATGCCATGAAAATTTTTGCAGAACGCCTCATCGAACTCAGAAAAGAACGCGGTCTTTCACAAGCGACCGTCGCCAAAGACCTCAATGTCAGCCTTGGCATCATCTGCTATTGGGAAACCAACAAGAGCGACCCGACAGCAGGCAATATTGCAAAAGTCGCGCGGTATTTCAACGTCACATCGGACTTCCTGCTCGGACTTACCGATCGCGCCGAATAGGCGAATCCCCTTGCAAACTCCACAAACTGCCCCGTTGCAGTGCATTTACCTGTCGTCTGACAGGTTTTTTTCTTTCTCTTCGCCGTCCGCTCCGCCCGACGCCTCTTCGCGCTCGATCTCCGCAAGCCTTGCGAGCACGTGTTGCGCACCCGTCTCATCCCCCGCCGCCTGCAAATATTCCGCCTGCAGACGGAGCAGCTGTATGAACGCGGGGCAGTCTTCACGGACGATTGGGACATCGAAAAGCAGCGACCTGTCGCATGTACCGGGGGCGGAAGCGCACAGGCACTGTGCCGTCAGAACGCGCACGGCGATCTCCGTTTCGCCCGTTCTGCGCACCAGCTCCGACATCATTCGCCCATCCGTTTTCCCCGCGGGAAGCTCTGCGGGTAGCAGCTCGCAGACCCCTTCCGCAAGGGAAAGCGGCACAAAAAACGCAAAGAAGAAGAGCGCAGGCGTCATTGGCAACAAGCAGACGAGCAGGATGCAGAGCGCGGCATACAGGAAATTGAACGCAGCACCGCCGAGCGCCGTGGCAAACAATTTTGTTCTCAGACTGCGCACGGAACGCGGCGCAAAGCGCGTTTCCCCATCCGCGGCATTCCGCAGGGACAGCACGAACTTTCCGCGGGCAATGGACAGCCAACCAAGACGCACGCATACGGGGCGCATCCCGCAGCAGAGCCCGACAAAGAGATGCCCTGCTTCATGCACGACAAGCGGAAGCGGCAATACGATCAGGATCAGCAGCGCCGCGCCGAATGCGCAGCCATAAGCGATCTGTCCGCTCGCCTGCAAACATACCAGCAGGGAGATCGCGGAGTAAATGAGATACCCCGTTGCGACGACGGCGGCGCCCCATACGATCCATCTGAAAACGCGCATCTGCCTGTTGCGGTTCATACAAGCCCCCTGACAAACAAATACCCTTCGAGGTTGTCTGCATCCGAAAAGCGCACCTGCGGCAGACCGAGCGCGCGCATCACGTTCACAAGCAGACGGCTCGCCCCCGCAATGACGTCCGCACGGCTGACGTCCATTCCCGGGACTCCCTTCCTCTCCTCAGGCGAAAGCGACAAGAGCCGCAGACTCATCTCTTCCAGCCATGCACGCGGCAAAACAAGACCGTTCAGTTTTTCCGCATCGTATGCCTGCAAACCGAGGCGGATACTTGCAAGCGTGGAAGCCGTTCCGCCGATCGCCCGCATGGATGCCGCACAGCGGACGTCCGCCAGCGGCGCGACGGAAGCACGCACGAATGTTTCGATGCGCGACGGGTCTTGTCCGCATGCGTCGAAGATGCGCACGGCACCGACGGGCAGACTGCAAGAATACCGGATCTCCCCGCCGCAGCGGATACAGACTTCCGTGCTGGCGCCGCCGATATCGATGATCCCGCCGTCCTCCCGTCCGAGTGCGCCGCACAGTCCTAACCGTGCCTCCTCCTCCCCCGTGACGACGTCGACAAAAATGCCGCACGTATCTTTTACGAGGGAGCAAAACCGCGTTCCGTTTTCGGAAGAACGCACTGCTGCAGTCGCAAAGGCAAGCACGCGCGCGCCGGCGCGCGCTCCCTCTTCCGCAAAGGCAGAAACCGCTTCCGCCGTGCGCTCCATGGCGGCATCCGAAAGCATTCCGCTGTCCGCAAGCCCCTGCGCAAGGCGGGTAGTGCGCACCTTTTTATACAAAGTACCGCCCGCCCAAAGCATGAGGCGGACGGAATTGGAACCGATGTCGATGACGGCATATTTCGTGGTCATTTGGAAAATTCCCAGCCGCGTTCCAGCGCAAGCCTGCGCAGTGTTTCCTCCATCTGCAGCAATTCCTGTTGATTGGCGCCCGCCTCGAGCATCTGTGTATATTGCGCGATCGCCTCAGAATATTCCCGGTTGCGGCGGTTGGCAATGCCGATCTGCACAAACTGTACGATGAGGATGACGACGAGAAAGAGAACAAGCAAAACGCCCGCCGCAGTTCCGCCTGCGGCGATCTTTCTCATCTTCTCTTCCGTGAGATTTGTGCCTCTTTTCCCGGACATGCTTTTTGTCCCCTTTGTATTCGTTTCAACCCATTATATAACTTTTTGCCGAAAAATGCAACGATTTTATGCAAACTTTTCAAATAGAGCAAAAAGCCAAGGGCACAGGCAACAAAGGAGTACAGCCGCAGCCCCGGCAACATGAGCGCCGTGTTCACGGCAAGATAACCTGCGGCAAAGAGCAGGCTGAACAAAATATCCGTTGCGATCTGCGCTGCACGGAACGGAAGCAGCGCACGAAGCCACCCGACGCCATCGTAGAGCAGCCCGCCCGCGGCGCCGCAGCAGACACCGACCAAAAAAACATAAAACTGATCGGTCATCGGAAAAATCCGCCCTTGACCCCCTGCAAAAAGCGGATACAATCGATGACGCCCGCCGCGGCGAAATTCCCGCTGCCCTCCGAAAAAGACAGGACTTTGAGTTTGCTGCCCTCTATCCGCACTTTCTTCCCGCCTACCCGCAGGCGGATCTCCCGCTCCGAAAAGGCATCTACGCGCTCCACGCCCGTAAGCGTGAGCCTGCTCTGGTTTTCAAGTGTCAGAACGCTCGGCTTGACTTCGTTTTGCATACTTTACTGTATGCCTTGGGCTATCAAAAAATCCCGCAAATCAGGCGGGATTTCGGAAAATCATAATATTATGTCTGACATAGTACCATGCAAATTCATTGCAATTTGGCTTTTGCACGTGCTTTGGCGCGCAATTCGCTGTCAAGAATGCGCTTGCGGATGCGGACGTTCAAGGGCGTCACTTCCAGCAATTCATCATCCCCGATAAATTCCAACGCCTCTTCCAGACTGAGCCTTTTGGGCGGGATAAGGCGCAGCGCATCATCCGACGAGGACGAACGCGTATTCGTGAGGTGTTTGGTCTTGCAGACATTGACATTGATATCCTCGTCCTTCGGCGAGAATCCGACGACCATCCCTTCATAGACGGGCGTCCCCGCGCCAATAAACAGCGTACCGCGCCCCTGTGCATTGAACAGTCCGTAAGTGACTGCCTCGCCCGTTTCGAATGCGACGAGCGAACCCGTCGAGCGCCGCGAAATCTCCCCTTTATAGGGCTGATATTCAAAAAACACGGAACTCATCACGCCTTCGCCCTTGGTATCCGTCAGAAATTCGCTCTTATATCCGAACAACCCGCGGGCAGGAACGAGAAACTCCAAGCGCATGCGCGAACCCATTGCGTGCATGTGCACGAGTTCGCCCTTTCTCTCCCCCATGCTCTGGAACACGGGACCCGTGTTGTCCTCGGGCACGTCCACGATGAGGCGCTCCACAGGCTCATACCGGACGCCGTCGATCTCATGATAGAGAACCTTCGGCGAGCTCACCTGAAATTCATACCCTTCACGGCGCATCGTCTCAATGAGAATGGAAAGATGCATCTCCCCCCTTCCGCTGACACGGAAGGCATCTGTCGAATCGGTATCCTCCACGCGCAGGGAGACATCACGCAGCAGTTCACGGTATAACCTGTCGCGCAGATGACGCGTCGTGACAAACTTGCCCTCCTTCCCCGCAAAGGGAGAATCGTTGACGGAGAAGATCATCTCCACCGTCGGATCGGAGATCTTGACGAAGGCAACGGGCTCCACTTTTTCCGAGGCGCACACCGTGTCGCCGATGTTGATTTTTTCCAGCCCCGAAAAGCAGACGATGTCGCCCGCGGCAGCGCTCTCACAGGGGACGCGGTTCAGCCCTTCTATCTCATAAAGGTTGACGATCTTCCCGCGCAGAGAGACGTTCGGATGGTTGTAATTGCACACGGTGACATCCGCGTTCTGCCGTGCAACGCCGCGCTCCACGCGCCCGATGCCGATGCGCCCCACATAATCGTTGTAGTCGATGGAAGACACCAAGATCTGCAAAGCGCCCCGATCGTCCATATCGAGCGGCGGGAAATGGGAAAGGACGGTGTCGAACAAGGGCGTCAGATCGACCCCCTTAACGTTCTCATCGAGAGAGGCCGTTCCGTCCCTGCCGGAACAGAAGACGAACGGGCTTTCGAGCTGATCGTCCGAAGCGTCAAGGTCCATGAGCAGTTCCAGAACTTCGTCGATGACCTCCTTGACGCGCGCGTCGGGACGGTCGACTTTGTTGACGACGATGATGAGTTTCAGCCCCATTTCCAGCGCCTTCTGCGTCACAAAACGCGTCTGCGGCATGGGGCCCTCTGCGGCGTCTACAAGAATAAGCACGCCCGAGACCATTTTGAGGACGCGCTCCACCTCGCCCGAAAAGTCGGCGTGTCCGGGCGTATCAATGATATTGATCTTGACGCCGTGGTAATGAACGGATGTGTTTTTTGCAAGAATGGTGATGCCGCGTTCCCGTTCGAGCGCGCCCGAATCCATCACGCGCTCCTCCACCACCTGATTTTCGCGGAAGGTGCCCGCTTGTTTGAGCATCTGATCGACCAGCGTCGTCTTACCGTGATCGACGTGCGCGATGATCGCAATGTTGCGCAAATCTTCTCTGATCATATCTACCTCTGTAAATGTTCGTCCGAAAGCATATTTTAATACTTTCGGGCGCATTAAGCAAGAAAAAATGCCCGGCTTTACGAAAAAAATTGCCCTGCCGGGCAATCAATCCCCTTCGGGCGACAAATTTTTATAGGTGCAAAAACGAATGAGATACCCGTTGTCTTCCGTCGGCGCACTCTCGGCGCACAGAAGAAAGCGTTCGTCCGCATCCAGATCGGGAACGAAGGTATCCGCCCCGCCGTCCGCATCCACTTTCGTCACGAGCACTTCCGTACAATAGGGAAGCAGGAGTCTGTATACGCTCGCACCGCCGATGACGTAAACATCGTCTGCGGGATAACGCTTCACTTCCGCCAAAAGTTCTGCGAGGGAATGAACGCAGATGACGTCCTCCTCCACGTTCTCCGGGCAAAGCACAATGTTCGTGCGGTTTTTGAGGGGTTTTCCGCCCGGGAAGGAGCGCAGCGTATTCAGCCCCATCACCACCGTCTTCCCCTTTGTCGTCTCGCGGAAAAACTTCATATCGAGGGGGAGACGGAACATGAGATCGTTCCCCCTGCCGATTCCCCAATTTCTGTCTGCGTGAAAAATTGCCTTCATATCGCCACCGGAATCTTCGCCGCAAGCGGCGTGTATTCGTAATGCTCCAGGCGGAAGCTGTCCACCGTGAAATCATAGAAGTTCTTGACGTCGGGATCGACAACCAGCTTCGGAGCGGGCTTTACGGGATTGGCAATGACCTCTTTGACGATGGGAATATGTCTGTCATAGAGATGCGCATCCGCAATGACGTGGACGAGCTCGCCCGCTTTCAGTCCGCTTACCTGCGCGAACATCGTCAGCAAGACCGCATATTGCGTCACATTCCAGCCGTTTGCCGTCAGCATATCGTTGGAACGTTGGTTGAGGATCCCGTTCAGGGTATCTCCGGAGACGTTGAACGTCATCGAATACGCACAGGGATAGAGATGCATCTCGTGCAGGTCCTCAAAATTATAGAGGTTGGTGAGGATGCGGCGGGAGGCGGGGTTGTGTTTTAAGTCGTAAAGCACCCTGTCGACCTGGTCAAACTCCCCTTCCCGATATTTTGCCTTTTTCCCAAGCTGATAGCCATATGCTTTGCCGATGGAACCCGTCTCATCTGCCCAACTGTCCCAGATGTGCGAATCCAGATCATGAACGTTATTGCTCTTTTTCTGCCAGATCCATAAGATTTCGTCAACGCATGATTTGAACGCGCAGCGGCGGATGGTCTGGATGGGAAATTCTTCCTTCAAGTTGTAGCGATTGACGATCCCGAATTTTTTGACGGTGTGCGCAGGCGTGCCGTCTTCCCAATGCGGTCGCACGGCGGCGTCGGTGTCCCACACCCCGTGCTCCATGATGTCCTTGCAGTTTGCAATGAAAATCTCGTCCGCTCTGCTCATTTCATTCTCCTTCCTGTGTATATCACGCAAGCGCGGCTTGCAGGCGCGCGCGGGTGCGTTCCTCGCCGAGAATGTGCATGATCGACCAAAGATCGGGCGAATTCGCCCTGCCCGTTACGGCGATGCGCAAAACTTCCGCCACGTCGGAAACACTGCCGCGATAGGCATCGGGATTTGCCTTATAGTCACGCATCTCGGCAGCAAAACCGAGCGACGCCGCGACTTCTTTAACCTTTGAAAACCATACCTGCGCGTCGTTTTCGTGAGAATAGGTTGCAAGAAACGCCGATATGACGGCATTGCGCGTCTGCGGATCGACGCGGTATGCATCCCTCTGTCTGTAATCGGAAAAGAAGTAGCCGATCTCCTCCAAAGCCTGTTTTGCCGTCACAAAATCTTTGCGGCGCTTTTTGCCCGCGGTCCCCATGCAAAGCGCCAGCACTTCGCGCAGGTATGCTTCATCCGCAAAATATGCACGTTCCCGTTCCCCGCCGTAATCCAGCGTCCAGCCGCGCAGAAAGGCGAGCATCTCCCCTTCCGACAGGCGGGAAAGCTCGGTGCGGGAAATATCATTGAGCTTGTCAAGATCGAACAGCGCGCCGCTCTTGCTCATCTTGCCGATGCGGAACGGGAACTCTTCCAGCGGTTTGTCGGGAAATTTCGCATGCCATTCTTCAAAATCGGAATTGAGCAGCGTGAGCATATACACTTTGACCGCAAACGGATGATACCCCTCCTGCCTGTAAAAGGAAAGGGAGAGTTCGGGATCCTTACGCTTGGAAAGTTTGCGCTTGGAAGCCCCGTCCATCTTCATGAGCGAACAGTTATGACCGTACTTCGGCGGACGGAACCCGAGCGCAGAGAACAGTTCCAGATGGACGGGAAGGGATGCGAGCCATTCCTCTCCACGGATGACGAGCGTCGTGCGCATGAGATGATCGTCCACCGCGTGCGCAAAATGATAGGTGGGAATCCCGTCCGATTTCAAAATAACAACGTCCTGATCGTTTTCGGAAACGTTGACGTCGCCTTTGATCTCATCATGAAAGACAAATTTGCGCGACGCATCTCCCGCCGATCTCAAACGGATGACATAGGGTTTGCCCGCATCGAGCGCCGCGCAGATCTCCCCTTCGGAGAGGGTGCGGCATTTGGCATATTTTCCGTAATAACCCGTTGTCTCCTTGTTTGCCGTCTGTACGTCACGCATGGCGGACAGTTCTTCCTCCGTGCAAAAACACGGGTATGCCCTGCCGCGGCGGATCAGTTCCTTTGCATAGGCACGGTAAATATCGGCGCGCTGCCGCTGATACCACGGACCATACGTCTCGTCCCCGCCGATCTGCGCGCCTTCGTCAAAGCGGATGTCGAAATAATCGAGGGCGGAAATGACCGCCTCGACCGCTCCGTCCACTTTGCGCTTCAAGTCGGTATCTTCAATGCGCAAAAAAAGCCTGCCGCCGCTCTGATGCGCAATGCGCTCGTTGGCAATGGCGACAAACAAATTTCCCAAATGGATAAATCCCGTCGGCGATGGTGCAAGGCGCGTCACCTCCGCTTTTGCAGGCAAATCCCTTTGCGGGTATCGCTTTTCAAAGGTTTCAAGTGCGGGATACTCCCCCGGAAGCAGCCGTTCGGCAAGTGCATTGAAGTCCATGGATCATTCCTCGGAAAGTAATTTCAGCGTTTCGGGCGCGATTTCCGCAAGCCCGTTTTCCACATCGTGAACGAGGGCGACGGCGCGTTCGAGCATGGGCATCGGGACCCCTGCCTTTTTCCCTGCGGCGACGGCGGCGCCCGCCACAAAGTCGACGTCGCAGCGCTTTCCCGCAAGGATGTCCCGCAGCATGCCGGAACGCGTGTGTGCATATTTTTTCATGGCAACAGGCAGCAAAAGCGGGGCAAATTTTCCACCGAACACTTTGAAAAGGTCGTACCCGTTCTGCGGAAGGCGTGTGCAGCCGTTTACTTTTGCGACGGCAAAGACCTCACGCATAAGCGCAAGCACACGTTTTTTCTCTTTCCTTGCAAGCTGTAAAAACGTCATGCCCGAAAGTGCGGAAAGCGTGGAAAAAGAGGCGTTGACCGCAAGTTTCGCATAGCGGATCTCCGCGAGCTTTCCGACGGTCAGCGTCCCCGCATGCGAAAGAAGCGCCGCGAGCTCCTTTAAGCGCTCCCCTTTTCCGTAAGCGCCGAGCGCCAGACAAAAGCCCGTGTCACTCGTTACGCGGACGACGCCGGGCGCCGTCTTTTCGGCGCTCCACGAAAGCGTACAGCCGTAGACGCGATCCTTGCCGAACACTTTGGCAAGCCCTTCTTCGGGCAATCCGTTCTGGATGGTCACGATGGCGCCGTCGTCTTTTAGAAACGGACGCAGAAACTGTGCCGCAGCGTGATTTTCCCGCTGTTTGACGGCAAGAATGACGACGTCATACTGCCCATCCATCTGAGAAGGCAGCTTGGCGCGTACCTTGACGCAGCGTGTGAGCGCCCCCTCGATGAGCGCTCCGGAAGCATTCATCGCCGCAACGTGTTCCGCATTGTGCGAGATAAAATCCAGCGACATTTCGTCGAGCAAAACGCCAAGCGACGTCCCCATCGCTCCGGCGCCGTAAATACAAATTCTCATATCGTAAAACCGGTAGCCGCCGCGATCTCGCCCACCGTCTCGTCGACCGTGTGACCGTCGCAAACGACGGTCACATCCGCATACCGCTCATAGAGCGGCACGCGCTGACGATAGAGCGCTTCCAGCGTCGTAACATCCCCCCGCATGACGACGCCGCGCCGGATAAGGCTGGGAATGCGGCGCGCGACCTCTTCCTCACTCAATTGTAGATAGACGACCGTTCCGAGCGTTTTCAGATGCCGCATCGCGCGTTCGGAATAGCAGACGCTCCCGCCGGTGGCGATCACGCATCTCTGCGCCATAAGCCCCGCGTTCACCCGCTCTTCGATGGCGATGAATCCATCCGCCCCTTCGCGGGCAATGATGTCGGCTAGGAGCGCCCCCTGCTCGCCCTGAATGATAAGATCGGTATCGATAAATCCATACCCGATTTTTTTCGCAAGCAGGACGCCCGCCGTGCTCTTCCCGGATGACGGCATCCCGATAAGAACGAGATTGTCCATATCGGAATTATTATACTCCCCGTATGCACAAATGTCAATCCCCTGCGACAGACATGACGATACTGTAAAGAATTTTTTTTTTGAAAATTGAGACTTCTTTCGCAAACAGGCGCAAAAAAAGTTGTGTTTTCTGCGCGGATATGGTATACTTTCCAACGTATTTTACAAGATAAAGGAATATCGTATCGTGTTGAATCTTCTTGTTCCCGCCATATTCGAACCGGAGAGTCTGGAATCCGTTTACTATGCGATCAACTACACGCTGGTCGTCCTCATGGCGGTCGCGGCGCTCGCTGCCGTCATCCTTGTCATGCTGCAGCCCGGCAACTCGCAGGGTATCGATGCACTCGGCGGAACGAGCGAAACGTTCTACGGCAAAAACAAGGGCCGTTCCATCGAATCCAAACTCAAGATGTGGACGATCATCTGCCTCGCGGTGCTCGCCGTACTTGCGATCGTCTTCTTCATCCTGCAGATCCCTGCGATCTGGGGTCCCGTGGAATAAGCGGACGGCTATGCGGATCATCTTGAAACGGGCGGCTTTGGGCGGTCCGTTTTTTTCTAACCGAAAGGATTTTCATTGATATATGGACGCAAAACGATCATTGCTGGAAAAAATCCGCGACGGCTCGTTCGCGCTTCTCACTCCGAATGAGATCGCTAAAAAACTGCGGCTGAAAGGCAAAGCCGCTGCCGCCGTCGAAAATATTCTCGCTTCTCTCGTGCGCGAAGGAGAACTGCTCTCCGATCTGAAAGGGCGCATGGGCACCGCCGAGCAGTTTGGAGCCATGCGCGGTGTCATCTCCGGGAACGAGCGCGGGTTTGGTTTTTTCGTCCCCGACGATCCCGCTTTCAGCGATTTGTTTATCCCGCACCGCGCGCTGCGCGGCGCCTATAACAAGGACACCGTGCTGGCATTCCCCAAAAGCCGCCGCGGATTGAGCGACGAGGGCGAAGTGCTTGCCGTGTTGCAGCGCGGAAACCGCGAACTTGTCGGCACCTTCCGCCGTGAGCGGACGGGCGGCACTCTTCATCCCGACGACAGAAAATTCTGCGACGATGTTTTTATTCCGAGCGACAGGTGCAAGGGCGCCGCAGACGGCGTAAAAGCCGTTGCGCGCATCCGCTCCTTCGAAGGCCGCATGCCGACGGGAGAGATCGTGGAAGTCCTCGGCGAAAGCGGCGACTTCTTTGTTGAGGAACGCGCGCTCATCCGCGCCCACGATCTGAAAGAACAATTCCCGGAAGAAGTTCTCGCCGAGGCAGAACATCAGGCAAAACGCTCCCCTCTCGACGACCTTTCCGGCCGCATCGACCTTCGGAACGAACTCATCGTCACGGTGGACGGGGAGGACACGCGCGACATCGACGACGCCGTTTCCGTGCGCAAAGAGGGCGGAAAATTTTATCTCGGCGTGCACATCGCCGACGTTTCACACTATGTCAAATGGCGCGGCGCCATCGATAACGAGGCATTTTCCCGCGGGACGAGCGTCTATTTTCCCGACCGCGTCCTGCCGATGCTCCCCACCGCCCTCTCCAACGACATCTGTTCCCTGAACGAGGGCGTTCCGCGCCTCACCCTGTCATGCTTCATGACGGTAGATGAGCGCGGCAAGGTGCTTGAAAAGCGCGTCATGCCCTCCGTGATCTGCTCCGCGCACCGCATGACCTATCATGAAGTCACGGCGATCGCCGAGGGCGACAAAGCGATGCGCGAAAAATATCCGGACATGATCGGGTTTGTGGAGACCGCCGTGCGCCTCACGCGTATCCTGCAAAAAAAGCGGTCGGCAAGGGGCGGGATCACGCTTGACGTCAAGGAAGCGAAGATCCTCTACGAGAACGGAAAGATCTCCATTCCCGATTATGAACGCACCATTTCGCATGAGATGATCGAGCAATTCATGGTGCTTGCCAACGAGAGTGTCGCGGAACTCATGACGCAAAAAGGGATGCCGTTCGTATACCGCGTGCATGAACAGCCGAACGAAGAAAAGGCGCAGGACTTTTTCACATTTCTGCGGGAAGCGGGCGTGCGGGCAAAATTCGATCCGTCGGATGTCAGCCCCAAGGATTATCAGGACCTGTTGCGTTCTCTGGAAGATTCTCCGCTCTATTCGCTGGTCAACCGTGTGATGCTGCGTTCCATGATGAAGGCGGCGTATTCACCCGAAAATGTCGGACATTTCGGGCTCGCCTCCGCATGTTACTGTCATTTTACCTCCCCCATCCGCCGCTATCCCGATCTTTGTATCCACCGCATCATCAAGGAAAGTTTTCTTTCCCCCGAAAAGACGCGGGAAAAATACAAAAAATTTGTAACGGAAGCCGCCGTCCGTTCCTCCGCCTGCGAAAGGAACGCCACCGAAGCGGAACGGGACGTAGATGCGCTGTATACCGTTGCCTACATGCAGGACAAGATCGGCGAAGAGTACGACGCGACCATTTCGGGCGTTACGTCCTTCGGCATCTTTGCGGAACTTGCCAACACCGTGGAAGGGCTCATCCCCATCGAAACATTGCCGGATGACAGCTATGAATTTGTAGAGGAGCGCTTTCTCCTGCGCGGGATGCGCAACTCCTTCCATCTGGGCGAATGCGTCCGCGTCAAGGTCGCCGAAGTAGATTGGGGAACACGGCGCGTGCAGTTCCGCCTGCTCCTTCAGGATGGAGGGCGATAACATGCAAGGCAAGACCATCGCCGTCAATAAATCGGCATCCTTTGAATACTTCATCGAAGAGCGCTATCAGGCAGGCATCGTGCTCGAAGGCGCGGAGGTCAAATCGCTGCGGGCAGGCAGGGCTTCTCTCGGCGAAAGTTTTTGCGAGATCCGCGGCGGCGAAGTGTTTCTCAAAAATATGCACATCGCCGTTTACGACAAGAGCGGCGCGTTCTCCACGCGCGATTCGCGCAGGGAACGCAAACTTCTCCTCAACCGCGCGGAGATCTCCAAAATCGTCGGAAAGGTCAACGAACGCGGCTACACACTCGTCCCGCTGAAATTATATTTCCACGGCGCGCTCGTCAAAGCCGAGATCGCACTGTGCAAGGGCAAACACGCCTATGACAAGCGTAAGACGATCGCGGAACGCGAACAAAAGCGCGCATTGGACCGCGCGGTCAAAGAAATGGAGGCAAGATGATGAAAGAACACATCGAAACACTGTGCGTACAAGCGGGCTATCGACCCGAAACGGGCGAAAGCCGCATCCCCCCCATCGTGCAAAGCACCACCTTTTTTTACGGTGATTCGCAGGTAATGGCGGACCTGTTCGATCTGAAACGGGAAGGATTCTTCTATTCCCGCCTTGCAAACCCCACCGTTGATACGCTGGAAAAAAAGATCGCCGCCCTTGAAGGCGGTGTCTGCGGCATCGGCTGTTCTTCGGGCATGTCCGCCCTTTTACTGACGGCAATGACGCTGTGCGAAGCGGGCGACAATATCGTGACGGCAGGAGAAATTTACGGCGGCACCTTTAACCTCTTTTCGACGACGCTGAAAAAGTTCGGCATCGAAGGGCGCTTTTTCGATGCCGACGCCCCCGCAGAGGACATCGAAAAACTCATTGACGGTAAGACCAAGTTTGTCTTTGCGGAAACGATCGCCAACCCCGCCATCGTCGTGCTGGATTTTGACAAGATCTCTGCGATCTGCAAACGTCACGGCGTTCTGTTTGTGGTGGACAATACGCTTGCAACGCCCGTTCTGTGCCGTCCGCTTGCATTGGGCGCAGACATCGTTGTGCATTCCACCAGCAAATACATGGACGGACATGCCGCGGCGCTGGGCGGAATGATCGTGGACGGCGGAAAGTTCCTCTATAAAGACAATCCCCGCTATCCCGCCTTCAATGTCCCGGATGAAAGCTATCACGGACTTGTCTATGCGGATCTTGCCGCACCCTTCGGCGTCAAGTGCCGTGCGCAGATGATGCGCGATACGGGCGCTGTCATGAGCCCGCAGAACGCCTTCTATACGCTGCTCGGCAGTGATACGCTCGCCCTCAGAATGGAACGGCACAGCCGCAATGCCGAACAGATCGCCGCCTTCCTTGCAAAACATCCCAAGATAGAATGGGTACGCTATGCCGCTTTGCAGGGAGACAGACATTATGCGCTCGCCAAAAAATATCTGCCCAAGGGAACGGGCGGAATGATGAGCTTCGGCATCCGCGGAGATGTCGGGGCGTGTGCACGCTTTATGGAACATCTGCACATCGCCACGCAGGAAACGCACGTCGCCGACGTCCGAAGCTGCGTTCTGCACCCCGCTTCGACCACCCACCGCCAGCTCTCCGAAGATCAGCTCAGCGCTGCGGGCATTGCCCCCAACCTCGTGCGGCTCTCCGTCGGCATAGAAAACGTCGACGATCTGATCGCCGACCTCACCCAAGCGCTTTCTCATGTCTGAAAAGGAAGAATGCCATGCCCATCGTCATTGACCGCAACATCCCGGCATACTCCGTTCTGCAATCGGAACGCATCTTCGTGATGGACAAGGAGCGCGCCGTCTCGCAGGACATCCGCCCCATCGAGATCGCCATCCTCAACCTGATGCCGACAAAGAAGGAAACGGAGACACAGTTCATGCGCCTGCTGTCCAATTCCCCTTTGCAGGTCAACATCACGCTCATCCACACGGAAAGCTACCGCTCGCGCAATACCGAAGCGGAATATCTCGGCAGGTTCTATCAGTCCTTCGAAACCGTCCGAAACAAGCATTTCGACGGAATGATCGTGACGGGTGCACCCGTCGAAGACATGGCATTTTCCGACGTCGCCTATTGGGATGAGCTCGTCCGCATGTTCGACTGGACGCAGACCAATGTCACGTCGACCATCTTTATCTGCTGGGGCGCCATGGCGGCACTGTATCATTTTTACGGCATCCGCAAACATCCCCTTGCGCACAAGCTCTTCGGCGTATTTTCCCATCGGAAAGAGCACTTTGACATGCCCGATCCCCTCATGCGGGGCATTTCCGACGAATTTCACATGTGCCATTCCCGCCATTCGACGGTACGCGAGGCTGATGTGCGCAAGGACCCCCGCTTGAAAATTCTTGCGACTTCTCACCGAGCAGGCGTCTCCGTCATCAGCAGCACGGACCACCGTCGGGTGTTCGTTCTCGGACACATGGAATACGACCGCGATACCCTGAAAAAGGAATATGAACGCGATCTGCAAAAAGGTCTCGACATCCGCCGTCCTTTCTGTTATTTCGCAGACAAATCGGACAATGCCGTCAATATGAATTGGTCTTCGACCGCCAACCTCTTTTATAACAATTGGCTCAACTTTGTCTATCAGACAACACCTTACAAACTTGATCCATGAAATAATGACCGAACTCGTTCGGTCATTTTCCATTTACGGTCACTTTTGAAGTCTTGATATTTTTTAACTGAATTTTCAAAAAACAGTTGACAAACAGCATATTGCAGCGTATAATGTAATTGAACATTTGAAAATGTGTTCAATTATAAAGGAGATGTCATGACGAACCGATCCGACGCGCCCGCCCGCGGCGAGCTCCGCGCCCTTTTGCCGGATGACGATACCATCTATGAACTTGCCGCGCTCTTCAAGAACTTCGGCGACCCGACGCGCGCAAAAATCTTGAGCTGTCTGCAAGTGCGGGATATGTATGTCGGAGAACTTGCCGAAGCGCTTGGCATGAGCGACTCTGCCATTTCCCATCAGCTGCGCGTTCTGCGCGGCGCAAAACTCGTCAAAGGCAAAAAAGAAGGCAAGGAGGTCCGCTATTCCCTTGACGACGACCACGTCACAAAAATCATGGAATACGGGCTTACACACGTCAACGAAGAACGATAACAGGGAGCTTCCCTGTTTTTCAACAGTGTATATTTGAACAGTTGTTCAACAAAATAAATATTCATTTCGGAGGAATGCAATGAAAAAAACTTACAAACTCGAAGACCTCGATTGCGCCAACTGCGCCGCAAAGATGGAGCGCGCCATCGCCAAAATCGACGGCGTCCGCGCGGTCAGTATCAGTTTTATGACGCAGCGCATGGCGTTGGAGGCGGAGGACGACCGTTTTGAGGACGTCCTGCAAAAGGCGATCAAGGCGTGCCGCAAAATAGAGCCCGACTGCCGCATTCTTCTGTAAAAGGTGAAATGCATGAAACCATCCTCCATGAGCACAAAGGAACGACGCGCGCTCATCCGCATCTGCGTTGCGCTTTTCCTCTTTCTCGTCCTCTTTATCATTGATAAAACCGTCGTTCTCGGCAGTGTGTTTCAGGGCAGCGCGGCATGGGTGTTCCCCTTCTGCCTGTATCTCGCCGTCTATCTTCTGATCGGCTACGATGTCCTGTGGAAAGCACTGCGCAACATTCTGCACGGGCAAGTCCTGGATGAAAATTTCCTGATGTGCATTGCCACCGTGGGCGCCTTTGCGCTCGCCATCTACCGCGGCGTAACGGGGCAGCCCATCGAAGGGTTCGACGAAGCCTGCGCCGTGCTGTTGTTCTATCAGGTCGGCGAGTGGTTTCAAGGGTATGCTACGGGAAAATCAAGAAAGTCGATCGCGGGTCTGATGGATATCCGCCCCGACTATGCAAACCTTCTGCGGGCGGACGGCTCGTATGAAAAGACCGATCCCGCCGAAGTGTGCGTCGGTGATACCATCCTCATCAATCCGGGGGAGCGGGTACCGCTGGACGGCGTGGTCATCAAAGGGGCTTCGACGCTCGATACAAAGGCTTTGACGGGGGAATCGCTCCCGCAGGAAGCGGAAGCGGGAAGTGAAGTGATCAGCGGCAGCGTCAACCTGACGTCGCAGCTGTATGTGCGCGTCGAAAAAACCTTTTATGATTCGACCGTCTCCAAAATTTTGGAACTTGTCGAGAACGCCGCCGGACAAAAATCCAAGGCAGAAAACTTCATCACACGATTTGCAAAATTCTATACCCCGATCGTCTGCGGCGTGGCGCTGCTGCTCGCCGTCCTTCCGGGGCTTATCACGGGCGATTGGTCCACATGGGTCTACCGTGCCCTCGCCTTCCTCGTCGTGTCCTGCCCGTGTGCGCTTGTCATCTCCATCCCTCTCTCCTTCTTTGCAGGCATCGGCGCGGCATCAAAGTACGGCATCCTCGTGAAAGGTTCCAACTATCTCGAAAAGTTTGATCGGGCAAACATCTTTGTGTTCGATAAGACGGGCACGCTCACCAAGGGAAACTTTGCCATCACAAAAATTACCCCCGCAAACAACGCCGACGAGGTACTGCGGCTTGCCGCCCTTGCGGAACATGCCTCCAATCACCCCATCGCACAATCCATTGCCGCACGCTACGGGAAGCCGACGGATAAGGGCTACACGCTCACAAATGTGGCGGGAGCCGGCATCATCGCAGAAAAAGACGGAGACGTCATCCTCTGCGGCAATGAAAAACTGATGGAGGAACACGGCATCCCCTTTTGCCGCGAGACAGACGTCGGAACGGTCGTCTATGTGGCAAGAAACGGTACCTTCATCGGTTCCCTGCTCATTACGGATGAAATCAAACCTGAGGCAAAAGAAGTTGCCGGCGCGCTTAATACGATGGGCTGTAAGACCTTTATGCTGACGGGCGACAATGCAGCGATTGCAAAGAATGTGGCAACGGAAACGGGCTTGACGGGCTATCGCGCCTCCCTTTTGCCGCAGGACAAAGTAGCGGAAGCGGAACGCATGCTCACAGAAAAGAAGCCGAAGGATGTATTGTGTTTCGTCGGCGACGGCATCAACGATGCGCCCGTGCTGATGCGCTCGGACATCGGTATTGCCATGGGAGGCGTCGGAAGCGATGCGGCGATCGAAGCAAGCGACATCGTACTCATGAAGGACGACCTACGCGGGCTCCCCCTTGCCAAACGCATTGCCCGAAAGACAATGGCGATCGTCTTTGAAAACATCGTCTTTTCCATCGCCATCAAAGTCGCCATCCTCATTCTTTCGGCGGTCGGCATCGCCAACATGTGGCTTGCCGTGTTCGGAGACGTCGGCGTAGCGGTGCTCGCCATCCTCAACGCCATGCGCGTCAATTCCAAATATCAATGACGATCATCATAAAATGCAAGACAGCGGTGCCATTTTACAAGCACCGCTGTCTTTTTTTGCTTATGCTCAGACGCTTCCGCTGTTGACGACGGGCTGCGCGTCCTTATTGCCGCACAGCACCACCAGCAAATTGCTCACCATCTGCGCCTTCTTCTCATCGTCGAGTTCAACGATGCGTTCATCGGAAAGTTTGTCGAGTGCCATTTTCACCATGGAGACGGCGCCCTCCACGATCTTCTGCCGCGCCGCAATGATGGCGGACGCCTGCTGGCGCTGCAACATCGCCGCCGCAATCTCCGGCGCATAGGCAAGGTGAGAAATGCGAGCTTCGGCAATTTCGATCCCCGCCATTGCAGTGCGCTCCTGGATCTCCCCGCGCAGGATATCGGCGACTTCCTGCGCAGACCCGCGCAGCGATTTTTCGTCACCGTTTGTGGAAACGTCATAGGGATACTGCCGCGCGACCTGACGGATGGCGGCATCGCACTGCGTGGAGAGGTACGCCATGTAGTTATCCACATTGAAAACGGCGCGCGCGGTATTGGTGATGCGCCAGATGACGACAACGGAAATTTCGATGGGATTCCCCTCTTCATCGTTGACTTTCTGCTTTTCGTTGTTGAGCGTCATCGCCTTCAAGGAGAGTTTCTTGGCCATGGCGGCGGAAGTCCTTGCAGGATTGACGGCGGCGCAGAAAGGATTCACCCAAAAGTACCCCTCCCGTTTCAACGAGCCGTAATATTTTCCGAACAGGGTAAAGACATACGCCTCGTTGGGCTGCAATGTCTTAAACCCGCACAGCATGATGAGCCCTGCGATAAACATCAGCATGCCGATGACCATTCCGGCCGCCAGCGCGGGATACTCATCCAAATACACCGTCGCCACACAAAAGAGCGCGATCCCGCCGAACATGATCAGCAAAACGATAAAGAGCATCACCCAACCGTTTGCCGCCTTTGCGCGCCGCTCTTCCACTTCCCGTTCCATATTTGCCTCCGAATTGATATTTTTATGATCTTATCTTATCACGTTTTGCCTGCCACGTCAAGGGTGGCAGATGAAATTTTTAGAAGGAGCCATGTCGCTTCCTTGACAAATGCAATATAACATAGTATACTGTGATAAAACGATGTAGACAAGGTGAAACATGGATGACATCATCGCAAGAAGGCAGTTCGATCCGCTCTATATCTGGCTGGACATCGCCTTTCTGATCCTCCTCGCTGGGGCGCTGTTATGGAAAAAACGGTACATGACGGTGCTTGTCGGTATCTTTTTCGGGTTTGTCTACTTCGCCGTTGACTACGGGTTATTCCATCTCGTATTCCATTCCCGTTCGATCACGGGAGGCAGCCTGTTCTGGGTGCTGCTGTGGATGTCCATGAGCTACGGCTTCACAAATTTTGTATGGATATGGCTGTGGATCGCAAAAGATAAACATCTGGTGGAGTGGTCCCTGCTCATTCTCACCTGGTGGCTGTGCGCTCCCATGCTCGCGGCTACGTTCGGAACAGGCGAAGCGATCACCATTCAGCGCACGACGGGCGCTTATCACGGCTGGATGGCGCTCATCCTCTTCGTCGGCTATGCGGGCATCATCGTATGGAACCTCTTTCAAAAGGATAAATCACTGTGCATCAACCTCTTTTGGCTGCTTGCCATCGGTATCCTCGTGCAGTTCGGCTGGGAAGCGGGGCTGCTGTTGGGCGGCATCCGCAGCGCAGGATTCGAAAACTTCTACGATAAACTGTTAACGCTCGTCACCAATTCCCTTCTGGAAACCAATCTCGGTATGCCGTACATCTATCTCATCTTCCTCGCTTACTCGGCAAAATTCACCGAACGGCTGAAAAGACGCAGCACGCCGCTCACCTTCTTGGAGCGCCTCAGGGAAAACAATGCCGAACGGGTACGCAAGAGGGATATCTCCGACTATCTTGCATAAAAACAGCACCCCGCGGGGTGCTGTTTTTATGCCGTCAACTTTTTTAAGATCCCGCGGACGGCGAGTTTGCAGTGCTCGTACGTCAGCCCGCCCTGGAAATAGGCGACATAGGGCGTCCGGATGGGCGCATCCGCGGAAAGCTCGATGCTTGCACCCGCATTGAACGTGCCCGCTGCCATGATGACCTTGCAGTCATATCCCGGCATATCCCACGCTTCGAGCTTCACGAAGGAATCGACGGGGGAAACGTCCTGTACGGATTGGATGAAATCGGTGAGCTGCCGCTCCGTATCAAAGCGTACCGCGCGGGTGATATCCGGCGGAAGCCTGTCAAGCGCGGGATAGTTTTCATAGCCGAGCTCCCCCATGCACTGTCCGATGAGCAGCGCACCTTTGAGCGCCTGTGCGACAACGTGCGGAGCCAAAAAGAATCCCTGAAAGAAGAGCTGATACCCATAGGCATAGGACCCGATCTCTCCACCGACGGACGGCGCGGTCAGACGGTCTTCGCACATTCCGACATAGCGCGCCTTCCCCGCAATATAGCCGCCCGTCGGCGCAAGCCCACCGCCCGGATTTTTGATGAGTGACCCCACGATGAGATCGGCGCCCACATCGGTCGGTTCGCGCGTCTCGGCAAATTCCCCGTAGCAGTTGTCCACAAAGATGCAGCCCGTAAACCCGCTCTCCCGCACGGCAGCACACGCCGCGCCGATTTCATCCACCGTAAAGGAATCGCGCAGTTCATATCCGCGCGAACGCTGGATATATACCATCTGAAAGCGCTCCGACCGAAGACGTACACGCGCGGCGCAAAGGTCGATCTTCCCCTGCGGCGTAAGCGGAAGCACTTCGAATGAAATGCCGAAATCCTTCAAAGAGCCGTTTCCTTGCCCATAGATGACGCTGCGGATGGTATCATAGGGCGTTCCGCTGATGCACAGAACGCGATCGCCGGGGCGAAGAACGCCGAACAGCGCGACGGTCAGCGCATGCGTCCCGCTCAGCATGGCGGGCGACACGACGGCGCGTTCCGCGCCGAATGCGCGCGCATAGACGTTGCCGAGCCGTTCGCGCCCTTCGTCGCCGTACCCGTACCCCGTGGACGGCATAAAATGCCGCAGTGCAATTTCTTCCTGCCGGAATGCGGCAAGGACCTTTTCCTGATTGGCAAATGCGATCTCATCGATCCGACGAAATTTTTCTTGCAGCGCCGCTTCCGCGGCGGCGATCCTCTCTTCAACAGTCATAAATTCGTTCGATCTCCTTGAGCGCCGTCCGCATATCGGACGGCGTAAGCCAATGAAGCTGCGGCAGTTTTTTGAAAAATGTCAGCTGACGCTTGGCATAATTGCGGGTATTTTTTTGTATTATGTCTGACATAGTACTTTGTGAATCGTCATTTTTCAAGCATTGGATGACTTCTTTATAGCCGATCCCCTGCATGCACTGTGCATCTTGGGGGACTCCCGCGGCAAGCAGACCCTTGACTTCCTCAACAAGCCCCCTCTCCAGCATTGCCTGCGTCCGCCGCGCAATGCGCGCATACAGTTCCTCTCTCGGATAATCGAAAGCAAATGCCGCATAGGGAAAGCGGGGCGTCATGCCGTCCGTTTGCTCGGACTTTTTTTTGCCCGTCAGCTCATAAATCTCCAACGCACGCACAACGCGCCTGACGTCGTTCGGATGTAATTTTTCCGCACTCTCCGCATCCCGCTCTCTGAGTAAAGCGTGCAGCGCTTCTTTTCCGTGTTCGCACGCATACGCCTGATATTTTTCACGGACGCCGCAGTCCGCTGCAACGCCGCCGAATCCGCTACGGAATAGCAAGGCGTTGAGATAAAACCCCGTTCCTCCGCACAGAACGGGCACTTTGCCGCGCGCAAAAATATCTTCCACGACGGGCAGCGCCAACCGTTCGAAGTCATGGACGGAAAAATTTTCCCGCGGATCGGCAACGTCTATCAGGTGATGGACGACCCCTTCCCGCTCCTCCTCGGAAGGCTTTGCCGTGCCGATGTCCAGCCCGCGGTAGACGAGCAGCGCATCGCACGAGACCACTTCCCCGCCAAACCGTTTTGCGCAAGCCACGGCGAGCGCCGTCTTTCCGGATGCGGTCGCGCCGCAGATGACGAGCGCCTTCATACGATGCGTTTGAAGAGCTTTTCAAGCTCGCTCTTCTTCATCTTCACGACGGCGGGACGTCCGTGCGGGCACTTCATCCCGACATCGCCGTCCATCCGCTCGATCAGCTGCTTCGCTTCCTCCGCAGTCAGCCGCTCACCGCCCTTGACGGCAGCCTTGCAAGCCGCCGTCGCAAGGCGGTCTTTGAGGATATCGGCAAGGCGGATGGCGCGCAAACTCTCCATGGAGAAGAGCACTTCCCGAAAAAACGCCGAAAGGTCGATCCCCATGAGGTCGGCAGGCACCGCCAGAACGCGCACGCTCGTATCGCCGAACTCCTCCGCTTCAAACCCGAGCTCTCTCAGGACAGAAAAATTCTTTTCGAGAAAGGCGAACTCCTGCGCATTCAGTGAGAGCACAAACGGCACGAGCATGGGCTGCGAAACGACGGCACGATGCTCCGTTTTCTCCCGCAGTCGGTCGAAGAGAATGCGCTCATGCGCCGCATGCTGGTCGATGAAATAGGCGTCATCCCCCGCCTGATAGATAAGATAGGTCTGAAACAGCTCCCCTTTATATTCAAGGGATGCGGGATCCACCCGCTCCTGCCGCGCCCGATGCTCCTGTTCGCGCA
Organism: uncultured Clostridia bacterium; assembly: GCA_944343275.1. GTDB lineage: Bacteria > Bacillota > Clostridia > Christensenellales > Borkfalkiaceae > Gallimonas. The sequence continues at coordinate 32,453 of CALVMH010000008.1, read as the reverse complement.
AAAAACGCTGATTCTCCGCGAACACGTCTTCGGAAGACGCAGGCGTAGGCGCCGCGGCAGCGGGCTGACGCACTTCCAGACGCGCAGGCGGCGCATCGTAGAGCTTCGGAGGCGCTTGCGGCATTCGGACATCGAACGCGAGCGTCGCCTTTGCCGTTTCATAGCTCATTTCACGTTCCACAGCAGCAGGCGCCGCCGCAGGCACTTCCTGCATGGAAGACGGAGCGGCTGCGGGCGCGTTTGCCAGATATTCGAGGGCACGCGAATTGCCGTCCAGAACGGCGGAAACAATGGAATACACGCATCCGTAGATAATCTGATTGTCCGCAAACCGCACATCCGCTTTGTTGGGGTGCACGTTGACGTCCACGATCTCCGGCGGAACATCCAGAAAGAGCACATAGAAGGGATACTGCCGCTTCATGAGATAACTTGCATAGGCATTGGAAACCGCCGCACCCACCGTCTGATTGACGACATAGCGCCCGTTCACAAATAAACTCTGATATGTCCTGTTCGCCTTGTAGAAATTACGGTTGCCCAAAAATCCGTAAAGACGGATGCCATGCTTTTCGGCACGGATCTCCGTGCAATTTTTCAGCGTCTCGGCACCGTAAACCGCGACAAGCGCAGCGGAAAGCCCGTCCCCGAACGAACGATACTTCATTTTTCCGTCTGCAAGGCAGGTGAACGCAATTTCGGGGCGGGAGAGGATAAAGCGCGCCATCACGCCGGCGATATCCGCCTCTTCCTGCGCGTCGGACTTCAAAAACTTCAATCGTGCGGGGACATTGTAAAAGAGGTCTTTGACCGTAACGCATGTGCCCTCGGCTCCCGCCGCAGGCTGCACGCTGCCGAGGATGCCGCCCTCGCATGCGAGGGAATACGCCTCTTTCTCCGCCGTGCGGGAGACGATCTGCATGCGGGAAACGGCGGCAACGGATGCGACCGCTTCCCCGCGGAACCCGAGCGTCCTGATGGCAAACAGGTCTTTTGCCGAGGAAAGTTTGCTCGTTGCGTGCGATGCATAGGCAAGCGGAAGTTCCTCTTTGGCGATCCCGCAGCCGTTGTCGGTGACGCGGATACAGCCCTTTCCGCCGCGTTCCGTCTCCACGACGATCTCCGTCGCGCCCGCATCGATGGCATTTTCCACCAGCTCTTTCACGACGGAATACGGTCTGTCCACCACTTCGCCCGCAGCGATCTTATTGTAAATATCCGGCGTCAGAACATTGATCACTTATATTTCTCCTTCCACTCCGCAAGCAGCGCAAGCGCCTGCATCGGCGACAGCAAATCGACGTTCAATTCCTGCAATTCCGTTCGCAAGCTGTCGGCGGGGACCTCTTCCGAAACGTCGTCCGGATCCGAAATTGCCTGTTCCTCGCCGCGGATGCGCTTCTTTTCTCCGCGCTCCAAACCTTTCAGGATCGTTTTTGCACGGGCGGTGACCTCTTCGGGGACGCCCGCAAGCGCGGCAACTTCCACCCCGAAGGAGCGTGATGCCCCGCCGCGCACGATTTTCCGCAAAAAGACGATGCTTCCGCCGATCTCCCTGACACCGATCTTATAGTTCTTCACGCCCTCCAATGCGCCCTCCAGCTCGGTGAGCTCGTGGAAATGCGTGGCAAACAGCGTCTTTGCACGCACTTTTTGCGTCAGATACTCAATGACGGACCACGCAATGGATAACCCGTCAAAGGTGCTTGTTCCCCTGCCGACTTCATCGAGGATGAGCAGGCTGCGCGGCGTAGCGTTGCGCAGGATATTGGCGACCTCCGTCATTTCCACCATGAAAGTGCTTCGGTCGAGAATAAGATTATCATTCGCGCCGATCCGCGTGAAGATGCGGTCCGTGAGCGGAATGCGCGCACGCTTTGCAGGCACGAAGGACCCGACCTGCGCCATGAACGTGATGAGCGCGACCTGCCGAAGATACGTGCTCTTGCCCGCCATGTTTGGTCCCGTGATGATCATCGTGCGCGCGTCGCCGTTGTCGAGCGTGCAATCGTTGGGAACAAACCGCTCGCGGGAAATGGCTTCCACCACGGGATGTCTGCCCTCCTCGATCTCAAGCGCCCCCTCCTCAGCGATCTCCGGACGGCAATACTTATTCTCCTTGGCGACCGTCGCAAGCGCCGTCAGGCAGTCAAGCATGGCAACCGCTTCCGCGATGCGCTGAAATACGGGGATATTGCGCGCGAGCATTTCCACGATCTCCCCGAAGAGATGTTCTTCCAGCCGGCTTGCCGCATCGCTGCTGCCGAGGATCTTGCTCTCCAATTCTTTGAGCTCTTCCGTCGTATACCTCACGCCGCCCGCAAGCGTCTGGCGGGGAACATAAGAGTACGGGACCTTATCTTTGAAAGAATTGCTGACTTCGATATAATAGCCGAACACGCGGTTGAACCCTACTTTCAGCGTGCGGATGCCCGTGCGTTCACGCTCCCGCGTTTCAAGTTCGAGCACAAGGGATTTTCCGTCATCTTTGACGGCGCGCAATTCATCGAGCTGTTGGTTGTAGCCGCGGCGGATATAGCTTCCCTCTTTGAGCGTTGTCGCTTCGGGAGAGACGGCACGTTCCAGCAGTTTACAGACGGGTGCGGTATCGACAAGTTCCCCCGCGATCTCGGTGAGCAGTGCGGAAGAAAATCCCGTAAGCTGAAATTTCAGATTGGGAACAGCGGCAAGCGAATTTGCCAGAAGCAGGCAATCGCGCGGCTGAATGTTGCCGTTTGAAACGCGCCCCGTCAGACGTTCGATATCTCTGACGCCCGCAAGCGTATCGGCGATCCCCATCCGTACGACCGTCCCTTTATAGAGCTCTTCGACGGCGTCCAATCTGCGCTCGATCTCCTCCTTTTGAAGAAGGGGCGACGAGAGCATGGAAACGAGTTTTCTTGCCCCCATCCCCGTCCGCGTCTTGTCAAGAAGCCATAAAAGGGAACCGTATTTCTTGCCTTCCGAATTGTTTTTCAGGATCTCCAGATTGCGCACGGCGGTCGCGTCAAGCGTCATGCTCTTTTTTCCGTCCACCAGCTGAAGGCGGTTGATGTTGGCGAGCGCATGTTTTTGCGTCTCTTTGAGATATTCCAGCAGCGCACCGACGGCGCAGACCGCAGCCATGCGACCGTCCAGCCCGAGCGCTTCCAAAGACGCCGCCTTCAATTGCTCCAACACATTTTTTTGGGCGGAAGGCGGAAAAAACGCCTGCGGCAGATAACAGGAAAATGGCGGGAGCGCGCCGCGCTGTGCTTCGGCATCGTCCTTGACTTCCAAAAGCAATGCATCGTTGCAGATGACTTCTGCGACGGCAAGATTGAGCAATGCGGAGAGAACTTCTTCCGCACCGTTCACTTCGGCGGCACACAGTTCGCCCGTAGTGATGTCCGCCCAGGCAATCGCATAGCCCGCGTCCGTTTTACAGGCGCAGGCGATGTAATTGTTGCGCCGTTCGTCGAGCTGATTTTCCTCGATGACCGTCCCTGCCGAAACCACGCGGACGACGTCGCGCTCCACCATTCCCTTCCCGGCAGTCGGTTCCGTAAGCTGTTCGCAGATGGCGACGCGTTCCCCCATGGAAACGAGCTTTGAAATGTAGGCATCGGCAGCGTGGAACGGGATCCCACACATGGGCGCGCGTTCCTTCAATCCGCAATCCCTGCCCGTCAGCGTCAGATCGAGCAATTTTGAAACGCGCACGGCGTCATCAAAAAACATCTCGTAAAAATCACCGAGACGGTAAAAAAGTACGCAGTCCTTGTACTTTTCCTTCATGGAGAGGTAGTGCTCCATCATCGGCGAAAGCGCCATTCGTTTTTTCCTCCGTTAATAAAAGCCGCACTTGCGACGGTTTATACGCGTTCCCCGTAGAGAGAAACGCCGTTTGCGCGCGTCACCTTCATCTGAACAAATTCCCCGACGCAATTTTGGTCGGCAGCAAAATATCCCATTCTGCCGAGCGGCTCCCTGCCGAGATACAGTCCCTTTTTGGAGTCGTAATCTTCACAGAGCACCTCGACGACCTTCCCGACGTATGCTTCGCTCTTTCTGCGCGTGTTTTCATTGACCTGCGCGATGAGGCGGGCGATACGCTCCTTGGAGACCTCCTCCGGAATCTGTCCCTCCATCGCAGCCGCCTTCGTTCCCGTGCGCGGAGAATAGACAAACGTAAACGCCGAGGAAAAATCCGCCTCCTTCACCAAAGAGAGCGTCTCCTTGAACTCTGCGTCCGTCTCCGTCGGAAACCCGACGATGAGGTCGGTCGTCACCTCGCCATCCGCGATCTCCTCCTTGAAGAGCGCAACTTTTTCCAGATACTCCTTCCGAGTATACCGCCTGTTCATGAGCGACAAAATGCGCGTGGAACCCGACTGCGCGGGCAAATGCAGGAGATTACAGATTTTTTCGTGTTTTTTCATGACCGCCACAAGCTCCCGCGAAAAATCTTTCGGATGCGACGTCATGAACCGGACGCGAAACTTCCCCTCAACAGAGGCGACGGCATCAAGAAGGGCAGGAAAATCCGTCTCGCCGTCACGATAGGAATTGACGTTCTGCCCCAAAAGCGTGATCTCTTTATAACCCGCGGCAATGAGCGCGCGTACTTCTTCGAGAATACACTCCTTTTTACGGCTCTTTTCCCTGCCGCGGACATAGGGAACGATACAATAGGTGCAAAAATTATTGCAGCCGTAGGTGATGTTTACCCACGCATTGGGATAGCTTGTCCGGAACGCTTCGGCGCCGTCCTCCGTCTCCGCGCGGTCTGCAAGCAGCGAGACGATCTTTTTCTCCTGCTGTTTGCGCGCAATGAGCGCGGGCAGCTCCGAAACGTTGTGCGTTCCGAAGATGATGTCGATGAAGGGAAATTTTTTGACGAGCAGTTCGGCTTTCCCTGCCTCCTGTGCCATACAGCCGCCCACGGCGATGAGCATGCCGCGCCGCTGCCGCTTTAACTTTTTAAGCGCGCCGATATTGCCGAACGCATGATTTTCTGCATTTTCACGGATGCAACAGGTGTTGAACACGACGATGTCCGCATCTTCGATGCCGCTTTCTTGTTCATAACCGCACCTGCGCAGAAGCCCCGCGATCTTTTCCGATTCATGGACGTTCATCTGGCAGCCGTATGTAACGATATGATAATTCATTCACCCTCCCCTTCCGGAAGATAAGACGCAAGCCCGCCGAGGACCTTCCCCACGCTCTCATGCAAAACAAGCGAGCATGCGCCGTCGAGCGGGGTCGGATCGCGGTTGATGAGCACGAGATGTTTGCCGTTGAAATACTCCACAAAGGATGCGGCAGGATAGACGGTGAGCGATGTTCCCGCAACGATGAGCGTATCGGCTGCGGCAATGGCGCGGACGGCACCTTCCACCGTTTCGCCGTCGAGCGGCTCGCCGTACAGGACGACATCCGGCTTGACGATCCCACCGCACGGACAGCGCGGTATACCGCGGCTTTGCGCGATCCATTGCGCGGAAAATGCCTTTTTGCAGACCGTACAGTAATTTCGGTGGATGCTTCCGTGCAATTCGAAGACGTTCCGGCTGCCCGCAGCCTGATGGAGCCCGTCGATGTTCTGCGTAACGACGGCGAGCAGCTTCCCCGCCCGTTCCCACTGCGCGAGTTTTTGGTGCGCCGCATTGGGTCTTGCGTACAGCGGAAGCATCCGTTCCCGATAAAATGCAAAAAATTTGTCGGGATGCGCATAAAAGTATGCAGAACTCAGGACGGTCTCGGGCGGGACGTCGTATTGCTTCCTGTACAGCCCGTCGGGACTTCGAAAGTCCGGGATCCCGCTCTCCGTGGAGACCCCCGCGCCGCCGAAAAAGACGATGCGGCGACTCTCCTCTATGATGCGTTCAAGCGTCATGATGCTCTCCGTGGTCGATTCCGATACAACATTATAGCACAAACGGCGGGCATTTTCAACAAAAGCGGCGCTTTTGCGCGAAAATTTCCGCGCACGGCACATACTGTTTGCAAATGAAACGCGTTCTTACGATTGCCGCTGCCGCGCTCGGGCTGCCGCTTGTGGCGCTGCTTGCCATGACGCTCTATTATATCGGCGTGACGGCGAACGTTCGCCTCGATATGAAAAAACTTGCAACTCCCCCCGCCTATGTCCGCATCTTTGACGCGGAAGGCGAGGAACTCTCCGCAGCAGCCGCCGTAAATGCCTGTTCGAAGGAGCTGCCCGCCCATGTGGGGCAGGCATTCATCGCCGTGGAAGACAAGCGGTTTTACTCCCATCACGGCATCGACACGCGGCGCATGTTCGCCGCACTCTTCAAAAATATTACTACCTTTTCCTTTCAGGAAGGTGCATCGACGATCACCCAGCAACTGATCAAAAATACACACCTCTCCGGAGAAAAGACTATCAAGCGCAAATTAAAAGAGATCAAACTTGCCCGCGCGCTCGAAAAACGCTGCACCAAGGAGAACATTCTGTCCCACTACCTGAATTCCATCTATTTCGGGCACAGTGCCTTCGGCATTGAAAACGCATCGCAATTTTATTTCGGAAAATGTGCGGCGGAGCTCGATGTTGCAGAGAGCGCCATGCTTGCTGCCATTGTCTGTTCCCCCAACCGCTATTCCCCCTTCCGCGACGCGCAGCGCTGCCGCGACCGGCGCGATCTCGTTTTATCGCTCATGCAACAGCAGGGATTTTTGGACGAAGAGGAAAAAGCTGCCGCCGCGCAGACTCCCCTTCCCGTATCGCCCGCGCCCGCCAAGACCCCCAACGCCTATCTCGCACAAGTGCAGACAGAACTTGCCGACCTCTTTCCCGATGCGCGTTCGGGGGATTGGGGAGAGCTGAAAGTGTACACCTACTATCAGCCGCGTTTGCAGGAGACGCTGGACGCCACCGCGCATGACAGCGACTTCTGCGCGCTCGTCCGCGACAATGATAACAACGCCATCGTCGCGCTTGCGGCAACGGCGGGAACCCCGCTTCGTTCTCCCGCCTCCCTGATAAAACCGCTGCTGGTGTTCGCCCCCGCACTTGAAGAAAATCTCATTTCCCCCGCGACGCCCGTTGCCGATGTACAGACGGATTTCGGCGGATATTGTCCGGACGATTACGGCGGCGCTTCCGGCGCCTACATGAGCGTGCGCCATGCGCTTGCACACAGCGTCAACATTCCCGCCGTCAAAATCTTCAACGAACTCGGCATCGCGCGGGGTGCCGGCTACCTTGCAAACATGCAGCTCCATGTCCCGGAGGACGACCGCTCCCTTGCCCTCGCCCTCGGCGGAATGAAATACGGATTTTCCCTGCCCGCCCTTGCGGACGGCTACGCGGTGTTTGCGCGCGGAGGCACGTTTGCGCCGTCCTCCGTCATCGCCCGCGTGACGGACGGCACGGGTAACGTCCTGTATGAGCATTACGGACGCACCCGACGCGTCTTTTCAGAGGACGTATGCTTTCTCATGAACGATATGCTGCAAACGGCAGCAACGGAAGGAACGGCGAAACGGCTGCGCGCACTGCCCTTTCCCGTATGCGCGAAGACGGGCACCGCAGGAACGGACAGCGGCAATACCGACGCCTATTGCATCGGTTATACGCCAAAGCACGTTGTCGCCGTCTGGATGGGCAATGCCGACTATACGCCGATTCGGACGACGGGCGGCGGACTTCCCGCCAATGAAACGCTGCGCATCCTGCAAACGCTCTATCAAACGGACGCACCCTCTGCGTTTCCCGCATGCGACACCGTCGCAAAACTTGCGTTCGACAAGGAAAGTTACGAACGCGACCATGCGGTTCTGCTTGCCGACCCCGCCGCACCTCCTGCAACGACGCTCACGGAATATTTCCGCACAAGCTTTCCGCCGACGGCAAAAAGCAAGCGCTTTTCCGAGCCGAGCATCCCGACGCCTGAAATTGCACTGAAAAACGGCAGCGTACAGATAGTATTATGTCAGACAGAGTACTATGATTATGAGATAATAAGAGAAAATCGCGGCAAAATTACCACGATTTACAGCGGAAAATATCGGCAGATCATCTGTGACAATTCCATAACGGCGGGCGAACGCTATACCTATACCGTGATCCCTAAATACAAACAGTACAGCGGCAAACCCGTAAAACTCCCCTCCGTCACCGTTCCGAAGGCGGACGGCATCCCGCAGGATTGGTGGCGCGTTCAGCGCAGCGGGAACTCTTCCATTGTGCCAAGCGCTTCGGCAACGAGTGCCTCGACATCCAGCTTTTTTTCCTCTTCTTCAATATAGGAAAGTTTCGGTTTGATAGCGGGAAATTCGGGAAGAAAGACGGTACAGCAGTCCTCATACGGCAGAACGGACGTCTCGTATGTCCCGATTTTTTTGGCGCGGGCAACGATCTCCTCCTTGTCGAACCCGATGAGCGGACGCAGCACGGGCAATCTGACGACTGCATTGGATGAAGTGATCCCCTCCATCGTCTGCGACGCCACCTGCCCGAGGCTCTCGCCCGTAATAAGGCACTTTGCGCCCTGCCGCGCAGCGACGCGTTCCGCAATGCGGAACATGAACCTGCGCAAAAGCGTCACGTTGAGTTCCGCAGCGCACTTTTTGTGAATTTCCTCCTGAATGTGCGTGACTTTGACGGTCGCAACGGTGTCCCCGCCCGTATAGCGCGACAGGATGCGCGCAAGGACAATGACCTTGTCCCGCGCCTGTTCGTTGGTATAGGGATAGCTGTGGAAATGCAGATATTTCACCTCCATGCCGCGCTTTGCCATCATATACCCCGCGACGGGCGAATCGATCCCGCCGGAAATGAGCAATAGCCCTTTGGATGACGTGCCGACGGGCATTCCGCCTGCACCCTCGCAAAACATGCCGAATACGAGCGCGGAACCGTCTTCGCGGATGTCGAGAAAGACGGTATGCTGCGGCGCGCGGACATCCACTTTCAGCGCGGGAAACGACGCAAGCAGCCGTGCGCCGACTTCCGCATTGAGTTCCGGAGACGTCATGGGATACCGCTTGTCGGCGCGGTGCGTGTCCACTTTGAATGTGCCGCTTTGCGGGCTCACCGACATCGCCGCTGCAGCAATGCTTTCAAGGTCGTTTGGAACGCGCACCCCCACGGAATAGGAATGTACGCCGAAGACGCGCGCGATACGCGCGCAGAGCTCCTCCGCATCCTCTTCGCGGAAAGCCGTCACGAGATATCGCCCGCTCGTTCTGCGCAGCTCATGCCGCAGCCCTTTCAGCGCCTTTTCCAGATTGACCCCGAAGACGCGCTCAAAATAACCGCGGTTTTTTCCTTTCAGATGGATCTCCGCATAGCGGATGATGATGACTTTTTCCATATCAGCCTCCGAAGCGGCGCACCGCCTCATTCATCAGCTTCGCCGCCTGCAACACTTCTTCACGCGTGTTGGAAGAACAAAAGCTTACGCGCAGAACCCCGTCCAGCACATCGGCGGGATACCCGCACGCCTGTAAAACGCGGCTGTGCGGTTTTTTGGAATTGCAGGCGCTTCCCGTTCCGACGGCAACGCCCGCATCCCAGAGCATGCGCTGCAATGCCTCTCCCCTTCTTCCGCGCGCAGAGACCGTTAAAATATACGCAGAGCCGTCTGCGGGGGAAATGCGGACGAAGAGTTCCTTGTCGAGCGCCTCCCAGAGGCGCTCCCTATACCCTTTCAGCCGCGCGGCGTCTGCCTCGAGGGAGGCAAACTTCTCCTGTGCGGCGTAGTAAAAACAGGCGATGCCGAACACGTTCTCCGTTCCGCTGCGCAGCCCTCCTTCCTGTCCCCCGCCATAGATGCGGGGCAAAAGTGCCGCGCAGCCTTTACGCCTTACGAGCGCTCCCGTTCCTTTCAAGCCGCCGATCTTGTGCGCGCTGATGCAATACAGATCGATGTCTTTGCTCAGCCGCACTCCGATCTTGCCGAACGCCTGCACGCCGTCACTCATGAACACGGTGCGCGGGTTCTTTTCTTTCACGCGGCGCGCAATGGAAACGATGTCGTTGACGGCGCCCGTTTCATTGTTGACATGGATGACGGAGACGAGCGACGTCTTCTCGTCCACCATCTGAAGGAGCGCCTCGGCGTCCACGCTGCCGTCCGCCCGCACGGGCGCAAAGCGCGGCTCGACGCCGCGGTTTTTGAGCTCCCTGAAACTTTCAAAGACGGCAGCATGTTCCCCGGACGTCGTCACGGCGTTGCCCCGCCTTGCGGTGGAAAAAATCGCCTGATTGTCCGCTTCGCTACCACAGGAAGTAAAAATCAGAGAAAATTGTGCAGGGTCCGCAATACATTCCGTAAGATAAGCGCGCGCCTTGTTCAGAAGGCGCGCAGCCTCCGCCCCGCCATGATAGCCGGCAGACGGATTGAAATAGCATTCACTCAGATATTGCCGTGCATGCACAAGCGCCCCGTCCGAGGGGCGCGTGGTCGCTGCATTGTCAAGATAGATCATTTGCGTTCAAATTTGTTTCTTCCCGCCGCAAGGACGAGAAATTCCAGAAGTTCCTGCCTGCATTCAATGACATATACCCGTTTTTCGCCCGCCACCGTACAGATGAGGTAAATAAATTCCTTACCTTCCGCAGGCGTAACGTTGGGCGTCAGGGGAATGGCTTTTTTGCCGTTCAGCCCCGCGACCGCCCTGTCAAACGCAGTGCTCTCCACATAGCCGATCTGCATAATTTGTTCGGCTTTGAAGGTGTGAAGGTGTTTGCGCGAACGGTTATTGAACACCTTCGTGACACGCAATTCATCCTCAACGAAGGTATAGTCGAAGCTGACGTTGTTTCGCCGCTTGATGTAGCGGAACAAAAAGAAGAACCCGATGAGGGACAAAATAGGCAGCAGCAAGAAGGCGATGGTGACCGCCTTGGACGCGGCGCTCAGCTCCTCATTCATGAGAATGGAAGGAACGGTCGTCAGGGACAGGAGTACGAGCACGCCCGCGAAAACGAGCACCGCGATCCCCGCGATATGAAATACCTGATAGGTGCGCCGTTCCTTCTTCTCATTCAACGATATGGCGCTCTCTTCGTAGAATGCGGAGCGCGCCATCAGAATTCCACCGTGCCCTCATAAATTTTTTCGACATTGCCCGTCAGGATGACGTGATTGGTTGCGGAATCATAACGGACAAAGAGGTCTCCGCCCTTCACCTTGACGGTGATGTCGGTATCCGCCTTGCACAGCCCGTTGAGGATGCATGCGACAGCCGCAGCCGCAGCGCCCGTGCCGCACGCCCACGTTTCGCCGTTTCCGCGTTCCCAGACGCGCATCTTCACCGTGCTCTCGTTGACGACGCGGATAAATTCCACGTTGGTCTTGGCGGGGAAATAGCTGCTGTTTTCGATCTTCGGTCCCAACGTCTCCACGGGAACGTCGTCGACCTTATCGCAGAACAGAATGCAGTGCGGGTTTCCGAGGTTGACGAGCGTCGCCTGATATGTCGTTCCGTCGATCTCCATGGGCTGATTGACGACGCGCTCCCCCTTCCAGATGGAGGGAATGTTCTCCCCGCGCAGTTCCACACTGCCGAGGTCGGCGCTTGCCGAGGTGACGATCCCGCCGAAGGAATATACCTTGACGTCCCTTACGCCGCTCATCGTCTCGATGCGCATCTCCGTCTTTCTGACGATATTCCTTTCATACAGATATTTCGCCACGCAGCGGATCGCATTGCCCGCCATCAGCCCTTCACTGCCGTCCTGATTGAAGATCCGCATCTTTGCGTCGGCAATGTCAGACCGCTCGATGAGCACGATGCCGTCGCCGCCGATGCCGTAATGCCTGTCTACAAAATTGACCGCAAGCGATTCGGGGCAGGTGATCTTCCCGTCCATATCTTCAAAGTAGATATAGTCGTTGCCGCACGACTGCATCTTGACGAATTTGAGTTCCGTCTTTTTCGTGCGCAGATTGTTGATGTCCACAAGTTCCGTGTTGTATTCGGTAAACTTGCTCGCAATGATGTCGCAAAGGGCGTTTGCGGTATCGAGCGACGTGAGCACCGTGATCCCCAGAAGAATGGCGTGGTGATGCAATTCGATGTAGTCATTGATGGAATCGACGTCCGTCTTGCCCGTATAGATGATGTAATCGATCTTGCCCTCATCCATGAGCCCGGACACCTGCTTGGTCGCTTTCAGCCTGTCCACCACCGTCACATCGATGCCGAGTTCGGAAATGACCTTCGCCGTTCCCGCCGTTGCGTAGAGATTGCAGCCGAGGTCGGCAAACTTCTTGGCGATGGAAACGAGTTCGAACTTGTCCTGATCGTTGACGGTGAAGTAGACGCCGACGGGTTTCTCCTTGGTCGGGTGGCACATCTTGAAGCCTGCCGAAACGAGCCCTTTAAAGAGCGCCTCCTCAAAGGTCTTTCCGATGCCGAGCACTTCGCCCGTGGACTTCATTTCCGGACCGAGCTGCGAGTTGACGTCATTGAGTTTTTCAAAGCTGAACACGGGAACTTTGACGGCGACGTAAGGCGAATTGGGATACAGCCCCGTGCCGAAACCGAGTTTTCTGAGCTTTGCCCCTGCCATGATCTTGGTGGCAAGCTCCACCATCGGAACGCCCGTCACCTTGGAAATATAGGGAATTGTGCGCGACGCGCGCGGATTGACTTCGATGACATAGAGCTGGTTCTGATAGATGAGATATTGAATGTTGATGAGCCCCTTGGTCTTTAAGGAAAGCGCAAGTTTTGTGGAGATATCCACGATCTTTTCCAGCATCGCATCGCTCAGATGATAGGGCGGGTAGACGGCAATGGAGTCGCCCGAATGCACGCCCGCACGCTCGATATGCTGCATGATGCCCGGAATGAGGACATCCGTCCCGTCGGAAATGGCATCCACTTCCAGCTCGCTGCCCATGAGATACTTGTCGCACAACACAGGGTTTTCAATGCCCTGCGCGAGGATGACGTCCATGTAGCGGGAGATGTCGTTCTCCGTGAAGGCGATGGTCATATTCTGCCCGCCGATAACGTAGGAAGGACGCAGCAACACGGGATAGCCGAGCGTCTCTGCGGCGCGGATCGCCTCTTCCTTCGTCATGACGGTCAGTCCCTTCGGACGAGCGATATGGAACTGCTCCAACAGTTCGTCGAAGCGCTCCCGGTCCTCCGCCATATCGACGGAATCGGCGCTCGTTCCCAGAATGCGCGCGCCCGACTTGTCGAGATACCCGCACAGCTTGATGGCAGTCTGTCCGCCGAACGTGATGACGACGCCATAGGGCTTTTCCACGTCGAGCACGTTCTGAACGTCCTCAGGCGTGAGCGGCTCGAAATACAGCCTGTCCGCCGTGTCAAAGTCGGTAGAGACCGTCTCGGGGTTGTTGTTGATGATGACGACCTCGTATCCGAGTTCTTTGAGCGTCCAGACGCAATGCACGGAGGAGTAATCGAATTCAATGCCCTGTCCGATGCGGATGGGCCCCGATCCGATGACGACGATGCGCTTTTTCGTGCTCTTTTTTACAAAAGGCAGCGCTTCGTCGTGATCCGTTTCATCATAGGAGGAATAGAAGTAAGGTGTCTGTGCCGCAAATTCCGCAGCGCAGGTATCCACCATCTTAAAGACTGCGCGGCGGTGCGCAGGCAGCCTTTCGCCCGAAAAGCGCGCAAGCGCTTTATCGGGATAACCGAGCCGTTTCCCTTCCAGATACTGCGCGCGGGTCAGCTTTTTACCCGCGATCGCCGCTTCGAAATCCACAAGGTGCTTGAACTTGTACAAGAACCATTCGTCGATCTTCGTGACGGCATAAATTTCCTCCACGGTGATGCCCTTTTTGAGCGCCGCATAGACGGCGAACAACCGTTCATCCGTCATCTTTCCGATCTCTTCGCGCAACTGTTCGGCAGACATATCGGCAAACTTGGCATGATTGAGCGTGTCAAGTCCGATCTCCGCACCGCGCACCGCCTTCATGATCGCCTGTTCGAAGGAGGTCCCGATCGCCATCACCTCCCCCGTCGCCTTCATGCGGGAACCAAGTTCGCGCTTGGCGTACAGGAATTTATCGAATGGCCACTTGGGAAGTTTGACGACGACATAGTCGATGGCGGGCTCAAAGCAGGCAAACGTCTTGCCCGTGACGTCGTTTCTGATCTCATCCAGCGTATAGCCGAGCGCGATCTTGACGGCGACCTTTGCGATGGGATAGCCCGTCGCCTTACTTGCGAGCGCCGACGAGCGCGAAACACGGGGATTGACCTCGATGACGGCGTATTCAAAGCTGTCGGGATGCAGCGCGAATTGGCAGTTGCAGCCGCCCTCGATGCCGAGTTCCGTGATGATGTTGAGGGATGCCGTGCGCAGCATCTGATATTCCTTGTCGGAGAGCGTCATGCAGGGCGCGACGACGATGGAGTCGCCCGTATGGATCCCGACGGGATCGACGTTCTCCATCGAACAGACGGTGATGACGTTTCCCGCACTGTCGCGCAGCACCTCGAACTCGATCTCCTTCCAACCGCCGATATACTTTTCGATGAGCACCTGCGTGATAGGCGAGAGCATGAGCCCGTTGTGGGAAATGAGGCGCAGCTCCTCCTCGTTATAAGCAACGCCGCCGCCCGCACCGCCCAGCGTGAACGCGGGACGGACGATGACGGGATAGCCCAATTTTTCTGCAATAGCGACGCATTCGTCCACCGTATAGGCAATGTCGGAGGGAACGACGGGCTGACCGATCTTTTGCATCGTCTCCTTGAAGAGCTCGCGGTCCTCCGCCCTGTCGATGGCATCCAGCTTGGTACCGATGAGCTTGACGCCCCATTCGTCCAGGAACCCCTCTTTGGCGAGCTTGCAGCCCATCGTAAGTCCTGTCTGTCCGCCGAGCGAGGCAAGGAGCGAGTCGGGACGCTCTTTGATGATGATGCGCTTCAAGCTGTCTTCCGTGAGCGGTTCGAGATAAATTTCGTCCGCAAGCATCTTGTCCGTCATGATGGTCGCGGGGTTGGAGTTGCACAGAACGACGTTGACGCCGGCATCCTTCAGAACGCGGCACGCCTGCGCGCCCGCATAGTCGAATTCCGCCGCCTGACCGATGACGATGGGACCCGATCCGATGACCAAAACTTTTTTGATGTCACTTCTCTTCGGCATATTCTTTCTCCTTGCGCATATTCTCGATAAAACGGTCGAACAGGAAGTTTGCATCGTGCGGTCCGCCGCACGCTTCCGGGTGGAACTGCACCGTAAAGGCATTGACGTCGGGATAATCGACGCCTTCGCAAGTTCCGTCATTGGCGTTGATGAACGTAAGGTTTCCCATGCCCTGTACGGAGTCGCTCACGACCTCGTAACCGTGATTCTGGGAAGATATGAACACCTTGCCTGTTGCAAGGTCCTTAACGGGCTGATTGGCGCCGCGGTGACCGTACTTCATCTTGCGGGTCTGCCCGCCCATGGCGAGCGCAAAGAGCTGATGCCCGAGACAGATGCCGAAGATGGGCTTTTTCCCGATGAGCTTTTTGATGTTCTCGATGACTTCCGTGTTCTCCGCAGGGTCGCCGGGACCGTTTGCCAGCATGATGCCGTGAGGAGAAAGCGCCAGCACTTCTTCCGCCGTATAACTTGCGGGCACCTCGATGACGCGGCAGCCGCGGCGGACGAGTTCGCGCACAATATTCTGCTTGGCGCCGAAATCATAGAGCGCAACGCGCAGCCCGTTCTCCTCGCCCGATTCGCGCACCTTACCGGAGGAGACGGCGCGCACCGCATCTTTCACGCGGTAGTTTTTAAGCTGTGTGAAATCGGTGAGCGGTTTTTTGGTGATCGCCGCATTCATGACACCCGCTTCGCGCACGATGCGCGTCAGTTCGCGGGTATCGACGCCGAACATGGCAGGAATGCCCTGTTCCTTCAAAAAGGCTTCAAGGGTCATTTCACAACGGAAATTGGAGGGTTCATCGCACTTCTCGCGGACGATATATGCCGTCAGCCAGCACTTCTTGCTCTCTTTGTCGGACAAGATCACGCCGTAATTTCCGATGAGCGGGAACGTCTGCGTGACGATCTGACCATAGTAGCTCGGATCGGTGAGCGTTTCGATATACCCCGTCATGCCCGTGGTGAAGACGAGCTCGCCGATGACCTCGCGGTCGGCGCCGAAGGAATACCCTTCAAACACTTTGCCGTTTTCCAGCGTGAGATAGACTTTCTTGTACATACCTTCTCCTTCGCTTTATTTCATGACTTTGCACAGAACAGCTTTCTGTGCATGCAGTCTGTTTTCCGCTTCTTCAAAAATTTCATCGGCATGCGCCTCAAACACCTCGGCTGTGATCTCTTCGCCGCGGTGCGCGGGCAGGCAGTGCAGAACCATGGCATCGGGCTTTGCCGCCTCCATGAGCGCCGCATTTACCTGATAGCCCGCAAACGCCTTTTCGCGCTGCGCCTTTTCCTCCTCCTGCCCCATCGAAGCCCACACGTCGGTGTAGATGACGTCCGCATCCTTTGCAGCTTCCATGGGCGAGCGGCTGAGCGTAAAACTGCCGTTCTCCTTTGCCCAAGCCATAAGGCGTTTGTCCGGTTCGTATCCGTCGGGGCAGGCAATGGAAAACTGCATGCCCGTCCTGACGGCACCCACCATCAGGGAATTTGCCATATTGTTGCCGTCCCCGATGAAACACAGCTTTAACCCTTTGAAGGCGCCTTTCTTTTCGCGGATGGTCATGAGGTCGGCAAGCACCTGGCAGGGATGGCAGTAATCGGTCAGTCCGTTGATGACGGGAATGGAGCCGTACTTTGCAAGCTCCTCCACCTCGCTCTGGGCGAACGTGCGGATCATGATCGCGTCGAGATAGCGCGACAAAACACGCGCCGTATCCTCGACAGGTTCACCTCGCCCGATCTGAAGGTCGCGGTTGGACAAAAAGAGCGCATTGCCGCCCAGCTCATACATGCCAACCTCAAAGGAGACGCGCGTGCGCGTCGAAGCCTTCTGGAAGATCATGCCGAGCTTCTTGCCCTTCAGGTAATCCTTAAAAATGCCCTGCTTGCGTTCGTATTTGAGCTGATCGGCGAGGTTGAGGACGGACAAGATCTCCTCGCGCGTCAGGTCTTCAAGCTTTAAAAGATGTTTCATTTCAGCACCTCTTTGAGAACGGACAACCCTTCGTCCATCTCTGTTTTTGTAATGGTGAGCGGCGGAACGATGCGCAGCCGCTCATGCGCGGTGAGAACGAGCAGCCCTTTTTCAAGACATGCCGCCGCCACCTGCTTGGAAGATTTTTCAAGTTCCAGCCCGATCATCATGCCCAGCCCCGTGACGGCACGCACGCCGTCGAAGCCTTGCAGCTTGGCGCGCATATACGCCGCCTTGCCCTGCACTTCGAGCAGGAATTCTTCGGTGAGACGGGAGATGACGTTGCACGCCGCCGCACAGGAGACAGGATTGCCGCCGAACGTGGAGCCGTGATCGCCTGCCGAAAGCGCATCCTGCGCCCGCGCGAAGAAAAGCGTCGCGCCGATGGGCAGTCCGCCCGCAAGCCCCTTTGCCGTCGTCACGATGTCGGGCACGATGCCGTACTGCTCATAGGCGTACAGCGTACCCGTCCTGCCGTTGCCGCTCTGCACCTCGTCGCAGATGAGCAATACGTCGTTTTTGCGGCACCATTCGGAAAGCTCCGCGACGAAGGGAACGGGCAGCGCTTTTACGCCGCTCTCCCCCTGTACGCATTCGATCATGACGGCGCACGCCTTCCCGTCCGCCGCGCGCACGACGCTCTGCATATCGGCGTCCGCATAGGCAACTTCCGGAACAAACGGATGAAAGTATTGATGAAAGCCCTCCTGCCCCGTCGCAGTGAGCGTAAAGAGCGTTCTTCCGTGAAAGCTGCCGTTGAGCGAAACGATCCGCGCCCTGCCCTCACCGTACTTCATGAAGGAATATTTGCGCGCGGCTTTTAAGGCACATTCGTTCGCCTCGCCGCCCGAATTGGAAAAGAACACGCGCTTTGCGCCCGTTCTCTCGCAGAGCAGCTTTGCAAGACGCACCTGCGGCTCCGCATAATAATAGTTGGATACATGCTGGATCTTGCCGAGCTGCTCGATGACCGCCGCCTTCCACTGCGCATCGTTTGCCCCGAAGATATTGACGGCGATCCCCGCGCCAAAGTCGATATACTGTTTTCCGTCGCTGCCCGTGAGCGTTGCGTTCTTTCCGCCGGTGAGCGCCACGGGATAACGGGCATACGTCTTGGCAAGATATTGCGCGTCCCATGCGCTGATTTCTTCAAATTGCATAAAACCCTCTTAACCGTAAAAACGGTGACTATTCTCAGTCACCCTTTACGAACATGGTACCCAGCCCCTCGTCCGAGAGAAGCTCGAGCAAAATGGAATGTTTGACCCTGCCGTCCGTGATGAACACGCGACCGACGCCGTTGCGGATGGCATCACGGCAGCAATGAACTTTGGGGATCATCCCCCCCGAAATCACGCCGTCCTTGATGAGGGAGGGAATGTCGGAAACATACACCTTTTTGATGAGGCTGTCTTCATCGTCGCGCGAGCGCAACAGCCCGCGCACATCCGTCATCAGGATGAGGCTCTCCGCCTTCAAGGCTCCCGCAATGGCGGACGCCGCCGTATCTGCATTGACATTGTAAATATTGCCATCGTCATCAAACCCGACGGTAGAGACAACGGGCAGATACCCCGCGTCGAGGCAGCTTGTCAGAATGTGCGTATCCACTTCGTCGATCTTTCCGACAAAGCCGAGCTCCTCGCTTTCCTTGGAGCACTTCAAAAGCTTTCCGTCGATCCCGGAGAGCCCGACGGCGCGCGCCCCGAGCGCACCGAGCATGTGTACAAGCCCCTTGTTGACCTTGCCCGCAAGCACCATCCTGACGACTTCCGCCGTCTCCGCGTCCGTATAGCGCAGTCCGCCCACGAACCGCGACTCGATGCCCATGCGCTTTAAGGTCTGCGAAATTTCAGGACCGCCGCCGTGCACGAGCACGACTTTGATGCCGACAAAGCGCAGAAGCGTCATGTCGCGCATGACGAGCTGCTTGAGATGTTCGTCCGTCATGGCGTTGCCGCCGTACTTGACGACGAGGATCTTGTTCTGATATTTTTCGATGTACGGCATCGCTTCCAAAAGAAACTCTGCCTGCTCTTCCTTTCCGATCACGTTCTGTAATCTCCGTTGATCTTTACATAGTCATAGGTGAGGTCGCACCCCCACGCCGTCGCGCGGTACCTTCCGTCGCCGACATGAACGCAGATATCCACTTCCTTTTGAGAGAGCACCTCTTTTGCCTTCTCCTCGGAGAACGGCACGCCGCGACCGCCTCTGCATACCGCGATCCGCCCCGCTTCCGAACAGAAGTCGACGTCGATCTGATCGGGATCGAGCACGGCGCCCGAATACCCCAGCGCGCACAGCACCCGCCCCCAATTGGCGTCGGCGCCGAACATCGCCGCCTTGACGAGGTCGGAAGATACAACGGATTTTGCGGCGAGGCGGGCATCCTTGACGCTGCCTGCGCCCGTCACGCGGCATTCGATGAGCCGCGTAGCCCCTTCCCCGTCCGCCGCGAGTTTTCTGCACATGGCAACGGTGACTGCGTGGAGCGCCCTGCAAAACGCATTGAAATCCTTTCCGGGCGCGGCGATCTCCGCATTGCCCGCACGCCCGTTCGACATCACGCACAGCGTGTCGTTGGTGGAAGTGTCCCTGTCCACCGAAAGCATGTTGAGGGATTTTTTGACGTCCGACGCGATCGCCTTTTGCAGCATGGCGGAAGAGATCGCACAGTCGGTCGTGATGAACATGAGCATGGTCGCCATATTGGGACAGATCATGCCGACTCCCTTGCAGACGGCGCCGATGCGGCACACTTTTCCGCCCGCCGTAAAGGAAAAGGCGATCTGTTTTTGCACGGTATCCGTCGTCATGATGGCTTCCGCGGCGGCAGCACTGTTGCGCGCGCTGCGCGCAAGCCCCGCGCACAGTTCCGGCATGCCGCCCGCAATGGGCGCAACGGAAAGCGGCTGCCCGATGACGCCCGTAGAGGCAACGACAACATCCGTTGCAGGAATCCCGGTGTGCGCTTCCACAAGGCGGCACATCTCTTCCGCAATCTCCACACCGTCCGCATTGCAGGTGTTGGCATTGCCGCTGTTGACAATGACCGCCTGTGCATGTCCGTCCGCCACGTTCTTTTGCGTCACGAGAATGGGCGCACCCTTGACAAGATTGGTCGTATAGACGCATGCCACGTTGCATCTGACGTCGGAGACGATGAGCGCAAGATCTTTCTTCTCTCTGTTCTTGCGAATGCCGCAGTGGATGCCGTTCGCTTGGAAACCGTCGGGCGCACAGACGCCGCCCTCTATCTCTTTCAGCATAATCTTATCCTTACTATTATATCACAGTCCAAGGCTTTCGTCAAGCCCCAGAGCAAGATTCATATTCTCGATCGCAGCGCCGGAAGCGCCTTTTCCGAGATTGTCGAGGCGCGCCGTCAGAACAAGGCGCTCCTCATTGCCGCAGACAAAAATTTCCAGCATGTTTGTCCCGTTCAGAGTGTTGGCGGGAATGAACCCGTCTTCCGCATGCGCGACGCGGATAAAGCGCTGTCCCGCATAGTGCGCGCGGTAGAACTCTTCGAGCGAGGCGACATTCATGCGCGTTTTCAGAAGATCGGCAAAGAGCGGAACGGTGACCGTCATGCCGCAGCGGAAATCGCAGATATACGGATCGAACACGGGCGTGCGCGTCAGGGCGCACACCGCCTTCATCTCCGCCAGATGTTTATGCTGCTGCGTAAGCGCATAGAGGCGGGGCGTTTCAAGTTCTGCGGAACGCTCGGACGCCTCATACTGCGCAATGCCCTTTTTTCCCGCGCCGGAATACCCGCTCACCGCGTGGCAGACAATCGGATAATCGGGCGGCAGGATCCCCGCGGACGTCAGCGGATAGACGAGCGCTGCAAAGCCCGAAGCATAGCACCCCGGATTGGCGATGCGGCGGCTGCTCTCCACCGCCCTGCGGTGCGCCGCGGACAGTTCAGGGAACCCGTATGCCCATTGCGGGTTTGTGCGGTGCGCCGTGGATGCGTCGATGAGGACGGTATCGGCGCCCTGCGCAAGCTGTGCCGCCTCGCGCGCGGCGTCGTCCGGAAGGCATAAAAAAGCGACGTCCGCCGCATACAGCGCATCTTTGCGCGCAGCAGCATCCTTGCGCAGATGCTCCGGCAGCTCCATGAGCGCCACGTCGCCGCGCCGCATCAACATTTCACGAATGCGGAGACCAGTGGTCCCCGCACTCCCGTCGATAAATACGTTGATCATCTTATTTGAGCTTCTTTTGTTCGAGCATTGCCTTGACTTTGATGGGCAACCCGAACAGATTGATGAAGCCCTCCGAATCCTTTTGGGAATAGGCGCCGCCGTCATCCGAGAAGGTGGCGATATCCTCGCTGTACAAGGAATACGGGGACTTGATGCCCGCAGACGTGACGTTGCCCTTGTAGATGCGCAGCTTTACGTCGCCCGTCACCGTCTCCTGCGTCTTGGAAACAAAGGCGGAGAGCGCCTCCCTGAGGGGAGTGAACCATTCGCCGTTATAGACCATTTCGCCGAACTTGATGGCGACGTGCTGTTTGAAGTGCTGCGTCGCCTTGTCGAGACACACGGTCTCCAACAGGCGGTGCGCCTCATAGAGGATGGTGCCGCCGGGCGTCTCGTACACGCCGCGCGACTTCATGCCGACGAGACGGTTCTCCACGAGGTCCGCAAGCCCGACGCCGTTCTCCCCGCCGATCTTGTTGAGCGTCTCCACGATCTCGACCGCCCCCATCTTCTTGCCGTCGACGGCGACGGGAATGCCCTTTTCAAAGGAAACGGTGACATAGCTCACCTTGTCCGGCGCCTTGACGGGCGAGACGCCCATTTCGAGGAAGCCCTCTTTTTCATACTGCGGCTCGTTGGACGGTTCTTCGAGGTCAAGCCCTTCGTGCGAGAGGTGCCACAGGTTTTTATCTTTGGAATAATTGGTCTCGCGGCTGATCTTTAAGGGGATGTTGTGCGCCTCGGCGTACTCGATCTCCTCCTCGCGGCTCTTGATGTTCCACACGCGCCACGGGGCGATGATGGTCATTTCGGGTGCGAATGCCTTGATGGTCAGCTCAAAGCGCACCTGATCGTTCCCTTTGCCCGTGCAGCCGTGGCAGATGGCGTCCGCGCCCTCCTTTTTGGCAATGTCCACGATGGCTTTTGCAATGACGGGACGGGCGAAGGACGTGCCCAGAAGGTACTTATCCTCATACACCGCGCCCGCCTGCATGGTCGGGAAAATGTAATCCTCCACAAATTCCTTTTTGAGATCGAGCACATACAGCTTGGACGCGCCCGTCTTTTTCGCCTTCTCTTCCAGCCCGTCCAGCTCCGTCCCCTGCCCGACGTCGCCCGAGACGGCGATGACTTCGCAGTTGTCGTAATTTTCTTTCAGCCACGGGATGATGATGGAGGTATCCAGACCGCCCGAATAGGCAAGAACGACTTTCTTTATTTTCTTTTCCATGGTGATTTTCCTCGCTTGAATTTTTTCATCAGTCATTATACTAAGCGCGGGGGCGCAAGTCAAGCGATTGCACCCCCGTTTTCAAAAGAATTTTTATGATTTCTGCATATATTTATAATAAATATGAAAATATACAAAAAATATGCATAAATTGATGTATATTTACACAGACACATCATCTGCGGGCTGATAAAACCGCGCGATGTCTTCCGCCGTGAACGCCGTCTCATACGGTTTGGAAAAGGGCGCGCGGCGATAGAAGAGAAACGAGTCCTGCGCCGTCTGCGTGCGGAACGAAACAATATACGCATGTTTTGTTTCGCGGACGCGAACGCATCCCGCGCGCACATCGTAGGTGAACGTCCTGCGCTTTGTTCGGACATGCACAACGTCCTCCGTCGTCTCCAGCCCGATGACCGTCCCCATGGAGACGCGCAGCGCATACCAACCGTATACGACAAGGTAAGCAATGAGAAGGACGGGCGTAACGATGCGGAACGCAAGATCGCCCGCAAACGCGAACACGGCACAAACCATGATGCCCGGAAGGACGATACAGCTGAGCGCGATAAAGCATTTCCGGACGACATCGACATAGCGCAATATGGAAGGCGGCTGCTTCATGCTCCTTCTCCCGCAAACCACACGCGGAACTGCGTCAGCGTTTCCCCGTCCGCGCGCGCTTCACAGATGGCGCCCCCTTCCGCATCTTCCCGCACAAAAACAAGTTCGGTACCGGGCTTTGCCTGCTTGATATAGGCGATCTGAAAGGCGGAAACGGGACGCGCAGCGAGCTCTTCCATGGAAAAACAGTCGAAAAAGAAATCGGCATAGCGCGCATTGTTGGCATGAAAATAGTGATCGCAGTGGCTGTTTTCCACCCGCATGCGGTACGCCTCCACTCCCTCCTTGATGCGCGGGATCTTCCATGCAGGCGGCTGAACGGTTTTTTCGTCACGGTAAGGACAGTTCTCATGCGCCTTGCCCAGCCGTTCGGGCGTGCAGAGCGAGAAATCCGCAAGATCGACGAGACACCAGCGCGAAGCGACGGCGGCGACCTCCTCGCCGCCCGACGTCAGGCGATAATCACGTTCAAAAAAGACATGACGCGGCGGAAGCGGCCATGTCGATACGGTCACGTCCTCCCCCAGCCGCACGGGACGCAGTATGCTGCAATAGCTGTTGACGATGACGAATCCGAGCGCGGCGGGCTTCAGGTCGGCATAGCCGAATCCGAGCTCGTCCGCACTCATGCAGGCGGATTCCTGCGTCAGGGCAAGCAGCGCCGAGGGACGCAGTTCATCTTTGAAATCAAAATCCGAGTAACGCAGCGGATATGTCTTTGTATTGGAATAAGCACTCATGTCTCCAAGTATAGCACGCGCGCAATGGAAAGTCAAATAAATGTGCTTTCTGCAAAGGATGCGGCAGCCAAAAAAGCGAGCGTACCCGCGCAGACGGTTTCGGCAAGGCGTCGTTGATACGCCCTGTCCACGAGCAGCGCCTCGTCCGCAGGATTGGACAAAAATCCGCATTCCACAATAACGGAAGCATAATCGGAGCAGTTGAGCACGTAATAATCCCCTTTCAGCGCATCGCTGCGCCGCACGCATTCCGGCATGTCGTTGAGCGCCGTCTGAATGGCGCATGCAAGCGTGCGGGACTGCTCGCTGCCCTCCCTGAAAAAGACCTGCGCACCACGGCGCGAGGAAAGCGAAAAGAAGTTCTGATGAACGGAAATGACCGCTGCGGGCGCCGCGTCTTCGATGATCTGCGCGCGGCGCTGCATATCGCGCCGCTTATAGCCGTCCGTCGCCACGCCGTACAGTCCCGCCTCGGTGGGACGTGTCTGAATGACGGAAAACCCCGCGTCTTCAAATTCCGCCTGCAACAAGCGGGAAACGGAGAGATTGATGTCGCTCTCCTTTGTCCCCGTCACCCTTCCGACGACGCCGCCGTCGATCCCGCCGTGCCCCGCGTCGATGACGATCGTCATGCGCGTGCTCCCGGATGCCGTCAATGCAAGCGCATAACAGCACACCCCCGCCGTGAGCGCGACGGAGAGCAGCACGCACAAAACCCCCAGCAAGGCACCGTGACGGCGTAAAACGCATTTCATACCGCTATTGTATGCGGACGAGCCGCGCCGCATGCCGCAAGCCACGCAAAAAGGCGGGACCAGCCCGCCTTTTCCATGGAGTTTTCAGGATATCACGCGCAGCACTGCGTCCACATGCGCGACGTCTTCAAAGGTGTTGATCTTGGCGACGGCGGCGCGGACGGAGAACTCGCGCGTGGTGTGCGTGACGATCGCCAGCCGCACCTTGCCCTCCGCAGGCGCGGGTTTTTGCATGAGTTCCACAATGGAAACGCCGTGCTTGCCGAATACGGTGGAAATTTTTGCAAGGATCCCCGGGCGATCCTCCACCGTCATGCGCATATAATAGGCACTCTCGAAATCGGAGACGAACTTCACGTCCTTGTCCGCCCCCGCCGTGTTCTTGAACGTGGAATACTTGTTCTCGCTGTGCGTGGCGGCATAAATGATGTCGGAAACAATGGCGCTGCCCGTCGGAAGCGCGCCGGCGCCCCTGCCATAGAGCATGATGTCGCCCACGGCATCCCCCGTCACGAATACGGCATTAAAACTGTCGCCGACGGATGCGAGCGGGTGCCCCATCCGGACAAAAGCGGGATGCACGCGCACCTCGATCCCGGCGTCCGACTGTTTGCCGATGGCAAGCAGCTTTACGACATACCCGAGTTTCCTGCCGTCCGCGATGTCCTCCTTGGTGATCCCCGTGATCCCTTCGCGGAAGACCTTTGCAAACGGAACTTTGGTATGGAATGCGAGCGACGAGAGGATGGAGAGCTTGTAAGCCGCATCAAACCCTTCGACATCCGCCGTGGGGTCGGCTTCGGCATAACCGAGGCGCTGCGCCTCTTTCAGGCAATCTTCATACGAAGTCCCCTCCTCGTACATCTTGGTGAGGATGTAGTTGGTCGTGCCGTTGATGATGCCGATCATCGAGGAAATCTCGTTCGCCTGTACGCCGTCGAGCAGCGTGCGGATGATGGGAACGCCGCCCACGCAGCTCGCTTCAAAATAGAGCCCCGCGTTATGCCGCTTTGCCGCACGTTCCAGCTCATGCGAATATTTGCAGAACAGTTCCTTATTGGATGTGACGACCGTCCTGCCCGCGTTGAGCGCGGCAAGCACGAATTCCCGCGCCGCATTCACGCCGCCGATGACCTCGACGACGATGTTGACCTCCGGATCGGAGACGACTTCCGCGATGTTGGAGGCGATCTTCTCCTCCGGAACGCCGAGCGCAAGCGCGCGATCGCGGTTGAGTTCGAGAACGCTGACGACCTCGATGTCCACATCCTGCGTGCGCCGATAAAATTCCCTGTGCGACGTCAGGATCTGATAGGTCCCGCCGCCCACGACCCCGAGACCGAGAATGGCAACCCCGACTTTTTTCATACCGTTTCCTCCGAAGCGTTCAGATCATATAAATATTTGAGCCCGTCGAGCGTGAGCATCTTGTCGATGACGTCGATGCAGCCCGTTTCCTTGGCGATGGTCTCGGAAAATCCGCCCGTCGCGATCACCCTGACGTCACTGCGCTGCAGCTCTTTTTTGATCTTCCTGACAATAAATTCCACCAACCCCGCAAACCCGAACACGATGCCCGCCTGCATATTGGTGACGGTGTTCGTGGCGATGACGCTTTTAGGCGCCTCGATCTCCACGCGCGGCAGTTTTGCCGTACCCGAAACAAGGCTGTCGAGCGATCCCTTGATGCCGGGAGCGATGACGCCGCCGATGAACTCGCCTTGTTCGCTGAGGATGTTAAACGTCGTTGCCGTGCCGAAATCGACGACGATCATCGGTTTTCCGCAGCCGTATTTTTCAAGCGCGGAGACATTGTTGACGATGCGGTCCGCCCCCACTTCACGCGCATTGTCCGCCCGCATTTTCAGCCCCGTCTTCAAACCGGGCGCGATCTGCTTGGGAACGATATGCAAATAGACGCGCAGCATGTGCTCTATCGTATAATCGAGGGAAGGGACAACGGAGGAAAAAATGCCGCCCGTGATATCCGCCGCATCGATACGGTTGGCACGCAGCATTTCGGTGAGCTGCGCGCCGTATTCATCCGAAGTGCGCTTCAGGTCCGTAGATACGCGGAAAGAGATCCTGCGTTCTGCCCCGTCGTAAATAGCATATTTCAGGTTGGTGTTTCCCACGTCAATGCAGATGATCATGTTCTTCTTCCTTATCCTGCGGGAGAGGCTCCCGCTGCGCAGACTCTTCGGGGACGGGTTCCCTGCCCGCCGCGACCCCCTTTTCCACCAGAACGACCACTCTGTGAATGGCAGGCGCAATGACGAGGTTCAGGGCAAGTTCGATAAAAAAATTAAACGTCACAAGCCCCACGAGGATGAAAACAAAGATGTTCATCCCGTTCATCTCCATGTGCCCCGAAATGGCGCCGCTCATGCAAAGGCATCCCACGATAAAGAGCGCCGTGTTAAGAACGGGAACGAGCGCGGACGCCGTAAACACGGCGGCGATGCGATTTCTTTTGGCGATCACCCGATACAACAGCCCCGCGCAAAGTCCCGCGACTGTCGTCTTGACGATGCAGGTGAGCGTCGTTATGACGGGAGCGTATGTCCAGATGACGGCATAAAACGGATTGGACGGCAGCGTGATGACCTGGATGAGGACGACAATGCCGCAGGCGCAGCCGAGAAACGCGCCGCCCGCAGGTCCCAGCAAAACAGCGCCGAGGACGATGGGAATGAGCGAAAAGTTGAGCTGCGCGCCCCCCACGGGGATGACGCTCGCAAACACCTGCAAGACAATGACGAGCGCCAGCAACACGGCGAGATACGCCATGTTCTTTGCCGAAAAAAACTTCCCTTTCATGAAACCTCCGTCGGACCCCTTGCGGGTATCCGCAGAAACAAAACATACAAAGCGCCGAAAGCGGATACGGCTGCCGCGCATGCCGTTCCGCCGTCACAACGGCGTTCCATCAGTCATTATAACAAAAATCGCCCGTTTTGGCAACTAAATGAAGGCAACTTGCCGAAATTTCGCCCTGCGGGCGGCTGTGCGAACACATTTTGTGAAATGCGCATACGATATAACAAAGAGCCGCAGAAAAACAACGATACATACTCTGCGGCGATCCCGCCAAACGCCCGTTTGCGGGAAGAATAGGAGGAAAAACCATGAATTGCTGTTTTGGCGGCAATCGCTGTCTCTGGATCCTTGTGATCCTGCTCATTCTCGGAACGTGCGGAAACGTCATTTCGTCCGACATGTTCAAGGGCTGCGGCTGGCCGCTGCTCGCCGCGCTTCTCTACTGCATGTGCAAAAACGGCACGCTGCAATCGATCGTCGGCAGCGTGTGCGGCACGGACAACGGCTGCGGCTGCAACTGAGCCGCATTTCAGACAGGTACGTTTTGAATCCGATCGCGCAAAAGGGGCGCCCGCCGAACGGCGGGCGCCCCTTTTGCGTCAATGCCGCAAGCCGTGCTCCAACGCATAGTGCTGAAGGGCGACAATGCTTTTGGCGTCGCGGATGGTCCCGTCCTCCACCCAACAAAGGGCGGTCTCTACGGGAACGTATTCGAGGTTGAGAAATTCGCCGTCGTCGAGGTGCTGTTCCCCCTTTTCGGCGCCGAGCGCCTCATAGATGTAAATCTTCTCGTTGGTATATCCCGGGGTCGGATAGAGCACAAAGCGCAAGACAAGTTCCCGCGCGCAAAGCCCCGTCTCTTCGCCGAGTTCGCGCTGCGCCGCAAGAAGCGGGTCCTCTCCCGCCTCCAGCTTACCCGCAGGAATCTCATAAAGATTCTCCCCGTAAGCATAGCGGTACTGTCGGACAAGGGCAACCTTTCCCTCCCTGACGCACAGCACCGCTGCGCCGCCGGGATGCTCAACGATCTCCCTGCGGCAGGGACGCCCGTCCGGGAGCATTGCGTCGTCGCAGCGGACGTTTACGATCTTTCCGCGATAGACATAGTTTTTGCGTACCGTCTTTTCCGCAAAGTCCATTCCAAGCCTCCTTATAACTGATCGGCAAGAGAAAACAGTGCAGCGCTCTCCTCGCTTTCGGCGCAGATATAGCGCAGGAAATACCGATACCCCGCAAGCAGAGCGCGGATCTCCGCGACGTCCCTGCGCGCGGCGGCGGCGATCAGCTCGGAAAACAGTGCCGCCCCCGCCGAACGTTCTTCCTCACGCAATTCGCGCCCCATGATGCGGCGCTCCTCCACGGGGAGCGCCCCCGCAAACGCCGCCAGCGCCTCCTCCCGTTTTTTACGCGCGAGCGCTGCCTGCCCGCGCTTGCCTGCCTCCGGAAAACATTCCTTCACGATGTCGCGGAAGGGACGGATCATGCGCCCCGCAAATACGGCATAACTTGCCGTGTAGCTGCCGTCCACATAGAAATAACGCAGCAGAAGATCGCCGAGGTGGACCGTCCCCGCATCGATCTCCACAAAGAGACAGAAGACAAAGGCAAGCACATCCTGCCGCTCGGCGGGAAGATACGCCCCCACGCGCCCCGAAACGCCCGCCCCCGCCCGCGGGCGCAGATATGCGCGTCTTGCGGCAGGGTAATCGTAGCCGTCCGTTACGGCGGCGAACAGATTGGTCAGCTCCCTGCACGCCGCGATATCTTTGAGCGCCTCGGAGATCTTCCCCTCCGCGTTCATATACGAGCCCGTAACGAGTTCGTCGCACACCGACAAAAAGCGCCCGATCTTTTCCGTCTTTTCCTCCGTACCCATATCAGCACCCTCCGGGGGCATTGTGCCGCCCTTTTTCATTCATTATAACATAAAAGAAAAAATAGTTAAAGAATTTTTTCGGAAATATCTTGATTTTATGGGGAATTTTATGTATAATGATAGCAAGCAAATTATTTCGGAGGCTATCCTTTATGAAATCCATGACGATCTCGCTTGAAATGGCACAGCGCGTGAAAGAGTTTGTTGCCGTCACGCAGAACTGCGATTGCGAAATTTTGTTGAAGAGCGGAAAATATGTCGTCGACGCCAAGTCTATCCTCGGCATTTTCAGCCTTGACCTTTCTCAGCCGCTCACCGTAGAAATCTATGACGACAACTGCGACGACGTCATTGCCAAACTTGCCAAGTTCGCAAAGTAACATTTCCGACGACCGGACATACGAGAGCCGCTCGCACCGATGGGCGGCTCCTTTGTTCATTTTGCGTGCGTGTTCCCGTGCGCCCGTCCCGTAAATAAAATACCAAGGATGCCGCCATGCAGGTCAAGGGTGAAACATCGGTCAACAAACTCATCTTGTTGTTCGTATTCGACAAAATGGAAAGTCCGCTCTCCGAGCGGACGCTTGTTGATATGTGCACATCCTCCAACGACTGGCTCAATTATATGGATTGCACCGTCCTCATCCACAAGCTCAAAAAGGACGGCTTCATCTGCGACATTCCGAGCGGCGACGATCCCCTTTATACCATTACGACGGAAGGGCGCGAAGCACTCGCAAACTATTATATCAGCATCCCGAAGAGTTCGCGCGAGGAAATTTCCCGCTACATCAAGCTCAACGGGGCGAAATTCCGCACACGGCAGGAATGTAAGTCGGATTACTATCAGAACAAAGACGGCACATACACCGTCAATCTGAAGATTTTGGCGGCTGTCCAGCCCATGCTGGAGCTCAAATTCGTCGTGCCCGACAAAAAGACTGCCAACACCATCTACAAGAAATGGGAGGACAAGGCGTCCGACCTCTATTCCGTCGTCTACGATACCCTCGTGGACTGACGGCTTGCAGTTTGAATTACAGGAAAAACGAGGTAACAATATGGTCACATATTCCACAAAAGGAACCTGTTCCAAACAGATCATCTTCGATCTGGACGAGGACAACCACATCCACAACGTCAAATTTATCGGCGGATGCAGCGGCAACTTGCAGGGCATCAGCCGCCTTGTCGAAGGCAAAACGCCCGATGAGGTCGTTTCCCTGTTGAAAGGCATCCGCTGCAAACAGAATACCTCCTGTCCGGATCAGCTTGCACAGGCGCTTGAACCGTACACGCAGCACGAAAAATCCTGAAATCGAAACGGGACCCCGCCGAGGGTCCCTTTTTCATCTGCATCGATGCCGCACGCACCGCGCGCATTTTTGCCGGCATGCCTGAAAATCCGTAAACCGCACATACTGAATGCGGTATGATCCTTTTGTGCATTCTCCTTTCGGTCTATATCCTCGCCGTCAACTTCTATGCCTTCCGTCTGCTGAAAATACAGCGCGACGGCTTTGAGGGCGGCAGGCTGAAAGCGGGCGAAGGCGACGGGAAACTGCTGCTTGCCGCAGCCCTCGGTGGCGCGATCGCCGTATACGCATCCATGTTCGTTCTCCGCTACCGCATGGAGAGCTGCGTGCTCATGCTCGCGCTTCCCCTGCTCGCCGTGCTCAACGTCTACTGTTTTTACCTCGGCTTCCGCGGCATCTTCCTCGTCTGGTGATCAACTGCGGAAGGCATTCTCATCCAGCCATTTGGCGACGCCGTCCTCTTCGCAGTATCCGATGACGCCCGTCGCCTTTTCTTTGAGCCAGGCGTCCGCATTCATTACGGCATATTTTTCTTCACATGCGTCAAACATGTCGGAATCGTTGGACGTATCGCCGAAACAGACAAGGCGCTCGCACCCGAGCACGGACTTCAAATAGGCGACGGCGTTTGCTTTGGTCGCCTCGCGCGGCGAGACTTCCATCCAGAAATCGTTCTGATACATCTCCTGATGGAAGATGCACATCACGCGCGGGTCATATTTGAGCACGTTCCACGCCTGTTCGATCTGTTCTTTGGGTCCGATGCACTTATAGTAAAAGATGTGCCCCGCAAGCAGCGCTTCGTCGGACGGCACCGCCAGCAGGCGCGGATCTCCGCTGCGGCGTTCCAGATAACGCCGCATCCCGAAGGACTCTTTCCCCTCCCGCCATGCAACGTATTCTTTCCCGACATATTCTTTTCCGGAAGCTGCTCCGTAAACGAAGGGCATGATCCCGTATTCTTCCAGAACGGTCAGAACATAGCATTTGAGCGCATCGTCGAAACAGCAGGCGCGCAGCGTCTCGTGCGTTGCCCGGTCGTAGATGAGACCGCCGTTATAATAGACGGCAGGCAGGCGGACGTCAAGCCCGCGCAGCGCCCGCGCGGCGCTTCCGACGGAGCGCGCGGTCGCATACGTAAAGCGCATGCCGCGCGCGATGAGCGCATTGAGATGTACGAGGCTGTAATCCGAAACACGCTCCTCTTTCGTCAGCAGCGTGCCGTCGAGATCGGTCACGTATAAGGTGTTCATCATAATTTTTCCAATACTCTTTCTCGTTGATATTATACCACATCCCGCACCGGAATGTTCACAAATGCCGTATAAAATCCTTTCTCGTAGAAAAATGTTCGGTTATGACAGAAAACGAACGTACAATCAAAGAAATTTTCCCGTCTGAAAAAAGCGTCGGAAAAGCAAAAAAAGTCCGAAAAAAGTCATGAAAAAATCGAAAAATCATTTGACTTTCTTTTGGAACTTTGGTAGAATAAACAAGCGCTGACGAATGCGGGTGTAGTTCAATGGTAGAATCCCAGCCTTCCAAGCTGGTCGCGTGGGTCCGATTCCCATCACCCGCTCCATTTTCGAAACAAGCCTCGTGCGCCAGCTTGCGTGAAACAGCGTAAGAGACATGCGCTTGTAGCTCAGTCGGATAGAGCAACGGCCTTCTAAGCCGTGTGTCAGGAGTTCGAATCTCTTCAGGCGCACCATTATATGGCGGGTGTAGCTCAGTTGGTTAGAGCGCCAGATTGTGGCCCTGGAGGTCGTGAGTTCGATTCTCGTCGC
>CALVMH010000007.1 GCA_944343275.1 uncultured Clostridia bacterium | reverse complement strand
TCCCGAACACAGAAGTTAAGCTCTCTCTCGCCCAAAGTACTTGGCTTAACAGCCCGGAAGGATAGGTTGTTGCCGCCATCAAGACACAGAAACGGACGTCGGAAACGAAGTCCGTTTCATTCTGCTTTGGGCTGCGAGAGAGCTACGCTCTCTGTCTCGGCGGCGCAAGGGGAACGCCGCCGGCGGTCACGGTTTTTGCCCGCAATGGCAAAAACCTCAGTTCGGCGGTCGCGGAAGCCCCACAGGGGCTGTCCGCATAACGTCCGCCTCACCGCCCAAAGTACTTGGCTTAACGGCCCGGAAGGATAGGTTGTTGCCGCCATCAAGACACAGAAACGGACTTCGGAAACGAAGTCCGTTTCATTCTGCTTTGGGCTGCGAGAGAGCTACGCTCTCTGTCTCGGCGGCGCAAGGGGAACGCCGCCGGCGGTCACGGTTTTTGCCCGCAATGGCAAAAACCTCAGTTCGGCGGTCGCGGAAGCCCCACAGGGGCTGTCCGCATAACGTCCGCCTCACCGCCCAAAGTACTTGGCTTAACGGCCCGGAAGGATAGGTTGTTGCCGCCTTCAATGCTCGATGCGGATTGCAAATGCAATCCGCATCTTTCTTTTTTCCGCCTGCGCGCCGCGCCTTTGCGGCGCATTTCATTGTCGCGGTTACGTTTTCCTCGGTCATTTACGTTCGTAAACTTCCGTCGGAAAGCCGCCCGCTCCGCGAACTGCTTGCAAAATCGCAGCGGGGAAAACGGGGCATATTCGGCTCTCGGTTTCACCTGCGCGCCGCGCCTTTGCGGCGGGGGAGCGGGGGAGGAAACGCGCCGCACGCCGAAAGTCGTTCGGCTCTGTCGGGATGACGTAAAAAGTTTCCTTGCGCCGCTTTTACAAAAAATTCCTAACTCTACGTTTCGTGGGTGGCATTTTTGCGGCGGATGTGGTATGATAAATGTGCGCAGGGATAGGGCGCGCGGAGGCAGACATGGATCAGAATAAGACGGGCGCATTTATAAAAGAACTGCGCAGGGAGAGGGGCCGGACGCAGAGTGAGTTTGCTGAGGAACTCGGCGTATCCGAAAAGACGGTCTCCAAATGGGAGACGGGACGCGGCCTTCCCGATGTTTCGCTCATGCTGCCCGTATGCGAACTGCTCGGCATCACGGTCAACGAGCTGCTCGCGGGCGAGCGCCTTCCGACGGGCGAACAGTACCGCGAAAGGGCGGAGGAACGGCTTCTGCTCACCTGCGACCGCACCCGCCCCGAGACCAAGGTCATCATCTGCAACGCCGCGTGTTGGGTGAGCGTTGCCGTCTGGCTCGCGCTCATCCTGCTTGCAGCCTTCTGCGATCTGCCCGTATGGGCGCGCATCGTCATCATCGTATGCGCTTTTTTGGGACTTGCGGCGGTCATCGCGCCCATTTTGCTCGTCGCCGTCAATACGGAATTCTACACCTGCCCGAAGTGTAAAACGAAATTTGTTCCGACGCTCTCCGCCTTTTTGCTTGCGCCGCACACTACAAAAAAGCGACGCCTGAAATGTCCGCACTGCGGGCAGAAGAGTTGGTGCGTGAGCCGTCTGCTCCCGGACGAGGCGACCCGGACGGAAGAGGAAATGATAAGCGGGACGAAGCCCGCGGAGGAGCAGTGCCGTGACGATCGCTGAAGAAACACAATTCGCCAAAGAGGAGCTGGAGGCGCTCTTTTCTGCCGTCCGATGGGAATCGGCGAAGTACCCCGACCGTCTTGTGCGGGCGATGCACGGCTTTTCCTGCGTCCTTTCCGCGCGGGAGGAGGGCAGGCTCGTCGGGCTGCTCGCGGCGATGGACGACGGCGAAATGACCGCCTATATCCATTATTTGTTGGTCGCGCCCGAGGCGCAGGGGCGGGGCGTCGGGTCGCGCTTATTGCAGGCGGCGCTCGCGCGCTACCGCGGCTATACCCGCGTCGTGCTGCACACCGACGGCGACGGCGTGCAGGCGTTCTACAAAAAGCACGGTTTTTCTCCGTTGGACAGCGTGTGCATGGGGCTCACGCCCAAATCGGAATAAGCCGGACAGAATGACCGGAACATAAAAACCCGCCCGCAGCGTGTGCTGCGGGCGGGTCGTTTGCAAAAAATCGTTCAATCTTGGGCGGCAGAGGCGATCTTTTCGGAGATGCGGACGAACGCTTCGGCGTCCTCTTCCCCGATGATGCCGATGAGCTTGGCGGCGAGCGCAAGGGAATTTTCATGCACTGCAAGAAAATCCGTCAGATTTTCGGGGATGACGCGCACGAAGGTGGTGCGCTTGTCGGCGCCGTCGCACCGTTCGAGCATCTTTTTTTCGACGAGTGCGTCGATGGTGCGGTTGACGAGCGATTTGAGCATGCGCGTCCGTGAGACGATCTCCTTGAAGGAGACGAGCCCGTCGCCGCCCTCGCGGTAGCGGTTGTAGGCAATGAGCATGACGATCGCTTCGTTATACACAAGCCCTTTTGTGATGCGGGTATTTTTCAAAATACCCGTAAGCTGCACCCATGCGGTGATGATCTGTTCGTCCAAGGGCTGTTTGTTCATGGATTTTTCCCCGTCGTTTTTTCCGATTATACGCCTGTGCGCGGAAAATGTCAAGCGAATGCGCCCGTCCCTTCCGTTGCCGCAACGCCTGCGCGGGCAAAAAGCCGCGGCGGGTATGCTTTTTAGGCAAACTTGTGAAATTTCGGCGGGTGTTTTTGTAAAAAATTGACGAAATCCTGCTTTTTCGTCCCGCAGATGAAAATATTTTGCAAAAGGGTATGGACAAACCGCCGATCGTGTGGTAAAATGGTATGGAGATTGAAAATAGGGGGATTGTCGGGTCGGTCAAGCGCCCGGCGGTCTGCCGTTTGCGGTTCGGCGGCGGCAGGAACGGGGACATTTCTACGCAAAAGGACGGGAATCAATATGGAAAAGACAGCAACGGAATTGCAGGAGCGCCCGGAGGAGCGGATCGGGATCATCGATCTCGGTTCCAATTCCGCGCGCCTCGTGATCGTCAGGCTGTTCGGAAATCATTTTATGGTCGAGGACGAGCTCAAAGAGAGCGTGCGCCTCGGACAGGATATGGACCGGGACGGCTTTTTGAAGCCGCAGCGGGTGGCGGAGACCATCCGCACCTTGAAGATGTTCAAGCGCCTGTGCGACGCGAGCGGGGTCTCCCGCATCATTGCCGTCGCCACGGCTGCCGTGCGCCGCGCCAAAAATCAGCGCTCCTTCCTTGACGAGATCCAGGCAACGTGCGGCATCCGCGTCGAGGTGCTCTCCGAAGAGGCGGAGGCGACGCTCGTCTACCGCGGCGTCATCAACTCGATGGACATCCCCAAAGGCATCATTTTGGAGATCGGCGGCGGAAGCACCAAGATCATCTATTACAACCGCAGAACGGTACTCAACTACGCGTCGCTCTCCTTCGGCGCGGTGACGCTCACCGACCTCTTTGCCGACGACGGCGTCTCTCCGGAGGAGCAGACGGCAAAGATCGAGGAGTTTTTCACCGAGCAGTTCAAAAAGATCGGCTGGCTTGCGGACGTCGAGCCGGATGTGCAGATGATCGGCGTGGGCGGCTCCTTCCGCAATCTCTACAAGATCAACCGCCTTGTCCGCAAATATCCCCTCAATACCGTGCACAACTATTCCTTTGCGGTGGAGGATTTCCGTTCCATCTATGAGATGGTGCGCGTTCTGGATGTGGAAAAGCGCAAGCGCATCCGCGGGCTTTCGCCCGCCCGTGCGGACATCATGCCCGCCGCGCTCGCCATCATCAAGGCGTTCACAGACTATCTGCACATTGAAAGTTTCACGGTGGGCGGCTGCGGGCTCCGCGAGGGCATCATGTTCAATCAGGCGGTCCCGCAGACGGTGGAGCGTCCCATTCTCGACGTTCTGAGCTACTCCCTCAACTCCCTCGTGAAGTATTACGGCTGCGACGAGAAGCACGTCGAACACACGGTGCGGCTCTCGATCCAGCTCTTCAAACAGCTCAGGGTGCTGCACAAGTTCCCGCGCGTCTATCTGAAAGTGCTTAAAATTGCCGCCAGCCTGCATGACTGCGGACTGCGCGTGCGCTTTTACAACCACAGCCAGCACAGCCGCTACATGATCCTCAATTCGGGCGTGTACGGCGCAACGCACCGCGAGATCGTGCTTGCCGCGTTCGTGGCGGGGATGAACAAGCGGGAGGACGTCAACGCTGCGGAATGGGCGCACTATAAGGACATCGTCAATGAAGAGGACCTCGACGTCGTCAGAAAGCTCGGCGTCCTGCTGCGCATCGGCGAAGCGCTCGACAGGAGCGGCATGGGCGTCGTCACGGGCATCAACTGCGACGTTTTGGGGGATTCCGTCATCATGAAGACGGAACTTGCGGGCGAAGCCGCCCTCGAGATCCGTCAGGCGATGGAAGTGGGTCCGGAATTCCGGCGCACGTTCAAGAAGAATCTGGAGATCTTGTGAAATTCATCCTTGCGAGCAATTCTCCGCGGCGGCGGGAACTGCTCGCCGGACTTGTTCCGCAGTTCGACGTGGAGCCCTCGCGCTTTTCGGAAAAAGGCGCGGGGCTCTGCGCATATGATGCCGCCCTGCTCAATGCATGCGGCAAGGCGCGCGACGTCGCCGCGCGGCACGCGGACTGCGCCGTGCTGGGGGCGGACACCGTCGTCTCGCTCGACGGGCGCATCCTCGGCAAACCTGTAAACGAGGCGGACGCCCGCCGCATGCTGCGCGCGCTGAGCGGCAGGGAGCACGAGGTGCTCACGGGCATCTGTCTCATCGCGGACGGGCGGGAGGCGCAGGACGTCGTCACCACGCGCGTGACCTTTTCCCGTCTTTCCGACGAGGTCATCGAGCGCTATGTCGCAAGCGGACTGCCGCTCGACAAGGCGGGCGCATACGGCATTCAGGACGGCTATCCGCTCGTCGAACGCCATTGCGGGAGTTATTCCAACGTCGTGGGGCTTCCCCTTGAACGCCTGCGGGAGATGCTGCGCGCGGCGCATCTGATATGAACGGTTGAGAGGAAACGGATATGTTAAGGCTTGCCATTGATTTCGGGACTTCGGTCACAAAAATTTATAAGATCGGCAGCGGGATCGTCCTTGCCGAGCCGACCTGCGTCACGGTGCAGAAAGAGACGGGGGAGCTGCGCGCCTTCGGCGCGGAAGCCAAGCGGCTGCTCGGAAAGACGGCGGAGCTCACAGACGTCATCTTCCCCGTCTATGAAGGGGAGATCGTGGACGAGCGCTGCGCCGCCGCTCTGCTGGAATACTTTTTGAAGAAGGTGGCAAAGCGCACATACGGCGCGGAGGCGCTCTTCTGCGTGCCCTGCGCGTGCAGCACGCAGGCGCGTGAAAAGTATTGCCGCGTTGCGCGGTCGGCAGGCTTGTCGCGCGTGACGTTCGCCGAGACGCCCTATCTCGCCGTGCTGGGGCAGGACGTGCCCCTCTCCGAGTCCAATCCCGTGTTCGCCATCGACATCGGCGCGGGCAAGACGAGCTGCGCCGCCTTTTCGCTGGACGGCATCATTGCGGGACTGACGATGAACGTGGGCGGCAACAACATGGACGTGCACATCATCGACCACGTCGCCGAAAATTTCAACCTGAAGATCGGTTCTCTGACCAGTGAAAAGCTCAAGAACACGGTGGGCAGCCTCATCGAGAACGACAACCAGAGCGCCATCGTTAACGGGCGGGACATCGCCACGGGCAAACCGCGTTCCGTCTCCGTCTCGTCCGCAGACATCCTCTTTCCCATCCGCGTGTATGTGGACAAGATCCTCGAATACGCCGAGCTTGTTTTGAAAAAACTGCCCGCCGAAGTCTCCGCCGTCATGTGCAAGAACGGCATCTACCTCGCGGGCGGCGTGACGAACATTGCAGGGTTTGCCGATTATGTGGCGGACCGCCTGCAAATGGAGGCGCACGTCGGCGGCGACGCACAGATGGCGATCGTCCTGGGCGGCGGCAGAGCGGTGGGGAACGCCGCGCTTTTGAAGCGCATCGAACTGTAAAACGGACATACAACAGCGGGCAGCTTTCCGCGGAAGGCTGCCCGCTGTTATTTTTCTATCAACAAAAGCGGAGCGGCGCAAGCCCCCCCAATGTCATTCTGCGCGGAGCGCTTTTCTCTTGCGCTCCCTGTGATCGTTCCGCAAAAAGACTGCGTTTTTTCGCGGGAGCCCTGGGCGGGAGGGAAGTAAAGGTCGGCGCCGCGCGGCGGACCCGGTCACAGATCGACGGGGCAGGTGTGGTCGTAAAACTTGTCGTCCCGTTCTCCGATGGGGCGCAAAACGCGGCACGGAACGCCCACGGCGACCACGCCTGCGGGGATGTCCCTGTTCACCACCGATCCCGCGCCGATGACGGAGCCCGCGCCGATGGTCACGCCGGGCAGCACGATGACGCCGGCACCCAGCCAGACGTTTTCCCCGATGTGCACGTCGCGGTTGTATTGGATGCCCCGTTCGCGCAGGGCGGGGGAGACGGGGTGCGTCGCCGTGGTGATGGTCACGTTGGGGGCGATCATCGTGTGGTCGCCGATCTCGATGTTCGCGTCGTCCACGAGCGTCAGGTTGAAGTTGGCGTACACGCCCTTGCCGATGCGCACGTTCTTTCCCGCCCAATTCGCATAGAAGGGGGGCTGGATATAGGTGCCCTCGCCGCATGCCGCAAACATCTTTTGATGCAGTTCCTTCATGCGTTCGCCGTCCGCCATTCCCAAAGCGTTGTATTCTTTGAGCAGGGCGGCGTATCCCGCCTGTTCGCCGACGATCTCCTCATCGTTCGTGTCATACAGCATGCCTGCCGTCATTCGCTCTTTTTGTGTCATGAAAGTGCTCCTTATGTTCCGGGATGTCCCCGGATGACGGTTCCATTATAGCACGCTCCGCCGGAAAAGCAAGCGTTTTTCAAACGCGTTTTCCAAGGCGGGGCATATTTTTGACGGGACGGGAATAGGATATACCATGTCCGCGTCCGAAGGCGGAAGATGCTGCCGCAGGGTGCGCGCGGCGCTGCGGAAAAACCGACAAAAGCAGACAAAAAACCGCCGCTGCCGTCAAAGTTTTCGGCGCGGGATATTTTATCATATAGGTGTTGTGCAATGAGGGCTTTTGCATTCCGTTTGAAAACGCTGCTTTGCGCGGCGGGGCTGGGGGCGGCGCTGCTCGCGGGCAGCGGGCTGGCGTATGCGACGGACGCCGAACAGGTCTGGAACAGCGGCGCGCGGTCGCTGCCCGTATACAGCGTGGAGCGCACCGACAACAGCATCTCCATCACCTTCGACTGCGCTTGGGGAACGGAACACACCGACGCCATTCTTGCGGCGCTCGACGAGGCGGGCGTCAAAGCCACCTTTTTCATGGTGCAGTTCTGGGCGGAAAAGTACCCCGACTATGTCCGGAAGATCGCGGACGCGGGGCATGAAATCGGCACGCACAGCGCCACGCATTCCTATATGTCCCGCCTCTCCGAGGCGGAGATCAGGGCGGAACTGACAAGTTCCGTCGCCGCCATCGAAGCGGTCACGGGGAAAGCGGTCACGCTGTTCCGCCCGCCTTACGGCGACTATGACGACCTGCTCATCGACACCTGTCGTGCGATGAACATCCAGCCCGTGCAGTGGGATGTCGACTCCCTCGATTGGAAGGACCTCTCCGCCGCGGACATCGCGCAGCGCATCACGGAACGGACCCAAAGCGGTTCCATCATCCTGTGCCACAACAACGGGCTGCACACCGCCGAGGCGCTGCCCGTCGTCATCGACGCGCTGCGGGCAAAGGGGTTCTCCTTTCTTCCCGTGGGGGAGCTCGTCTATTCCGAAAATTACACCATCGACGCGACGGGGCGGCAGTTTCCGCAGACGGCGCAATAAACACGCAAAAAACGGACACGAAATACTTGGAGGTTTGTATGGATCACGCAACGGAAAAGAACAACAGGGTGTTTCTGATGGGGGAGATCGTCTCCGAGGCGGTCTTTTCCCATGAAGTATACGGCGAAGGGTTTTACGAATTTTTTGTCAGGGTCATGCGCCTTTCGGGGCAGGCGGACGTGCTGCCCGTCACCATTTCGGAGCGGCTCATCGAGGGCAGCGGGCTGAAAGTCGGGTCCACGCTGTGTGCGCTCGGACAGTTTCGCAGCTATAACAAGCTGGAAGGGGGGCGTTCCCGCCTCATGCTCACCGTGTTCGTGCGCGAACTGCTGCCGGCGGAACATGCCGCAAATCCCAATTCCATCGTGCTGTCGGGCTATATCTGCAAGCCGCCCGTCTACCGCACGACGCCCTTCAACCGCGAGATCGCCGATATGCTGCTCGCCGTCAACCGCGCCTACAACAAGTCCGACTACATCCCCTGCATCGCGTGGGGCAGGAACGCGCGCTTTGTGCAGAACCTCAAAGTGGGGGACAGGGTAGCGCTTTCGGGGCGCATCCAGAGCCGCGAATACGTCAAGCGCCTTTCGGAGAGCGAACAGGTCACCATGACCGCTTATGAGGTATCCGTGTCCAAGCTTGCCGCCTTCGACGATGACGAAAATTTCGATCTCGACGGGGAATTCGACCTCTACGCCGCGCCCGTGCATGACGCGCCGTGAGCCCCGCGCAGGGCGCAGCCGCCCTATGATAAAAGGCATTCCGCAGCCGCGGAATGCCTTTTGCTTGCATGCGTGCCCTGCCTTTGCGCCCGAATGCGCGGCGGACCGTTTATAGGATGTTTTCCAGCACCAGCCTGTCAAACGGGACGGCTTCCAGAAAATCGGACGGACGGAAGACGGCGTGGTTGAACTTCGCATAGTTGAAGATATGCGGTTTAAGAAGGACGGGCGTGGGGATGTCGAGCGTGTCGCAGATCTCCGCAAGATAGGTAAAAAACTGCGCATAGGAAAATTTCTCCGTGCGTTCGTAAGTCGTCTGACGGACGATGTGCCCGTCCGCAAAAATTTTTGCCCAGATGCGGAACATGCATCCATTATACGAAATTTCCGCAAAAAAAGCAAATATAATTTGACTTGCGCGGCGCGCTCCTGTATAATATTTTGTAAGAAACGCGGGAGGCATCGCATGAACAAGCTGGAAAAAGAGATTCTCGGGATCCTGGAAGAGGATAGCCGCACGGATGCGGCACAGATCGCCGTCATGCTGGGGGAAGACGCCAAGACGGTCGCAGACGCCGTGCGCGCCATGGAGCGGCGCGGCACCATCGTAAAATATACGGCGATCGCCAACCTCGATGAGGAAGAGGACGAATGCGTCGAAGCGCTCATCGAAGTGAAGATCGCGCCCCGCGGCGGGTCGGGGTTCGACGGTATCGCCGAAGAACTTGCGCAGCACGAGGAAGTCAAGACGCTCTATCTCATGAGCGGCGCGTATGACCTGCTCGTCATCGTGGAGGCGGGGTCCATCAAGTCCGTCTCGCGCTTTGTCTCCGAGTGCATCTCCACCTTTGACTGCGTGCTTTCGACGGCGACGCACTTCATTCTCAAAAAATACAAGATCGAGGGAGCTCTCACCACCAAAAAGGACAAGAAGCGCAGGCTTCCCGTGCAGGCATGAGGGATTTTCTCACCGACCGCGCCAAGGCGTTGAAGCCGAGCGGGATCAGAAAATATTTCGACATCGTCGAGACGCTGCCCGACGCCATCTCCCTCGGCGTGGGCGAACCCGACTTTGTCACCCCGTGGGACATCCGCAGCGCGGGCATCCGTTCGCTGCAAAAGGGGTATACCTCCTATACGGGGAACAAGGGGCTCAAAGAACTGCGCGAGCTCATTTCCCGCTATCTTGCGGAGCGGTTTTCCGTCTCCTATTCCCCGGAGGAGATCATCGTCACCGTGGGCGCGAGCGAGGGCATCGACCTCGCCATCCGCACCACCTGCGAGGCGGGGGACGAAGTGCTCGTGCCCGATCCAGCCTATGTCTCCTATGCGCCCATCATTGCGCTGTGCGGGGGCGTCGCCGTTCCCGTCAGGTGCACGGCGGACAACGGCTTTATCCTGACGCCCGAAGCGATCGAGGAGGCGCTCACGCCGCGCACCAAGTCCATCATCCTCGCCTATCCCAACAATCCGACGGGCGGCATCATGACCGGGGAACAGCTTGCCAAGATCGTGCCCGTCCTCGAAAAACATGACCTGCTCGTCATCTCCGATGAAATTTATGCGGAACTTACCTACGGGTCGTCGCACTGTTCCGTGGCGTCCTTTGCGGGAATGAAGGAGCGCACCGTGCTCCTTTCCGGGTTCTCCAAGGCGTTTGCGATGACGGGCTGGCGCATCGGCTATGCCTGCGCGCCGCAGCCGCTGCTCGGCGCCATGCTCAAAGTGCATCAGTACACCATGCTCTGCGCGCCGCGCATCGCGCAGCACGCCGCCGTCGCCGCGCTTACGGACGGCTTTGCGGACGGGTTTTCCTCCGTCGCGCAGATGCGCTCCGAGTATGACCGCCGCCGCCGCTTCCTCGTCGAGGCGTTCAACCGGATGGGACTTTCCTGCTTCGAGCCGCGCGGCGCGTTCTACGTCTTCCCTTCGGTGCAGGCGACGTCCCTTACGGGGGAGAGCTTTGCCGAACGGCTGCTGCAAGAGGAGCAGGTCGCCGTCGTTCCGGGGAGCGCGTTCGGCGCCTGCGGGGAATATCACGTGCGCTGTTCGTATGCGACGGGCATGGACGAACTCAAAGAGGCGGCGGCGCGCATCGCCCGCTTTGTGGAAAAATTGCGGAAAAATGCGTAACGCGGGGCAAACGGGTTGACAAATTCCCGCAAATGCCATATAATAGAGCAGATGAGAGAGCCCGTGACTTCGTAAGGAGTCACGGGTCTTTCGGAAGACTCCCGCAAAAAAAGGCGTGCGGGGGTCCATTTAGATTTTTCGCGCCTGTGCGCGGAAAAAAGCGAGGGGTAAGAAACAAGATGGCAGAATTTCTCATGTCGCAGCAGGGCTATGACGAGGCGGTCAAGGAACTCGAATACCTGCAAAAGGTCAAGCGCGCGGAGATCGTGCAGCGCATTGCCGAGGCGCGCAGCCACGGCGATCTGTCGGAGAACGCCGAATACGACGCGGCGCGCAACGAACAGGCGTCCAATGAACGCGCGATCGAGGAGCTGGAATACAAGGTGAAGAATGCGCGCATCGTCGAAGAGAGCGCGGACAATTCCGCCGTGCATTTCGGGTCCAGGGTGACCGTGCACGACGTGGATTTCAACGAGGACGTCGTCTATACCATCATGGGCACGACGGAGGCGGACCCCATGGAGAACATCATCTCCAACGAATCCCCCGTGGGCGCGGCGCTCATCGGCAAGAAGGTGGGGGACACCGTCACCGTGCAGGCGCCCAACGGAGAATATCAGCTCAGGATCCTCAGGATCGAATAACATCATGGAAGAGAACAGACCGGAAGCGGAGGGCGAGGCGCTCATCGAGCAGGCGCGCATCCGCCGCGAAAAACTCAAAAAGCTCGTCGAAGAGGGACACGATCCCTATCGCATCACCAAGTTTTCCGTCACGGCGCATTCCGCGCAGGTGAAGGAGGATTTTGCCGCGCTGGAAGGGCAGGAAGTGCGCGTCGCGGGCAGGCTCATGTCCCGCCGCGTGATGGGCAAGGCGTCCTTTTCCCACCTGCGCGACGGCGAGGGAGACCTTCAGATCTACGTCACCCGCCAGGACGTCGGGGAAGAGAAGTATATGTCCTATAAAAAGGACTTCGACATCGGCGACATCGTGGGCGTCACGGGCACCGTCTTCAAGACGCAGACGGGGGAAGTCACCGTTCATGCAACGGCGCTGGAACTGCTTTCCAAGGCGCTGCTGCCGCTGCCCGAAAAGTACAACGGCTTGCAGAACATCGACATGAAGTATCGCCTCAGGCATGTCGATCTCATCATGAATGAGGGCGTCAGGGAGACGTTCCGCCGCCGTGCCGCCATTTTGCGCGAGGTGCGCGCCTATCTGGACACACACGGCTATATGGAGGTGGAGACGCCCGTTCTTCTCACCTTGGAGATCGGCGCGGACGCCCGCCCCTTCAAGACGCATCACAACGCGCTCGACCTCGACATGTACCTGCGCATCGAGACGGAACTTTACTTGAAGCGCCTCATCGTGGGC
This sequence comes from uncultured Clostridia bacterium, assembly GCA_944343275.1. GTDB lineage: Bacteria > Bacillota > Clostridia > Christensenellales > Borkfalkiaceae > Gallimonas. The sequence continues at coordinate 78,490 of CALVMH010000007.1, read as the reverse complement.
GGGTACGAAAAGGTGTATGAAGTGGGGCGCATCTTCCGCAACGAGGGCATGGATTCCTCCCACAATCCGGAGTTCACCACCATCGAGATGTACGAGGCTTACGCCGACTACCGCTACATGATGGACTTCATCGAAGGGCTGTACAAGACGGTCGCCGAACGGGTATGCGGCACATTGCAGGTGCCCTTCCGCGGCAACGTCATCGACCTTTCAAGGTGGGAGCGCCTCACCATGACCGAAGCGGTGAAAAAGTACGCGGGCGTGGATTTTGCCGCCCTTTCTTCCGATGCGGAGGCGCGCGCCGCCGCAAAGGCGCACGGCGTGGAACTTGAAAAGGGGAAGGACACGAAGGGGCACATCCTCTCGGCGTTCTTCGATGCCTTCGTCGAGGACAAGCTCGTTCAGCCCACGTTCATTTACGACTATCCCGTGGAGATCAGCCCGCTTGCCAAGCGCAAGCCGGAGGACCCCTCCATGACGGAGCGCTTCGAATATTTCATCGGCGGCATGGAGATGGGCAACGCCTTCTCCGAGCTCAACGATCCCGTCGACCAGCGCGCCCGCATGGAGGCGCAGGCGGCAAAGAAGCGCGCGCAGGGCGCGAACGCCGAGGTGGACGAGGACTTTTTGAATGCCCTCGAATACGGCATGCCGCCCACGGGAGGATTGGGCATGGGCGTCGACCGCCTCGTCATGCTGCTCACGGACAGCGCAAGCATCCGTGACGTTCTCCTGTTCCCCACGATGAAGCCCAAAAAATAGAAAGCGCGGGCACGGAGCTTTTCCGTGCCCTTTTCAGGAGGAAGTTTTGGACGCACGCATCACAAAACACAGGCTCGCAAATCTTGTTTCCTATGATTGGCTGAAAATGCTCGTCACCATCGCCGCCTTTGTCCTTGTGCTCATCCTGCTCTTCACCATGACGGCGACGCGCCCCAAGCAGTGGCAGGAATATACCGTTTATGCCTATACAGACCTCAGCGCGACGACGGAATTTTCGGGACTTGGCGCGGACATCGAGTCGCGCGGCGCACTCTCCTATGACGTTCTTTCCGTCACGACGGAGAGCTTTTCGGCAAGTTCCTATTCGTCTACCATCTACACTGCCCGCCGCGCGGCGGGACAGGGCACGGTGATGTTCATGACGGATAACCGCGTCTATAAGACGGACGAGGACGGGAACGAAGTCATCGAGGACGGCGAGAAGGTCATCGCACAAGAGTCGCAGCTGTATTCCTTTGCGTTCGACGGGGCGTACAGCGGTCCCGGAACGCCCACCGTCGTCTATGATACGCAGTACTACATGGAGCAGTGCGAGGCGTATCTTTGCGAATTTTTCGGCGACGATTGGCGCACGGACGCCGCCTTTGACGGCGAACGCACCCCGCGCGAGGCGTTCCTCGCCCGCAACGGGGACGATAAGCGCTACAAGACGCAGGAACAAAAAGAGGCGGGCGTCAAGGAGGAGGAGCAGCGCCTTCTCGACTTGCGCGAGGACTACCTCGCCGTGGACGCGGCGTTCAAGGCGGGCACGCTCTCCCACACCGTCCACACCCGGACGGAGGAGGACGGAACGCCCGTCTCCCGCAGCATCGGCATCAACGTGGAAGGGCTCGCTCAGCTCAAAAAGCTCGTCTATTATAAGGACGGAGAGGGCAAGCAGACCACCGAGAACGTCAACCTCGTCATCCTCTATAACAACTATCTGAACGGGAACGACCTCAATTTCGAGACGGTCTCCTTCCTCAACTACCTGTTAGAGCACTACGGGAAATGACGCGCCTGTATATCACAGACATGCTGCGCGCGCAGGGGCGGCACATCTCCTTTCACACGCCGGGGCACAAGCGCCGCGGCGCGGACATCACGGAACTCTCCTATTCGGACGATCTGTCCGACCCCAAGGGCGTCCTCGCGCTTGCCGAGGCGGACGCCGCCCGCATCCTGGGCGCGGACAGGAGCTTTTTCCTGACGGACGGCTCCACCTGCGGCGTGTATGCCATGCTCTATGCCCTGCGTGCCGAGGGGGTGCGGCGGATCGCCGTGCCCGCGTATGCCCACAGGAGCGTTGCGAACGCCTGCGAGGTGTTGGGGCTTTCTCCCGTTCTCATCGCGCAGGATGCGGCGGCGGGCATCCCCCGTCAGCCGACGGCGGAGGCGATGGAGGCGGCGCTCCGCGGGGCGGATGCGCTGCTGCTGACCTCGCCCGATTACTACGGCTTTTTTCCCGATCTCGCGGCGGCACGGGCGCTGTGTACGGCGGCGGGCAAGCCCCTTCTTCTCGACGGGGCGCACGGCTCGCACCTGCACGGAGAAGCGCTGCATGCCTCGCGCTTTGCGGACATGTGGGTGGACGGCGTGCACAAATCGCTGCCCGCCATGACGCAGGGTGCCGTCGTCTCCGCAAAGGGGGCGTGGGCGGCGCCGCTTGCGGCGGGCGCGGCGCATTTCCGCACGTCGTCGCCCTCCTATCCCATCCTCGCCAGCATCGAATATGCGTTGAAATTTCCCAAAAACGCGCGCCTCGAACGCCTTGCGGCGTGGGCAAAACAGCAGCTCGGCGCCCTCCCCAACGACGATTGGACGAAGATCGTTCTGCCGTTCGGGGAATGTGCGGACGCGGCGCAGCGCTTTCTCGAACGCCGCGGCGTCTATGCGGAGTTCAGTGACGGGAACGTTCTGTTGTGCTATCTTTCGCCCGCGAACAAGGCGCGGGAAGTTAAAAAGCTCGTCCGTCTTTTGCGGGATTTCCCGCGCGGGGAAATGCGTTTTGCGGCGCAGACCTCGGACATGGCGGGGGGGAACGTGGTCCTGCTCCCGCCGGAGGCGGCGGTCGGCAAGGTGTGCGCGCGTGCATGCGGCATGGTGCCGCCCTGTATCCCGCTGCTGCTTGCGGGGAACGTGGTCACGGCGGACGCCGCCGCGCGCCTTGCACGGGCGCGGCACACCTTCGGACTGACGGACGGCAAGATCTCGGTATTTGCAGGAGAATAGCGATGCGGCAGCTCTTTCGCTCCACAACCGTATACCGTGTCTTCGCGCAGAGCGCCGCGCGGGGAGACACGGCACACTTCACCCTCGTCCTGTTCCCGGATGAAGTGTATCTGCGCGCCTTCCTCACTGAGTGCGCCAAGGCGTTTTTCGGCGCGGAGGACGGCTCCCGCACGGCGAACCTTATCGCCGCGGAGAGCTTCTCCGACTGCCTTTTCTTCCCGCCCGCGGGCGGAAAGCTCACGGCGGACATGGCGGGGGAGATCGCCGACGAGAGTCAGCTCCGCCCCGTCGAAGGGGTGAAAAAACTCTTTGTGCTCGACGCGTTCCACACCGTCACCCCCCTCGTGCAGAACAAGCTCTTAAAGCTCCTCGAAGAGCCGCCCGCGGGCGTTTTCTTCCTTGCGGGGGCGTCGGCGGAACATACCGTCCTCCCCACCGTGCTCTCGCGCGCCAACGTGCGCAAGGTCGCGCCCTTTACGGAGGCGGAGACGGCGGCGGCGCTTGCCCGCATGCACCCGCAGGAGGCGGGCGTGCAGGCGGCGGCTGCGGCGTGCGGCGGCATTTTGTCGGCAGGCGAACGGCTGCTTGCGGGCGGGGGAGAGGACTTCCGCCTCGCCCTGCGCTTTTTGTCGCAGGACGACGTTCCCGCCGTCTGCCGTGCGGCGGGGGAGCGGGGGGCGTCCTTTTTTTCCGCGCTGCGGCTCGTCCTGCGCGACGTGCTGCTGACGCAGACGGGGCAGGGGAAGTACGCCGCCCTTCCCGGACGGGACCTCGCAGCGCTTTCGGGGAAGTATCCCGCAGGCGTGCTCACGGCGGCGCTCTCGTTTTCCGCCGAGGCGGAACGGGACGTTGCATTTCATTCCAATCCCGCGCAGGCGGCGCTCTCGCTCGCCCTGCGCATCCAGAAGGAGAGAGAACAATGGCAGAAGTTGTCGTAGTCAGATTCAAACGGGGCTGCAAGTCCTACTATTTCGGAACGGGCGGCTTTGCGCTCGAAAAGGGGCAGGGGGTCGTCGTCGAAACGTCCCGTGGCTTAGAGTATGCCGTCGTCGTTCAACCCAAAGCGGACGTTTTGGACGATCAGCTCGTTCAGCCGCTCAAAAACGTCGTCCGTCCCGCGACCGAACGGGATGAAGCCGCCGTTGCGGAACATGAGGCGCGCCGTCCCGAAGCGATGCGGCTGTGCAAGGAGAAGATCGCCGAGCACGGGCTTCCCATGAAGCTCATCGACTGCGAGTTCACCTTCGACGGCGGCAAGGTGGTGTTCACCTTCACGGCGGAGAGCCGCGTTGACTTCCGCGAGCTGGTCCGCGATCTCGCCGCGCTCTTTCACATGCGCATCGAGCTCCGTCAGGTGGGCATCCGCGACGAAGCGCGCATCCTGGGCGGCATTGCGCCCTGCGGCAGGGCGGTCTGCTGTGCGGGCAGCATGACGGAGCTGAAAAAGGTCAGCATCAAGATGGCGAAAAATCAGGGGCTTTCCCTCAATCCCGGCAAGATCAGCGGGCTGTGCGGCAGGCTCATGTGCTGCCTTGCCTATGAGGACGAGTACTATGCTTCGGCGTGTAAGCGGGTCCCCCGCCTCGGCGCGACCGTCGCAACGCCGGAGGGCAAGGGGACGGTGACGTCCGCCAACATGCTGAAAATGACGGTGCGCGTCAAGATCGAAAAGGACGGCGCCCTCGTCTACCGCGACTTCCCCGTTGACGACGTGCAGCATGCGGAACCCGATCGTGCGCCCGCCGCGCCGCGCGGGGAGGAGAACAAGGAGCCGCACAGGGAGGACGGCGAGAAGCCGCGCCCCGTCCGCGAGAACGGGCGCAAGCCGTTTGCGGGCGGCGCACAGGGCAAAAAAAAGTGGGCGGGACGCGACAAGCGCGAGCATCCGTCCGGCAAACAGCCGCAGGGCAAAGGGGGGCGCACGCCCGCACAGACGCCGCCCGCTTCGCCCAACCACGGCAAAGGGGAGTGACCGCGTCGGAAAATTTCTGTCGGGATATGTCGGCAAAAGACTTTACGCGGACAAAAAGTTGTGATATAATAAGCATAAGAACATATCGGAGGTTATCGAAATGGCACACGTGATTTCGGATGAATGCATTTCCTGCGGCGCTTGCGCGGACACCTGCCCCGTCAATGCGATCGCTCCCGGCGACACGAAGTACGTCGTCGATCCCGATGCCTGCATCGATTGCGGCGCTTGCGAAGACGGCTGCCCCGTCGGTGCGATCAAGGCTGAGTAACAGACCTGCAAAAAATTTCCCGGGCGCCCGCTCGGGAATTTTTTGTACGTCGGACCGGAAAGGAACCATGGATTACGATGTTCTCATCTTCGATGCGGACCATACCGTCATCGACTTCGACGCGGACGAGCGCCGCGCCTTTTATGCGGCATTCGGGGCGGCGGGCATGTCCGCGACCGCGGACATGGTAGAGGCGTGCTGGGCGTTTTCCGCCAAAAATTGGGGGATGCTCGGTCTCAACGACGTCCATCTGCCCGAACTGCGCGCCCGCTATCACGACTTATATGATACCCATGTCCGCGACATCCTTGCCTATATGGACGCCGTGTACGGGCTGGGGGACGGCAAGGCGGCAGCTGCGGAGGCGTTCTTTGCGGCGCTCTCTCTGCCCGCACATCCCGTCGAGGGGGCGGTGGAGACGCTCACGGCGCTCTCCCAAAAGTACCGTCTGTGCATCGCCACCAACGGGCTTGCCGCCATGCAGACGGGCAGGCTGCGGGAGCTTGCGCCCCTGTTCGGGCACGTCTTTATTTCGGAGGAGGCGGGCGCCGTCAAGCCCGATCCCGCCTTCTTCGCGCACATCCTGCGCGTGCTCGGCGTTCCCGCGGGCAGGTGCCTGATGATCGGCGATTCGCTCGCCTCGGACATCGCGGGCGCCGAGGCGGCGGGGATGGATGCGGTGTGGCTGAACCGCCGCGGCGAAGCGCTCCCCGCGGGCGTGCGGGTGAAGGCGGTCATCACGCGCATGACGGAACTTCTGAAATTGTTATAAGGCATGCGCCCCGCGCTTTGAAAGCGCGGGGCGCACGGCATCATGTCTGCGGCTGCGGGGGCGGGGCGGCGGGCTTTTGTCTGTCCGTAAAGGCGGAAACGCCGCGCCTGCGCATGTTCGCCACAAACGCATAGAGCGGCGTACCCAGCCCGATCACCCAGACCGTCTCGGTGAGCAGGAAGGCGCCGACGGTCGCCCAATAGACGGCGGCGGTCGCGTCCGCGCCGTCGCTGCACAAAAAGACGATGACGGCGGGAATGACGAAGGCATTGAAGAGCACGGGGAAGATGCCGCCCAGCCCGATCTTCACGGCTGCCGCGCCCCTGCCCGTAAAACGGCGCAGCGCAGCGCCGATCAGGTAGGTGCACACGGCGGCGGCAAGCGTTGCAAGGGGACCGATGGTGAGGTCGTAGATGAGGAAGGGGGACGCAAGATTGGCAAGGACGCATCCCACATACAGCGCGGGGATCGCTTCCGGGAAGAAGAGGGGCAGCAGCGTGAGCGCTTCGCCGGGGCGAATCTGGAAGATGCCGAACGCCACGGGCGCGAAGGCATAGGTGAGGGCAACGTACAGCGCGGCGATGATCCCCGCGCGGCAGATGCGCTTGGCGGTAAAAAAGTTCCGGAACATGAAAAAACCTCGGTTTTTTTATTCGGAAGTGTTGACCGAAAACCTTCCGTAGCAATGATTCTATCATGTTTTTTGCGCCGCGTCAAGCAAATTCCGCACTCAGCGCAGCGGTTTTGTGGGGCGGAAGACGACAAGCCAGAACAGCATCCACAGCGCCGCCACGCCCGCAAGGGAGAGGAGCGCCCGCGCGAGGGTGCGGTTCCCCGCCGTCAGAAAGAGCAGCGCGTCAAAGCCCGTCAGGGCATACAGGCAGGCGCCCAGCCCGAAGGCGATGAGCAGCGCACAGCAGATCAGGGTCGTCAGTTTCATGCCGACAGTATGGGCATTGCGGCGCGGACGATGAGGCGTTCCCCATATTTTTTGCAAAACCTGCGCGAAACGGTATCATTTTCGTCCAAAGTATGGTATAATTGAAAAGGAATTACCCGAAAACATTTACGCTTTGCACCATTCGGAGGAAACAGGCATGGCGGACGCATGCAATTTTATCGAACAGATCGTGGCGGAGGATCTTGCCGCGGGCAGAGTGAAGGAGGTGCAGACGCGCTTCCCGCCCGAACCCAACGGGTATCTGCATATCGGGCACGCCAAGAGCATGTTCGTCAACTTCGGCATCGCCGAAAAGTTCGGCGGAAAGTGCAACCTCTTCTTTGACGACACCAATCCGAGCAAGGAAAAGACGGAGTTCGTGGACGCCATCAAGCGCGACATTGCGTGGCTGGGCTATCATTGGGCGAAGGAGGTGTACGCCTCCGATTTCTTCGAGATCATCTACGACTACGCCGAAAAACTCATTTGCATGGGCAAGGCGTTCGTGTGCGACCTCTCGCCGGAGGAGATCAGGGCGACGCGCGGCACGCTGACGGAGCCGGGCACCGAAAGCCCGTACAGGAACCGCACGGCAGAGGAGAATCTCGCTCTCTTCCGTGAGATGAAGGCGGGAAAGTATGCGGACGGGGAGAAGTGCCTGCGCGCCAAAATCGACATGGCGTCCCCCAACGTCAACCTGCGCGACCCCGTCATCTACCGCATCCTGCATGCGGCGCACCACAGAACGGGGGATCGGTGGTGCATCTATCCCATGTACGATTACGCACACCCCGTCTGCGACTATTTGCAGGGGGTCACGCATTCCCTGTGTACGCTGGAATTTGAGGACCACCGTCCGCTCTACGATTGGGTGGGGCTCACACTGGGGTTTGACCCCAAGCCGCGCCAGATCGAGTTCGCCCGTCTCAACATGACCAACCTCGTCATGAGCAAGCGGTATCTCAAAAAGCTCGTCGAGGACGGCTCCGTCCACGGCTGGGACGATCCCAGAATGCCCACGCTTGCGGGGCTTCGCAACCGCGGCGTTCCCGCCGCCGCCCTGCGCGATTTCTGCGAGCGGGCGGGCGTCGCCAAGGCGCAGTCGGAGTGCGACATCTCCTATTTCGAAGCGGTCGTGCGCGAATACCTCAATGCCCGCGCGCCCCGCGCGATGGCGGTCGCCGATCCGCTGAAACTCACCATCACCAACTATGAGGGCAGCGAGGAGGTGGACTTCGACGTCAACCAGCTCGACCCTTCGGCGGGCACGCGCAAGGTCACGTTCTCCAAGCATCTCTACATCGAACGCGGCGACTTCTCGCTCGACCCTCCCCCCAAATATCATCGCCTGAAAGTGGGGGGCGTGGCGCGCCTCAAAAACGCCTACATCGTCCGCTGCGACGAGGCGGTGCGCGATGCGGACGGCAACGTTACCGAAATTTTGTGCACCTATCTTCCCGAAAGCCGCAGCGGGCACGATACGAGCGGCGTCAAGGCAAAGGGCGTGCTGCATTGGGTGAACGCCGAAACGTGCGCAGACGCCCTCTTAAAGCAGTACGATCATCTTCTGAAAGATGCGGACTATGCGGGGCAGGACTTTTCCGAGCGCATGAACCTTTCGAGCGAGCACGTCTTTCACGCCAAGGCGGAGCCCTGTCTTGCCGAGGCGGCGGAGGGAACGGCGTTCCAGCTCATGCGCACGGGGTATTACAAGGTGTGCCGCGAGGGGGAGAGGCTCTGCCTTTCCGAGATCGTCTCTTTGAAGGATAATTTCAATAAATAAGTCCCCGCCTGCGGGGAGGAGGGAATATGGTCGATCCTGCCGTCATCACGGGGGTCTGCGCGGGCGTTCTCGCGCTCATCGCCTTTCTTTACGGCATTTTCCGCAAATTCACGCGCGTCTCATGGCTCTCGTGGCAGGTGCTCATCGTCTTTGCGGCAACGCTGCTCGTCGGCGTTATCCCCGTGCCCGATGCGGCATGGGGCGCCTTTGCCGTGGCGGCGGGCATCCTCGTCGTGCCGAGTGCCGTTCTGCTCATCATCGGCGGCGCCGTGCGGCATGCCATGCTCAAACGGGTGCGTCCCGCGCCCCTCTTTTTCCGCGTTTGCTCCCGCCTTTTGGGCGGGCTGACGGCGGTGCTCAACGTCGCCGTGTTCCTTTTGGTGTTTGCCCTGCCCGTGCTGACCGCGCTCCCGCTGTTCGGCGTGCAGCCCGAAGCGCTCTCCTTCCTCTATGAAAGCGCCGTCTGGGATTGGGCGGCGGCGCACGCGCTCGATCTGTTCACTGCCGCCGGTTGTGTCGTCTTCATGCGCGCGGGGTACCGCATCGGGCTTGCCCGCTCGCTCTGGACGGTCATCGCCGTCCTTTTGTCCGTCGTTGCGCTGGCGCTCTCCGTCGTGCTCGCCCTGCGCGTGCCCTTCCTGGTGCAGTTCGCGGGGACGATCTCTGCCGCGCTGCCTGCGTCGCTTGGCGTGTTTGCGGGCGTCATCGGGACGGCGGTCGTGGCGCTGCTGTGCTTCCTCGTGTTGTTTGCCGTCGTGCTGCTGCTCAATCTGCTCGTCAACCAGCTCATGAAAAAGATCGTGGTCAACCCCGTGCTCGGCGCGATCGACGGCGTGCTGATGTCCGTCGTCTTTACGGCGCTCTTCTTTGCGCTCTCCTGCGGCATCGGACTCGGCATCGCCTATCTTTCCGCCAACGCCGCGGCGCTGCCCGTGGGGGAACAGCTCGTTCCCGTGCTTTCCGCGATTGAGGGGCTGCTCACGTCCTCGCCGCTCTCGGCGGTGCTGTATCTGGGCAATCCCGCCCTGCTCCTTCTGTAAATAAACATCCCGCAACGGGCGCATACTGTCCGTGTGACGACGTTGGGCGAGAGGGCGGGCGCGCTGCTCGTAAAGCTCGAAGCGCTGTGCGCGGACGGCGGCTATCATATTTTCGAGGATGCGGACTTCCTTCCCGAACAGGATGCGGGGGAGATGCTGCTCTTTCTCGCCGACAGCCGCTATGTGGACATGCGCTATAACGAAAACGGGACGTACTGTCTCCGGCTGCTGCCTGCGGGCCGCGCCTATGCCGCGCAGATGCGCGAGGGGCGCAGGGCGGAGATGCTGCGCCTGCGGCGCGGGGCGCTGTTCGCCTTTCTCGGCGGACTTGCCGGCGGGCTTGCGGGTGCGCTGCTCATGCTCCTCGTTCTGCTCGTCGGGGGATGATATGTGGAACGCGGCGCTTTGTAAAAGAGAAAATGACGTAATGTGCGCGCTTCTTACGCTCTCGGCGGGGAAGGCGCGTTTTCTCGCTTCTCCCGCGGAAGTGTTGTCGCTCCTGCACGGCAGGTGCGACGAGACGGCGCTGGAAGGCGTGCTCTGTTCGCTTGCGCAGGACGGCTATGTGGACTACATCGCCACCGAGCGCAAGGGGGAAAAGACGTATGTCGTCGAACTGCGCCCCAAGGGAAGGGGCTATGTGCGCAGCGCGCATGCGGACAGGCGGCGGCTGATGCTGCGCCTTGCCGTGGCGCTCGTCTGCGGGGTGGTCTCCGCCCTCATCGGGCTTGCCATCAAGCTGCTCGCGGGCTGACGCGGCGCGGAAAACGTTGACATTTTGCGGCGCCTGTACTATAATAGGGATACAGATGCGAACTTTTGTTTGCAGATGCAAAAGGAGCGGGAAGTGGCGGACCTCAAAAACAATTATACCCATCATGAATTTGTCCTGCATGCGCCCTTCGCGCCAACGGGCGACCAGCCGCAAGCCATTCAAAAGCTCACCGAGGGCGTGCTGGACGGCATCCGCACGCAGGTCCTCGTCGGGGTGACGGGCAGCGGCAAGACGTTCACGATGGCGAACGTCATCAAAAACGTCGGGCGTCCCGCCCTCGTCATCGCGCACAACAAGACGCTCGCCGCCCAGCTCTGCAACGAATTCCGCGCCTTTTTCCCTGAAAACCGCGTGGAATACTTTGTCTCCTATTACGACTACTATCAGCCGGAGAGCTACATCCCCTCGACGGATACTTATATCGAAAAGGATTCGGCGACCAACGACGAGATCGACAAGCTCCGCAACGCCGCCACCTGCTCTTTGGGGGAGCGGGACGACGTCATCGTCGTCTCCTCCGTGTCCTGTATCTACGGCCTCGGCGCGCCCGAAGAGTTCTTCCGTCTGGGAATTTCGCTGCGCCCGGGGGACGCCATGTCGCGGGACGAACTTCTCACCCGCCTCGTCGGCATCCAATATTCGCGCAACGATGTGGATTTCAAGCGCTCCACCTTCCGCGTGCGGGGGGACGTGGTGGAAATCTTTCCCGCCTCCAATTCGGAAGTCGCCGTGCGCGTGGAGTTCTTCGGCGACGAGATCGACAGCCTCGGCGAAGTGGACGTCGTGACGGGCAAGGTGGTCTCCTCCTTGAAGCACGCCGTCATCTTTCCCGCCAGCCACTATGCGGTGGGAACGGAAAAACTCACCGCCGCCCTCGCCATGATCGAAGAGGACTTGCAAGGAGAAGTGAAGGCGTTCGAGGACGCGGGCAAACTGTTGGAGGCACAGCGCCTTTCACAGCGCACCGAGCATGATTTGGAGATGCTGCGCGAGATCGGCTACTGTTCGGGCGTGGAGAATTATTCGCGCTACTTCGACGGGCGCGCGCCGGGGCAGCCCTCCTTCACCCTGCTTGACTATTTCCCGAAAAATTTTCTCGTCTTTATCGACGAGAGCCACATGACCATCCCGCAGCTCCGCGCCATGTACAACGGCGACTTTGCGCGCAAGACCAACCTTGTGGAGTATGGTTTCCGCATGAAGTCGGCGTTCGACAACCGCCCCCTGACGTTCGAGGAATTCGACGCCCGCGTGCCGCAGCTCATCTGCGTCTCGGCGACGCCCGCGCCCTACGAGCTGGGCGAGGCGGGGCAGGTCGTCGAACAGCTCATCCGCCCCACGGGGCTGCTCGATCCGCCCGTTGCGGTCAAGCCCACCAAGGGGCAGATCGACGATCTCCTGTCCGAAGTCAACAAGGTGGTGCAGGGGGGCGGGCGCGTGCTCGTCACCACGCTCACCAAACGCATGGCGGAAAACCTCACCGACTATCTGAAGGAGAACGGGGTGAAGGTGCGGTATATGCACTCGGACATCGACGCGTTGGAGCGCATCGACATCATCTCGGGGCTGCGTTCGGGGGACTTTGACGTCTTATGCGGCATCAATCTCCTGCGTGAGGGGCTCGACCTTCCCGAAGTGGAGCTGGTCGCCATCCTCGACGCCGATAAAGAGGGGTTTTTGCGCAGCGAGACGTCGCTCGTGCAGACCATCGGCAGGGCGGCGCGCAACGCCAAGGGGCGCGTCATCATGTACGCGGACGAGATGACGGGCAGCATGCAGCGCGCCATTTCCGAAACGGACCGCCGCCGCGCCGTGCAGCAGGCGTACAACGCCGCGCACGGCATCACGCCCAAAACCATCGTCAAGAAGGTGGAGGACACCATCGGCATCACCTCCAAGGCAAAGCGCGCGGAAAATGTGAAGGCACAGGACATCCCGGAGGAGATCGAAAAACTGAAAGCGCTCATGAAGGTCGCTTCCGCGCAGCTCGACTTCGAGCGCGCCATCGAGATCAGAGAGACCATCGGCGAACTCAAAAAGCGCATGCGCAAGTAAAAGGAGGGCGCCATGTCCGAGGCGGATGCATTTGTGCGGCAGCCGATACGGGACATGGTGCGCTTGTGCACGCAGGCGCCGCAGGGACAGATTCAGGTGGATACCAAGGAGGAACAGGCATGCGTATAGCCGTTGACATCGACGATACGTTGAATGCGGTGGACCGCGTCCGCTATGCGGGCGAGTATATCCGCAGAAACGATCTTCCCTTTCGGTTGATCGACGAAAACGCGCACATGCTCGAAAAGGTGTATGATTGGTCGCGGGACGACGTGCTCGCATTCGTGCGCGACGGCGGGATCACGGCATTCACCGATGCCCCCGCGCGCAAGGGCGCGAAGGAAGTGCTGGAACGCTGGCGCGGTGCGGGCATCCGCGTCACCATTCTGACCTCCCGCGAGGCGGAGTGGTTCGGCAATCCCGAAAAACTCTCCCGTGATTGGCTGGAAAAACGGCATATCCCGTATGACGAGATCGTCGCCGAGTGTGCAGACAAGGGCGCGTACTGCCGTGATCACGGCATCGACATTCTGGTGGACGACAGCCTCGCGCAGTGCCTTTCCGCACAGGACAAGGGCGTATACGCCGTGCTCGCCGTCTCCCGTGCGACGCTTGACCGCGCGCATGAAGTGCGCTACGGCGGCGCAAATTGGAAGCAGATCGACGCATCCGTCATGCATATCGCGGGGCTGCTCCTTCGCCAAGGGCGGCTGTAACTCCTGCGGGGGCGCCGTCATTCTGAGCGGGGCGGCGCAAGCCGCAAAGCGTGAGGACCCCACGGGAAGATGTGTCGCCGCCTTCGGATGGGATGGCGCAGAAAGGCGATCGGAAAAAGGAACAAACTGCAAAGAACGGTATGATCGAAGAAATTTTTGTAAAAGGCGCAAAGGAAAACAACTTAAAGAATATCGACGTGCACATTCCGCGCGGGACGCTCACCGTGTTCACGGGGCTTTCGGGCAGCGGGAAGTCGACGCTCGCCTTCGACACCATCTTCGCCGAAGGGCAGCGCCGCTACATGGAGAGCCTCTCCTCCTATGCCCGTCAATTTCTCGGCATGATGGAAAAGCCCGATGTCGAGTCCATCGACGGGCTATCGCCCGCCATCTCCATCGACCAGAAGACCACTTCGCACAATCCCCGCTCTACGGTGGGAACGGTGACGGAAATTTACGACTATTTCCGTCTGTTGTTCGCGCGCGTCGGCACCCCGCACTGCCCCGCGTGCGGCAGGGAGATCCGCCGCCAGACGGTGGATGAAATCGCCGATAAAGTAATGCTGCTGCCCGAGGGCAGTAAACTCATGGTGGAAGCCCCCGTCGTGCGCGGCAGGAAGGGGGAGTACGCCAAAGAACTTGCGGGGTATCGGAAGAGCGGCTATGTCCGCGTCAAGATCGACGGCGCTGTCTACGATCTGCAGGAGGACATCCGCCTCGACAAGAACGTCAAACACAACATCAGCGTCATCGTCGATCGCCTCGTCGTCAAGGAGGGCATCTTGAAGCGGCTCACCGAGAGTCTCGAAGGGGCGCTCGCGCTGGCGGGAGGGCTGGTCGTCATTGACTGCGGCGGCGAGGAGACGCTCTATTCCACGCGCTACGCCTGCCCCGACTGCAATGTCTCCATCGAGGAAGTGGAGCCCCGCCTCTTCTCCTTCAACACCGTGTGGGGGGCGTGTCCCGCCTGTTCGGGGCTGGGATTTATGCAGACGGTGGACGCCGACCTCATCTGTCCCGACCGCACCAAGACGCTGCGCGAGGGCGCCATCCGCATCAGCGGCTGGAATCTCGACTCCTCGTCCGTCACGCAGATGTACCTTTCCGCGCTCGCCCGACATTACGGCTTTTCCCTCGACGTGCCCGTCAAAGACCTTCCGGAGGAGGTGTTCAACCTTCTCATGTACGGAAACGGCGGCGAACAGATCGACCTCGAATACAGTTCGCGCACCTTTCATTCCACCTACAAGAGCGCGTGGGAGGGGTTTGTCAACAACTTGCAGCGGCGGTATACCCAGACGAGTTCGGTCGGGGTGAAGTGGGATATCGAGCGCTATATGCGCACGTCGGAGTGTCCCGTCTGCCACGGCAGGCGCCTGAAAAAGGAGGCGCTCGCCGTCACGGTGGGGGGCAAGAACATCGCCGAGGTATGCGACATGCCCGTGCGCGACATCCCCGCCTTTTTAGACGGGGTGCAGTTCACGCCCACGCAGCACGCCATCGCCGACGTCATCTTAAAGGAGATCAAAAGCCGCCTCAACTTCCTCGTCGGGGTGGGGCTGGACTATCTCACCCTCTCGCGCAGCGCGGCGACGCTTTCGGGCGGGGAGAGCCAGCGCATCCGCCTCGCCACGCAGATCGGCAGCGCGCTGACGGGCGTTCTCTACATTCTCGACGAGCCGAGCATCGGGCTTCACCAGCGCGACAACGAGAAGCTGCTTGCCTCCTTAAAGGGATTGCGCGACCTCGGGAACACGCTCATCGTCGTCGAGCACGACGAGGACACCATGCGGGCGGCGGATTATATCGTGGACATCGGCCCCAAGGCGGGCGTGCACGGCGGCGAGGTGGTCGCCTGCGGCTCTGTGGAGGACATCATGAAGGAGCCGCGCTCCATCACGGGCGATTTTCTGGCGGGCAGACGCAGGATCGAAGTGCCCGCCGTCCGCAAGCAGCCCGACGGCAGATGGCTGGAAGTGGACGGCTGCCGTCAGAACAACTTAAAGGGCATCGACGTGAAGATCCCCGCGGGGCTCATGACCGTCGTCACGGGGGTGTCCGGCTCGGGAAAATCCTCGCTCGTCAACGAGATCGTGCTCCCCATTTTATCCAATGCGCTCAACGGTTCCCGCCTGCCCACGGGCAAGAGCGGGGCGTGCCGCGGCCTTGAATATTTCGACAAGGTCATCGCCATCGACCAATCTCCCATCGGCAGGACGCCCCGTTCCAACCCCGCCACCTATACGGGCGTGTTCACCGCCATCCGCGACCTGTTCGCGGCGACCCCCGACGCCAAGGCGATGGGGTATAAGTCGGGCAGATTCTCCTTCAACGTCGCGGGCGGGCGGTGCGAGAACTGCCAGGGCGACGGCATCATGAAGATCGAAATGCACTTCCTGCCCGATGTGTACGTCCCCTGCGAGGTGTGCGGCGGAAAGCGCTACAACCGCGAGACGCTGGAAGTGAAATACAAGGGCAAATCCATTGCGGACGTTCTCGACATGACGGTGGAGGAGGCGTGCGCCTTCTTCAAGAGCCTGCCCTCCATCTACAACAAGCTCTCCACCCTCAACGAGGTGGGGCTGGGGTATATCCGCCTCGGGCAGTCTGCAACGACGCTTTCGGGCGGCGAGGCGCAGCGCGTCAAATTGGCGACGGAGCTCTCCAAGCGTTCCACGGGGCGCACCTTCTATATTCTGGACGAGCCCACGACGGGACTGCACAGCTATGATGTGGAGAAGCTCGTCAACATCCTGCTGCGCTTCCGCGACGGCGGAAATACGGTGCTCGTCATCGAACACAATCTGGACGTCATCAAGGTGGCGGACTATCTCATCGATCTGGGACCCGAAGGGGGCGACGGCGGCGGGACCGTCCTTAGCACGGGCACGCCCGAAGAGGTCGCCGCCTGCGAACAAAGTTACACGGGGCAGTTCCTGAAAAAGGCAGGCATTTCGCCTGCCCGCGGATAAGGGGGCATGCATGGTCAATCTGAAAAATCGAAAACTCGGCGAGGCGCGTTCCGTCATCCGCGAGATCTTCGAATACGGCAACGCGCGCAAGAAAGAGATCGGGGAGGAGAACGTCTTTGACTTCTCCCTCGGCAATCCCGGCGTTCCCGCACCGCCCGAGGTGAACAAGGAGATCGTCCGTCTCGTGCGCGAGACGCCCTCCTTAAAGCTGCACGGCTATACGTCGGCGGCGGGCGCGCCCGACGTGCGGCGGGCGGTCGCGGCGCATTTTCAGGCGGCATTCGGGGTACCCGTGTCCGCGGACGGCGTGTACATGACGTGCGGCGCGGCGGCGTCCCTCACCGTTACGCTGCATGCCGTGTGCGAGGAGGGGGACGAGGTCGCGGTGCTTGCGCCCTACTTTCCGGAATACCGCGTCTTTATCGAAAGCGCGGGCGCGCGGGTGAAGGAAGTTCCCACGACGCAGGCGTTCCGTCCCGATCCGGAAGCGCTGGAACGGGCGATCGGCAGGCGCACGAAGGCGGTCATCCTCAACTCCCCCAACAACCCTGCGGGAACGGTGTATAACGATAAAGAGCTTGCCGCCATTGCGGCGCTGCTGCAAAAAAAGAGCGCGGAAAAAGGGGAGCCTGTCCTGCTCATTGCGGACGAGCCGTACAGGGAACTTACATACGGCGTGCCCGTCCCCTGCCCGATGGCGTTTTATCCGGACACCGTCGTGTGTAATTCTTTTTCCAAGTCGCTCTCGCTGGCGGGGGAACGCATCGGCTACATTGCCGTGTCCCCGTGGTGCGCGCAGGGTGCGGAGATCGTTTCCGCCGTGTGCGGCGCGGGCAGGGCGTTGGGATATGTGTGCGCGCCCGCGCTCTTTCAGCGGGTGGCGGCAAAGTGTCTCGGCATGTCCGCCGACGTCGGCGAATACCGCAAAAACCGTGACTTGCTGCTCGGCATCCTGACGCGCTGCGGCTTTTCCTGCATCCCGCCGGAAGGCGCGTTCTATCTCTTCATGAAGTCCCCCGAAGCGGATGCTGCGGCGTTCTGCGAACGGGCAAAGCGGCACGAACTGCTCTTTGTGCCCTCGGACGCGTTCGGGGTGAAGGGATATGTGCGCATTTCGTATTGCGTGGAGCGCTCCGTCATCGAGCGCAGCATCCCCGCGTTTGAGGCGCTCGCAAGGGAATATCGCTGAACGGTGCGCC
Organism: uncultured Clostridia bacterium; assembly: GCA_944343275.1. Classification (GTDB taxonomy): domain Bacteria; phylum Bacillota; class Clostridia; order Christensenellales; family Borkfalkiaceae; genus Gallimonas. The sequence goes on along the minus strand of CALVMH010000007.1, from coordinate 61,001 downwards.
CGCCGCGGCAAAAGCCGCGGCGGGCGCTTTACATTTTTCAAGAGTTGTGATACAATTTTTTGTATGAGAGAATTGTTCGGAAAACGTCTGCGCGGGAATCTGATGCTGCTGCCCGCAGGGGTGCTGACGGGCGCGTTCGCAGGCGTCATCGTCACGCTGTATACCGTGCTCGCTTCGCTGTCGGAGGACTTTTCGCGCGGATATTATGCGTTTTTCCGCGCCAATCCCGCCTTCATCCCGCTCCTGTTTTTGGCGCTTTTGCTGGGCGCCGTCGTCGTGGGCGGCGTGGTGCGGTTTTTGCCCTGCATCCGCGGGAGCGGCATCCCGCAGACGGAGGGGGCGATGCGCGGGCTCATGCGCTTCTCATGGTACCGCTCGCTGACGGGCATGTTCGCCGCCAGCCTTTTGTGTATCTTTTTGGGATTGTCTGCGGGCGCGGAGGGTCCTTCCGTGCTCATCGGCGGGTCTGCGGGCGCGGGCGTGGGCGACGCCCTGCGCGCCCGTGCCCGCATCGTGCGTTATCAGGTGGCGGGCGGCGCCTGCGCGGGGCTTGCCGTCGCCTTCAACGCGCCCCTGACGGGCATGGCGTTCGCCTTCGAGGAGGGGCTGGGGCGCTTCACGCCGGAAGTGTTCGTCTCCTCGTTCACGTCGGTCGCCGTCGCCGTGCTCATCCGCAACGCCCTGTATGCGGCGCTCGGACTTCCCGTCGGCGCCTATTTTGCCGCCTTCTCCTTTGCGGAGGCGGACATGCTTGCGCCGCTCTTTTATTGCTATGTCCTGCTCTCCGCGCTGCTTGTGTCCCTTGCGGGGGCGGGCTTTTATTATGCGCTGTTTGCCGCGCGCAGGCTGTTCAAAAAGCTGACGTTCTTCAAGGGGATCGGGAAGTTCTTTGTCCCCTTCCTGCTTGCGGGGGCGGCGGGGCTGCTGACGGTGAACGCCATGGGCGGCGGACATGCCTTCATCTCCTCGCTGGCGGGCGGCGGCGAGCGCATGGTGCGCATCTTTTCTTCCCCGCTGTGGGCAAGCCTGCTCATTGCCGTGTGCCTGAAATTTGCCGTCACCGTCTGCAACATGGGCGCGGGGGTGCCGTGCGGCGCGTTCATCCCCATGCTCGCCATCGGCGCGGGGCTGGGTGCGCTCATGTCGCTGCTCATGCAGACCATGGGGATGTCTGCGGACTATGCGGACGTGCTGCTCGTCATCTGCATGGCGGTGTTTTTTACCGTCGTTGTCCGCGCGCCCGTCACGGGGGTGCTGCTGACCGTCGAGCTCACATGGGAGTTCGCCTTCCTGCTGCCCGCGCTCATCGGCGTGGCGGTCGGCTATCTCGTCGGCGACATCTTCCGTCTGCGACCCGTCTATGACAGGCTGCTGGACGAAATGCTCGAAGAGGACGGAACGCGGCGGGAGCCGCTTTCCCTGCGCTGTCTCGTGACGGAGCAGAGCCCTGCGGCGGGGCGGGCGATCAGGGAACTGCTGCTGCCCGCAGGCGTGCGTATCGTGCGCGTCGAACGCGGGGATGCATCGTTTTTGCCCGACGGGAACACGGTGCTTGCGGCGGGCGACGTGCTCACCGCCGAGGGGGAGGGCGGCGACGGCGCCCGTTTGCTCCTGCGTGAAACGCTGGGCGGCGCGCCCGCAGAGCAGGAAAAGAAAGAGCGGTAGGCTTGCGCTTTGCACGGGCGGTCCGGATATCGGAATACAAACGGTGCGGGAGCGCCCCATGGGGTGCTCCCGCACCGTTTTTCGGGATCGGGGGCGGAACGTCGGAAACACGCTGCGGGGCGTATGCCGAAATGCCGCCCTCCGTTCTATAACAGCGTGCTTTTCTGACAGGCGTTCGCCATCTGCAAAAACGCCGCTTTGATGTCCGGCGTCAGTTTGCGGTACAGTTCCAAAAAGGCGCGTTCCTCTTCCGTCAGCGGTTCCGCCCGTTCGTTCTCGCTGAAAAACTGCGCGAGCGTCACGCCCATCGCCTGGCACATGGCGTCCAGATTGACGACGGACGGGACCACCCCGCGGGAAAAAGTATTGGCAAGCGTGCTCTGGTTGAGCCCGGAAAGTTCCGCAAGACGATAGACGCTGAGTTTGCGTTCGCCGCGCAAAGCATTGAGTCTGCCGATAACGTCGATCATGATGTCCTCCGCTATCAGTTTACTACAAAATCCAACTTTCATTATAGTATAATTTCGTTGACAATATAGTTAGAATATGCTATAATGCATTCATGATCCAACCAAGGAGGGTAAAAACAATGAAGGCAACCATCAGAAAACTGACGGCGGCAGCGGCGGCGCTTGTGGCGCTTCTGGCGGGGATCATGCTGTTTGCGGCATGCGATCAGGGTGCGCCGGGCGATTCGGGCACGGTCGGTGATTCGGGCGTGGAGGGCATGTATCGGCTCTCGTCTATGACGATCGGGGAGACGCGCTATGCGTTGGGCGATCCGCTCCCCGACGGCAGTGGGGAACTCACGGACTTCGTGACCATCGAGCTGAAACCGGACAACGCGTTTGAGATGACCGTGGAAAGCACCGACGGAAGTCCCGATGTGCAGGAAGGGACATGGGAGCTGGAAGGCGAGACGCTGACTCTGGATTTTGACGGAAGTCCTGAGGAATGTACGCTGAAAGACGGCGTCATCATCATGGATCTGGCGATCGCCATCGGCGGCGAAGGATTCGTGACGTTCGAAAAGTGAACCCCAAACAAAAAAGCGCTGTAAAGCGCAATTCCCATAGGGAAAAAATTGAATTTTAATAGCAATTGCACTTTCAAGAGAGCGATTCCGGGAAAGATCCCCCACTAAAGTGGGGGATCTTTCCTTACAGTGTATGACACCGCAGTATTTTTATGTCGTCGCCGATGGTGTGACCATATTTTTTTGCGATTTCAATGCCGCGCAATGTTCTGCAATTTTTACCGGCGGTCTCGTCGGCGTACTCGTTGTCCCAAAGTGCAATCACTTTGTCGCACTTTTTCATTATGTAATTGAGTGCCGCATCATAGCTTCCGTTGGGCGAGGATATGGCTTTGCACACCACTGTCTGCGCAAGCAGGTGCCTTAAGCGCAATTCATCGTCTTCGGTGTAACGATAACCGTGAGCCAGGCAGTCGTTACGCACCATTGCTATATATTGCTCATATCCGACGGGCAGGACGGCCTTTGTTGTTATACCCATTTCATTTGCACATTCGGCGATCAGTTGGTCGGCGCCATAAGCATAGCAAGTACGCACTATAACGCGATTCGTTCTGCTGTATTCTTTGAGCAGCTGCTTTATCTTTTTCTTTATTTTATCTCTGTTGTCAGAGAAAAATCTGTGCCCGATTCCCGCGATTTCAATGTCGGGCTTTCTTCCGGAGCGGTAGTTATATATTCTTATATTGTGCCCGAATTTTTTTAAAAAGGGGATGATGTTGTTGACCATCAGTTCGTCTTTGGTCCGCTCCTGCGGGGTAAGAACTTCATACGGTACGATGTCTTTGTGAATCTTTTTTGCGTTGCGCTCTTTTGTTGAGCTGTAATCTGTTCCGTACTTCCAACCCATGCTGAGTTTTTCCCTGACCCAGCGCAAATGTTCTTCACGGCACAGAAAGCCGAGGTTGTCCGACCCGGCAGCACCGTAATCGGTGGAGTTGAAGTCGGTTACCACCGGATAGTCCAAATCTTTGCTGCTGTAAAAACAGTTTATAAGCTCAAGTTTTTGGGCGTAAGATTTTGCCTGCTCTATGTTGGAAATTTTAAATTCAAGCGGAAGCTGCTCAAACTCTTCGTTGAGTGCTTTTGAGCAGTTTTCAAGGCAGAGTTCATTGTAGCTGGCATGGATGGCCTTTGCAAAGTCGCATAGATTTATAAAATTGTTTTCGGAGGCATACAACTTTATTTTCTTGGTTTTTAAGGCAATTTTAGACTGAACTGCAAGGCTGAGCGTGCTTTTCAGGATACCGTTTTTATCTTCGTCGCTCAAAATTTTTGCCGTAAAACGCCCGGTCTGTATCTCGTCGTAGTGCTTATTGATTCTGTCTAAACCGGCCTCCCTGTCATAAGCGGTCCTGCTTTCAAACAAATAATTGACTTTTATGGAATTATTCCGGATATCCAATTCTATATCCCAGGCAATCGGGTCGAGTTTGCTCTCCTTTCCATAGGCTTGTCTGTCCCAATTTTGCAGTTCATCGCACAGCATAAGAAGGTATGCAATTGGGTGTGCCTCGGGCGATACGGGATATTTGTTTTTAAATTCATGCCGTGAGAGGCTGTTGTGCAAAAGTATTGCTGTCAGAACGTCAAGACGTTCGGCTGTTAAATTGATATCGCTTCGTGCAAGCAGTTGTTTGGCAAGGATGATCGCGCTGAAATATCCGTGGTCCATGAACGCGGGTTGCTTTAAGACGCGCGAAGCCAGCCTTTCGCACATGTCCTTTTCATCATAGCCCATGCGTATCTTCAGACCATAGGCAAACAGTTCGTTCAAGGTGTTGAATCGTCTGTCGGTTTTGAGGGCATCGCTTATGCGGTTACTGTTCTCTTTGCCGAGCGCAATCAGTGCGTCGTAGTTTCCGAATGAAACATACGGGGGCGCGCCCTTGCCCCATAATTCTTCCGTATAAATTTTTATCTGCTCATGGGCAAGCTGAAACGGATATCCTATGTCGTGGAAGAGTGCCGCCATGCCCCACAAATACAAAAACTGAACCTGAGAACGATTGTTATCCGGCAATGAATAAAAATTAAGAAAGCCGGTGCGGTATGCGGCGTCGTTGGCATATATTGCAAGCCCCAACGCAAATACATAGACAGAGTGCGAATAGTGGTCGCGGTGTTTTGAGAGAAGTTCACCGGAATGATATTCATGGTCGGAGAGCAATTCAAGAAGTTTCTGAGTGTTGCCGTATCCTTCGCCGAACAGCTTGAAGATTTCGCTGAAGCAGTAATATACGCAAAAGGCGTCACTCTTATCGCCGCTTGCAAGGAATTGGCTCAGAATTGTCTTAAAGCACTGCCTGTCGCTTTCAGAATGTTCGTCCTTTGAAATTCCTTTCAAGTCGATATTTTCAAAAAATCTGTCGGAAAGCTCTGTCAACTTTTTCATAAGGATCCACCCAAATTATTTTTGATTTTATTATAACAAATTGCCGTCGTTTTTTCAATAGGTGCATTGATTTTTATAGCTATATATTTTGACTGACTGTTGACGATTGAGCGATTATGTGGTATATTAAATACTGTAAATAGTATGAGGAAGTAAATATTTTAGAATATGGTTGAAATATATGACGGCAAAGACATGACGGACAGACAGCTCTTGCAGGCAGTGGCGCTCGACCGTGCGGTATATCCTCAAAATTATTGGCTCGACAACGAAACGGTGCTCGGATATCTGCATGCCTGCCCTGAGGTTTATACTTACGCCGCAGACGGTAATGAGTTGATTGCCTATCTTAATATGAGCTGTATAGTAAATTGCTCGCGAAGAGATTATCGAAAACGGCATATGGTACTCTTATGTGAGCGGCAATTGTTTGGAAATTAACATTTAATTTGAAAATCCGGCTTTCATTGAGACACACTGATTGCAGGTCTTTTCAATGCGGAGGGGAAGATGTTTCTTGCTGCAGGGATTATACTATTCATAATATCGTTAGCTATTATCTTTGCCATAATATTTACGACAGTTCGCACAATAAAAAACAGGGGCGAGCTGGTAATTTCAAAAAGAAATTTAATTTATCTTGCGCCAACGTTCGTGCTCATATATCTGCTGCACTTGTCGGCGAGGCTGTATAACGGCGGCGATCTTGATTTTTTCAGCTGTTTTTCTCTGCTTGGCTCCGTGTTGGAGGTCATAGCAGAATTTAAGGCCGACACAGACCTTGTTTTGCCGATTTGCAACGCATATCCTGTGTACCATGCCGCATTTATCCTCGCCTACATCGCAGGCGGGGCGGCAGTTATTTTAAGCATAGCAAGTTTTTTCAGCCCGCGCATACGCAACTTTTTTTCTATCAGAAAAATATTGCATGACGGGTGCGATATCGTTATAGGGGATAGTGCAGATTCATTGAGATATGTGAGATCCAATAAAAATAGCCTCCTGCTCATATCCGATATTTCCCGCGCACGTTATGCCGAGCTGATAAAGAGCGGATACACCGTTGCGCGGGGGGTATTAAAGGATTTTGGTAAAAAATTGGGCAGAGTGGAATATAATTTGATCCTTTTCAGCGGCGTGGAGATACCCTACACGCAAATTATTGAACAATTTATAGCAATTAAAAATGACGGTCGGATGATAACTTTAAATATGGAGGCGAATCAGGAGAGCGTCAAAGTAATAAAGGAGCGCCTTATCGCGGAAACTGACGGCAAAGTGAGTGCGTTTATAAACTGTTTCAGTAAGCACGAGCTCATTGCTCGGCAGTTCGTGGTGCAGTATCCTATCACCAAGTTTATACCGCGTAGTTTTTATAATGAAAATTATTCGCTTAAATCGGACAGAGATATCAACGTCGTCTTTATAGGCTTTGGTAAAATGAATTACCAGCTGTTCAGAATGTGTTCCATGCAGTTTCAGTTCGCCACACAAAACGACGGTAAATTGCAATCGAAACCTGTGCACTATTATATTTACGACCACAAAGATGAGGCGCTGCACAATGAATTTTTTTCGCGCATTCTCTATGAGTTCGAAGAAGATTTTCAAGATTGTGATTTTCCCCGCCCTGAAAAAATATGTGACATTGCCGAAGTTTGCAGGACAGATATCAATTCGGTTGAGGCTAAGAAAAAATTTAAAGAATTGATTGCTTCCAACAGCTTTACTTACTTTATAATTTCTCTGAATGCCGATCTTGAGGATGCTTCCTATGCGCAGACGCTCAAGAGGATATTGCCCAATGGCGACAATTACCGCATATTTGTAAGAGCTAAGAGCAACACGGAAAATTTTGGCGACGATGAAATTATCTATTTCGGTGATGAAAGTAAGATATATACGCATGGCAGTATTGTAAACGATGACCTTTCGGAATTTGCATGCCGCCTCAATATGTTGTATGACAACATACAAAATATGCCCGATTGGCTGGCAGATATCCGCAAACTTCCCGCAGAGCAGCAGGGCGAAGCGTTGGAACAAAGTTTAACCGATTTGTCCCACCGTGCAATCATGCGTGCAAATTGGGAGAGCCGTCCCATGATTGAGCAGGCTTCAAATTTGTATCATGCACTCAATCTTCCGTTCAAGCTCAATCTGCTCGGATTTGACATGGTGAAGTGCAGAGACGGGAATGAGGGCGGCATAACCGAAGCGGAGTTTAATAAGCGCTATGGAAATACAGGTAAGATCAATCACTATGCAGATATCAACTTCTTTTTTGACCTGCAATCATCCAATGTGTTGGCATTTATAGAACATTCCCGCTGGAACGCATTGTATATACTTTACGACTACAAGCAGATGAAAAAGAAAGATATTGTCGCGAAACGTGAAGTGAAACAGGACGGGAGTGTTAAAATTACCGCGCACCATAAGAATGTCGCGCTCAAACAACACGCGTGCCTTACCACGTATTACGGATTGAAGGAGCTGATAGAATACAAGTTTAGCGTAATGTATCCGGGCGTGAATATCGAGGATATAGCTCCCACGGATGCGAGATTGCGCGAACTGTACAACATATATCAGTACGATTACATGGACTTAGATCGATTGTATCGTGAAATCACCGCCATGGGCTATAAAATTGTTGAGAATTTGGAAAGTCTTTAACCGGCTGACATTGCAGGCAGGAAGCGGAAATCGTGGAGCACTTTATCGTGGCAGTGGAATTTCCTGACTTTGTAAACGTTGACGACGATCACGGCTCGGATACATGAAAAACGCCCGCTTTGCGGACATAATAAGGATATGAGAAAGGGCGTGGCGTGAAGGCCACGCCTGCCCTCTTTGCAAAGGGCGCGCCTTTGCCGAAATTCCCTATCGGAATTACTGCAAACGGCAGCGCTTTTTTGTTTGGGGTTCCCGGTCTTGTTGTCGGGGAGACGAGGGGCTTCCATGGAAAGCCGAAGGGATAAGGGGGCGTCACGGTGCGGCGGGGCGTTCGTGGAACTGTTTGCGGTACTTGTGCGGCGTGGTGTGATAGGTGCGGAAGAAGGCGCGGTAGAAGTGCGAGCGGTTTTCATATCCGACGGCGCGCAGGATGTGCTCCGTCCCGAGCGCGGTGGTGCGCAGCAGCCGTTCCGCAACTTTGAGGCGCGTCTCCTGCAACAGCAGGCGGAAGGGTTTGGAAAAGAGTTTGTGGATGCGCCGCGAGAGGTAGGCGGGCGCATATCCGAGTTCCCGCGCAAGCGCAAGGAGGGTCGCATCGGGATAGTGCGCTTCGAGATAGGCGAGTACGGCGCGGCGCAGGGCGGCGTCGGGCGAGTTGTCGCGCAGGGTGTTGACGAGGGTGTCGCGGTAGTAGGCGAGATAGGTGAACAGCAAGGACACAAGCCCTGCGTATACCTCCTGCGAGCGGTGGACGACGGCATAGATCAGGTTGTCCATGAGGTTGCGGATGGGGAAGCAGTCCTTGGTGCGGAAGAAGAGATATTCCCCTTCCCCGTCGCTGTCCAGATTGTTGGTGAGGAAGGCGCTCATCACGGGATTGTTCTGCACGTTTCCGAAGAGCGCCTGCAAGAACGTGTCGGACAGGATGAAGTTGATGCCGATATCTTGCTGTCCCGCGCGTCGGACGGCGTGCCGCGCATGCCGGTTGAGGAAGAGGATGTCGCCCTTTTCCAGCGTCACCGTCTCCCGCCCGATGACGTGCGAAATGCGCCCTGCGTAGACGTACATGAATTCCATGTAATCGTGTCCGTGCTCGGGGAAATCGACAAAGCGGGTGTGCGGGCGCAGCGCGAGCGCCTGCCCGTCCAAAAGGCGCGCGCCGCTGATGATGAAGCGTTCCGTGGCGGAGTAGGCGTCCCTGCGCAGGGGGTCGCCGCCGAGGATGCTCCGCTCTTCGTCTGTAAGGCGCGTGAGTTGTTCGATGATGGCGTTGTCCATATCCGTATTGTAACATACGTTCCGAATGATGTCAAGTAAAGATACGTTTTTGCAAAAATTACGTCCTTGTTTTATTCCGCGAATGTGTTATAATGGAGCGGAAAGGAGAGGGAAAGGATGAAATATTACTTAGCGATCGACATCGGCGCCTCGTCCGGGCGGCACATCGTCGGATGGAAAGAAGGCGGCGAACTGCATACCGAGGAAGTATACCGCTTCCCCAACGGCGTGAAAGAGGAAGGGGGGCACCTCGTCTGGGACATCGCGGCGCTTCTTTCGCATGTCAAGGCGGGGTTGAAGGCGGCGCTTGAAAAGTATCCGCGTATCGAGAGCTTTGCCATCGACACCTGGGCGGTGGACTATGTTCTCATGAAAGGGGACAGGGAAGTGCTGCCCTGCTATGCCTACCGCGACGGCAGGACGCAGGGCGCGGTCGAAGCAGTGCATGCAAAAGTTCCCTTTGAAACGCTGTATGCAAGAACGGGCATCCAATTCCAGCGTTTCAACACGGTGTATCAGCTCTATGACGATTTGCAGCGCGGCAGGCTTGCGGGCGTCACCGACTTTTTGATGATCCCCGCCTATCTCACCTATCGGCTGACGGGCGTGAAGGCGCACGAGTATACCAATGCGACGACGACGGGGCTTGTGAATGCCGCAACGGGCGATTGGGACAAAGAGCTCATCCGGCGGATCGGACTGCCCGAAGCATTGTTCGGGAACATCCTTGCGCCGGGGAGCGCCGCGGGGGAACTGCTGCCCGACGTCGCCGCGGAGGTGGGCGGCAATGTGCGCGCGGTGCTGTGTGCTTCGCACGATACGGCGTCGGCGGTGGAGGGCATCCCCATGTCCGAGGGGGCGTACCTTTCGAGCGGGACATGGTCGCTGTTGGGCACCAAGCTCCCGAAGCCCGTATGCTCGGACATGGCACGCACCTACAACTTCACCAACGAGGGCGGCGTGGGGTATGTCCGCTTCCTCAAAAACATCATGGGGATGTGGGTCATCAACCGCCTGAAAACGGAACTTGCGCCCGAAAAGAGTTTCGACGAGGCGATGGAGATGGGCATGCGCAGCACCTTTGAAGGGACCGTCGACGTGACGGACGCGCGCTTCCTTGCGCCCGCGTCCATGAAGGAGGCGTTCGACGGCTGCTTTGCGGAAGGGGAAAAGCCGCGCACGGCGGGCGACTACTTTGCCTGCGCGCACAAGAGCCTTGCGCTCGGCTATCAGAAGGCGCTCAAAGAACTTGCCGCCTGCACGGGCAAGCGCTATGATACGCTCTATATCGTGGGCGGCGGTGCCAAAAGCAAGTGGCTCAACGCCCTGACCGAACAGGCGTGCGGCGTTCGCGTCATGGCGCTCCCCATCGAGGCAACGGCGCTCGGGAATTTAGCAGTGCAGATGAAAGAATAATTTTTCTTTTCGTCGGTTCGAAAAGAAATTCGTGAAAGTTGTTATGATCACTCGCGCAAGGAGGGTTTCCCTCCGCCCGCGCCCCACATTTGCGCATACCTGCGCTTTTGGGGAAAACGTGAATGCGGCGCGCTATATTGTTGCGAATGCGCCGCAGAGAGAAAACACGCGGTTAGCCATAGGCGTACCCGCGGGTTGTCTTTGAATAATCACGGAATTTCTTTTCGTCAGTTCGAAAAGAAATTCGTGAAAGAAATTGTGAGGTGAAAAATGAGTTATCAGGAAGCAAAAAAACAGTATGCAGCGTTCGGCGTAGACTGCGACGCGGCGATCGCGGCGCTCAAAAACGTGCCCGTCTCCGTGCACTGCTGGCAGGGGGACGACGTTCTGGGGTTCGAGGGTGCGGAGAGCCTCTCGGGCGGCATTCAGACGACGGGCAACTACCCCGGGCGCGCAAGAACGCCCGAGGAGCTGATGGCGGACTACGCCTTCGCGCTCTCCCTGATGCCCGGCAAAAAGCGCATCAACATCCATGCGAGCTACGCCTTTCTCGGTAAGGACAAGGGGAAGGTGGACCGCGACAAGTACGAGCCCAAGCATTTCGCCCCGTGGATGAAGTTCGCCAAAGAGCACGGGCTGGACGGCATCGACTTCAACCCGACCTTCTTTGCGCACCCCAAGATGAAGGACGGCTTGACGCTCTCCTCGCCCGACGAAGCAACCAGAAAGTTCTGGGTGGAGCACGGCAGGCGCTGCATGGAGATCGCAGCCTGTCTCGGCAAAGAGATGGGCAGCCCCTGCCTTGTCAACATCTGGATCCCCGACGGGTATAAGGATGTTCCCGCCGACCGCCTCGGACCCCGCCAAAGATATGCGAAGTCTTTGGACGAAATGCTCGAAGGGTATGATAAGAAATGGGTCATCCCCGCCATCGAGAGCAAGGTGTTCGGCATCGGCGTGGAGAGCTACACGGTGGGCAGCAACGAATTCTGCCAGAACTACGCGGCAACGCGCGGCATCTGCTCCCTTCTCGACAACGGGCACTATCACCCGACGGAGGTCGTCTCCGACAAGATCCCTTCCATGCTGTGCTTCCACGAGAACGTCGCGCTGCACGTCTCCCGCCCCGTCCGTTGGGATTCCGACCACGTCGTCATCTTCGAGGACGAACTCAAAGAGATCATGAAGGAGGTCGTCAGAAACGACGCGCTCGGAAGGGTCAAGATCGCTTTGGACTACTTCGACGCCTCCATCAACCGCATCTTCGCATGGGTGACGGGGCAGCGCTCCGTCCAGAAGGCGCTTTTGTATGCGCTGCTCCTTCCCAACGGCGCCATGAAGGAAGCGCAGGAGAAGGGGGAATTCACCCGCCTCATGTATTTACAGGAGCGCGTGAAGATGCTGCCCTTCGGCGAGGTGTGGGAGGAGTATCTCAAAGAGAGCGGGCTCGATGACAATTACTTTGAGACCATCTCTGAATACGAAAAAACCATTCCGGAGGCGAGAAAATGAAAAATATTTTAACGGCGCCCTTCGTGCGCGAAATGTGTGAAACGACCGCCAACATGTACCGCCTCGGCTGGGACGAAAGAAACGGCGGCAACATCAGTTATCTGCTCGACGAGAAGGAGGTAGGGGAGTATCTCGACCTCAATAAGGTCATCCGCACCATCCCGCTGATGGGCGTCAACGAGGTGGACTTCGATGCTTCCCCCTTGGAAGGCAAGATCTTCATCGTCACGGGTACGGGCAAGTACTTCAAGAACGTCGAAAAGGCACCCGCCGAAAATCTCGGCATCGTGCGCATCGGCAAGGGCGGCAAAGAGGTCGAACTGCTGTGGGGCTATGAAGGGGGCGGCAGACCCACCTCGGAGTTCCCCGCGCACATGATGAGCCACATCGCGCGCCTTTCGGTCGACCCCGGAAACCGCGTCGTCATGCATTCGCATCCCACCAACACGCTTGCAATGAACTATGTGCACGAGCTGGACGAAAAGAAGTTCACGCACACTTTATGGGAGATGTGCACGGAGTGCATCGTCGTCTTCCCCGAGGGCGTGGGGGTGCTCCCGTGGATGCTGTGCGGCACGGCGGAGATCGGCGTTGCCACGGCGAACAAGATGAAGGACTTCCGCCTCGTCGTCTGGGCGATGCACGGCATCTACGGCGCAGGCAAGACTTTGGACGAGACGTTCGGGCTCATCGAGACGGTGGAAAAAGCCGCGCAAATTTACATGCTCACGGCGCACCTTCCGCGCAAGAACACCATTAAAGACGCGGACATGATGAAGCTCATCGAGCTGTTCGGCATCACCTGCCGCAAAGAGTTCCTCGATCTTTGAAAGCCGTCTTGACAATTTTGCCCCGATGGGGTATGATAAATAAAACATGATAAGGAGATAACAGTATGGCAAACAGGTTTGTTTTGAACGAAACGAGCTATCACGGCAAGGGCGCAATTCAGGAGATCGCAAACGAAGTCAAGGGCAGAGGCTTTGAAAAGTGCTTTGTCTGCTCCGACCCCGATCTTTTGAAGTTCGGCGTCACCAAAAAGGTGACCGACGTTCTCGAAAAAGCGGGCATTTCCTATGAAATTTATTCCGAGATCAAGCCCAACCCCACCATCGAGAACGTGCAGACGGGCGTCAAGGCGTTCAAAAAGAGCGGCGCGGACTGCATCGTCGCCATCGGCGGCGGTTCGTCCATGGACACGGCGAAGGCGATCGGCATCATCATCGCCAACCCTGAATTTGCGGACGTGCGTTCTTTGGAAGGCGTCGCGCCCACCAAGAATAAGTGTGTTCCCATCATCGCCGTCCCCACGACGGCGGGCACCGCGGCGGAAGTCACCATCAACTATGTCATCACGGACGCCGAAAAGAACCGCAAGATGGTGTGCGTGGACGTGCACGACATCCCCGTCGTCGCCGTCGTCGATCCCGACATGATGAGCTCCATGCCCAAGGGGCTGACGGCTGCCACGGGCATGGACGCGCTGACGCACGCCATCGAGGGCTACATCACCAAGGGCGCATGGGCGATGAGCGATATGTTCCACTTAAAAGCCATCGAGATCATTGCAAAGTCGCTGCGCGGCGCCGTCGCCAACACGCCCGAAGGCAGGGAGGGCATGGCGCTGGGGCAGTACGTCGCGGGCATGGGCTTCTCCAACGTGGGGCTGGGCATCGTCCACTCCATGGCGCACCCTCTGGGCGCGCTGTATGATACGCCGCACGGCGTCGCCAACGCCATCCTGCTGCCCACCGTCATGGAATATAACGCCGAGGCGACGGGCGAGAAGTACCGCGACATCGCCAAGGCGATGGGCGTGGAGGGCGTCGACAAGATGACGCTTGCCGAGGCGCGCAAGGCCGCCGTCGCCGCCGTCAAACAGCTCTCCGAGGACGTGGGCATCCCCAAGGACCTCAAAAACATCGTAAAGGAGAAGGACCTCGACTTTTTGGCGCAGTCCGCCATGGACGACGCCTGCCGTCCCGGCAACCCCAAGGACCCCACCAAGGAGGACATCATCGCCCTCTACAAGTCGCTTCTTTGAGGCGCATGCCTGCAGAAAACGGGAAGGAACGCGGCGTTCCTTCCTTTTTTTGTGCACGGCGAAAAAATCCTGAAAATATTCTCGTTTTGCGGCAAAATCGATTGACACCCCACTTTGTTTGTGCTAAACTATGTTCACGCACCGTGAGGGGTGTAATTTTTTTGTATGGAGTTTTCATCCAATGGCTACCAAATCCACGAGAATGAAGGTCACGTTCGAGTGCACGGAATGCAAAAACCGCAATTACGACAGTTTCAAAAACAAGCGCAACGATCCCGATCGTCTTGAGCTGAAGAAGTACTGCCCCACCTGCAAGAAGCATACGGTGCACAAGGAATCCAAGTAAGCGCTCGGACATAAGGGGAAACATCATGTCAAAGAAGGAAAACCTGCCCGAAGAGGCAGACAAGGCGCCCGAAAAGAGCGAGAAGAAGAACGAGGCGCCCCGCAAGAAGGGACCGGACAAGAATAAAAAGCCCAACATCTTCGTGCGGATGGGGCGCAAGATCAAGGAGACGTTCTCCGAGCTCAAACGCGTCACATGGCCTACGTTCGGCAAGGCTTTGAAAGCGACGGGCGTGGTGCTTGTCATCGTTCTCATCTTCACCGTCATCGTGACGGGCATCAACTACGGGCTTTCGGAATTGCTTGATCTCATGGTCAATATAGGGGCTTGACATGGCAAACGTTGATACCGAACCCAAATGGTATATCCTTCACACCTATTCGGGCTACGAATCCATGGTGAAGGAGAGCCTTTTGCGGCTTATCGAAAACAATAACCTGCAAGACAGCATCGTGGACGTCAAGATCCCGATGGAGCAGACCATTGAGGAGAAGGCGAACGGCAAAAAGAAGGTGGTGGAAAGAAAGCTCCTTCCCTGCTACGTCTTCATCAAGATGATCTATTCCAACCAGCTCTGGTATCTTGTGACGAACACGCGCGGCGTGACGGGCTTCTGCGGTCCGCAGGGACGCCCCATCCCCATGAAGGAGGATGAGATCCGCAAGATGCGGCTCGAAGAGTATGTCGTCGATGCCGATTTCAATGTGGGGGACAGGGTCTCCATCGAAAGCGGCGCGCTCGAGGGGTTCATCGGCACCATCCGCGAGACCCACGACGACACGCAGCGCGCCAAGGTCTCCGTCGTCATGTTCGGCAGAGAGCAGGACGTGGAAGTCGATTACGTTCAGATGAAAAAAATTTCCTCCGATGCGACGGAAATCGCGTCCGAGGAGGAAGTATAACGGTCATTCCTTTCCCCGCCACGGCGGCGGAAAGCGCTTGATAACGTGGGAGAGGCGGTAAATCTTTTTTCCTGCCGCCTTGTATGTACCACTTTGGAGGAAGCATTATGGCAAAGAAAGTAACCGCGGTCGTCAAATTGCAGCTCCCCGCAGGGAAAGCGACGCCCGGTCCCCCCGTCGGTTCGACGTTGGGCCCGCACGGCATCAACATCCCCGGATTCACCAAGGAGTTCAACGCCAAGACGGCAGGGCAGGAGGGGCTCATCATCCCCGTCGTGATGACGATCTATCAGGACCGTTCCTTCACGTTCGTCTTGAAGACGCCGCCCGCACCCGTCCTCATCAAAAAGGCGTTGGGATTGGAAACGGCGAGCGCGACGCCCAACAAAGTCAAGGTTGGCAAGCTCACCAAGGCACAGGTCGAAGAGATCGCCAAGATGAAGATGCCCGATCTCAACTGCACCACGCTTGAAAGTGCGATGAGCATGATCAAGGGCACTGCGCGCAGCATGGGCGTCACCGTCGAGGAGTAAAGTGGGAGAGAAGTTTTTTCTCGTCGGAACCACGGGAGGTAATCAATGAAATACGGAAAAAAATACGCTGAAAGTCTCAAATCTTACGACAAGCAGCGCGCATATGAAGCGGGCGAAGCGGTGGGCATCGTGCTCGAAAACGCCAAGGCAAAGTTCGATGAAACGGTGGAACTGCACGTCCGTCTCGGCATCGACCCCCGCCAGGCAGACCAGCAGGTCCGCGGCGTGCTCGTCCTTCCCAACGGAACGGGTAAGACGAAGAAGGTGCTCGTCATCGCCAAGGGCGAAAAGGCGGACGCGGCGGCAGCCGCGGGCGCGGACTTCGTCGGCGCGGAGGAGATGATCCAGAAGATCCAGACGGAGAATTGGTTCGGCTTCGACGTCATGATCACCACGCCCGACATGATGGGCATGGTCGGGCGCATCGGCCGCGTGCTCGGTCCCAAGGGGCTTATGCCCAACCCCAAGTCGGGCACGGTCACGCCGGACGTCGTCAAGGCGGTGCAGGAAGTCAAGGCAGGTAAGGTCGAGTACCGTCTCGACAAGACCGCCATCATCCACTGCCCCATCGGCAAGAAGAGCTTCGGCGCGGAAAAGATCCTGGAAAACTTCAACGCCCTGATGGACGCCATCGTCCGCGCAAAGCCCTCCGCCGCCAAGGGTCAGTACGTCAAGAGCGTCACCCTGACGTCCACGATGGGCCCCGGCGTGAAGGTCAGCTACAACAAGGGCTGAAAAAAGGGGAATAAAATCGCTTGACGGTTTTCTTCCCGTGTGCTACAATGTGAACATACCGCAGACAACGGGTGCGCGCAGGCGCTTAATTTCCCGTCGAGGTAGGAAACAATTCTTGCGAATGCGCTTCCGTACCCGTCTGCGGTGCGGAAGTTTTTTATTCGGCTCCTCATCAGGAGTTTACGGAGGTAACCATGTCGGCAAATTTTGAAGCAAAGAAAGCAGTCGTCGAAGAGATCAAGGCGAAAATTTCGGAGAGCAAGTCGGTCGTCCTTGCGACGTATGACCGCCTCACCGTCGCCGAAGTCACCACGCTGCGCGGCAAGTTCCGCGATGCTTCCTGCGAATACAAGGTGTATAAAAACACGCTCGTCAGGAAGGCATTCGAGGAGCTCGGCGTCACGGCGTTCGACGCAGACCTCAACGGCGCGACCGCTTTCGTATTCTGCCCCGACGAGACGAGCGGCTGCGCCATCATCGCCAAGGCAGTGAAGGAGACCCCCGCGCTCGCGGACAAACTTGTTCCCAAGAGCGCATACGTCGGCGGCGCCTATGTGGATGCCGCGGGCGTGAAGAAGCTCGCCGCCATCCCTTCGCGGGAGGTGCTGCTTGCCAAGATGGTCGGCTGCCTGCAGGCGCCCATCGCAAACCTCGCGTATGTCATGAATGCCATCGCGGGACAAAAATCTTAAAATTTTATCAAGGAGACAAACACAATGGATATTCAGAAGTTTATCGAAGAAGTCAAGGCTATGACCGTTGTCGAGCTCAACGAGTTCGTCAAGGCGCTTGAAGAGGAGTTCGGCGTTTCCGCCGCTGCTCCCGTTGCCGTCGCGGGCGCCGCAGGCGCTGCGGAGGCTGCTCCCGCCGAAGAAGAGAAGACGGAGTTCAACATCGTCCTCAAAGATTTCGGCGCAAACAAGATCGCCGTCATCAAGGCTGTCCGCGAGTTCACGGGCCTCGGCCTTGCAGAGGCGAAGAAGGCGGTCGAATCCCTCGGCGTCCTCAAAGAGGCTGTGCCGAAGGCAGACGCCGAAGCTGCCGTTGCCAAGCTCAAGGAAGCAGGCGCTACGGCGGTTCTCGAGTAAGAACGCAAATCAAAAAGCTCCGCTGCGGCGGAGCTTTTTTGTGTTTTTTTGCGGAATGTTGTTTGCCGCCGCATAAATACGCCCGCGATCGTCCAAGATAGCTGTGTAAGGGAGGATACGGCATGGACTTTTCAAAGACGCAGACCTTTTTGAATCTCGCAAGAAGTTTTGCGGGGGAGTGTCAGGCGGGCATGCGCTACCAACTTACGGCAAAAGCTGCAATGAAGCAGGGGTATCAGGTGCTTGCGGACACCGTCCGCACCATCGCAAAAAACGAAACCAACCACGCACGGGTGTTCTTTGAAGCCATTTTACAGAACGCGGGAAGCTGCGAGGACGTTCCCGTCCGCGCAAACTATCCCTTCCATGCGGGAACGCTGGCGGACAATTTGCGGTTTGCGGCGCAGGATGAGGAATCGGAGGCGGCAAACCTCTATCCCTCGTTCGCAAAAACGGCACGCGAAGAGGGGTTTGCGCAGATTGCGCTCAAATTCGAACAGGTGGCAAGGGTGGAGGACCATCATCGGATCATCTTTTCCTATCTGTTTGAGGCGTTTCAGGACGGCTCCCTCTATGCGGCAAAATCTCCGATGCTGTGGATCTGCAGCGAGTGCGGCTATATGCACACCGCGAACGAGGCATGGGATGTCTGTCCGCTGTGCGGCGCTTCCAAGGGGGAAGTGCAGCTGCATCTTCCCTTCAATGAATAGGAGGAATTATGAAGAAGACCAATCAGACGAACGCAAAAGCCAAGAACGCAAAGAATGCGCAGAACGCGCAGAAGGGCAAGAACTGCGGCAAGTCTTCGCCCGAAAACTGTGACTAAGGCAAAGGGCGCGCTCAGAAAGGGCGCCGGAATGCGTTCGGAGGAGGACGCGCTGGGCAGTTATACGGGCGTCCCGTCGGACGGCGGGGATATGCCCGTGCAGGATGCGGACGATCTCTGAACGGCAGAAGGGCGGGGGAGACCCCGCTCTTTTGTTATAGAGAAGCCCCCGCTGTTTGTTGCTTCGCGCCTGCGGAGCGTCGAAGCCGCGGAGCATGAGAATCCCATGGCGGACGGTTCCCCCTGCGGCGGTCCCTTCGCTACTTTGCCCCGGACACGCGCAAGCGCTTGAAAATCCTGAAAAAATGTAGTATACTGTCCTTACGGGCAATGCCCGTGCAAGAGGAAGGACTATGAACAAATTGACGACGGCGGCAGGCATCGTGCTTGCAGGCGTCATGACGGTATCCCTTGCCGCATGCGGGCTGTTCGACGGCGTGCGGACGGACGGAAATTTCCCCTCCGATGTTGCGCTGCTTTCCGGGGAATATGAGGACGCGGTGCGCTGGCTCGCCGCACAGGAGACGCCGTCCACATCGGGGCGCCGCCGGTATGCCGAAGCGGCAGAGGGCGGCTATGCGGGAACGTATTACGATTTTCTCGCCCAAGAGGGCATCCGCGACGATACCGCCTACATCAGCCGTGCGCAGTGCAGCACGGTCGCCGTTCAGACAAGGACGGCGTCGGAGAACGGGGTTGCGTATTCGGACGGTTCGGGCGTCATCTATGCGCTGGACAGGGCGGCAGGGGAAGCGCTCATCGTCACCAACGCGCACGTCGTTTCCGACGCGGTCGTCGGAACATCCTTTGCCGGCGGCGCGTCCGTCACCGTCACGCTCAGCGGCGGGGAGACGCTCTCCTCTGCGGCAGGCGACGACATCCGCCTGTGCGGGATGCAAAACACAACGAGCGACGTTGCCGTTCTGTCCGTCAGGAGCGACGCCCTGCAGACGGGCTGCGCCATGGCGGCGGCATGGGCGGAGGCGTCTGAGAACGAGACGGCGTATGCCGTCGGCAACGCGGAGGGCATGGGCATGTCCGTCACCGGGGGGACGGTCACCGACCTTTCCCGCACCGTCACCGTGGAGGGCGCGGACGGGGACATCGCGCTGGACGTTTTGTGCACGGACGCAGCCGTCAATCACGGCAATTCGGGCGGCGGGCTGTACAATGTGGCGGGGGAGCTTCTGGGGCTCGTCACGGCGCGGCAGACGCTGCGGGGGAACACGGCGTCGGACGGCGTCGGATATGCCATTCCCGCGGCGGACGTGAACGCCGTGCTTGCGTCGCTCGACTGCGGGCAGATCGCCGCGGCGGAGGGAAAGGCTGTGTCCGCGCAGACGGAAGCCGCCCTCTCCGAGGCGGAAAAGAGCGCCGTCTCCGTCGTCGCAAAGACGCGGAAGGGCGCGTCCGAAGGTTCGGGCGTCATCATTGCCAACGATGAGTCCGCGGGGGAGGCGTACATCCTCACCAACTACCATGTCGTATATACGGGGGAGACGGCGTCGGGCATCTCCGATGAGATCGATGTGTATTTCTATGCGGACCGAAAGGAGGAACATCCCGTTAAGGCACAGTTCGTCGGCGGCGCGATGGCGGAGGACATCGCCGTTCTGCGCGTTGCGTTGCGGGCGGACTGGTGGGCGGGGTTCTATGTCTCCTTCGGCGCGGCGGAGGCGGCGCAAGCCGCCGATTCCCGTTCGCTGACCGTCGGGGAGAGAACGATCGTCGTCGGAAACGCGAACGGAGACGGGCTGCGGACGACGCAGGGCGTTCTCTGCGTGGCTTCGGAGACGATCGCCGTCGCATCTGCAGACGAAAAGACCGCGCTCTCGCTGTTCGCCGTCCGCACGGACGCCGTCATCGAGCACGGCAATTCGGGCGGCGGGCTGTACAATGAGATGGGGGAACTCATCGGCATCGTGTGCGCGCGTTCGGAAAAGGAGGGAGTGCTCGCCTTCGGATACGCCATTCCCGCCAACCGCGCGCTGCGCATTGCGCAGAACATTCTCGACAATGCTTCCGTCACGGACGGCGCGCTGTGCGCACGGCTCGGCATCACGGTCGAAAGCTACGCTTCGCGCGCCTTCTATGACGGGGTGACGGGCAAAATGTATCCGGAGGAAAAGGTGATCGTCCGCGGCGTCTCGGCGGGGAGCGCCGCGCTGCGCATGGGGCTGGACGTGGGCGATACGTTGTACCTTGCGCGCATCGAACGGGAGGGGGAGATCGCCGCATCGTGCGCGATCACGCGTACAGACGTGCTCTCCGAACTCCTGTACGGCGTGCGCCGCGGCGATACGCTGACGCTGACCGTCTCCCGCAGGGGGCAGGTCAAAGAAGTTTCTTACACGTTTTCTTCGGACGCAGACTTTGCGGAAGTGACATAGCTCACGGGACAAAGAAGAAGGGGGCGCCGCGGCAGATGCCGCGGCGCCCCCTCTTGGGCAATGAGCTCGCCTTAGGATGCGATCATTGCCTTCCACTTCTTTTCAAACCGTTCCTCTGCGGCGAGCAGTTCCCGGGCAAGGGCAAGGATGTCGTCGTCGGCGCAGGCGTCGCACGCCTCTGCCAGCGTGCTTTTGAGCGCCGTGATGCCCGTCACCGTGCCCTGCGTCATCATTTCGGCGATGTGCGCGCGGGAATTGTCGGCAAGCGTGCTCATCTTGATGCTCGACCACATCATCGCCTTTTTGATGGGTCCCGGGTTTTTGAGTTCGATGTTCTTGTCCTTGGCAAGGATGGCGGCGCGCCCGCCCATGCGTTCGTAGTCCTCATGCTGGCGCATGAGTTCTTCGCGGATTTGAACATCCTCTGCGGCGGGCAGGATGTCGGAGATGGATTGCAGCGCCAGCTGGCAGTTGCGGTGCACCTCCGCAAGGATCTCCTCACTCTTTTTCGCTTCCATAACGTCCTCCTTTTTCCGCAGTATGCGCGCTTTTGCCGAAAACATTCCGCAAAACCCGAAAATGCCGTGCAAAAGCAGTTGACTTTTTTTGCGGGATATGGTACATTGTACCCTGAGCCGCTAAGGACGGGCAGAGAAGCGCCATTCGGCCGCCTATGATGCCTTGCGAGACCGGGAAGAGGAGGTAAAAGCTGTGTACGCTATCATCGAAAACGGCGGGAAACAGTACAAAGTTTCCGAAGGCGACGTTCTGAAGGTGGAAAAGCTGGGCGCGGAAGTCGGCGCCGAGGTCACGTTTAACGTTGTCATGGTCGCGGACGGCACCGACGTCAAGCTCGGTGCGGACGTTGCGAATGCCAAGGTGACTGCGACCGTTCAGGCACAGGACAAGTACAAGAAGATCATCGTCTTCAAGTATAAGGCAAAGAAGAACGAGCGCAAAAAGCAGGGTCACCGTCAGCCGTTCACTGCCGTCAAGATCGAGAAGATCGTTCTTTGACGCGGGCGGGATGGGGCAAGCGCCCCGAAAACTTTCAATAAGGAGATAACGGATATGTTTTTCATCAGTTTCTTCGCGCATAAAAAGGGAACGGGTTCCTCTCACAACGGCCGTGACAGCAACGCAAAACGCCTCGGCGTCAAGCGTCAGGACGGTCAGACGGTGCTCGCGGGCAGCATCCTCGTCCGCCAGCGCGGGACCAAGATCCACCCCGGCAACAACGTCGGCATCGGCGGGGACGACACGCTGTTCGCCCTCAAAGACGGCGTTGTCCGTTATGAGCGCAAGGGCAGAGACAAGAAGCAAGTCAGCGTCTATTAAGCTATGGAGAATCCCCCGGCGTGCGGTATGCGCGTCGGGGAAATTTTTTTGCAAAAAACCATTGACAGTCTGTCAGAATGGTGGTATACTATGCATGCTGACACAATGTCAGAATCGCCGAAGACGGCGGGGGAGGAATGCAGTGACCAAAAAACTTGTGGCATATTTTTCCGCGACGGGAACGACGGCGCGCGCGGCGGAGGAGATCGCCTCCGCAGTCGGGGCGGACCGCATGGAGATCGTGCCCGCGCAGCCCTATACGGCAGCCGACCTCGATTGGCGCAACCGGGCAAGCCGCAGCAGCGCGGAGATGAACGATCCCGCCTGCCGTCCCGCCATGGCGGGCGCGCCCGCCGATCTTGCAGGGTATCGGACGGTGTTCGTCGGGTTTCCCGTCTGGTGGGGGACAGAACCGCGCATCGTCGATACGTTCTTGGAGCGCTATGATTTTGCCGGGAAGACGCTCATCCCCTTTGCGACTTCGGGCGGAAGCGGCATCGCGGGCGCCGAGCGGCACCTGCGGGAATGCTGCCCCGGCGCCGTCTGGAAGAAGGGCGGCATCGTAAATGTCGGCGCGGCGGCGTGGGCAAAGAACGCCGGAAAGGAGTGACGCCATGCCCGCCGCTTCCGAGGAACTCACCGCCGCGCGCACGGAGGAGATCATAGACGCCTGTTCCGCTCTGTACGAGACGATGCCCTTCAAACAGATCACGTTGGGAAAGATCGGGGCAAAGACGTCTTTCACGCGCACGTCCATCTACAACTATTTTCAAACCAAAGAGGAGATTTTCCTCGCGCTGCTCGAACGGGAATACAGGGCGTGGACGGCGGACCTTGCCGCGCTTGCCCGTGCGCCCGTTCCCGCAGGGGCGTTTGCGGACAGTTTTGCAAGGCTGCTCGCCCGCCGCGGCAGCATGCTGAAACTCATGTCCATGAATCTCTACGACATGGAAGCGGGCAGCCGCCTCGAAAATCTTGTCTCTTTCAAACGGGCGTACCACGCCTCGATGCAGGCGGTCTGCGCCTGCCTGTCGGCGCATTTTTTCGTGACGGAAGAACAGACGCAGCAATTTCTCTACGCCTTTTATCCCTTCCTGTTCGGCGTGTATCCCTACACGCAGGCGACGGAAAAACAGCAGCTGGCAATGGAGCTCGCCGATGTCCCGTTCAGGCGCTATTCGGTGCGGGAGATGGCGGGCGCGTTCACGCAAACGCTTGTGTGCGGCTTTGCCGCACGGACGGAAGGGGACTTGGGAACCCCGTCGGAATATCGGGAGGGATGATATGCAATACACCACATTAGGAAACAGCGGCATTCAGGTTTCGCGCTTCTGCCTCGGCTGCATGAGCTTCGGCGATCCCGCAAGCAAAATGCACGCATGGACTTTGAACCCCGAAGAAAGCGAGAAGATCATCAAGCACGCGCTCGATCTGGGCATCAACTTCTTCGATACCGCCAACACCTATTCCGCAGGCACGAGCGAGGAATATTTAGGGCGCGCCCTCAAAAACAATGTCGCCCGCGATAAGGTGGTGCTTGCCTCCAAGGTGTACTTCAACGAAGGGCACCTCTCGCGCGAAGCCATCAACAGGGAGATCGAAGGAACCTTAAAGCGCCTCGGAACAGACTATCTCGACCTGTATATCATTCACCGTTTCGATTATGGAACTCCTGTCGAAGAGACGATGGAAGCGCTCCACGGCCTTGTCAAGGCGGGAAAGGTGCGTGCGCTCGGCGCTTCCGCCATGTACGGCTATCAGTTTTACAATATGCAGCTTTGCGCGCGCGACAACGGCTTCACACCCTTCGTGTCCATGCAGAACCACTACAATCCTTTATACCGCGAAGACGAGCGCGAACTCATCCCCGTTTGCAGGCAGATGAATGTAGCGCTTACGCCGTACAGCCCGCTGGCTGCGGGCAGGTGCGCCCGCCCGGATTGGGAAGCGGATACCCTGCGCAGCCAAACGGACGTCACCGCGCGCGGCAAGTATGATTCCACCGAAGATCGGGACAAGACCATTGTAGCCCGCATCCGAGCGCTTGCCGAACGGTACCAAGCGAGCATGGCCGCCGTCACCTTTGCATGGCACTTCAAAAAGGGCGTCGCCTCTCCCGTCGTGGGCGCGACGAAAGAAAAGTATCTCGACGACGCCGTAAAGGCCTTCGACGTGCCGCTCACCGACAAGGACGTCGCCGATATCGACGGACTGTACGTTCCGCACAAGATCGTCGGCGCGCTGTAAGGGGCGCAGACAAAAAACCATACGGAGGAATCTATGTTACAATTCAACTTTTATAATCCTACGAACATCATTTTCGGCAGCGGGAAGCTCGCCGTTCTTCATGCGCAGGAGCTGCCAGGCAAAAAGGCGCTGCTGCTCATCTCCAACGGCACGTCCGTCAAACGCAACGGGTCGTTGGACATGGTGAAGGCGGAGCTTACAAAGGCGGGTGTACAATTCGTCCTGTTCGACGGGATCATGGAAAACCCGCTGAAGGAGGCCGTCATGGAGGGCGCGGCATGCGCGCGCCGACACGGGTGCGACTTTATCGTTGCCCTCGGCGGCGGCGCCGTTCTGGACAGTTCCAAGGCAATCGCGGCGATGGCGACCAACGAGGGGGACCTGTGGGACTATGTCAGCGGCGGAACGGGCAAGGGCAAGCCGCTTGCCCGGAAAGGGCTTCCCATCGTCACCGTTCCCACGTCGTCGGGAACAGGGTCCGAGATCAACTGCTGGGGCGTCATTTCCAATTTGCAGACGCATGAAAAGATCGGGTTCGGTGCGCCCTGCCTGGTGCCCGTGCTCTCCGTCATCGACCCGATATACATGCAGACCGTGCCGCCCAAGTATACGGCATATCAGGGGTTCGATGCGCTCTTTCACAATACCGAAGTCATGATGAGCAAGGGCGTCAATCTTATGAGCGAAGTTCTTGCGCTCTCCGCCATCGAACACATCGCCAAATACCTGCCGCGCGCCGTGGAGAACGGCAACGATTTGGAAGCGCGCGAGCACGTCGCTTACGGTGCGACGGTGGCAGGCATTACGATGCAGCTCACGTCCACCACGGCGCAGCATTCCATGGAACACGCCATGAGCGCCTATCATCATGACCTGCCGCACGGCGCCGGGCTCATCATGATCAGCGTGGAATTTGCCCGCTACTTCATCGAACGGCATGCCTGCGACGGACAGTTCGTCAAGATGGCACGCGCCATGGGGATGCCCGAGGCGGATAAGCCCGAAGATTTCCTCACCGCTCTTCTTGCCTTGCAGAAGGCGTGCGGCGTGGACGGTCTGAAAATGAGCGACTACGGCATCCGGAAAGAGGAGTGCATGACGCTTGCCGTCAACGCGCGCGAGACGATGGGCGGGCTGTTCCTTGCCAATCCATGTGAAATGAACGACCGTGACTGTGCAGGCGTGTTCGAAAGGGCGTATCGCTGAGCACAAGCTGCCGATAGAAGGCTTCCCCGTTTGGGGAAGCTTTTCAAATTGCAAGGACCGTTGCCTTTGCACAGAAACGCGCGCAAAAAACCGCCCGCCGTTTTACGGCGGGCGGACGGTCGCAGAACATGCACGCAGGCGTTCAGGCGTCCTTTCCGGTCGTGTCCGCAGCGGCGTCCGGCGCCGCCTTTTGAAGCGCTGCAAGAAAGTTTGCAACGAGCGCCGCAAGCGCCTCCGTCTCCGCCTCCGCCGCAGCGGGCGCGGCGGCGCGGAGCGTTTCCAGCACGAAGGCGCGCAGCGCTTCCCCCGTCTTGCCTGCTGCGCCCGTCAGCAGCGCTTCGGCGGTCGCGTCGAGCGCTTCATCGGGCACAAAGCCTTCGAGAAGGGGCGCCACGGGCGCAGAGCGCTTTTGCGCGCTGCCGTCTGCGCCCTGT
This sequence comes from uncultured Clostridia bacterium, assembly GCA_944343275.1. Classification (GTDB taxonomy): domain Bacteria; phylum Bacillota; class Clostridia; order Christensenellales; family Borkfalkiaceae; genus Gallimonas. Next base: position 34,931 of record CALVMH010000007.1, on the reverse strand, counting down.
CCGAAGAACTGTTTGTACACGGCGTAGTAGAGCGTCGCCGCGCAGCCGCAGGCAAAGCCGCCTTCCAGCGTCGCCGCGATGCCCGTCGTGAACGGTTCCGCGGAGAGCGTTGCAAGGGCGCGGTACGCCGCAAACAGCAGGATGCCGAGCGCAAAGGGGATGAACACATACACCTTTCCCGATACATGTTTCAGGACCGTTTTTTTGAGCAGCGTCGTCAGAAGGCTGACGCCGCCCGCGAGGAGCAGCACGTCCCACCCGTACAGGCGGAACGCGCTCAGGTATCCGATAGCCGACATATCATTTCCTTCCTTTTCCCCGTCGCAGGAATAGTATAGCGCATTTTTCCGCTGCCGTGGGCGCGGTATGCCATATTTTTCGGGCACGGGGCATATAGTATGAGAAGAACATACCGGGAGGAAAGCAATGAAGAAGCTGGCGGCGCCGCTGCTGTGCGGCGTGATGCTGACGGGGATGCTCGGGCTTGGCGGGTGCGCGCCCGTCAGGGAGCGTACCCGCTATACCATGGCGCTTGCCCTGTCGCCCGAAACGCGCACGCTCACGGGGGAGATGACGGTGGACGTGTTCAACGGTTGGGACAACGCCCGCGAGGAGCTCTCCTTTCAGCTTTGGGCAAACGCCTACCGGGAAGGGGCGCTCCACGCGCCCGTCTCCGAACTCTATGCTCCCGCCGCGTACTATGCGGGGGAGAGCTACGGAGGGATCGCCGTGGAAGAGGTGCAGGGGGCGCGTTCCTTTGCGGTGACGGGCGAGGATGAAAATATCCTCCGCGTCGTTCTCGAAGAGCCGCTCTATCCCGACGAGCGCGTGTCGCTCTCCGTTTGCTTCACCGTCACGCTCGCCGAGGTCAACCACCGCCTCGGCATCGGCGAGAATGCCGTCATGCTGGCGGGGTTTTATCCCGTGCTGTGTGCGGATGGGGTGACGGAGCGCCTTCCCGCCGCCGTGGGGGAGCCGCTTGCGGCGGAACATGCGGATTACGACGTCACCCTGACTCTGCCGCAGTCCTATACGGCTGCTTTCACGGGAACGGGGGAGCGCACGGAGCAGGGCGGAACAGCTGCCTACCATGTCCGCGCGCAGGGGGTCAGAGACTTCGCCATGGTGTGCTCGGAGACGTTCCGCGTGTATGAAGGGAGCAGCTGCGGCGTACCCGTTTTGTATTATTCGCTGTGTGACGAAGCGCCGCGGGAGACGCTTGCCGCCGCAGAGGAGAGCCTCGCCTTCCACGCGCAGACGTTCGGGGAATACGCCTATCCCGCCTATACCGTCGTGCAGGCGGACCTTCCCGTGAGCAGCATGCACTTTCCCATGCTCTCCATGCTCGCGGGCGACCTGCGCGCGGAGGAGCTGCCGCCTGCCGCCGTTCACGCGACGGCGCATCAGTGGTGGTATGCGATGGCGGGGTGCGACCGCTACGCGCAGCCGTGGCAGGACGAAGGGCTTGCCGCCTATTCCTGCGCGCTCTTTTACGATGCGCATCCCGCCTATCGGAAGACGTATGCGGACTGCGTCGGGCAGGCGGAGCGCGCTTACCGCGCCTTCTTTTCCGTGTGGTCGCAGCTCGGCGAGGCGGAGAGCACCGTCATGAGCCGTCCGCTCGGCGGCTACGCGGGGGAATATGAATTTTTGAGCGTCACGCGCGACAAAGGGCTCATCCTCTTCGACCGCCTGCAAACGCTTTCGGGGCAGAAAAAGACGCTTGCGGCGCTGAAAGAGTATGTCGCGCGCTATCGCCTCACCGACGCTCCGCCGGAGGTGCTCGTCGCCTGTTTTGCCCAAAAGAGCGCCTATGCGGAGGGGATTTTTTCTTCCTTTCTCGAAGGAACGTGCGTCATCTGAAATTTTTTTGTGAAAAACAGTTGCCAAATCGCCCGCCGAAGGGTATAATGAAACTATGCCGCGTACAGCGGCAGAAGGAGTAACAATGGACGCTGCGCCAAACAACCGATGCGTTGTGAACGCAAATGCCCGTGTGACCCGATAATCCCTTCCTTGAGAAGCAGCTTGGGCGCACGGCATTTTTCCCGTGCGCTTTTTGTTGTCCCGTTTTCCGGGATGACTGCGGCGCGCCCGAAACAAACTGCTTTATAAGAGGAAGTGTCATGCTGAAATTTTTTAAGACACAGGAAGACGGCAAGATCGACCGCCTCGAAGCCTTCGAACAGAAGTGCTGGGTGGATCTCGTCAACCCGACGGACGACGAACTCGAAGATGCCTGCGCGCTGACGGGCGTGCCCGAAGAGATGCTGCGCGCCGCCCTCGACGAAGAGGAGACTGCGCGTGTGGAGCGCGACGAAGGGGCGCTTTTGTGCCTGCTCGATACGCCCATCATCACGGATACCGACGAGGGCGATACCTACGAGACCATCCCGCTTGCGCTCATCCACAACGAGCGGTGCATTGTCACGGTGTCCCTGCGCGGGAATTCCGTTCTGGGCGACTTCATCAGCAACCGCACCATCGTGGATACGTCCAAGCCCGTCTTTTTCATCCTGAGTTTTATGATGGGCAACGCCAAGCGGTTCTTGTCCAACCTGCGTCAGCTCGACAAAAAGTCGCTGCGCTTGCAGGCGGAACTGCACCGTTCCATGAAAAACCAGGAGCTCATCCAGCTGTTGGGCATTGAAAATTCCCTCGTCTATTTTTCGACGTCGCTGAGCGCCAACCTCAACGTCTATAACAAGCTCGAACGCTTCCCCTCCATCACGGGAAACGAGGAGTATCAGGACCTCTTCGACGACGTCGTCATCGAGACCCGTCAGGCAATGGAGATGTGTAACATCTACCGGGACATCCTTTCGGGAACGATGGACGCCTATGCTTCCGTCATTTCCAACAATCTCAACGTGGTCATGAAGCTTCTGGCGGTCATCACGCTCGTCATCTCCGTGCCCACGCTCATTGCAAGTTTGTGGGGGATGAACGTGCCCGTTCCCTTCGCGCAGCTCTCGTGGGGGTTCTGGCTCGTGCTCGGCATTTCCATCGTCGTCACGGGGGTCGTCTCCTTCTTCATCATCCGTTCCACCAATTCCATCCGTATCAAAACGCCCCGTCAGATCAGGCGCGGCAGAGGGCACCATGCCCGCGACGACAGGGATTAGGAGCATACCATGCCCGTTTTACAGTATGTCTGCCCCAAGTGCGGCAGAACGTTCGATGAACTCGTAAAGAAGTATGATGACGCGGTCGTCTGTCCTGCCTGCGGGACGCAGGCGGTGCGCGAATGGGCGGGGGAGATGTATTCCGCCACGGGCAAACCGCCCGTAAAATGTTCGGGGCACTGCGCAACATGTTCGGGCTGCAAGTAACCGAAACCCGATGCAAGGGGTCGGCGCACGGAAAGCGTGCGCCGACCCCTTTTTTACAGCTTCTTGCCCGCGGCTTCGCCCTGTTTGTCGGACAAAAACCGTTCAGCACATTGCGAACGCGCTGAAAAACCGCAAAAACAAGCCCGAAGAAAAATCCGGACTTGTTTTGTGTGCCAAATCAGGGCGGTCCGTTGTCTAAATATACAGCGGGAGCCATTCAGGCAGAAGGAACGAGAGATGAAGGAACGGATGTTGATACGGTATTTGGTTGCGGTTTTGCTGGAACGGCTGGAAGATTTGTACGATGAAGCGCTCGGTCCCGACCAATTCATCTGCGGAGAGCGGACGGCTTATGTGGAATGCCTTGAAATCATCCAGGCGGGGCTTGACGCCGAAGAGTACGGGCTGAATTTTCATATTGAAAGGAGATACCCTGTATAAACAACAAAAAAGCTCCCGCGTACAAAGGACGGCACGCCTGCGCGTCAGCCGTCCTTTCTCATTCCGAGCGCAGCGGCGCAAGCCGCGAAACGTGAGAATCCCATGGCACGGCATTCCTGCGAAAGGGAAGGCGGGAGGATATCGTGCGCGGGGATCACGCCCGTGGCGCGGTGAGAGGGATTCGCGCCTTTGGCGGCGCGCCTCGGTGCACAGTCCGCAGGACCGGTGCAGTTTGCTTGCGAAGGCGGTTTGGACGGCACTCTGCAACGCAAACCGCTCGCTCCCGCTCGCGCCTCCACCCTCGAATCCCTCTCAAATATCACAACACGAACGGCGGCGGGCAAACGCCCGCCGCCGTCCGTGGCGCGGTGAGAGGGATTCGAACCCTCGCTGCCTGTTACAGCACTACACCCTTAGCAGGGGAGTTGTATTTTTGTCTATCACCGCAAAATATAGGTAGATTTCCGATTCTTCTACACAGTATATAGTGTTGAGGAGCGGAATTGTGATTGTCTATTGTCTACAAATTGTCTATGACTCCGAAAAAAACACTATCTTACAGCAAAAAGTTCATGCTCGATTTTGGAAACTGCCTCGGCGGTAAGGACGTCGTCGGCGGTTGCATAGTGTTCGGCGGTTGTCTTATAGGACGCGTGTCCCATCATGCGGTAGGCGGTGTCAAGATCGACGTGGAGGCGTTTGCAGGTGTTCGCGTATGCGTCGCGGAGCTTGTGGAACGTCGTGTATTTCAAACCGTGCGCGTCGAGGAAGCGGGCAAAGGCATTGGAGATCGTGTTCGGCTGAATGTTCGAACCGTTTTTATTACAGCACACGAACGGGCTGCCGATGCCGTTGCGTGCCTTGTAGGCGTGCAGCTCGTCGTACACAGTAGCGGAGAAGATGAATGTGCGGCGGCGGTTCTCCGTTTTCTGCGTTTTGATAATGGATTTTCCGTAGGCTGTGATCAGCGCCTTATCGAGTGTGACGCGGTAGTTCCCGTCGTGCAGACGGACGATGTCCGCTTCCTGTAGCGCGCAGACTTCTTCGCGCGTCGCTGCAAAGAAACAGGCGCAGAGAACGGGCGTGTAGAGCTTTGAGTTGTCTTCACGGAGCGTGGCGAAGAGCGCGCGGATGTCGTCGAAATCGTAAGCGGGAAACTTTTGAGGGCGGTAGGCGGGAACATCGACAAAGTCCATCGGGTTCTCCCGCATCCAACGCTTTTTGCGGGCGTAGTTAAATGCCGCGCTCAATAATTTCCGGAGCTCGTTGCAGGTGGCAGGAGATGCCTGATAGATGTCGATGAGCTTTTGAAGAACGTGCTCATGAAGCCGTTTAAGAGGAAGATGATCGATGTATTCGGAAACATAGCCGTGGTATCTGTCGTATTTTTCCAATGTGCGTGGAGAAGCGGCTTGTCGGATGAGATTTTTGTGCCACTCTTTGTACAGATAGGAGAAGGTAATATCTTCTGATGCAACGACTTCGCCATCCAAGCGCGCCCGTTCCTGCATTTCCCACTGCTGTGCCGCTCTGCGTGACGGAAATCCGCTCTTATACGGGCGGTGCATTTTGCCGAAGACGTCTTTATAATAAAACCGTGCGGCATAGTTTTTGCCTTTTTCAAGTTCGATGATCATGGTTTGTCCCCCGGCGATTTTTTGGGCCTTTTTTCAACTTTCTTTTGTACGCCCTTGATGGTCTGGAGATAGGCTTCTTCCACGGGGGAAAGATTCTGCGCCTGATACTTGCGGTATTCCGCCCGCGCCTTTTCCATCGCCTTTTCGTGGCTGACGCTCCCCGCGCCGTTCAGCAGCTTCCCGCCGGTGGAGGAGAGGATATTGTCGAGCTGGCGGATATAGTCGTCCATATACATCGGGTTGCGGCGCATTGCCTGAATCTCGGCAAAATCGAAGTATCCGGAAACAAGGTTGTTGAGGATCTTCAACTCGTCCTCTTTCAGATAGTTTTTGGCGACGCCGATATCTTTGAGCGCGGGGAAATCTCCGGAAAAGCTCGTGAGCCCCATAAAGGGCTTGTCGGCGTCTGCGCGCTCGTAGATGACTTCTGCGGCGGTATGCCCGTGCGCCGCATAGTGGAGCTTGTTCTGCACGATCTTGAAGAAGCGGACGGATTGCTCGCTGCGGGGGTCGTAGTCGACGCTGGTCGCGTAGAGGTCGAGCACCTGACGGTAGAGGACCTTTTCCGAGGAGCGGATGTCGCGGATCCTGTCGAGCAGTTCTTTCCAATAGCTGCCGCCGGCGTTGCCTTTCAGACGTTCGTCGTCAAGGGCGAATCCCTTGATGAGATAGTCTTTCAGAACGCCGTTTGCCCAGATGCGGAACTGTGTGCCGCGCAGGGACTTCACACGGTATCCCACGGAGATGATAACGTCGAGATTGTAGTATTTGCGTTTACGTTTGACTTCGCGGCTGCCCTCCGGCTGAACTTGTAAGAATTCCTTACAAGTTAAATCCGGAGTAAGTTCGCCCTCTTGATAGATGTTACCGATGTGGAGAGTGATATTTTGCGGCGTGGTCTGAAACAGTTCCGCCATCTGCGCCTGCGTGAGCCAAACGGTGTCGCCGTCCAGCGTGACGGAGATTCTCGTTACGCCGTCTTCTGTCTGATATATGATGATTTCGTTTTCGTTCATGGCGTTGATCTCCTTCGTCAGATTTGGATGGCGTTATTGCTTTCAAGCATTTTGAGAAACTGCTCTTCGTTAATGATTTTGATACGATGTCCTGCCGCTTGCATTGCGATTGCTTTTTCTACTTTTGATGTTGTTACACCGTCAGGGTTTGCATTGACGAGAACGTCGACTTTATTTGAAATTCCATTTTTTATGATGCCTCCACGTTCGACGACCTTGCGCATTGCCTCTTCGCGGGAAAAATGCTGAAGAGTGCCGGTAAAGAGAAAGGTCTTTCCATTAAAGTCGTCATCTTTTTCATCGTTGACTTCGGTTGTCACGGCGATCTCATGAACATCAATCTTTGGATGTTTCGTAGTGGTAGAAAAAGTATATCTCGGAGAAACATCGCAGAAAGAAAGCATTTCAACATGATGCTTCAGCCACACATTGAACGCGCGGAACTTGCTGTGTTCAAACGAATAAAGGATAAGTTCTGCTGCAGCAATGGCGTCCGCTTTAGCGTCATGGTGATGGTCGAGTTGGATTGAGAATGAAGAACATAACGCATCGAGGGATCTCTGGCATTTTGGATCTTTGAACTCATCACAGATATACATGGTGTCGATGAACTCAAATTGAGGTTGATCGATTCCGAATTGTTCAAAGGCTGCTTTGAGAGCGGGCATATCAAACCGCTTTGCGTTGTGAGCGGCAATATATGTATTTTGAAAACAGTGCTTTATTTTTTCCCAGACAACAGGAAAAGAGTCAGCATTTTTTGTTATATCGGGCGTGATTCCATGGATTGAAATATTTGCTGCATTATAGCGATTTTCAGGCGGTTGGACATAATAACAATCGCTTCTGATGATTTGTCCTTCACGGATAAAGCATAACCCGATGGCGCAAATACTTGTTAAAGAGTCGGTGGCGGTTTCAAGGTCAATGACTGTGACCGTATTGAAATATGAGGTATTGGAGGGGGAGGGCGGTGCGGGGTTCTCCGCCCACAGGGAAGAAAGCTGCGCGGCGGGAGCTTGTGCGGCGGGTGATTCTTCTGCCTGAGGAGTTACGGGCGGTTCCGCGCGTTCCGGCGCATTGGGTTTTGTGGGCGGGGCGGCGGCAGCACTGCGAAGATGATCGACGATCTGCTCGTGGCGGCGTTTGCTGAGCTCTTCCTCGGCGTCTATGAAGAGCGGCAGAAGAATGAAAACCATGATGCCGAGAAAGACGCCCGCCGCGATCCACTGCCTGAAAGCGAATAAAATACCTGCAATAACAGCGGGGAGCAGAAAACAGATATATACGCGTCCCCACCGCTTCATTTCATAAAACCATTCCATTTTTGATCTCCTCGTCAGATTTGAATTGCCTCATTGCTTTCCAGCATTTGCATGAATTGTTCTTCTGTAATGATTTTTATGGGATGTCCTTCGGCTTGTAATTCCATAGCTTTTTTGACTTTCGAGGTTATATCATTTTCGGCGTGCACAAGGACATCAACCTTTTTGCTCACGCCGTTTTTCACGAAGCCACCGCCGGCAATTACTTTGCTCATTGCCTGTTCGCGGGTAAATCTTGTAAGTTCACCGGTAAAGACGAAAGTTTTCCCTTTGAAATCTTCATCTTGTGCTTCGCGAACAGTCGTCGTTGCGGCAAGTTCATCAACGTCTATACGTTTATGACCAAAAAGGGAAGAGCTCTTTTTTAATCTCACGTCATCGTAATCAAATAATTGTATGCAGCAGGATACAAACGTTGCAAAAGACTTATATCGTGAGTGTTGTAATTGGTAGATAATGAGCTGGGCGGCGGCTTCGGCATCGCAGAGAGCGTTATGATGATTTTCCAATGGAATATTAAAGTAAGCGCAGCGATCGGCGAGCGATTTTCCTACATTTGCGTTCCTTGGAATCGTATAACCGCTGACGCTGATGGTATTCATGTATTGGAATGAAGGTTGCTCGATTCCATAATATTCAAGCGTTGCTTTCAGAACAGACATATCAAAGTTGGCATTGTGAGCAGCAACGTATGTATTTTCAAATAGAGGGCGAACTTTTTCCCATACGACGGGAAAAGTATCGGCGTGAGCTGTTTGTTCAGCAGTGATGCCGTGAACCGCAACATTGTCTTTTTCGTAAAAGTTGTCAGGCGGCTGAATTAAAAAATATTGCTTATCGATAATCTCTCGACCTTGCAGGACGACGATTCCGAGCGCACAGGCACTGAAAAAAGCACTGCTGGCAGTTTCAAAGTCAATAACGGTGATCCTTTCAATTTTTTCGCTGGTAGTCATATTTCCACTCCTTTTTTATCAAATCACATCGCTTTGGAAGGCGACGGCTTTGCCGATGATATTGATTTCGTCGAGTTCGCTGCCGACATAGACGAACGGCTCGTACTTCGGGTTTTCTGCCTGAAGTACGAGTTTTTGTTTGTCGGGGTAATAATACACGCGCTTGAGCGTTGCCTCGTCTCCGATGATGACGGCAGCGATCTCGCCGTTCTCGACCATGTTCTGCGAGCGGCAGAACACAATGTCGCCATCGTGAATGCGGGCGCCGATCATGCTGTCGCCGCGTGCGATCAGACAGAAGTCCGCTTTGATGTTCACGCCTGCCTGCACATAGGACTCCCTCTCTTCATTTGCCCATATCGGCTTTCCGCAGGCGATCTCGCCCAGCATGGGAATGCGCTGGGTGTGAATGGGGGTAACATTTTCAAATGTATATGTTTGCCATTTTGATGCTGAATCGTAGTGGGTCAATCCCAAAAGATAAGCAGGAGAAGTTTGTAATGCTTTGGCGATGGCCTCAATTTTAGATTGTGGAAGATCGATGGCGCCAGACTCAACTTTTGCGATGGAAGAGTGGGAAGTGTACCCGACTTTTTGCGCAAGATCCCCCTGTGTCATGCCAAGTTCTTCGCGTCTTAATTTGATTCGATCGCCGATGGTTTTAAGGAATAAGGATTTATCCATAAGTATCACCTCGATAGCATTATACTATGGATGTGCTCTAAAATCAAGAATTTTTGAAAAAAAGTTTGAAAAATGCGAAAATGTTCTTGACATTCAAATAAAAGCATGGTAAGATAGAGAAAATTTGAATTTCAGGAACATTGTTCCGTAGTTTCAAAAGGAGGAGGTTATGGTAGATTCTGCAAAATTGAAAGCAATTCTCGTAGAAAAGAATTTGCGGCAAGCGGATGTGGCAAAAGCGCTTGGGATTTCGACTCAGACATTCAATTACAAAATCAACAACAAAAATGAGTTTCTTTCAAGCGAAATTGCGAAATTATGCGAAATACTTGGCGTGGTTGACGAGCAGAAAGTGGTCCATATTTTTTTCGCCAGAAATGTGAATTAAAATCAAACTAAAAAGCCCCACACCGTGGGGCAAAGACGGTGAGGCGAAAATAAAAATTCAGGAGGGGTATCATGGCAGAAATCATTGATTTAACGAAGAACGAGCGCAAATATCAGGAGCTGTTCGGCGGAGACGGGCGGCGGAGTGCGCGCAGACAGCGGCCGATGGGAGAGGGCGGCGGAAAAATTGAGGAGATGCTCTCCATCAGCGAGGCATCCAAGCGCTGCGGGCTGTCGCGCCACCGGCTGGACGCAGCCATCAACAAAGGGGACTTGCCTTTTTATCAGTTCGACGGGCGTTCCCGCAAGGTGAAGGCGTCCGACGTGCACGCATGGCTGGAAAGCAAGCGCCGCCGCGTGGGCGCGTTGGAGGGAGAAGAGGTATGACGGAATTGAGAATCGGGTATTGGTTTCTCTTAGGTCCCGTGCATTATACCGTCGTTCATTTCTACGAGACGAGCCGCGGGAACGTGGCGCTGCTTGTCCGCATGGATGCCGAATGCCCGTACATAACCGTTCGCGATCTTTCAAAACGGACGGGCGGGCATTATGATTGGGCATGGGGACATTATTTCAAGAACTTCGAGGACGCCGTTCGGGATTACCTTGCGCGGAAAGCAGACCTCGAAGGGTAAGGAGGGGAAATATGGCAGATTTCAATATTTTCGGTACGGTGGCGCGGGTCGTCATCAACGGGACGGAGTGGCAGCCGCAGCACACGCAGGAGGCGTTGGCGGCGATCGGGCGTTACCGCAGATTTCTGACGGCGCTGTATTTCGCGCGCGTTGACGGAGCGGTCACCGTGTACGCCAAGATCAGGCGGCACACGGCGGGATCGCTCTATGCCGTGACAAGGTATCATCGGCTGCATCGGAGGGCGGAGCCATGCTTGCCATAAACTTCGATAAGACGATTGTCGGGCGCGAGGCGTGCGAGATCGTAAAGAGCATCGTCACGGGCGAGCCGCGCGTCATCAGACGGCGGATCACGGGCTACATGGTGGAGCGGGACGGCAAGGTGACCGTGCGCTTTGAGGACGGCGCATGGGTCGAGGAGCGGTATCTGTATTGGCCGAGCGACGTCGGCGCGGCGTACGACCGCTTCGTACAGCAGTATCAAAAATAATTTGCAGTCAACTGCAAAAGAAAGGAGGGTATCATGGAAAACAAGGTGTTCGAGCAGCTGATGCTCGCGGACGGACGGCAGGAAACGCTGTCCGTCGAACAGGAGAACTTCATCACGACGCACAGGAGGATCATCTCGTGCGGGAATGCAGCGGGCAGGGCGTTCATCGATCTTGCCCGTGAACTTCAACGTATGCGCGACGGGAAACTGTTTGCGGCGGCGGGGTTTGCCGATTTCGGCGAGTACGTCGAGCAGGCGGTCGGGCTGAAACAGCGGCAGGCGTACAATTACATCAAGGTCGCCGAACGGTTTACGGACAAGTACCTTGAAGAACACGCGGGCTACGGCGTGACCAAGCTCGCGCTGCTTGCGTCCATTTCCGAAACGGAGCGGGAGGGCGTCGAAGAGAATATGGACGTCGAGGGCACGACCACGCGGGAGCTGGAAGCGCGGATCCGCGAGTTGGAAGCGGAACGGGACGAAAAACAGGCGCAGCTCTCCCTGTTTGAGGAGGCAAAGACGAAAGCGGAGCGGGACGCAGCGAGCGTGCGCGCGGCGGCGGACAAGTCGGGCGCCGAGATCGAAAAAATGCGCAAAAAGGTCCTGAAACTCGGCGAGGAAAAAACTGCGCTGGAAAAGCAGGTGCAGGATCTCAAAAATCTGCCGCCCGAGGTCAAAGAGGTGGAAAATCCGGAGACGGCGGCGCGGCTCAAAGCGGCGGAAAAAGCGCGTGACGAGGCGATCGCCGCCTATGAGAGCGCGAGGAAGCAGTTGGAAGTCGCGTCCGATGAGTCGATGATGCGTTTCAAAGTCAAGTTTGAGGATTTTCAGAACATTCTCGGCGAGATGTTCGCCATTATGACGGGGATGGACGTGGAAAAGACCGAAAAGTGCGTCAACGCGCTCAAAGTGGTGCTGCGGGAGAGGGGATTATGAAACGCGACGAATATTTGAAGATGCTTTTTGAGGACAATCAGACTGAGAAAGAGCCGACGAAAGAACTGCACGAAGCGGTTTTGGAGTGCGCGGTCGAGGCGCTTTCGCAGGAGAACGCCGATTTTGAAGCCGATCAGGCGGTCGGGCTTTCCGAGCTGTACAAGCTCATCGAGGACGAGGGGCGCAAAGCGCGCGTCGTTTCGCCCTTCCGGGCGGCGGAGCTGATCGCCGCCAAGCTGGGCGCGCAGTACAAACGCCCGCTCGACCGCCTTGCGCATCTGTTCCGAAATGTCGGGCAGCGTCCCGCGACCTTCCGTCTGGAAGATCTTCTGTGAGGCGGCGGTATGTGTATGTACGGGGAATATACGGACGTACAGAAGCGGGAGGCGATCCGTGAGGCGCGGGAAGAAGCGCTGCAATATTCAGCGGCAAAAAAGAGGGCGTTCGACTGCATTAAGTCGATGTCGGACGACCTTCCGCCGTATGTCACGGAATGGGCAAAAAAACAGCTGCCGCGGTATATGTTTTTCGTAAAGATCAAACGCGGCAGTTACGAGGCGTTCTGCGAATGCTGCGGCGGACGGGTGCACCTGAACCGCGCCATGAGCGCGCGGAAGATAGAATGCCCTGCGTGCGGGGCGGTCGTCACGCTGAAAGACGGCGTGCGCAATCCGAACGGCACAGCCGATTATTGCGCCTGTTCATATCTGGAACGGGACGGGGACGCCATTGTGCAGCGGCTGTTCGATACGGCGAAAGCCGTTTGGTTTACGGGTGATTCTGTCGCGACGCAGTATTATTTCGGCGAGGAGCAGCGCGACTATCGTATCGGGGCGCAGTGGTTTTGGTTCCATCCCAAGTGTTATGGGAGAAATGCAGGCGAATGGAAGTACGGTCCTGGGAGAGTGCACGGGCAGGGATGGCGCGCGTGGCGGCTGCAAGACCGCCCTATTCATACCTATCCGTGTAATCTGCGCGCTGTGTTGCGCGGAACGAAATACGAGTATTCCGCGCTCGACATTGCCGCCGAAAACAATCTCGTCAATCCGCTTTTCTATTTCAAACATTACGATCGGGAGCCCAAGTTAGAACTGCTCTATAAAGTGGGGTTGTATCGGGCGGCGGCAGAGATCACGGAGTACTACGGCGACGACGCCCGCCGCATGATGCAGGCGGTCAGATCGCTCAAAGACCTCGGCATCGGCAGCCGTGCGGAGGCGGCGGAGTGTGCGCATATGACGGTGGAGCAGATCGTCGCCCGCAAAGAGATCAAGACGTGGAATATCGGTGAGGAAGAGCGGGCAACGGCGCTGGAATTTGTTGTGAGGCTGAACGAGCGGTCTGGAACGGACTTTCGGTATGACTTTATCTCGCGCGAGCGGATGTTTCGCTATTTTCTCACGCAGCACGAGGACTACCGCGAAACGAAAAACTTCATAGCAGATTATACCGATTACATTTCGGAGTGCAGTCTGCTCGGCGCCAATGTCAACGATACGGCGGTAAAGATGCCGCACTCGCTCAAAAAAGCACACGATTGGGCGACGACCGAGCGGAAAGTGCAGGAAAAGCAGGCGTATGAAGGGCTTGTCGCCGCTGTGTACGATTCGCTCCATGCGCTTACGGAATGGTCGGACGGGAAGCTGTGCGTCATCATGCCGCGTTCGGCGCGGGAGATCGTCGAGGAGGGCATACGGCAGAATCACTGCGTCGGGCGTTACGTCGAGCGCGTGGCAACGGGAGAGAGCGTCATTCTGTTCCTTCGCCGAGTAGAAGAGCCCGAAAAGAGCTTCTACACGGTGGAGATCAAAAAGGACATGCGCCGCTGCCATATCGTGCAGGTGCGCGGAGAACACAACGCTTCCGCCACGGACGAGGTGAACGCGTTCTGCAGGAAGTACACGCGCTGGTTCAACCGCCGCTCGCTGAACGGGTACGACGGCGATACGATCGTTGTACGCTACTACAAGGCGGTCCACAAGCGGGACGGGCGGTACTTGTCCGGATGGGATGGAAAAACGGAGTACCATGTCGGAGAATGGATCGAAGCGGAAACGGACGGAGAGCCCGACCGTGTCGCGGTCAAGGGGCTGCACGTTGCATCGCTTGAATTTGCCATGAATTACGGCAAGGGGTGGAAGGACGCCGCGATCCTCGAAGTGGAGACGGATATACACGATGTCATCGTGCCGGACGCAAAGGACCAGGTGCGCACGCGGCGCTTCCGCGTTGTGCGGGAAGTTCCGCGCGAAGAAATCGTAAAAGGGGCGGCGGAACATGCCGCATAGGAGGGAACTATGAGCACGATGAGCACGATGAGCAAATGGATGGTTTCGTGCAATTATTTCAACGGTGCATATCATTATCAGGTCTATCGCCTGATCGATGTGTTCGCCGTCGATCACAGCGGGAATCGGGAATATTGCGGCGAGGTGTTTGCGGATAAGGCTTCTGCGCAGGCGCTTGCGGATAAATTGAACGCGGAGGAGAAAGATGAAGAATCGTTTGCTTGATCTGCTGATAGAGTTTGACGAAATGGGTTTCGCTCCGACCACGGTATGCGAGAATGCCGAGGAGTACGCAACGAAATGGAAAGATCAGGTATGGGAAGAGGTCAAAGCACTTGAAACCGAAAACGCCGACCTCTGCGAGAGGATCAAAAAAGCGAAGGAGGCGTTGGGTGCCATAAAGGAAGAAATTTCGCCAAGCATACGAAAAACAGAGATTGGATTCACTGTACGGATTTGTACAATGTATGCACATGAAGAACTTTACGGGACGGAAGAAGCCGCCAAAGCCCGCCTCGAAGCGCTGAAAGGAGGAAAAGCATGAATCACATACCGGAATTTCCGTTCATGGCACAGAGGGCGGAAGGGGAGCGGGAGCATCGGGAGGAGAACGATCCAGTGTCGCACCCCGCTCATTACACGGACGGGAAAATCGAAGTCATCGATTTCATCGAGGACAAAAGACTGAACTTTCATCGTGGGAACGCGGTCAAGTACATCGCGCGAGCGGGAAAGAAGGATCCGACAAAGGAAATCGAGGACCTGAAAAAAGCGAGGTGGTATCTCGATCGGGAAATCGATCGGCTGGAAAGGAGAAAAAGGTATGAACAAGAGTAAGAAGGTGGAAGCTCGGGAAGAGCTCGTCATGCCGCGTTGTCCGTTCTGCGGGCAGGCGATCATTGCAGATCGGGAGATCATCGACAAAAAGGACGCGGAGGATTATGCCGCCATGCACTGCAAGTGTAAAGGTGCGGAGGGCTATCGGGAAAGGGAACGCATGAAGGAGGAGCGCCGCCGTGCGGAACAGGCGCTGCGTGACGGGATCGATGCGCTGGGGCGGTTTTGTGAGAGCAAACGGCATTTCCTGCACGAGGACAGCCGCAAGATGCTCTTTTCCGTCGGGATGGAAGTCGTGAGGGGACACGTCGACAGCGTTTCCGTGAAGCTGGGAAGCATCAAAGTTTCCGTAAAGCTCGACAACGACGGAAAGCTGTTCTTCAAAAAGAATTACACGGAGACGGACTCCGTCCGCGTTCTGTAACGAAAAAGGGAATCCCTCGGCAAAGGGATTCCCGTAATCATAAGACTGCCGCCAAAGACAATCTTTCAACTACCTATATTATATACCTTATTATATGAAATGTCAAGAAATATGCACGAAGTGCCTTTCTCGGCCTTGTAATAGGTATTATTTGTAGGACGAAACGGGCGGCGGAAAAGGAGCTGCCACGATGAAGAGCAAAGTGTATCCATGTGAGGATTATGAGGCGTTATTCGATCTGCCGCAGGCGGATGAGCGGCAGGTTGACAACAGAGGCGTATGCGGATACCGCATGAAGACGATCACGTCAGGGAACATCCGCGAATGCGAGGTCTATCCCGTCTTCACCCAGAGGGTGGACTTTACAAGGGGAAAGAAAACGAGAGAATCCCGCGACAAGCAGAGGCGGCTCAACAGGCGGAATGCGCAAAAGCGGCTCATTCGCCTGCTCAATGCCAATTTCGCGGAGGGGGACATATGGTCAACGTTTACATACGGTGCGGACAAGCTCCCGACCGATGAAAAGGCGGCGCACAAGTTCTTTCGCAACTATCTCCGCCGGCTCGCTTATCGCATGGGGCGGGAAGGCTGGGGGGAACTCAAATACATATTCGTCACGGAGTACCTTGATGACGGGAAGAAGATCCGCGTGCATCATCATTGCGTGATGAATTTTCCCGACCGCGATCTTGCCGAGAAAATGTGGACGGGTGGTGCGCGGACGCACACCAGAAGATTGCAGCCGGATGAGGCGGGATTGGAAGGGCTCGGACGGTACATCACAAAGGGCAAGGAGTTCCTTGTCAAACATGCGCGGATGTGGTCGGCGTCCCGCAATCTGAAACAGCCGAAAGTCACTGTGTCGGATACGGCTGTCTCGCGCCGCCGCGCGCAGCGTATGGGGATGGACTATGCAGAGGCGGAAGCATTTTTCCAAAGATGCAACCCTGCATATCGGATGACATTTCAGGAAGTGAAATTCTCCGACGACGTCGCGGGCGTGTATCTCTATGCGCGCTTTGTCCTGCGGGAAGAGCGGGAAAGTGGTATCAGGCAGAGAGCAGGATAAGGAAGTTGGGATAAATCCAGACTTCGGGGATATCGGCGGGAAACCCGCACGAAAAAGGAGGGACAAATGGAAACAGGTATAGTGAAGGGGCACATTGACCGCGACATACGGTTTTGCCCGTACTGCGGAGAACGGCTTTCTATGATCTCGCTGTTTTTCAAAACAGAGTGCGAGGGATGCGGAAAGGTATTCTATGTGATCGACGGGAGAGATTTGCAGTCAACTGCAACGGAGGAAGACGGGCGATGAATGACGTCAAGAAAGAGCTGCGCGGATATCTGAAGGCGTATCGTATCTGTCAGGACCAAGCGGCGGAGATCGCACGCCAGATCGATAAGGGCGAGGTGCTCGACGCCGTCAAGGATATGCTGCTTCAAGCAAAGCGGGAATTTGAGACGCACTGCCGCAATGTCAATCTCATTTTGGGCTATCTGTCGCAGGGAAGCACGATGCATCGCGTCCTGTCACTGCGCTATCTTCAAGGCATGAACATGAAAGACGTCGCGGGCAAGCTCGGGTACAGCGTCGGGCATTGCGACAACGTCGAATCGATGGCGATCGACTACCTTGTGAGCCGTTTGCAGGTCATGGAGCTGATCGGAAAAAAGGACAGACTTGAGAAAAAATGAGATTTTCATGAGATTTTATGAGAAAGTCATGAGATTTTATGAGAAAGTCATGAGATTTTATGAGAAAGTCATGAGATTTTATGAGAAAGTCATGAGATTTTATGAGATTGAAACGTGCTATAATGCAGGCAAATCGCGGGAATCGGCGAAAAACCTGCATGCGTTTCATATCCCCCCGGGGGGTCGCGCGAAAACGCGGGCGCGCGCACAAGCGCGTCAAAGGGGCTTTACAAACTTTTCCGCTTTTTGAAACATTTTGCGTTTTTGGGGAATTCCTTGCAAAAATATGGACGATCGGCGGACCTATCATGCGAAATACGACGCGTTTTATCAGTCCCGCGCGTGGCGGCGGCTGCGTAAGATCAAATTCGCGCGGGAGACGGGGCTGTGCGAGCGCTGTCGGGCGAAAGGGATCGTTCGCATGGGGGAAGAGGTCCACCACATTGTGCCGATAGAGGCGGATTGGAGCAGGCGGCTCGATCCCGATAATCTGGAACTTCTGTGTTCCGCCTGCCACAACGAAGAGCACGAGCGGGAGAGCCCGCTGCAAAAGTTCAGCAAATTCTGGGAGGTGTTGGAGAATGGCGGGGCGGCTGCCGAGCATTGCGCCGGACAAGAAACTGCATCGGAGCAACGAGGAACTCAGGGAGCGCAACGAGGAGACGCCGATCTATCAGCGGCAGGAGTTCAAAATGCCGAAGTCTCTGACGGCGGCGGAAAAGAAGGTGTGGAAATTCCTCGTGCAGGTATTCCGTGAGACGATCAACTGCCGCGTGTCCGACGCCGACGTTGACATGATGGTCCTCTATTGCCGCGCCAAGGTGGCGACCGATGAGGCGGACGCCGCGCTCAAAGAAGACCCCCGCGCCTATCTCGTGTACGAGTGCGGCGAGGACAAGGAGGGCAATCCCAAGTACGTGCTCAAAGCAAATCCGAACATCAAGAAGCGGAACGACAACGCCGCGCTCTGCATCCGCCTTGCCGATCAGCTCGGGCTCTCGCCGCAGGCGCGGGCGCGGGCGGGGCTGAAAGCGGCAAACGCCAAGCGCAAGGACGATCCGTTCCGAAAAATGATGCAGCGGAAGGACGAGTGACGGGCGGCGGCTATGCTCAGATGGATCACCGACTATATCCGTTACGTTGAGAACCGCCCGCAGGACTTTAACGAGCACGTCAAAAACAACGTCCGTCAGATCAAAGAACTCATCTCCCGCAAAGAAATTTTCTACAAAGAGGCAGACCCGATCGCGTTCCGCGACTTTGCTCGAATGTTCCGCCATCGGGAAGGCGTGTGGGCGGGGCAGCCCATCGAGCTCAACCGCGAGCAGAAGTACATTGCCGCCTGCATTCTCGGGATTAAGGTCTGGGACAAGAAAGAACAGCGCTTCGTCCGCTGGTTCCGCGAGCTCGATCTGTTCGTTGCGCGAAAGTGGGGAAAAGATACTTTCATCGTGCCGCTCATTGCATACTTTGTCGGCATCGACAAGGAACCGTCCGCGTGGTGTCAGATCCTCGCGGAGAACGAGGCGCAGGCAAAGCGGACGTTTGATCTCGTCAAAGAGAACGTCAAGGAAGAGCCGCTGGACTGCTGGTTCACAGGAACGGGTAAGTCGTCTCGTGCGATCGAATGCCCCGAAACGCACGGCGTCATTCAGTATCTTTCGGGGCGGGCGAAGGGTAAGGACGGCGCCAACCCGTCCGTCGCCGTCGTCAACGAGGCGCACGAGATCACCAACAAGAATCAGTATAACGCGACGAAGTCGGGAATGGGCGCGCGCTCGCAGCCGATGATGATCGTCATTTCTTCGGCGGGCATCACGCCGGAGAGCCTGTACGAATCCCTCTATGAACGGAACAAGAAATTCCTCAAAAAGAAGCGGCTCGGGCTAAGCGACCGCATCTTCGCGCTCATGTTCGGGATCGACGAAGCGGACGACTACCGCGACGAGGCGTGCTGGATCAAGGCGAACCCCGCCATGTACGAGGGGCGCCCGACGATGGACTTTCTGCGCGGGCAGCTGGAAAGCATGAAGGACGATCCCGCCCTGCTCAATACCTTCATCGCCAAGCACATGAACAGGCAGATCGGGGCGTCCATCGATTATTTCAGCATGATCGCCATCCGGAACGCAATGCGCGTCGTCGAGCCTGCGGAGTATATCGATACATACGCCGTCGGCGGCGTCGATCTCGCCGAGACGACGGACCTCTGTAACGCGACGGCGCAGATCCTGACGGGCGAAAAGTTCATCTATCTGCAAGCCTACTTCATCGCGGAAGACCGCCTCGCGCGCAACAGCGAGCGGGATAAGCAGGACTATCGGCGCATGACGAACCTTGCCACGGGAGACCGTATCACGAGCGAAGTGGTCGTCGTCACGCCCGGGAGCTACGTGCGGAAGGAGTACGTCACGGCATGGTTTACGCTGCTGCGCGACGAATATAAGGTCAGCTTCCTCAAAATCGGATACGACCGCGCGCTCTCCAAGGAGTGGCTCACGGATATGCAGGAGCACGGCTTTTCGCACGAGAAGGTGCACCGTGACGGGGAGACGGGGAGCGTCACGCGCGATCTCGGCGTTCTCACCGAAGTCGCACAGGGCGGCTGGACGCTTTCCGAGCCGATCAAGGTGACGAAAAGCCTGTTTGAATCGGGCAAGATCGTTGCGGACGTAAGAAACAAACTGTTCGCGTACTGCTTCTACAATCTCAAAATCCGACAGGACGTCAACAACAACCTCTCGCCGCACAAGGCGAAATCGACGGGGCATATCGACGGCGCCGTCGGCGTATTCAATGCGTTCGTCGCCTATCAGCGCGCCAAGGAGATGCCGCTGTACGCGAACCGCATCGGACATCTTTTCAGGATCTGAACATGGGGAAAATTCTGGACTTTTTCAAACACACATTCGCGCGGAGCGCCCCGCAGCCGAAGCAGCCGCCGAGGGAGCAGCTCCGCACGATCGTTCACGAGTACTACGGCAACAACGTGGGATGGTTTGCCTACAACTACGCGAGCAACATCTATCAGATCCCGGAAGTGCGTACGGCGATCCAGTCGTTCGCGGAGATCTTCTCCATCATCCCGAAGTACTTTGAACGCAAGGACAAGGACGGGAATGTCACCTATCTCGAAGGGGAGGAGGATCGCGTCATCAACGTTCGCGCCAATCCGTTGCAGAATGCGTCGCAGTTCTGGGTAAATCTCATTACTTCCCTGATGCTGTATTCCAATGTGTTCGTCGAGCCGCGCTTTTCATCGCGTACGGGGCGGCTCTCGCAGCTGTATGTGCTGCCGCACGATTTTTACGACTTCAAGCTGTACGACGACCGCGCGACGGTCACGTTCGGGCAAATCGGAAAGACGTACGACATGAGCGATCTCATCTATCTCAACCGTTTTTCTGCGCTGGGCGGCGGCCAGAAGAACGACCTCGGACTGTATGAAATGGTCATTCAGGCGCTTGCGGCGCAGGCGATCGCCGTTGCGGATCCGAACAAGGTGCGGGCGATCATGCAGACCGATCCGACAGCGCAGGGACAGCTGAAAGAGAAGGATGCGGACGGAACGATGCGCGATCTGGATGCGCGTTTCGATAAGTCGGTACGCGGGATCGCCTACGTCGATCCGCAGTGGAAGATCACGCCCATCAACTGGAACGAGAACGACGTCAACCGTGATCTCATGAAGCTGGTCATCGACATCGTCTACAACTATTTCGGCATCACGGCGGATATCGTCAATAACAAGGCGACGGAAATCGAATATCAGCTCTTTGTAAAGAATCATGTCGAGCCGATCGCGCGGCAGGTGGAACAGGAATTCACGGGCAAGATCTTTTCGCGCATGGAACAGGCGCACGGCAACCGGTTGGAGCTGGATACGTTCTGGCTGCAGGTATCGACACTCTCGGCAAAGACGGCGTTCTTCAACGTTGTATCGCGCAACGGTGTGATGAACAACGACGAGATGCGCGAAATGATCGGATATGCCCCGCTGCCCGATGGGCTGGGGCGAAAGTACAGGGTAACTCTCGATACGGTCAACATAGAAAATGCGGACGCTTATCAGAGCGTAAAAAACGGCGCGGCGGGCGCAGACGGTCAGACGGAGAAACCGGAGGGCGGCGGCTCATCGGCGCCGGAAGGAGGAAAAAATGCAGCAACCTGACGCAACGCACAAACGGCAGCGGGAGTTCCGCACCGTGGAATTTCGGACGGAGGCGCGGGAGGCGGAGAACGGCAGAAAGGAACTTGTCGTCCGCGGCTATCCCATCCTGTTCAATACTCCCACCAAAGTATGGGATTATTGGTACGACGAGATCACGGAGATCATCCTGCCGCAGGCGCTCGACGGTGTCGACTTGCGCAACGTGTTCCTGCTCTACGGGCACGATATGAACCGCGTGCTCGGGCGCACGGGAAGGAATATGCGGCTGGAAACGGACGAGACGGGGCTGTTCATGGAATGCGTCCTGCCCAATACGCAGGAGGCGCGCGATCTGTACAACCTCATCGAGGCGGGCATCGTCGACGGCATGAGCTTCTGGCTCCGCACCCACGATCAGGTCAATCCGTCCACGCTCACGCGCACGGTCACCAAGATCGAGGAACTGCCCGAAGTCACCATCACGGCGTTTCCTGCGTATAAGGAGACGGTCGTCATCGCCATGGAAGAGGAACGCCGGAAAACGCTGCGCGCACAGTCGGAAATGGCGCGCCGCGTGGAAGAAGAACTCAAAAATTTTTCATAAAAGGAGAACAACATGGATCCCATCATCGAAATGCTGCGGGATGAAAACAACGCAATCGAACAGCTCACCGCAAAGCGCGAGGAATTGAAGCGCAGGCTCGAAGAGCACCGCAGCGGAAACATTTCGGCGGAAGAGTTCGAGAAACTCTCTGCCGAACGCAAGGAGATCGACAAGGAGCTTTCGCTCCGCACCAAGCGCCGCGACGAACTCACCGCTGCGGCGGAAAAAAACAAAGATCAAGGAGAAGGGAGAGGAATCATGAACAACGATATTTTGCATTTCAAAGACGGCATGGAGCGCGCGGACGTTCCCGCAACGGCGGAGTATCGCAGCGCATTCTTCAAGCGCTTGCAGAGAAAGCCGTTGGAGGATATTGAAAAGCGCGCAATGACGTCGGCGTCGACGTCGGCAGGGGCAGCGATCCCTACGCAGACGATGGATATGATCATCGGGCAGCTCCGCGAATCGGATTCGCTGCTGGGGCTCATCACGCTCACGAATATTCCGGGGCTGACGAGCTTCCCTGTGGAAAACGTCGTCAACGATGCGGCATGGGTATCCGAGGGCTCGGACAGCACGCCGAGCAACGATACCCTGAAAGCGGTATCGCTCGCAGCGTACACGCTCATCAAGACGATCAAGATCACGGCGCAGGTCGCGCGGATGTCGATCGACGCGTTCGAGACGTGGCTTGTGGGTGCCCTCGTCCGCAAACTCCGCGCGGCGTGCGACAAGGCGGTCATATCGGGTACGGGCAGCAATCAGCCAACGGGGCTTGATGCGCAGACGTGGAACGCGACGAACAGCGTGCCGGTCGCAAACGGATCGACGGTCACCTACGACAATCTGGTCGATCTGGAAGCACTCGTCGGAGAGGGCTTTATCAACAACGCCGTCTGGGTGTTCAACCGCAAAATGAAGGCAACCGTCATGAAGCTCAAAGACGATCAGAAGCGTCCGCTCTTCGAGCGTGCGATCGAGGACGGCTTCGTGGGAGTGCTGCTCGGGTATCCCGTCCGTCTGGATGCAAACGTCAAGGACGGCGAGATGTACTTCGGCGATTGGAAATCGGGGTATGTCATGAACTTCGCGCAGCCCATCGAGATCGCAAGCTCCGAGGAAGCAGGCTTCATGAGCGGGTCCGTCGTCTACCGCGGGATGGCGCTTGCAGACGGGAAGCCGACGGGCGTTGCGGGCGCGCTCGTCAAGCTGGTGCAGAAAACGGCGTAAGGCGCGAGGTGAACGATGGCGGCGATCGACAAGGCGGCGCTTCTCGCAAAATTCAAATTGGCGATCGGCGATCTGACGCCCGGGACGGAGCTCGACGCCTACTATACGGAAAAGCTCGATACCGCGCAGGCGATCATCGCCGCAAACGATATTTCCGACAGCATTCTTTCAACTGAACTCGGGATGTCCGCCATCGTGTTGCAAGCGCAGGTCCTGATGGGGAACGTGGATGCGGATGAGGGCAATCGGACGATCATACTCATGCGCAATACGCTCTCCGCCCAAACGAAGGGTGAGCGGTACGGGGAGGCGGAAGACGATGCTGACGGGGCGTAAACAGGTCGTGCTTGCCGACGTGGAGAGCGTGCAGAACGCCGTCAACGGAGACAGGACAAAGCGCGTCACGCGGGCAAAAGCGCTCGCTGCGACCGTGGAGCTGGTCGGCGTCAACACCGCCCAGCTCGGGCAGGTGCAGGGCTTTCGGCTCACGAACAGCGTCGAGATCGATCGTGTGCAGTACGACGGGGAAAAGTATCTCTGGTTCGACGGCGCGCTCTACGCCGTCGGAACGCTCGGGAAGGCGCGTTCGCCCGCGAAGATGCTTCTGAACGTCGCCGTGTATAACGATCCCGCCGCAGCGCGGGCGGTCAAGGAGTGGATAGATGCAAATCTTTGATTCGGACGATACCATGTCCGCGCTGTGGGCATTTTTGCAGCCGCTGGCGGCGGAGATCCCCATCTACAAGCAGACCATGGACGAGGCGGAAGAGAACGTGCCGGAGAGCTATCTGCTCATCCGCACGGACGTCACGGACGCTGCCGCCGTGTACGGGGACGGGCGCGCCATGCTCCGCCGCAACTCGGCGGACCTGCTGCTCGTCTCCAAGTGCACGGGCGCGCTTTCGGACGATATCCACAACGTCAATCGCCGAAAGGTGAAGGCGCTGCTCGACGCGTCCGGCGCTTGCTATACGGCGCGCAATCTCGGCTATGACACAACGCTCCGCGAAGCGCAGTACAGCTGGACTTTGGAGTTTTTGTATGGCACGTAAATCGAAAGGCTCGTTAAAACCGACGCTCCATGAGCTGTCGACGGCGATCGACGAAGCGATCGGAGAAATTTCCGAAGAGGTGTACGCCGCAGTCGACCGCGGGCTGGATAAGGCGGCGCGGCATATGGAACAGGCGCTGGAAGCGGCGACGCCGGTCGACACGGGCGAAGTGAAGCGTTCGTGGAAAGTGGACTTCAAATACAGGAATGTCCGCTATATCAACAACACGGCGTCGCGTCCGAAGAAGCCGGGCGACGGCATCACGAACGGCACCGGGGAGATCCCGATCCTCGATCTGCTGGAATTCAGTAAAAAAGGGCATCCGTTTGTCCGCAAAACGGTACAGGCGGAGCAGGCAAAGACAATCGAGATCATCAAGGAGGAAATCAGAAATGGATAAAACGGGAAAAGATCTTGCCCAGTTCGACGTCGCGAATGCGGTGTACGCCGTCGTCGGGGAAGAGAGCACGGTCCTGCCGTTCACCTACATGAACACGTTTTCCAAGGACCGAAACATTAAGACCCAGAATCTGTACGGCGACGGCGAGCTGCAAGATATTCTGTACGCGGACCAGAGCATCACGGGCGCGATCGGCGCGACGGCGCGGGACGCGGAATTTGAAAAGGCGGTCGGCTTCCGCGAGGACGACGGAAACGGCGGCACGGACGAGGTCGCCGTCAAGGACGCCAAGCGCGTGCACTTCGGGTTCGAGACGACGGTCAAGGAGAAGGGCAAGCCGCCCCGCAAAAAGAAGGTGTGGGTGTTCAACGCGGTGGTCGTGCCACCGAACGAGAGCCTGACGCAGAATCAGGACAGCATCACGCTGAGCACGTTCGACTACAACTACACGGGCTACGGCATTTACAAGAAGGACGCGCAGGGAACGGCGGACTACGTGGATGCGAACGGGCAGCGCACGAAGGTATTCACGATGAGTGCAAACCCCGGCGACGCGAACTACGCGACCTTCCTTGAAAGCGTCCCTACGCCCAAGATGGCGGCGGCAAAGACGGTTTAGCTCACACAATGGCATCATATCGCCATGCCCCCCCTGACACCCCGCGCCCTTTGCGGCGCGGGGACTATCGGCGAAAAAGATTTTGTAGGCGAGTGCAATTCTCGCCGCGCCGTACACCCATAAGGAGAACTGTCATGAAACTGAAATTACCGTTCGTCAGGCGAGACGAGATCGTGGACGGGCAGCGCGTGTTTGAAACGGAAGAGCGCGAAATCAACGTGGACGGAACGCTCGCCGCGCAGATGCGCTGGGAGGCGAAATTTCCCGAGATGGCGCAGCGCGAGAGCATCGTGGACTACGTCGGGCGCATTCAGGAAGCGCACAGCCGCGAAATCTCCGTCGTCATCTCGCAGCTCAAAGCGATCTACTGCTTTTTGGAAACCGATCTGCCGTTTGAGAAATTCGTCAAAATGTTCGACGTCTCGAAGCGGGAGTATTTCGAGGAGCTCGTCAGACGCCTGCGCGCGGCGTTCGACGCGATCTTTTCCGAGGCGTCCGAAAAAAACTGAAAAGGCATCAGGCGGAGATGGCGGAGCTGTATCAAAGGATCGGTGAATCCGCTCCGCGCGGTCGCCACCTGATGCCGCTGAGTTTGAGGATGATAAAAACGCTGGGAGAGGCGGGCATCGATTGGCGCGGGCTGCACGTCATCGATGCGTGCAGCATGGTATGCGCGGTGCATATCGACCGCGCGCGGGAATATCTGCTTGCGAAACAACAGGAAAAAATGCAGAAAGCGGGCGTCCGACGGATCACGCCCGCAACGGCGGCGGATTTTGACGCGCTGTAAGGAGGGCGTATGGCAACGAGCTTCACGATAAAGATCGGGGTGGACACCAGGACCTTCATGGAGAGCATGAAGGGTATGAACCGCGAGATCAACCAGACGCAGAAATCGGCGAACGATCTGGAAAAAAGTCTGGATTTCAAGTACGACGAGACCCGCGCCGTACAGGCGATGGGGCAGTTCCAGCGCGCCATCGAGCTGTGTGATGAAAAGGCGGAGGCGCTCCGCGCACAGTTGAAGCATATGGACGAATCGGGGAAATTCGATAAGTCCGACTATGCGAAATTGCAGTTGGAGCTGGCGCGGGTCGAAACGCAGGGCGCAAAGGCTGCCGAGGGGTTGGAACGGATCAAGAATATCAAGATCGAGCAGCTGAACGCGAAGTTCGAGAAGCTCGGGGATTCCATCGAAAAGGCGGGGCAGAAGGTATCCGTATTCTCGGCGGCGGCTGCGGCGGCGATCGCGGGGGCGGCGGCGATCGGAAAGAGCGCGGCGGCAACGGGCGCGGAGATCGACGACATGACGCAGCGCTTCGACGTCTCCGCCGAGACGGTGCAGCGCTGGAACTATCTCGCGCTGCAATCGGGCGTGGACGCAACGGCGTTCTCCCGTGCGCTCATCCGCGCCCGCGCCGCCATGGCGGACCTGTCTACGGTAACGGCGAACGCGGCAACGGAAACGCTTACAGCGCTCGGCATCTCCGCGCGGCAGTTCGGTTCGGATGAGGAGATGTTCGACGGCATCGTCAAAGCGCTTTCCGAAGTGGAAGACGGCTCTTTGCAGACGGCGTATGCGAACGAGCTGTTCGGCGATAAGATCGCCACGCAGCTCCTGCCGTATATCAACGCGGGGGCGGCGGACCTTGCCAAGTGGAACGCGGAATTTGAAGCCATGCCGTCGCTCACGGGCGAAGAGGCGGCGGAACTTGCGGAGCTGGACGATACGTTCAACCGTCTGTCCGTGACGATGCAGTACGCCACGGCGCAGCTCGGCGAGGCGTTCGCGCCGATCATCGAACGCGTTGTGGCGTTCATCGAGGAATCCGTCGTCCCCGCGCTCGAAGAGCTTGCGGCGTGGTTTGAGAACCTCTCTCCGGGGATGCAGGATACCATCCTCGCCCTGCTCGGCATCGTTGCCGTGGCGGGCCCGCTGCTCATCCTCATCGGAAAGATGGTCCCGGGATTGAAGGCGGTGATCCCGCTCTTTTCAAAATTAAATTCCACGATAGGGCGCGGCATGATCGTTGCGGCAACGTTCGCCGCCGTCATCGGAACGGTCTTCTCCATCATCACGAATTGGAACAATATGAACGGCATTCAGAGAACGATCGCCGTGATCGGCGTCCTGACGGCGGCACTGTTGGGCGCGGCGATCGCATTCGGGGCATTTCATTCGGCGTGGTCGCTGGGGATTGCCGTGGCGGGCATCATGGTGGGCATAACGGCGGCTGTGGCGGCTGTCAACGCCGCAAAGGACGAAATAGACGTGCCCGACAATCTGCCCGATTACGACGGCGCAGGGGTCGCAAACGGCGTGATGAACGGAGACTATGAGCTTCCGAAGTACACGTCTTCGGGCGGCGGCGCGTCTTATACGGACAACACCTATGCCGATCAGTACAACGTCACGGTCAATGTGACGAGCCCGGGGGCGACGGCGGAAGAGATCGCGGCGGCGGTCGGACGGGAGATCGCAACGCTTGCGCAGTCGAGGAGGTAATATGCGGAAATTTGCGTTCGTCGTGTTTGACATCGACAATTCCATCATCGACCGCTTCCCGC
This sequence comes from uncultured Clostridia bacterium, assembly GCA_944343275.1. GTDB lineage: Bacteria > Bacillota > Clostridia > Christensenellales > Borkfalkiaceae > Gallimonas. Next base: position 7,222 of record CALVMH010000007.1, on the reverse strand, counting down.
TCGACGTCGTCACCGATCTGAGCGGGCTCGGATGGCGGCTCAAACTCTCGAAAATTGAGGGGGACGTCACGGACACCGTCACGAAAGTCGTACAGGAAAAGCAGGCTGTCGGTATTACGATCAATCTGATCGGGCGCGGCTACGAGAAGTTCACGATCCTGTCTCAATGGCTGCAAAAGTACTCCACGGAGAGCAGCGCGCTCGCGCTCGAATACGACGACGGCGTGCAGCCGCGCTACGTCGAGGGGAAGGTCACCGAGCTGAAAAAGACGGAAAAGGACGAATACGACAACCTGTCCTGCGCGGCGACGTTCACGCCGCTCACGCCCTTCTTTGTCAATATCGAGAAGACGATCACGATCAGCTTTTCCAGCGTCGGAAAGAGTTATGCGTTCCGGTATCCGTACTGCTACGGGAAGAACGTGGTCGAAAATAACGAGATCGAGAATCCGTATATCGCGCCCGTTCCCGTCACGGTGCGGTTGGAAGGCCCGCGTGACGCGCCGCGCGTCGAGCTTTTGAACGAAAGCGGGGAGGCTTACAATATCGTCAGTTTTCCGGAGCTTTCCCTGAAAACGGGTGAGTACCTCGTCATCAACAGCGCGGCGCGGAAGATCTGGTATTTCAACGGGACGAAACAGGAGGAATACAGCGCGAACACCGATCCGTCGTACGATACCTATCTGTTTGCGGAGAGCGGGAAGAGCCGTATCCAGATCACGATGGACGGGGCGAACTCCGGCGCGCTGACGGGCTCGTGGAGGCAGTACGGCTTATGATCGTCTCGTTTTACGACAAGGATTTCAAAGGGACGAAGAACAACGCGTCGCTCGTTGTGGATAACGCAAGCTATTCGCTGACGCGGCGCGCCGTCGATCTGGACGATATGAAATGCACCTGCGAGGCGTTTACGGAGGATATGCAGCCCACATTCGTCGTCGTCAAGAACGACAGGGGAAACTACCTCTACGGCGCGTTGGCGGGCGTTCCGCAGCTCACGGAGGACAATCAGACAAAGATCACGGCGTCCGATTTAAAAACGATGCTCAAAGCGGACGTGCTGCTCGATCTTTCCAAGACGTTTTCCGACGTCAACGCGTTTCTGAGGGATGTCTTTTCCCAATGGAACGAACAGGTCACGCAGGGGAGCTTTGCCTGCGAGCTTGTGTTCAACGGCAATGTCGGAACGGTCGCATTTGACTTTTTGAAACCGTCCGCCGAGACGTGGGCGATATACGACGCGTGGGAAGATATTTTTGCGCCATATCTCAAATATTACGGGCTTTTCATGACGGCGGAACTTGACCTTGTTGCCAAGAAGGTGGTGTTCCGCATCGGACTTTCCATGTATCGGGATGTCACCGTAAAGCTGTGGGAGTGGGGCGTCTACGATTATGGGAAGTGGGTCGCAGACGTCAACGAAACGCAGGGTTATGTTTTGAATAAGACGACGAAAGAGCTGACGGCAGGGACGAAGTGGATCATGACGTCGCAGAGCGCGATCACGGACGACCCGTCTCATCGGGACGTCTATCCCATCAAGCGGCGCGTTACGCTGAAAGAGACGGAGGACGAGAGTGAGATCGCGGCGTTGAAAATGGAGGCGGACACCGAGGCGCTCAAAGAGCTTGTTGAAAGCATGTATCAGGAAAATATCGAGATCGAAGGTCTGCTGCCGCGGGGGCAGGACCCGATCGTTTCCATGGAATCCCGCTTCAATGTCGTCGTCCATCGCGGGGAAGCCGTCTACAAATCGCTGCCGTGCGGCGAACTGCAATACGACGCGTCGGGGCTGAAAAAGGTGCAGATCGGATTCCGCACGACGGGAATATCATTCATTTTATAGGAGGAGATCATGGGATTACGGTTGATCAGGCAGGAGAGCGAAACGCCAAACGTCAGCAATCACGACGATGCGCGCATGGTGCGGTACGCCTACGGCGGGTATGACGGGTACGTCAAAAACAGGGGGCAGGAGATCGGTTCCACGGTCAGCGGAACGTCGTTCGTCGTGCTAAGCGGCGTACTCTGTTTGCAGGGGTGGGAGGTCGAGATCGATGCGAACGGCGTCAGCATCCCGACGTCCGCGTCCGTAACGAATAAAACGTATTTTTCCGTGTATCTGGAAGTCAACTGCGCAACGGACACGGCGGAGATAAAATCGGTGACCGATACGGCGGGATTTCCCGAGATTCCCGCAAGCGACGACCTCACGGAAAATACGATCGGGACGGCGCGGCTGCCGCTCTATCATTTCACTGCAACAAGCGGCGTCATCGCCGACGTTGAAAAAATGGTGCAGGCAGTCCCGTACAACGCCGAATTGATGGCGGATGTCGGTCGGCGATTAGATGAAATGGGTTTTAAGGAGGCATCCATCGAAAACGGGGCGATCACGCTGCAGGCGGGTTGGGCGGATGCCGAATCCCCGAAATGCACTGTTCAAAGGTTGGGTAAATTTGCGATATTAAAGAAATTATCGCTTGGGACAAAGACGAATATTTCAACAAATAATACTAATTACATTTCCAGCGCTGGCGGCGGAGTGACTTTCGGTAAGATAACCGATATTTCAGGAACGATTATAACGCTTCCGGAAGGATTTCGTCCCAAAAACCCCGTTCATACAAGAGCAGAAGTTTATTTTCCAAGCATCGGATTTTTGGGGACACCGATAAGCGTTGAGCTTAATATTGATAAGGAGGGGAACGTAACAGCAGGTCCGACGGTCGATTATGTAATGACTGCAATATATGCAAATGTCAATAGTGTAGGTCTGGTCGAAGCGTACAATATCGGGTGGGAGTTGCCCTGATTGGAGGGAATATGAGCTATAAAATTTTGGAACAAAACGGGATCGACAACGAAAACGTGGATGGCGGCGCATTCAACAACTTTGCAGCGGGCGGGCGTGACGGGATCGTGGGAGGGGTGCTTTCGGAATGTGCACTGACGGCGGCGGGCAGTGCGATCGGGATCTCTCCGGGGCTCGTCATTCTGCACGGGATCAGGGTCAAGGTGACAGGGATCGAGACGCTTTCGCTCTCGTCCGTGCCGCTCAGACCGACGTCCTATCAGATCGTGGCGCAGGTGACGCTCGCGTCCAACGGGGACGTGGACTTTTCCTTCTTTATCAGAACGCCGCAGTCACTCATTCAGGATTCCTTATATCAGAACGGCGCGGGGACGTATCAGGCGGAACTCGCCAGCTTTACGCATAATCCGGACGGAACGATCTCCGATCTCATGAAGACGCTCGATGTTATTTATGGCTCGGGCGGCGGAGACGTCAACATCGAAGTGGGGACGGTTACCACAGAGACGCTCGCTGCGGGGCTTGATGCGGATTTCGACGTCAGTGTGCGCCGTGAGGAGGGAACAAACAAAGTCCTGCTGGATTTCGATGCGAAGATCCCGCGCGGAGTAAGCGGTACAGACGATGAGGCGGTTCATTTTACAGAACAGACATTGACCGAATCGCAGCAGAAGCAGGCACAGGGAAATATCGGATTGGGAGAGATGTTCACGTCAGACGGAAAAACAGTCAAACAGGCGCAAGCCGTCGTTGGCAGCTACGAACTTCTCGAAGACGGAACGTATAACCTGATCATCGGGGTGACGGGAGATGCGCCGAGCGCCGCCGCAATCACGCAGATCAACGGTGAAGAGCTTAAACTCGGGGGAGGCAAAGTTAGATAAACATCCGATAGGGTCATTATGGATTTCGTCCGACGCCACCTCTCCTGCTGCGATCATGGGCGGCAGCCGGGAGCGCGTGCAGAACGTATTCCCGCTCTTCGCGGGCACAACTTATGCGGCAGGCATAACGGGCGGCGAGGCAACACCGCACGTTTTACTGCTGGGAACGCGTCGCATAATCAAATCGCCCATGAAAAATTCAAAAAAAGGAGCATCATGGGCAAAATGGCAACAATTTCACGAATCAACGGAATGAACGTAACGGATACGGGCGCCGTCCATTTTACAGAACAGACGCTGACGGACGAGCAGAAGCTGCAAGCGCGTAAGAACATCTCCGCCGCAGCCGAGGAACAAGCGCTGAAAAACATGTACAATCTCGGCGCTTATGACACCTTCACCGACAATGGCGACGGCACTGCCACCATTACGAGAAAGACGGGGTACCTTTATCTCGATGGAAGTGCTGATGAAAATTATTCGGTGTGGGGGGCTAATAAGGATGGTCGCTTTATTTTTTTGAAAGTAGTTGAAAATTATGTTGCTGTCGATTATCATGTGAAATCGCATGCAGTGGCAAATGTTCTTGTATCGAGTCGATTTGAACAAAACAATTCGTCTAAAAAGTGTATTTCGTTGGCGCAAACGAGCGAACAGGCATATTCGGACTTTTTATTCATCAAGACGATGGATAGTAATTTAACTTCACTTGAATTGTTTAGAAGTTATTTGTCTGCGAATCCTATCAGTGTCCAATACGAATTACAAACACCATACACCGAAGATGTCATCCTCGACCAGCCCATCCTATATGCAAATGACGCAGGGAGTTCAAATAAGGCAAATTATTTATGCGGTGATAATGTCGGAGAAGGAATAGAGGTCAATTCGCCGCCAAGCTATTACAATCAGAAAAAGTACGGTGTGCCGGGAAACACGTTAATCATGGCAGAAGCAAAACGCCTTAGTGTATTAAATTCCCCTATTTATGGGTCATTAGGCTATGGCGTGCTGGTTACATTTTGTTCACGGAGCAATGCGTTATCGAATCCGATCCAATTCATTCTCGGCGACGGTGGAACAGGGAATTATTTGATGGCGGTCCGTGCGGCGGAAGACGATGCAACGTGGAAAAATTGGGGGCGGGTAGACTTGATTTTCCAAAATTCAACAGCATCAACCGCAGCGGCATTACGGTTGTCTGATTCGGAACAGTCCCCCGCCGCGATAGACGGCGGGACGTGGGAAAAGATAGGAGATGTCGCATTAACTGACAGCAAAAATGTATCGGTATGGAACAAAATAGGCTAATAAAATAACGAGGTAAATAATGAAAATTTTCAATCGAAGCAAAACGCAGGAATTGACAGACTACGACCCCGCAAAGGGACGGCTGGTGGCAGACAAGATCGTCATCAAACAGCATGCGGCGACGCCCGCAGTGCCCGCAAAAACGGCAAGGGAAGTGGCAATGGAGCTGCAGGCGCAGGGGCATACGGTCTTTCCGCCCGTCACGGAGCAAGAGGCTTCCTTGCGTGAGGAAGCGGCTTTACTCGCGGCGGCGGGCGAAGAGACGGAGATCGTGGGGCATGTGGAGCGAAAGTACTATCTCGTCCTCGCGGAGTATCCGAACGGCGGGCGGGACGTGCAGGAGATCAAGCCGACGGAAGCCGTGCCCGCCAAGGAAGCATGGGACGAGACGGAAGCCATTCAGGTGTATATCCCGTATACCGAGGAAGAGCTTGCGGCGATCGAGGCGAGAAAGGCGATCGCGGAGGCAAAGGCATACCTTGAAAAGACGGACTATATCGTCCTGAAAATCGCCGAAGCAACGGCAGAGGGCGACGCGGCGGGGGTCGCTGCATTGCAGGAAGAATACGCCGTACAGCTCGCCGCCCGCAAACAGGCGCGCGTGACGGTGAATGAGAATCAATTACAATTCGATAAAACAGGTACCGTTTTATAAATAAAAAAGGAGGATAGTGCTATGACCAATTTTGAGGAAAAGCTGGAAAATCTTCGCTCCAATCTTGAAGCGGAGAAGCAGGCGTTCAAGCAAGAACGTTGGGCACAGATCGAAGCCGGACCGCTCGCCGCGTTTAAGCAGCAACAGGAACAGACGTGTTCCGAAGGGATTCTCGCGCTGCAACAGCAGAAGAACGCGGCGATCACGCAGAAGACCGAAGAGTTGCGTGCGGCGCTCGATACGGAAGTCGATGCGGCGTTTCTGTCGGTAGACAAGCATCTGGCGGCGGCGCAGCAGAGCCTTCCTGCGGCAAAGGAGGTGTAACTTATCATGAAAGAGCAGGTGCTTCTGTACGGCGTATGTGCGGCGATTTCTGTCGCAGCGGTAGGCGTCACATCTATTGCAAAGCTAATCGTTTGTGCGATTGCAAAGCGAGCGGGGAGAAATCTTTCCGGAAACGTAAAGGAATATGTCTTTACGCCGATGGCGCTTCTCCTCGCGGCGCTCGGGCTGTACATATGGCTGGAGAACTTCATGCACGTGGAGGATGAGGAGCTGTTTGTTTTGCTCATTGTTTGCTTCAGCGTCGGAACGATGTTGATTTATTGGCTATTGTTCCAGCCTACGCGAAAGCTCGCAACTGCGATCATCCATGCGATTGCAAACAGGACAAATACAGAGCCGATCTTCGGTGTGATCGAAGGAGTGATTGATCAGACAAAGGAGAACATGACCGAATCGGCGGGAAAGCCGACGGAAGAAAAATTGAACGATGCCACGGAAACGGCAGCGGGCAAGCTCCGTGCTATGGTCGACGCCATCAAGAAGAAGTAAAACACCCCTCCCGAAATATTTTCGGGAGGGGTGTTTTATACACAAAAAACATGTTTATATTTAAATAAAAAATATCGTGTTAGTGAGGGAAAACGAATGAAAAAAGGAAAAGAAAACTTGATTGTTTTTGAGATGTTTTGCTTAAATGTAGTTCGCGCCATATCTATGGGGGCTAAAGAGAGCATTCAAACTATAACAACACACCTTGAAGATCGGGACATTGCAGAGTTTTTTTATAGAAAGTATAGCGATACGGTCATCATGGGATTGTCGTGGGATGAAGATTTTCAGAAGATAGATGAATTGTTTGCGAGATATTCCGCTTGGGATGCCGACAAGTTTCATGAGAAGTTTGGAATATATGGAGATGACAGCGGGCTATTGGTGCTTTTGATGTGTGCATTCGAAATCTTCGAAGATATGTACGAGGATCATTGAGAATGTAATTACTAATGTTATATTTGAAAAACGAACCTCGAATTATTTCGAGGTTCGTTTTAGTTATATTTGGCGCGGTGAGAGGGATTCGAACCCTCGCTGCCTGTTACAGCACTACGCCCTTAGCAGGGGCGCCTCTTGAGCCTCTTGAGTATCACCGCATGTCAAATTGTTTGGATATTCGATTGTCTATAAATTGTCTATCAGAATGAAATGATATGCAAAAAACGGCACATTTTGCAATAATTTTTGTCTATTTGGGGAGTGGTAAGATTTCGTTTCAAA